>NZ_JCABZI010000001.1:0-679160 GCF_059499825.1 Pseudorhodoplanes sp.
ACCACCGACACTGCGATTTTCAGTCGCATGCTCTACCAACTGAGCTACCTGGGCGCCGGGTCCCCCGAACGGGGGGCCTTGGTCAGAGCGCCGCGTTATAGAGGCCGGGTCCGGCCCTGTCCAGCATCGCGAGCGGGTGAAGCCGCCCGCTCCGGCGGCAGAAGGAGAAACCTCGGACTCACTGCTCCGCCTCGCCGTCGCGATAGCGCGGCCGGTCCGGATCGTCGTCAGTCTCGCGAACCGGGATCGCGTAGACGCCGCTCAGCCACCGGTTCAGGTCGACGTCGCCGCAGCGGCGCGAGCAGAACGGCCGGAAAGCGTCGAGCGAGGGCTTGCCGCAGATCGGGCAGGGCTTGTCGGGGGCGAGCGGCGGACTGGTCATCGATCTACATCTAGGGGGCGGGCGGAAACGATGGAAGAGACGGATCGGTGTCCGCTCAGTCGCGCGGAACCCCCTCCCCGGTTTCGTCCGCGGCTGCGCCGGGGTCCGTGAGCGAGCCATGCCCAACGCCGACCCGCTGGCCCGGACCTGCAGCGGTGGCGGTGCCGGCGTATCCGCTCGCGGCATCCCAGCCGCGCAGTTCCGTCTTCAGCACCTTGCCGTAATTGTTCTTCGGCAACGCATCCACGAACACGTAATCACGCGGGCGCTTGAAACGCGCAATCGCATTCAGGCAGAGCGTATCGAGATCGGCGCGGTCGGCCTCGCCCACCACATAGGCCACCACCACCTCGCCCCATTCGCGATCGGAGCGGCCGATCACCGAAACCTCGCGCACGCCGGGATGGCGCAACAACACCTCTTCCACCTCGCGCGGATAGATGTTGGAGCCGCCGGAAATGATGAGATCCTTGGAGCGATCCTTCAGGAACAGATAGCCGTCGGCATCGACCGTGCCGACATCGCCGGTATGCAGGAAGCCCTCGCGCAGCGCCGCCGCGCTCGCCTCCTCGTTCTGCCAATAGCCGGCCATCACGGTCTCGCCGCGGCACAGGATTTCACCGGGCACGCCCTCCGGGAAAGCCAGGCCCTTTTCGTTCAGGATGGCCAGTTCGATACAGGCAAACGGCCGGCCGGCGGATTCGAGCCGCTCGCGCCAGTGCGGACGCCAGCGCTCGGCGATGTCGGCCTTCGACAGCACGGTGATCGTCATCGGGCTTTCGCCCTGCCCGTAGATTTGCGCAAACCGCGGGCCGAAGCGGTCGAGCGCGCGCAGCGTGTCCTCGACATACATCGGCGCACCGCCCCAGACGATGGTGCGGATATGGTCGGTGCGGCAATCGCCCGGATGATCGACCAGCCGCTTCACCATGGTGGGTGCGGCGAACATTGATGTCCGCGGCCATGCCTCGATCAGCGCGAAGATCTCACCGGCATCGAAGCCGCCGGATTCCGGCACCACATTGATGCCCGCGCGCATGACATAAGGGATCATGTAGAGACCGGAGCCATGGCTCATCGGCGCAGCATGCAGCAGCGGATCGCCGGGCGAGGTGCGGTCGACCTCGTCGACATAGGCTTCCGCCATCGCCGCAAGATTGCGATGCGTGAGCATCGCGCCTTTCGGCCGGCCCGTGGTCCCCGACGTATAAAACAGCCAGGCAAGGTCGTGCGGTTCGCGTGGTGTCAGCGGCGAAGGATCGGCAGCAAGCAGCGACTCGAACGAGCGACCGCCGAACACCACGATGTGTTCGAGCGACGGCGGGGCATGCGCCTCGACCACGGTCGCAAGGTCGGGCGACACGAATGCGGCCCGCGCGCCCGAATGTTCGAGAATGTAGTTCAGTTCGGCGCCGTGCAGCTTGGCATTGGCCGGCACACCGACCAGGCCGGCATGCCAGATGGCATAGAGCGCCGTGACGTAGTCCGGTGTGTTGCCGGCGACGATGGCGACGCGGTCGCCTTCTGCGAGCCCGAAATCGCCGCGCAACGACGACGCGAGCCGCGCAACCCGCGCGGCCAGTCCGGCGTAATTGTGCAGAACGCCGGCGCCAATGCCGATCGCCGGACGGTTGGGGTAGCTGTCCGCGGATATTTCGAGATGCTGCGCGAGATTCATCGCTCTCTGTCAGTCCGTGGCGTGAACCCTGGACATCCATACTCACACTGGATCGTGGCTGGATTCCGGGGCGCGCAATCTGTGAACGGCGGCGCTGGCGCAGCAACGTTTACGCTGCGCCGGGTCGGTGGATTAGGTGTTGAGCCAACCGAAATGGATCGGGAAGCCCTCGCCCTGCAACAAGGCCAGGGTCTCGTAAAGCGGCAGCCCCACCACATTGGTATAGGAGCCGACAAGCTTCACCACGAAGGCGCCGGCCAGTCCCTGGATGGCGTAACCGCCGGCCTTGCCGCGCCATTCCCCCGAAGCGAGATAGGCCTCGATATCCTCGCCGGTCAGCCGCTTGAACCGCACCCGGGTCTCGACCATGCGCTGGCGGAAACTTTCATTCGGCGTGACCATGCAGACAGAGGTATGGACGCGGTGGTTGCGTCCCGAGAGAAGCCGCAGGCATTGCCCGGCCTCGTCGAGAAGTTCCGCCTTTGGCAGGATACGGCGCCCAACGGCCACCACGGTATCGGCGGCGATGATATAGGCGCCGCGCAATTCCTCGTTCAGCCGCACCGCTTCCAGCGCCGCTTCCGCCTTGGCCCGGGCAAGCCGGGTCGCGCAGGCGCGGGGCAGTTCGCCCTTGAAGGGGATTTCATCGACGTCGGCAGGCTGCAGGGCGTCCGGCTCAATGCCGGCCTGGTTGATCAGGGTGAGCCTGCGGGGCGAACCGGAAGCGAGGACGAGTTTGGGCCGGCCGATCATGTGTGGTGCGCGGTTCGTGACTGCCGGGCGGACGCGCGCGGCGCGCCTGAAATGGGGCGCAAGACCTAACGGAATCGCGGGCGTTTCACAACCATACAGGGGTCTTGGCGCGGCGCTGGCCACACTCTCTTTTTTACCTCCCCCTGGAGGGGGAGGTCGACTGCCGTCGCCATAAGCGCGTTCACGCGCGCCTTCGACGCGCTATGGCGAGGGCAGTCGGGTGGGGGTCATTACTACAAGCCGACCCCTCCCTGTCCTTCTTCACTCTCGCTCAGTCGGACGACCCTCCCCTTTCAGGGGAGGGATAGGAAGTGACAAATCCCTCTATGACGGCAATCAGCTCAATCCCCCACCCGCGTCGGCCCGCCGAACCTGGCCCTGATCTTGTCCATGAGCTGGTCGCGCACCGTCCGGTAGGCGTCGAGCTTCTGCTCCCGGGTATCGCCGATATCGCTCGGATCGGACGTCGGCCAGTATTCCACGTCCGCGGCGATCGTCCGGGTCAGCTCCAGCGCCTTGTGATGGGCCTCCGGAGACAGCGTGACGATCAGGTCGAAATTCAGCCCCTCCCAGTCCTCGAGCTGTTCGAAGGTCTGCGGCTTGTGTTTGGATATATCGAGACCGATCTCGTCCATCACCGCGATTGCGAACGGATCGGGCTCGCCGGGTTTGACCCCGGCGGAACCGGTATACATGTTCTTGCCGAACAGATGCCGGAACAGCCCCATCGCCATCGGCGAACGAATCGAATTCAGGCCGCAGGCGAACAAGACCGACTGCGGTCGCTTCCCGGGCTGCATCGCGCAATCAGCCCTTCCAGTGCAGGACGCAGATCAGCGTGAACAGGCGGCGCGCGGTGGCGAAATCCATCGCTACCTTGCCGTCAAGCCGCTCCTGCAGAATTTTCGAGCCTTCGTCATGCAGGCCGCGGCGGCCCATGTCGATGGCCTCGATCCGGTCCGGCGTCGCGGTCCGGATCGCCGCATAATAGCTATCGCAGACCATGAAATAGTCGCGCACAATTTTGCGCAGTGGGGACAGCGACAGCAGATGGGCGACCACCGGCGTGCCATCCGGCCTGCGGATATCGAAGACCAGCCGGTTCTCGGCCATGCTGAGATGCAGGGCGAAGGCGCCCGGCTCCTGATCGACCGGCTGGAACACGTTTTCCTCGACCAGGTCGTAGATCGCGACCGCACGCTCGTGCTCGATATCGGGTCCCGACCGCCCGATCGATTCCTCGTCGAGCGTCACGGCCACGAGCTTCGATGCGGAGGGCGCGTCGGTCATCGCCGGTTCAACCGTATCGCGACCGAGCGCGCATGCGCGCCGAGTCCTTCCGCCTCACCGAGCGCGATTGCGGCAGGGCCGAGTGCAGCAAGCTGATCCGGCCCGCATTTCAGGATCGAGGTGCGCTTGACGAAATCGAGCACGCTCAGACCCGACGAGAACCGCGCCGACCGCGCCGTCGGCAGCACGTGGTTGGAGCCGCCGACATAATCGCCGATCGCTTCCGGCGTATACCCGCCGACAAATATCGCACCGGCATTGCGGATTTTTCCGATCAGGCTTTCGGGATCGGCGGCGATCAATTCGAGATGCTCCGGCGCCAGCGCGTCGACCAGCGGGACTGCTTCCTCGAGATCGCGGGTGATGATGGTGGCGCCGTAATCGCGCCAGGAGGCGCCGGCAATCTGCGCACGCGGCAGCGTCTTGAGCTGCGAAGCGACAGCGGCTTCCACATCGTCGGCGAGCCGCGCATCGCTGGTGATCAGGATCGACTGCGCCGCCGCGTCATGCTCGGCCTGGGCCAGGAGGTCGGCCGCGATCCAGTCCGGATTGGCGGTCCCGTCGGCGAGCACCAGCACCTCGGACGGGCCCGCGATCATGTCGATGCCGACCTTGCCGAAGACCTGGCGCTTCGCCGCCGCTACAAAGGCATTGCCCGGCCCGA
Source organism: Pseudorhodoplanes sp. (assembly GCF_059499825.1). Classification (NCBI taxonomy): domain Bacteria; kingdom Pseudomonadati; phylum Pseudomonadota; class Alphaproteobacteria; order Hyphomicrobiales; genus Pseudorhodoplanes; species Pseudorhodoplanes sp. The sequence continues at coordinate 4,768 of NZ_JCABZI010000001.1, forward strand.
CGATCTTCGACACCGGCTTGATCGTCTGCGTGCCATAGGCCAGCGCCGCCACCGCCTGCGCACCGCCGACGCGATAGATTTCGTCGACGCCGCCGAGTTTCGCGGCCGCCAGCACCAACGGATTGATGACGCCATCCGGCGCCGGCACCACCATCACGATCCGCGGCACGCCGGCGACCTTGGCCGGCACCGCATTCATCAAGACCGACGACGGATAGGCCGCAGTCCCACCCGGCACGTATAGCCCGACCGCCTCGATCGCAGTCCAGCGATGCCCGAGTTCGACACCCAGCGCATCGGTGAAGCGATCGTCCTTCGGCTTCTGGCGCAGGTGAAATGCCTCGATACGCTCACGCGCGAGCTTCAGCGCATCCAGCGCCCGCGGATCGCAGGCCTGTTCGGCTTCGTCGATTTCGGCCGCGCTGACCCGCAGCCCGATTTTGCCCAGATCGACCCGGTCGAATTTCAGCGACAGATCAATCAGCGCCGCGTCGCCCCGCGCCGCCACGTCCGCCACGATCTCGCGGACGGCGACATCCACGTCGACGGAGGCCTCCCGCTTGGTAGCGAGAAAGTCCTCAAAACGCTTGGCAAAGTCGGGGCTGCGGCTGTCGAGGCGGATTGGCATGAAATCGTGATGGCGCGCGGAACCGGGCACGTCAACACCCGGAATTGCCCCTGGCCGATGAAAGCCGGATAATGCGGCATGCCCCCTGCCGGTACCCTGCGTCCGGTCCTCGGCGACCAGATTTCCGACGGCCGGCTCTCCTCCCTGATCGATCTGGACCCAGCCCGGGATGTGGTGCTGTTCGCGGAGGTCCGCGAGGAGGCGACCTATGTCCCGCACCATCGCCAGAAGATCGCGCTGGTCTTTGCCGGCATGCGCGGTTTCGCGGAGCGGCTTCGGGCAAGCGGTGTCCGGGTGCGCTATGTCCGGCTCGACGATCCGGACAATACCCATACGCTGGCAGGCGAAACCGCCCGCGCCGCGGACGCCGAGGGCTTGCGGCAGGTGGTGATGACCGAGCCCGGCGAGTGGCGGCTGAAGGAGGCATTCGACGCGCTGGCCCAGGATTCCGCGCTTCGACTGGAGGTCCGGGAGGACGACCGCTTCCTGTGTTCGCACGGCGCTTTTCGCGACTGGGCGCGGGGCAAACAGACGCTGCGGATGGAGCATTTCTACCGCCACATGCGGCAACGCACCGGCCTCCTGATGGACGGGAGCGAACCCTGCGGCGGCGGGCGCTGGAATTTCGACACCGAGAACCGCAAGCGGCTGCCGAAGTCAGTGCATGCGCCGGCGCGGCGCTTCATCGTTCCGAATACGGTCGCACGCGAGGCACTCGATGATGTCGCGCGCTGGTTTCCCGACGGCTTCGGTTCGATCGACAGCTTCGCCTATCCCACCGAACCGCAGGACGCGGAACGGCTGCTGGCCTTCTTCCTGGAGAATATTCTGCCCGGATTCGGCGATTACCAGGACGCGATGGCGAGGGGCGAGCCATGGCTCTGGCATTCGGTGCTGTCGACCAGCATCAATCTCGGCCTGCTCGATCCGATGGATGTCTGCCGCCGCGCGGAAGCGCGATATCGCGAGGGATCAGCCCCGCTGAATGCCGTCGAAGGCTTCGTACGGCAGATCCTCGGCTGGCGCGAATTCGTCCGCGGCGTCTACTGGCTGCGGATGCCGGAATACAAGAAGCGCAATGCGTTGAATGCCGACCGCCGCCTGCCGTGGTTCTACTGGTCCGGCGAAACCGACATGGCCTGTATCCGCGACGTGGTGGCGGCCACGCGCGACAACGCCTATGCGCATCACATCCAGCGCCTGATGGTGACCGGTAACTTCGCGATGCTGCTTGGCGTCCATCCCGACCCGATCAACGAATGGTACATGGCGGTCTACGCCGATGCCTATGAATGGGTCGAGCTGCCGAACACCCATGGCATGGCGACGTTCGCCGATGGCGGCATCGTCGGCTCCAAGCCCTATGCCGCATCGGGCGCCTACATCAACCGGATGAGCGACTATTGCGGCACCTGCCGCTACGACGTGAAGAAACGGATCGGCGATGACGCCTGTCCGTTCAACGCGCTCTATTGGGATTTTCTCGATAGCAACCGCAAGGTGCTGTCAGGCAATATCCGCATGGCGATGCCCTACAAATCGCTCGAGCGCATGAGCACTTCTGACCGCGAGGACATCCGCGTCCAGGCCGAGACATGGCGCGAGCGCTTCGGCGCGACGCCGCTCTGACGCGGCGCCGCCGGGGCGATCAGGCAACCGCCTGATCGCGGATCGCGACCGCGGCTTCCAGATCCACCGATACCAGCTGCGACACGCCGCGCTCGGCCATGGTCACGCCGTAGAGCCGGTTCATCCGCGCCATGGTGATCGGGTTATGCGTGATGATGACGAAGCGCGTCTCGGTCGAACGCGTCATCTCATCGAGCAGGTCGCAGAACCGCTCCACATTGTGGTCGTCGAGCGGCGCGTCCACTTCGTCCAGCACGCAGATCGGCGCCGGATTGGTGAGGAACACCGCGAAGATCAGCGCCATCGCGGTCAGGGCCTGCTCGCCGCCGGACAGAAGCGACAGCGACTGCGGCTTCTTGCCGGGCGGCTTCGCCATCACTTCGAGCCCGGCCTCCAGCGGATCGTCGCTTTCGATCAATTGCAGTTCGGCCTCGCCACCGCCGAACAGCTGGGTGAACAGATGCTTGAAGTGTCCGTTCACCACTTCGAACGAGGCGATCAGCCGTTCACGCGCTTCCTTGTTGAGATTCTGAATGCCCTGCCGCAGCCGCTTGATGGCCTCAACCAGATCGTCGCGCTCGGTGACGAGCGAGGTGTGCTGGGTCTCGACCTCGGTCAGTTCCTCTTCGGCGCGCAGGTTGACGGCGCCGAGCCGCTCGCGCTCCCGCCGCAGTTTTTCGAGATCGCTCTCGACCTCGGCGACATCGGGCAGCGTCGCGCCTTCCGCGATTTCGGCCATGGCTGCGACGCCCTGCGGCTCGACTTCGAGCATCTCGCGGATTTCGTGCTCGACATCGGTGAGCCTGCGGCGCGCGCCCTCGCCGCGCTCCTCAGAACGGCCGAGTTGCTCGCGCGCGCTGCTGAGCGCTTCGAGCGCAGCGCGCGCGGCACTGTTCGCAGCCGATGCGGCGCTCTCGCCCTCGGCCAGCCGGTCGCTGGCCTCGCGCTTCGCTTCCTCGGCGATCTGCACCTCTTCAAGCAACGCGACCCGCTTCTCCTCGAACAGCCGCGGCGCATCGACCAGGCTGTCGCGTTCGGTCGTGGCCTCCCCAAGCCTCGTCTCGAGCGCTGCGATCTGCTTGGCGGTACGCTCCTGCGTATCGATCCAGGATTGCTGCTCGCCGGCAATCGCCTCCAGCCGCTTTTTCGCGATCTCCGCTTCGCGGGTCAGCGCTTGCGCTTCCGCGCGCAATTCCGCGGCACCGACCCGGCGGGCCGAAATCTGGTTGCGGATCTCTTCCAGCCGGGCCTCCAGTTCCGCGGTCGGCTGCAATTCGGACAGCGCCTGCTGCGCCTGCGCCTGAGCGGCGGCGGCCTCGTCGCGATTGGCACCAAGACGTGTCTGCGCCTCGGTCAGCGCCGCGCGGCGGGTGGTGATGTGGGTGAGATCGCGTTCGGCGGCGGCATGGCGCTCGCGCGCTTCATTGGCGGCACGTTGCAACTCGCGCCAGCGGTTGCGCGCTTCGGTCTCGGCAGCATTGGCGGAGGCCACTTCCTGCTCGGCCTTGGCCACGATCTCGCGCTTGGCTTCGGCATGCGCACGCGCGGAATCGAGCTCAGCCTCGATTTCTGCCAGGCGATTGCGTTCGGCGAGGCGGCGCGCCGCGCCGGTGGGGGCATTGGCTGCGACTGCAAATCCGTCCCAGCGCCACAGATCGCCCTCGCGCGACACCAGCCGCTGGCCGGGCTTCAGCAGCGGCACGAAGCGATCGGCCTCGGCCCGTTCCACGAGCCCGATCTGGCGCAGGCGGCGATCCAGTTCGGCCGGCGCGGTCACGTGACTGGTGAGCGGCTCGACTCCCTCGGGGAGAACAGGATCGGTCGGATCGACAATGGCGCCAGCCCAGCGCATCGGCGAGCGCGGATCGGCCGGCGCCTCCAGATCGTCACCCAGCGCCGCGCCGAGCGCGGTCTCGTACCCCTTCTCGACATTGAGATTGTCGATCACCGATGGCCACAGGCTGCCCGAGTCGACGTGAAGCACCTTGCGCAGCGTGCGGGCTTCGGTTTCGAGCCGTCCGGCGCGGCGTTCGGCCTCGGCGAGCGGCTTGCGTTCGACATCGAGCGCCTGACGCGCAGCGGAATGCGCGGCCTCGGCGCGCAAAGCCGCGGCTTCGCCCTCACCCACCGCCTCCTGCGCGGCTTCGACCGCATACAACAGCGCATCAAGATCGGGACCGCCTTCGTTCGCGGCGTCGATCCGCGCAAATTCGGCGACCACATCGGCGATGTCGCGCTCAAGCCGCGTCAGCCGTTCGGTCTGCTCGCGGGCCGCCCGCTCAAGCGTATTGCGGCGCGCGGTCAGGTCGGCGAGCGCACCGGTCGCCTCGCTGAAATTCTTCTCCGACTCGGCGAGCTGCGCATCGGCTTCCGCCACGCGCTCGTCGGCATTGAGACGCTTGCTTTCGCCAGCCTCCAGATCGCGCCGCAGCGTTGCGGCCTCTTCGGTCAGCCGAGCCAGTGCAGTTTCCGAATCCACCGCAAGCTGGCGCTCGCGGGCGATGTCGTCGTTGAATTGCAGCAGCCGCTGCGCCAGTTCGGCGAGGCGCTCCTTGGCGCGCACTTCCTCGCGGTCGAGGGTTTCGCGCGCGGCCACCAGCCGCTGCAAGGCGGCGCTGGAGCGAGCTTCGGCTTCGCGCAACGGTGGCAGGGCCGCGGCAGCCTCTTCCTGCGCCTTGCTGGCTTGCGTCTGCGCCAGCGTGGCAGCTGCCACCACACGGACGCCTTCGTCGCGCGCCTGATCGGCTGCGGCCAGTTCGGTATTGGCATTCAGCCAGCGCAGATGGAACAGCGTGGCTTCCTGCTTGCGCACCTGCGCCGACACATTGCGATAGCGAATCGCCTGCCGGGCCTGGCGCTTCAGCGCTTCCATCTGCGAGGCAAGCTGCCCGATCACGTCTTCCAGGCGCTGTAAATTCTGCTCGGCGGCCCGCAGACGCAATTCGGCTTCGTGCCGGCGCGCATGCAGGCCGGAAATGCCGGCGGCCTCTTCCAGCACGCGGCGGCGCTGCTCGGGCTTGGCCTGGATGATCTCGCCGATCCGGCCCTGATGCACCAAGGCCGGCGACCGCGCGCCGGTGGAGGCATCGGCAAACAGGATCTGCACGTCGCGGGCGCGCACCTCGCGGCCATTGATGCGATAGGTCGAGCCCTGGTCGCGCTCGATCCGCCGCGCCACCTCGATCATGTCGACGTCCATATAGGCCTGCGGCGCCAGCCGCGACGAATTGTCGATCGCCATCGACACTTCGGCATTGTTGCGCGCGGGCCGGTTGCCGGAACCGGCGAAGATCACCTGGTCCATGTCGGTGGCGCGCATGGATTTGTAGGAATTCTCGCCCATCACCCAGCGCAGCGCCTCGACAAGGTTCGACTTGCCGCAACCGTTCGGCCCGACCACGCCGGTAAGGCCGGGTTCGATCAGGAAATCGGTGGGCTCGACGAAGGACTTGAAACCGGTCAACCGCAGTCGCGTCAGCTTCATTGCTGGACTTCTTCTTTCCGTGCCGGCGCCCCACGGGACGCTTCATTCAGAACCGGGGGCGAATCGGTAAAGGTGCGCCCCTTAAGGAGGCCGGAGAATGGGGACGCCTTGTGCCAAGGGCAAGGCGAAAACCGCGTTTCCCCCAAGTGGCTGGAATCGCGGAAAAATCAGTATTGACAGGGAAATTTGGGGGTGTGCGGGTCGAATTCTGGACCCCGGACGCGGGCGTGCGACCGCGCGGGATAGCCCGGACCCTGCTTGGCCTCAGGCAGGCGGCCCGGCGGCACGCCGTACCGATCGGCTAACCCGGACGGGGGGGCGTCCAAGCGGGAACTCATCCCTCGGCTGACCGTTGACCGAGCGCCTCGTACAGCGGCCCCTTTCCTGATGCACGTCCTATTGCGCAAGCTTTCCGCGCTTCACACCATCTCCGACGAAGAAGCCGCGGCGCTGCTCGCGGCGATTTCCCATACCCGCGACATCAAGCGGGGCGACGATATCGCAGAGGATGGAAGCGAACCCAAACACTCGACCGTGGTCATCGAAGGGATCGCCTGTCGATACAAGCAGTTTCACGACGGGCGCCGGCAGATCCTGAGTTTCCAATATCCCGGCGATATCACCGACCTTTACAGCTACGTTCTGAAGAAGCTCGACCATGCTGTCGGTGCCCTGACGCATTGCAGGGTGTCGCACATCCCGCATACGGCGATTCAGACACTGTGCGAACAATACCCGAACCTCGCTTACGCATTATGGCGTGACACGCTGGTCGATACGTCCAAGCTGCATGCGTCCATTGCCAGCCTTGGCGTGCGGAGTTCGAAGGAACGGCTAGCCCACTTCCTGGCGGAACAGCATGTGCGGATGGCCGCGATCGGTCTTGTCGAACTCGGGCAAAGTGCGAGCTTCGGCATTACCCAATCCGACCTTGCGGATGCAACTGGCCTGTCGCTGGTGCACGTCAACAAAACGCTCAAGAAGCTGAAAGACGAAGGGCTTGTAAGCTGGAACCGCCACCGCCTCACAATATTGAACTGGGACGGGCTCAAGGAAGCGGCCTTATTCGACGAGACCTATCTGCATTTCAAACATGCCAGCATCGGACAACATAACCTTCCAGACCGTTAGAGTTCATGTCGAAGGGCAGACGGAGGGGAGGCTTGTGTTCTTCGACGGGGCGCTGGTCGCGGTACTGGTCAAACTCGACGCGACGCACGACGACCTGGAGGGACGGTGGTACGCGGAAGCTGCGTTCAACAGCCTGGAGCGGATGGAGGAACGTACATTTCAGACACTGGACGAGGTGGCGGAGTGGATTGGCCGATGGATCCGGGAATGATTTCGCGACGGGTTGTTAGCAGAAGCGGCTGCCTGTCTTGTGCGTCATCCGGCAACGTGGGCGGTTGTCGCATTCACTGTTTGCAAATGAAAATCGCCCGCTTTCGCGGGCGATGATACAAAAACGATGATGCCGCAAGCCTGTCAGAACGACAGGCTCTACAACCGCTCTCGCGGACTAGCTCTTCAGGAACGGCTCGAGCTGCTTGTCGAGTTCGGCGATCGTCAGGGTGCCGCGGAACAGCTTGCCGTTGATGAAGAAGGTCGGCGTCGATTGCACGCCGAGCTTGTCGGCGGCATGCGTGCGCACGCTCTCGATGGCCTCCAGCACCTTCTGGTCCTTCAGACAGGATTCGAAGCTCTCCTGCGTGAAGCCGGCCTGCTTGGCCAGCGCCAGCAGCGGCGGGATCGGGTTCTGCACCACCCAGTCCTTCTGCTTCTGGAACAGCATCTCGACCATGGCGTGATATTTGTCGTTGCCGGCGCAGCGCGCCAGCATGAAGCCCGCAGCGGCCAGCGGATCGAGCGGGAATTCGCGCAGGATGTATTTCACCTTGCCGGTGTCGATATATTTCTTCTTCAGCTCCGGATAGGTGGTGTTGTGGAAGGTCGCGCAATGACCGCAGGTCATCGAGGCATATTCGATGATGGTCACTGGCGCGTCGTCCTTGCCGACGACCACGTCGCCGAGCGGGCCGGCCTGCATCAGTTCGACCGAACTCGGGGTCTGCGCCTGCGCGGTGCCGATAAAATCGCCGACCAACGCAGATCCCCTGCCGAACGGAAGTGCGAGCACAGCCGACAACGCGGCAGACGTGGCGAGAAACTGGCGGCGGGTGATGAGCACGGAAAACTCCTGCGGCTGAACCGGCAAATTCGAAATCTGGCTATCCTGTCACGGGTCATGTGGCAATGCCGCGGCGGCGCCGCCACCGCCCGGGCGGCCGTCACTTTCCCTTGATGGCAGCGCCGAGCCGGGCCAACGCGTCTTTCAGGGCCGGATCGGCGGAGTCCGGCAAAGTTCCGGCAATGCGCTCAACCGCTTGCGGGTCGAGCGAGCGGTCCGGCCGGACCGGCGGAGGGCGCAGCGGTGCCTGCCGGATGGCGATCTTGGCAATGGCGGCAAAGCCGAAATAGCGGTTCACCCGCTCCAGGATCACGCCCGACAGATGCTGGATCTCGATCGCGGCGGGGCCCGCGACCCGGAGCACCAGCGTACCGGGTTCGGGCTGCCGCCCCTCGGGGCCGCGCGGCCACTGGATTTTCAGCGGCTCGGCATATTGCGCCACGTCGTCGCCGACAATCGCCGACCACCGCACCACCAGCTCCGACGAGGCGAAGCCCTGCTTGCGGAAGGACTCAGCCAGCAGCGATCCGGCAATGTCCGGGAGCGAGCGGGCGAAGCGTCTGGGCTTGTTCAAGAATCTGGCCTTGTTCGGGCTTGTTCGGAGCCGGGGCCTCTGCCACACGGGACGGATGACGCTAGCAAACCGCAAGCCGCGGACAAAGCCCGGCCGACCAGGCGAATCCGCCGATACGGCTGCGGCGTCGCGCCGGATTTCGGCGGCGGCCTTGCTCGCCTGGTATGACAGGCACCGCCGCAGATTGCCCTGGCGCGCGGAAAACGGTGAGCGGTCAGACCCTTACCGCGTCTGGCTGTCGGAAATCATGCTGCAGCAGACCACCGTGAAGGCGGTCGCGCCGTATTTCCTGCGGTTCATTCATCGCTGGCCGCAAGTCACCGATCTGGCCGCGGAAAGGCTCGAAGAAGTGCTGAAGCTCTGGGCCGGATTGGGTTACTACGCCCGTGCTCGCAATCTTCACGCCTGTGCTCGCGTAATCCTCGAAAAGCATGGCGGCCGCTTCCCGCAGACCGAGGCGGAACTCCTCACCCTCCCCGGCATCGGCGCCTATACCGCCGCGGCCATTGCCGCCATCGCCTTCGACCGCAAGGCATCGCCGGTCGACGGCAATATCGAGCGGGTCGTCACCCGCCTGTTCGCGATCGAAGAAGCCCTGCCAACCGCCAAGCCGATCATCCGCGCACGCGCCGCCGCCCTGACGCCGGACGCGCGGCCCGGCGATTTCGCGCAGGCGATGATGGACCTCGGCGCAATGGTCTGCACGCCGAAAAAACCCGCCTGCGCGTTGTGTCCGTGGAGCGAGCCCTGTCTCGCTCGCGAGCGCGGCGATCAGGAGACCTTTCCGCGCAAGACGCCGAAAGCCGAAGGCCGGCTCCGTCGCGGCGCCGCTTTCGTTGTGATGCGCAAGGATGGCGCGCTGCTGGTTCGCACGCGGCCGGACAAGGGCCTGCTCGCGAAGATGACCGAAGTGCCGACCACGCAATGGATGCACGACTTCGATGACGCGAATGCGCTTGACGACGCCCCGTTGAACGCGACGTGGCAGCGCATGGCGGGGGTTGTGAGCCACGTCTTCACGCACTTCCCGCTGGAGCTTGTCGTGTATCGCGCACACGTCGCGCAAGCGACCCGTGCACCCAGGGGCATGCGCTGGATCGCTGCCGATGAGATCGAGGGCGAAGCCTTTCCGAATGTCATGCGCAAGGTGATCGCGCATGCGCACGCCGATACCCGCACGGTCCGGCCGCACCGAAAGTCACGCTGAGCAAGGCGGGGCGACGCGATGCCCGTTGCGTGTTCGGATGGAACCGGGATGGAACCCGGCAGGCGGTTCGGTCGTTGAAGGACAACACCAGCCGAGGTCTCCGTGTCTCCGTTGTTTAAATGGCTGGACGGGCCCACAATCGATGCCGCTATGTCAAACAACACATCGGAATTTTCGGCATTGCTGTAGCTTTCCAAGTGCCTATCTCCGGCCGCAGGCGTCATCATTCGCGCGCAGGATCACACGGTTTATGGACCCTAGGCGGAACTGCCGCGCGCATCTCCGATCCGCGCGGAGCTGGAATGCTGTCGTTGCCTCGCTCAACCAAGCGCCTGCCCAACAGGGCGCCGGTCTGAGCTGAAGCGCGCGGCAATCTCGAATAGTATCTCCCGGGAGCAACGGATGCATCCGAATGCGCGCAGCACAACTGCGCCCGACCAAGTCGACCTCACCAACTGCGACCGCGAGCCGATCCACATTCCAGGGCGCATCCAGCCGCACGGCGTGCTGCTCGCATGCGACAGCGATCTCTCGCTGGTGCGCCGGCATTCGCTGAATGCCGGCGAGGTCTTGGCCTTGCCGTTCGAGGATATCAACGGGCGTCGACTCGAGGACGTGGTCGGCGAGGATTGCGCTCACGATCTGCGCAACGCTTTGCTGCGCTCGGCCGATCCCTCGCGCCCCGGCCTCATCCTCGGCCTGCGGTTGCCGGGGCGAGACGCCATCTTCAATGTGGCGGTGCATCAATACAAGGGTAATGCCATCGTCGAATTCGAACCTGTCGACAGCGGCAAGGCCGACGCCCCGCTGGAGATTGCGCGTGCGCTGATTGCGCGGCTCAATCAGGTGACCAAGGTCGACGATCTGTGTAACCGGACGTCACGCTATCTTCGCGGCGCGCTCGGCTACGATCGGGTCATGATCTATCGCTTCGCGCATGACGGCTCCGGTGAGGTCATCAGCGAGGCCAAGGCGCCGGCGCTCGAAACCTTCATGGGCCGTCACTTTCCGGCGAGCGACATTCCGCGGCAGGCGCGTGAATTGTATCTCCGCAATACCATTCGCGTGATTTGCGATGCCAGCGGCGCATTCGTCGACATCGAGCCGGCGATCGACGCCTCCGGCAACCCGCTCGACCTGTCTTTTGCCAATCTGCGCAGCGTCTCGCCGATCCATTGCGAATATCTTCGCAACATGGGGGTCGCGGCCTCGATGTCGATATCGGTGATCGTCGCCGGCCGTCTCTGGGGGCTGATCGCCTGCCACCATTATTCGCCGCGACTGCTGCCGATGCCGTTGCGGGTTGCCGCCGAAATGTTCGGCGATTTCTTCTCGCTTCACTTGCAGGCGATGCTGCGCAAGCAAAGCCTCGACACAGCGATTCATGCGCGCAAAGCGCTCGATGGCCTGTTGCGAAATGTCGCCCACCATACCGACCTGGCGCGCTTTCTGCGCGACAGCATCTGCGACTTCAGCGAACTGATGCCGTGCGACGGCGTCGGAATCTGGATGAACGGACGCTGGAGCGCCGACGGCTCGGTACCGCCGGACGAGGCGATCCCGGCACTGGCGCGGTTTGTGAACTCGGTGGCGGACGGGCAGATCTGGGCCACGCATGCACTGGCGGACAACCTGCCTCAGGCCGCAGACTACCAAGCCGCCGCATCGGGCGTGCTCGCCATTCCGCTGTCGCACACACCGCGCGACTATCTGTTCCTGTTCCGCAAGGAAGTGATTCAGACCATCGCCTGGGCCGGCAAACCGGAAAAGGACTATACCAGCGGGCCGCTCGGCGATCGGCTGACGCCGCGCAAGAGCTTCGCGATCTGGAAACAGACGGTGGAGCGTCAATCGCATCCCTGGACCCAGGCCGACCTCGATATTGCAGAGGCGACGCGAACCGCCCTGCTCGAGGTCCTGATGCGGCACAGCGAATTGCTGAACGAAGAGCGACGCAAGGCGGATATCCGGCAGCGGATGCTGAACGAGGAACTCAATCACCGGGTCAAGAACATCCTGTCGCTGATCAAGTCGCTGGTCTCGCATCCGGTGGACGAAGGACGTGACCTGCACGACTACGTCACGTCGCTGCAGGGGCGTATTCAAGCGCTCTCCCATGCGCACGATCAGATCATTCGCGGCGACGGTGGCGGTGCCCTGCGCGATCTGCTGGAGGCGGAATTGTCGCCCTATCTGCATCACGGCACCGCCATCACGCTCGACGGGCCGCCCATCGACCTCGACTCGCGCGCATTCTCGGTGATGGCGCTGGTTCTGCACGAACTGGCGACCAATGCCGCCAAGTACGGCGCCTTGTCGGGCAATCGCGGCAAGCTGAGCGTGCGCTGGCACCGGACCGAGGAAGGCGGCTGCGAACTCGTGTGGCAGGAAAGCGGCGGTCCTGCGGTCAAGCCGCCGCGCTCGCAGGGCTTCGGCTCCGTGCTTATCAATCGCAGCGTTCCCTACGATCTCGGCGGCGAAAGCGAGATATCCTTCGGATCCGGTGGCGTCAGGGCCCGCTTTCTTATTCCAGGCAATTATATCTCGAAGTCAGTGTCAGCGGAGCGGCGCAAGGATATCCGAACGGCTGACGACACCGCGAACGAAACGCTGGACGGCCTCAGCATTCTGCTGGTCGAGGACCAGCTCGTCATCGCGATGGATGCGGAGATCATGCTCGCCAGCAAAGGTGCCGGCGTGATCGAGACCGCCGCTTCTCCGGCCGAAGCCCTGCGCAAACTCGCTAACTTCAATCCCGATGCCGCCGTGCTGGACGTCAATCTCGGCACCGAAACCTCGCTAAGCCTTGCCGAGGAACTGGTGCGCCGAAACATCCCGTTCGTCTTCGCTACCGGCTATGGCGACAACATCATGGTGCCGCAGTCATTCTCGGCGCCGACCATCCGCAAGCCCTATGATGAGCAAACGCTGTCGCGTGCCTTGAACTCGGCGCTGCGGTCGACGTCCAGATGATTTAGCGACGCCGTCATGGCCGCATCACGCATGCCATTCGCACTTTGACGGTGCATGATCGCGGATTGCTTTCTTCGCCGGCAATGCCGGGAGCGAACAGGCGGGCACCCGCCGGCCAGTCGATATCCGGATGCGGCGCGAATACGGCGCCGACGTTCAACTCGCCGACGTTCATCGTCCAGTGAATCGCCCAGAGGCGGCCATCAACAGGCGAGCGCGCGTAAGCGAAATTGCTCCGGCCGTCGGCATGGCTGTCCCCATACTTGCCAAGCGCAATAAGCCGATGAATCGCAGACAGCGGAAGCGCGATCCTGTCTTCGCCGCCGAGCATCGCGATCAAGGTCGCATCGTCCGCGGAGCGGCCGAGTGTCCAGGGATCGATCGGCGCCGCGACTGTGACTGTCTCGACAAGCGGATAGAAGTATTTCTCGAAATTGAACCCCACCGCAGTGATGGCGTGGCCGCCGATGCGACCGCCCACCGCGAAGGCCTCAGCCGCGACGAAACGGTCCGAAGGAACCTCAGGCGCCGTCTCCTCCATGGTCCAGGCGGCATGATCCGACGCAACACCGTAACCGCCACCAAGCGCGAGGAACGCTGTCACGACGGCAATGAAATATCGGAAGCGATGGAGCATCACGCGTCTCCCATTGCCAAGCTTTCGATGGCTACGAGGCTAGACGGGATCTATCCTGCGGACTGTGAGCGGGATCACATTCGGCCGAAAATGTGAGCGAATGGGACCGACGAGACGATGCGCCGCGCGCGCAATGATTTCCGCCAGTCAGCAATCAACAGCTGCGCAACATCGCGTTCAGTCGCAGGGTGTGGGCCACCCCCCGATTGCAGCGGTTGCAGCGTTGAATTTCGGGGGCGCCTCGCATCAATATCCGCCAGACAAAGACAAGCGCCGATCGGTTCGGCGTCTAACCTGGCCCGTCGTTACCCTTTGAAGCGCGGATTGCGCCGGCACGAGCCGCCGGTGCCGTGCGCGGCTTTGCGGCATTGATCGAATGTATTGTAGAGACAGGCCATGCCGCCGGTCGGGCCGCGCAGGCACCATTCGGTCTGCGGCCGGGTCCGTCTCTGCGCTTCAGCCGCCTCAGGCAGCGTCACGATCGCAGCGGAGGCGAACGCGAGAGCGAGCAATCCGGCTTTCCGCAACCTGGGCATAAGGGTGTCTCTCCGCCAACCGCTGATGTGCCGGATCGCCTGCTGCGCAGGCGCCTGCAATAACAAACTTACCCGATCACCGGGATGCCGATCATCGCCTCTTCCAGCTTTTCCTCGACGGTAAGCGGCTTCGGCTGGCTCGCCAGCGCCTTCTTGTTGATCTTGCGCTTGGCGATGTCGTTCAGCTTCTTGTCAGTGTCCTTCTCTTCCTTGAGGCTCATGAACAGAAGCTTCGCAACCTCGGTATGACCGAGCAGCTTCGCCCATGACGTCAGCGTGCCATACCGCGTGATCTCGTAATGCTCGACCGCCTGCGCCGCGGCGATCAGCGCCGCGTTCAGCACCAGCTTGTCGCCGACATCGGCGGCGATCTCGCTCGCCTCGTCGAGAATCCCGTCGATCGCCGGACACTTGGTGCCCTGCGGCGTGCGCTTGATCTTCTTGAAGACGCGGTCGAGCCTTTTGATCTGCGCCTTGGTTTGCCGCAGATGCATCTGGAACGCGCGCTTCAGTTCGGCATCGGACGCCTTCTCGATCATGTCGGGCAGCGATTTTTCGATCCGATGCTCGGCATAATAGATGTCCTGCAGCGAATGGACGAACAGATGATCCATGGTCTCGATGTCGTCGGAAAACCAGCCCATTGCCGAAGGTCCCTTTCAAGGTCCGCGGATTCGGAATCACTGTGAATTCGGAATCAATAAGGTGTGTGAGCAGAAGTTCCCCGGCGCGACCGGTCGCCGCGCCGGGCTTTCGTCATGATCGTCGTCAGGCCTTCGCGGCCGCACTGGGCTCCGGCGGCGTGTTGGCGCTTTCGCAATGGATCGCAGCCGTGATCAGGGCGACGCCGGTGAACAGCAGGTTGATCCCGACCAGCAGGCCCAGCACCCATATCGCGCTGCCGGGCAGGCCGGCAAAGATGATCACGCCCAGCGCAATATCGACCAGCGCCGAGAACAGCATGAAGCCCCAGGCCTTCGGGATGGACGTGCGGAAGTGGAAGGCCATGAAGGCTTTGGCAATGCCGGTGGCCAGCAGATAGGCCGCCAGGATGATGGTCAGGGTGAGCACGCCCTGGATCGGATTGAACAGGATCACGCCGCCAGCGGCCACGCACAGGATCGCGGTCAGGAGATTCCACCAGAAGCCCGGCGAGCCGGTGCCGGACTGAAACACCGAGATCAGACCGAAAATGCCGCCCGCGATCAGCAGCCACCCGACCGTGATGGTGGTGGCGAGCGTCGCGATCCCGGGAAGGATGATCGCGATCGCGCCCAGCAGAATCAGGATTCCACCGTAGATTTTGAACCAGAGTTTGAATTTGCGCAGGGTCTCAGGGTCTACTGAAAAAGCTACAGGCATCGCCGCCTCCTCGCCAATGAATCACGCAGCAATCTATCAGCATTCGGCTCCGGCAGACACATGCCGCCTGAGCAGAGCTGAAAAGCGCTTTAACAAAGCGTCACCAGCGGCGGTTTGATCTGCTGCAATTCCAAGCTGTTGCAGCCCGAATGCTCCTTGGCGGTCCAAGGCTCTTGACGATCCAAGGCTGTTGCAATTCGGGGTCCGCTGCCGCAGGAAGGCTGCCGCAGATGCGACAGCAACCACGGGGGATGCCATGAAAGTCGAACGTCACGAAGTCGGGCCGCGGATGAGCCAGATCGTCATTCACGGCGATACGGTCTACCTCGCGGGCATTGTCGCGCAGAATAGCGGCGGCAAGAGCGTCGCCGAGCAGACCAAGGAAATCCTGGCCACGATCGACGGCTATCTGGCCAAGGCCGGGACCGACAAGTCGAAGCTTTTGACCGCCAATATCTGGCTCGCCAATATGGACACCTTCGCCGAGATGAATGCGGTGTGGGATGCCTGGGTGTCGCCGGGCAACACCCCCGCCCGCGCCACCGTGCAGGCACGGCTCGCCGCGCCGCAATACACCGTCGAGATCATGGTGACTGCGGCGAAGTAAGAACGATTCCACAGGCGGCTTCTGGTTTACCGATCAACGAACGGTGAACGGCGCGCCGCCGTTTGGTCGCAAAGTTTTCCGTTCTGGCGGCGCGCGCGAAGCGATTTCGCGCGCGTTTTCTTTTTTTGGGGACGACCAATGCCGACTTTGTTTGCCCGACTGCTCGATCAGACCTGGTTCGCGGTGCTCGCCCGCATCGTGCTCACCTTCGCGTTCTGGGGCAGCGGGCTTGCGAAGCTGATCGACTTTCAGGGCGGCGTCGCCGAAATGGCGATGTTCAACCTGCCGAATCCGGTGCTGATGAATGTCCTGACCATCGTCACCCAGCTTGGCGGATCGCTATTGATCATCCTCAATCGCTGGACCTGGCTCGGCGCCGGCGCGCTTGCGGTCTTCACGCTGCTGACGATTCCGCTGGTGCATCATTTCTGGTCGATGCCGGAGCCGAAGGCGACGCAGGCTTTTCACACTGCAGGTGAGCATATCACGGTGGTGGGCGCGCTGATGCTCGTCGCAATCCTGTCGCGCTATACCGGCGGCGCCGGCAACGGCACGAAGCGAAGCTGAGCCACTGCGCAAGCTTGCGGCCGGTCGATCCGCCTTCTACCGTCGCGGTCTTGCTGCCGGGAGAATGAAACGAAATGGCCGCTTTCGACTTCACGCCGCTGCTGCCGCCGGGCGTGCCGCCGCCCGCGGCGAGATGGACCGGGACGCCGCGATACAATTTCACCGGCGGCAACAACGATCCCGCGCAATTGCCGCTCGACGGGCTGGTCACCGCGACCGATGCGGTGCTGCGACGCGAGGGCCGCAGCCTCGCCTATTACGGTGTCGCCAACGGTCCGCAGGGCTACCGGCCGCTGCGTGACTTCCTCGCCGCAAAACTCAAGAGCGATGCCGGGATCGCCTGCAGCGCAGACGACATCCTGCTGGTCTCCGGCTCGCTGCAGGCTTTCGACCTGATTAACGGCGCGCTGCTGGCGCCGGGCGATACCGTGATCGTCGAGCGCGATACCTATCAGGGCATGCTGACCCGCTACCAGCGCGCCGGCATCAACGTGGTGGGTGTCCCTCTTGATGACGGCGGCATCCGTATGGAAGCGCTCGCCGATGCCCTGGCGGCGCTGAAGGCCAGGACCATTCGACCGAAGTACATCTACACCATCCCGACGGTGCAGAACCCGACTGGCACCATCATGCCGATGGAGCGCCGCGAACAATTGCTGGCGCTGGCGGAAGAATACGGCGTCCCGATTTTCGAAGACGATTGCTATGCCGACCTGATCTGGAACGGCGAGCGCCCGCCCGCGCTCCATGCCATGAGCACATCCGGGAACGTCATCCATATCGGCTCATTCTCAAAATCGATCGCGCCGGCGTTGCGGGTCGGCTTCATTGTCGCGCCATGGCAAATCCTCTCGCGCATGATCGCACTGAAGGTCGATGCCGGCTCCGGTGCGCTGGAGCAGATGGTGCTGGCCGAATATTGCAGCGACCATTTTGCGTCGCATGTGCCGGCATTGCGGCGCGGATTGCGCAAGAAGCTCGACGCGCTGATGAGCGCGCTCGACGAGCAATTCGGCACCGCGGCCGAGTTCGACGATCCGCGCGGCGGCATTTTCCTCTGGGTCAAATTGCCGGATCAGGTCGATACGATGAAGCTGTATCAATCCGCATTGGCCGCCGGCGTCGCGATCAATCCGGGTCCGGAATGGTCGACCGATCCGGCGCATGCGAGGAGCCGCATGCGGCTGTGTTTCGCAAGTCCGACGGAAAGCGACATCCGCGAGGGGGTCGCGATCCTCGCCGATATCTGCCGCAAAGAGTTCGGCGTGCCCGAGCGCAGCGGCAATGTGGAGCGGCGGGCCGGCAGAGCCTGACGCTGTCGGCGATCGGGATTACGGCACAGACCCTTCGGCTGCGTCCGCGCCGGATGCAGGCGCCCGGCGAATGGCGACCAGTACGTTCAACTCATCGTTCACCGGCGGCAGGACCTCCGGGGGCGCTGCCGGGTCGGGCTGCACGCCCTCTCCCGGATTTAGCCGAAGCTGCAACCCGGGCCAGCCGAGCAGAATTGGTTCTTCGCCGAAATTGACCAGCGCCCAGGCGTCAGCGGTCGCCACCTTGCCGCCGGCGTCCTGAACGAGCAGCTCGTATACGGCATCCGCCGGTGGTGGCAGGGCTTTGAACGCCAGGAACTGCGCCAGATCGTCGGAAAAATACTCAAAGTCGCCGCTGCCCGCCTTGGCTTCGTCGTCGAGCATGGCCCAAAACCGGTGGCGCATGTGGTTCGGCACCGAGAACAGGCAGGAGCAAACGGTGCCGCCGGCCGGCGGAGTGTTCAGCGTGAGGCTGGCCAGCTCGTTATCGTCCGGGGCGCGCCAAGCGTCCCCGGCGCCGACCAGCAGCCGCTCCGCCCATGATCCCTTGCACTGGAAATTCGGTGCAACCGTAAACGACGCCGTCACGTCATCGCCTTGAGGCGTTCAAACTTGTCGAGTGCAATGTCGAAAGTCGCCTTCTTGTGCAGGCGGCAGGACATCGTCTCGGTGGTGGCGAAGTTGCCATTCTCGAAATACTTGTTGCCGGGCGGGCCGCCGCCGCAGAACGGATAGTAGCGGCAGCTGTCCTTGCACAGATCTACGCCGCGGCGGATCTCGTCGTCGAGCGCAACGAACCGTGGCATGGCCAGCACCGAATCCAGCGTATCCGTCGCGACGTTGCCAAGCGCGAAACTGCCGAGGCGGGGCGAACTGAGACCGAGCAGTTCGGGCGAATAGGTCGAGAAATTGCCCGCGCAGTCGACGTTCAGGATGCCAAACGGCCTATTCTCCTGCGTTCGCATCGAGAACTGCTCGCGGTGCGCGATCGAACTGCGCGATGTCTCGAATTCGCGCACCCGCATCGGCGGGTCGCAGGAGAGCGCAAGGTCCATGAACCGCGAATAGAATCGGCGGAAGCGCGGCTCGGTCGAGCTACCGGCCAGCGACGATGTCACGTGCGGCCCCTCGATCTCCTCCACATTGAAGGCGACATCCATGATGCCGTTCTCGACGTAGAAATCGAAGAGCTCGTCCGGGTAATCCAGCGACGCCGACGTCAGCACCGTGATCACATCGAAGAAGATGTCATGGTCGCGCAGCATTTGCACGCCGCGCATGACGCGTTCCAGCGTGCCGCTGCCATTTCGGGTCTTGCGGTTGCGGTCGTTCAGAAAATCGGGGCCGTCGACACTGACGCCAATCTGCACGTTGCGGCGGCGGATAAAGTCACACCAGGCCTCGTTGACCAGAGTGGCATTGGTCTGAAGCGACTGGGTGACCTCGAACCCCGAGGTGTTGCAACGCTCGAGCAGGAGCGTGGCCTGCTCATAGAACGATGCCGGCAGAACCATGGGTTCGCCGGCATGCCACAACAGGGTGAAATTCTGGCGGATCAGACCGGAGGAAAAGGCCCAGTGAAAGGTCTTTTCCAGGGTCTCAAGTGTGATCTTCCGTTTGTCCAGCCGGTCCGGAAGATAGCAATACGAGCAGTCGAGATTGCAGAACGGGGTCGGCTGGACAACGAGAAGCTCCAGAGGACCGACCTGATCAGCAGAGATCATGCTCTAGCGATTGCGGAACGCGTTGCGGAAACCGCCGCCTCCGTTGCGGAACCCACCACCGTTGCGGAACCCACCGCCGTTACGGAAGCCACCACCGTTACCGAAGCCGCCGTTACGGAAGCCATTCCGGAAACCGCCATTTCCGAACGGTGCGTTGAAGAAGCCGCCGCCGTTGCGGAAACCGCCGCGATTGCCAAAGCCGCCCACGCCGGGGAGATTGATGAATTGAGCATGCGCCTCGCCGGCAGGGCCGACAGCCGACTCGAGCTCTGCGGCGCGTGCCTGCACGTCGAGATCGGTGGGATTAAGGTCTAGAGGCGCTTCGGGAACGCTGGCCAGTGAGGTACGGGCGAGAGTGACGACACCCGCCGTTGTAACTGCTCCGCCGACAAGGGTCCGCAGCAGGGACCGGCGTGTCAATTTTTCGTCCATGGCTCTACCGCCTTCGTTCGCCGCCCTTCTCGCTGAAGGGCGGGGCATAGTAGCGATTCACGCTCTACAGACAAGTGCTTATGACTTCGGGACGGAGGTTCGGAACGATTTATTGCGGCTCACAAGGCTGTGACCCGCGGCGCATCGGTCGGGCTGATGAATGTTCGTTTGGAATCGACCTCACGGCCCGATGCAATGCGCATCTCTCTATGATAACGGGAGCATCGCAATTCAACGTCCGGAGTAGACCCAGGTGACAGACAAGCAGTTCCAGCCCGGCGACGTCGTCATCCTTAGGTCCGGCGGACCGCGCATGACCATTGCCACGATCAATGGACCCAACGCGTTCTGCGAATGGTTTACCGATGATCAACAATTGCAAAGCCGGTCATTCGTCGTCACCAGCCTGACATTCGAAGAGCAACGTCCAGAGCCGGCGTGACATTGCACGTTCCGCTTCCTGCGGGATCCGGAAGCAGCAGGATGACCTGCGACAATGCGGTGCACCGCTCCATCCACAGACCGGTCAATCCTGACGCCGGTTGTCGTCCAACTGTCATGTGCGGGTCGTAGGGGTGCATTGCAGCAACCCCACGGCCTGAGATGATCCGAACCGACGATCTCGAAGTCACATATCCCGGCGGCGCGCGCGCCCTTCACCCCTGCTCGCTCCGCTTCGAGACCGGCGCCTTCACGGTGCTGCTCGGCGCGTCCGGGGCCGGCAAATCGACGCTTCTGAGATCGCTCAACGGGCTGGTGTCACCTACCGGCGGCAGCGTCACCGCCGACGGCATCGGCGACATCGGAGCCCGCCGCGACCTGCAGGCACATCGGCGCCGCACCGGCATGATCTTCCAGCAGCATCAGCTGATCGGCCGCTGCAGCGTCCTCACCAATGTGCTGATGGGACGTCTCGGCTATCATTCCGGCCTGCGCACCCTGCTGCCGCCATCGCGAACCGAGAAGACGATGGCGCTGGAAGCGATCGATCGCGTCGGCCTGATCGATCATGCGCTACGACGCGCCGATCAATTGTCCGGCGGACAGCAGCAGCGCGTCGGCATCGCGCGCGCCATGGTGCAGAAGCCGGCACTGGTTCTCGCCGACGAACCGGTCGCAAGCCTCGATCCCGCGACCGCTGAGCGCGTGCTCTCGCTGCTGCACGGCATCTGCAAATCCGACGGCATCACCGCCATCGTCAGCCTGCATCAGCTCGAATTCGCGCGACGCTATGCCGACCGCATCGTCGCGCTGGCGCAGGGCGCGGTGGTGTTCGACGGCCCGCCCAGCCGCCTCGGCAGGACGGAGGTGAGCCGCATCTATGGCAGCACGTCCGCCGACACAGACTCCGATTTTGAACCCGCCCCCCTCAGGACAGGAACCTACGCATGATCAACCGCCGCCTCTTTCTGCATGGAACCGCCGCCGCCCTCGCGCTCATCCCCGCTTCCGCTTCCGCCCAGACCAAGGACCCCGCCAAGCTGCGTGTCGCGCTGCTGCCCGACGAAAATGCCGCAACCCTGATCCAGCAGGCGCAGCCGCTCAAAACGCATCTCGAAAAGGCGCTCGGCAAGCAGATCGAACTGGTCGTCACCACCGATTATTCCTCGATGATCGAGGCGATGCGCTTCGGCCGCATCGAGATCGGCTATTTCGGTCCGTTCTCCTACGTGCTGGCGAAGTCCAAGGCGCCCGGCATCGAGCCGTTCGCTGTCGGCATCGAGAAGGGCTCGCCGACCTACAATTCGATCATCATCGCCCAGGCCGAAGGACCGGTGAAAACGCTGGCCGACATTAAGGGCAAGCCGTTCGGCTACGGCGACCAGGCCTCGACCTCGAGCCATCTGATCCCGCGCGCGCATCTGCTGAAGAACGGGCTGGACGGCAGCAAGGACTACAAGCCGGTGCATCTGGGCACCCATGACGGCGTGGCGCGCGCGGTGCAGAACGGCCAGGTGCCGGCCGGCGCGTTGTCGAAAGCGATCTACGAGGCGCTGATCGCCCGCAAGTCGATCGACGGCAGCAAGCTCACGGTGCTCGCGGTCACCGATCCGATCCCGAACTATCCGATGACCATGCAGGCCGACCTCACGCCGGAGCTGAAGGACAAGATTCGCAAGGCCTTCATAGAACTGAAGGATCCGGTAATCCTGAAATCGTTCCGGGTGGAAGGCTTCGCACCGACCGACGACAAGGCCTACGACATCCTGCGCGACACCGCGAAAATCCTCGACCTCGACCTCGGCAAGATGAGCTGATGTCGGACGTCGTTTCCCGTCACGACACGATCCTCGCCGAAGACCGGCATGCCAGTTTGCGGCATGCCGGTTTCATCGCGGTCATTGTCATCGCCTGCATCGGCTCGCTCTGGATTACCGGATTTTTCGACGCGCAGCGGTTGATGGAAGGCCTGCCCGCGCTCGGACAATTGTTCAGCGAAATGGTGCCGCCGGACTTTTCGCGCTGGCAGCACTGGGTCAAGCCGCTGATCGATACGCTGGCGATGTCGGTGGCCGGAACCGCGCTGGCCGTCCTTATATCGTTGCCGCTCGCGCTGTTCGCGGCGCCGAATACCTCGCCCAACTCGCTGGTGTATCAGGCCACGCGCATCGTGCTGGCCGCATTGCGGTCGGTGCCTGAAATCATCATGGGCATCATCTTCGTCGCCGCGGTCGGCTTTGGCGCATTGCCGGGCGTGCTGGCGCTGGCGCTGCATTCGGTCGGCATGGTCGGCAAGTTCTATGCGGAGGCGATCGAGCATGTCGATCCGCGCCCGCTGGAAGCCTCGCGCGCGGCCGGCGCGAACGGTTTCCAGGTGATCACCCACGCGGTGCTGCCGCAGGTGCTGCCGCAGCTCGCAGACATCACCATCTATCGCTGGGAATATCATTTCAGGGCCTCGGCGGTGCTCGGCATCGTCGGCGCCGGCGGCATCGGCTTCGAGCTGATCGCCGCGCTGCGCATCATCCGCTACGATCAGGTGTCGGCGATCCTGATCACCATCCTGCTCTGCGTGATCGTGGTGGACGGCATCGGCGCGCGCCTGCGCAAGGCGCTGAAATGAATATGCGGCCACGGATCCTGGTCACCAATTGGGTGCATGAGGCGACGCTGCAGCGGCTTTCGCTGCTGGGCGACGTCGACGCCAACGACTCCCGCACACCGTGGCCGCGCGACGAGGTTCTGCGACGAGCGGAGAAAGCGGACGCGATCCTCGCCTTCATGACCGATTGTATCGATGCACCGTTTGTCGCGCACTGCAAGCGGCTCCGCGTCGTGGCCTGCGCGCTCAAGGGCTACGACAATTTCGACATGAATGCCTGCAGCGCGGCCGGCATATGGGTCAGCATCGTTCCCGACCTGCTGACCGAACCGACCGCGGAACTTGCGGTGGGACTGGCGATCGGGCTTGCCCGCAATATCCGTGACGGCGATACGCTGGTGCGCGCCGGACAATTCGATGGCTGGCGCCCGGTTCTGTACGGCACCGGACTGGACGGCTCGACCGTGTCGATCGTCGGCATGGGCCGGGTCGGACGCGCGGTGGCGCAGCGGCTCTCCGGCTTCGGCTGCCGGATTCTCGGGATCGATCCGGCGGCGGACATACCGGCGGGTGTGACAGGCGAAAGCCTCGATACCGCGCTCGCAACGTCCGACTTCATTATTCTGTGCGCGCCGCTGACACCGGGATCGCGCCACCAACTCGAAGCCGACGCGCTGGCGCGCATGAAACCGGGCGCCCTCCTCGTCAATGTCGGACGTGGTTCGGTGGTTGATGGGCGCGCGGTCGCCGACGCGCTTGAAACCGGTGCGCTCGGCGGTTATGCGGCCGACGTGTTCGAGATGGAAGACTGGGCGCTACCGGACCGGCCGAAGGCGATCGACGCGCGGCTGCGAGCCCATCCGCGCACGCTGTTCACGCCGCATCTCGGCTCGGCCGTCGTCCGGGTCCGGCAGGCCATCGAAATGCGCGCTGTGGACAATATCGCCGATCTGCTGGCGGGGCGCCCGCCGCGCGACGCGATCAATGCGCCGGACGGTGTTATGGCGAAGGCGGGTTAGATATCCATCTCGGCCCGCACCTGGGCGCGCAGATCGTCGATCGGCATCAGCCCCTTGCGGGTCTCTACATGCCAGAAGGTCCAGCCGTTGCAGGCTTCCAGACCCTGCGCGACCGCGCCCATGCGATGGATCGAGCCGACCTTCTCGCCGAGCATGACCGCGCCGTCGGCGCGCACCAGCACCTTGTGGCGCTTCTTGGAGTCGACGAGATTGGCGCCGGGCGCGATGAGGCCGCGCTCGATCAGCGCTGTGAACGGAACCCGCGGTGCATCGCGGGCGGTCATGAACGGTGCGATCGATGGCGCCTGCAGCGGTTCGATCGCCGCGATTCGCTTCATCGCGGCCTTGGCATAGTCCGGATCGCGCTCGATACCGACATACCGGCGGCCGAGCTTCTTGGCGACCGCCCCGGTGGTACCGGTACCATTGAACGGATCCAGCACGAGATCGTCCGGGCGCGATGCCGAGAGAATGACTCGCGCGAGCAGCGCTTCCGGCTTCTGGGTCGGATGCAGCTTCTTGCCGTTATCGCCCTTCAGCCGCTCCTCGCCGGTGCATAGCGGGAAGGTCCAGTCGGACCGCACCTGCACGTCGTCATTGCCGGCCTTCAGCGCTTCATAATTGAAGGTGTAGCCCTTGCCGCCGGGATCGCGCGCGGCCCAGATCATGGTCTCATGCGCGTTGGTGAATCGCCGGCCGCGGAAATTCGGCATCGGGTTGGACTTGCGCCACACCACATCGTTCAGGATCCAGAAGTCCAGATCCTGCAGAATGGCGCCGACGCGGAAGATGTTGTGATAGGAGCCTATCACCCACAGCGTGGCCGACGGCTTCATCACCCGCTTGCAGGCTTTCAGCCAGGCATGGGTAAATTCGTCGTATTCCCTGAACGAACCGAATTTGTCCCAGTCGTCGGTGACGCCGTCGACCTTTGAATCGTCGGGGCGCTTCAGATCGCTCTGCAACTGCAGATTATAGGGCGGATCGGCGAAGACCAGATCGACGCACTCGGCCGGCAACGTCGCCATTTGTGCGACGCAGTCGCCCACAAGAATGCGGGTGCCTTCACTCTTCTCGGGAGTCAAACGGGGCGTCCGCCTGGACGCCCCGCGACGCGACTCTACCATGACTCAGAACTCAAGACCTGGCGACGCGGTCGGTGACGCGGGACCTACAACCGACAATCCGGATACTGACCGGCCAAGGTAAAAATCCCCTTAAATTGCAATGGCTTTGTGAGACTGGCGTTTACCCCGAACAACAACCATTTGGTAACGAACCGTATTGGCGCTTTCTGCGTTCTGGGGCGTGGACGGACGCGATTCGATCGGCGACACTTGCCGCCGGCTTCAGGAGGGACGGATGCGTTGGGATGATTTCCGCCGCAGCGACAACATCGAAGATGTGCGCGGCCAGGGTGGCGGATATGGCGGCGGCGGCGGCTTTCCGATCCCGGGGGGCGGCGGCGGGCTTGGCATCGGCACCATCATCGTGCTCGGCCTAATCGGCTGGTTTCTCGGCATCGACCCGCGCATCCTGATCGGCGGCGCTGAAATCATTCAGGGGCCGGCCCAGCAACAGACTCAGCGTCAGGCGCCGCCGGCAAAGAAGGGCGCGCCAGCCGATTACCAGGGCGATTTCGTCGCCGCCGTGGTCGGCTCCACCGAGGACGTGTGGGGCGACATCTTCCGCGCCAACGGCCAGACCTATCGCGCACCGCGGCTGCGGCTGTTTTCGGGTGCGACCAGCGGCGGTGCCTGCGGCATGGCGCAGTCCGCCATGGGGCCGTTCTATTGCCCGCCTGACAAGCGCATCTTCCTCGACACCTCGTTCTTCCGCGAGATGGAGCAGAAATTCCGCGCCTGCAAAGGCAAGCAATGCGAGTTCGCGCAGGCTTACGTGATCGCGCACGAGGTCGGGCATCACGTGCAGAATTTGCTCGGCATTCTGCCGCGCGCCCAGCAGATGCAGCAGGCTGCCGGCAGCAAGGCGCGCGCCAACAACATCCAGGTCCGCGTTGAATTGCAGGCCGATTGCCTGGGCGGCGTCTGGGCCAATCATGCGCGGCGAAAGAAGGACTTCATCGATCCGGGCGACATCGAGGGCGCGATCGGGATCGCGTCGGCGATCGGCGACGATCGGCTGCAGAAGCAGTCGACCGGGCGCGTGGTACCGGATTCGTTCACCCACGGCTCGGCCGAGCAGCGCGTGCGCTGGTTCAAGCGCGGGCTTGAGTCGGGTCGTGTCGCGGATTGCGATACGTTCCGCGCTGCGCAGCTGTAATCATAATGCCCGGCATCGACGAATCGCGAAATTTCATCGCGCTCAACATTGCGGTCCTGACCGTCTCCGACACCCGCGAGATGGCGGACGACAAGTCCGGCGCGACGCTGGTGGAGCGGCTTGAAGCCGCCGGGCACAAGCTCGCCGCGCGCGCGATCGTTACCGACGATGTTGAGAACATCCGTGCGCAGGTGAAAACGTGGATCGCCGACAAAGGCGTCGATGTCGTGATCACCACCGGCGGCACCGGCTTCACTGGCCGCGACGTCACCCCCGAAGCGATCGAGCCGCTGTTCGAAAAGCGGATGGATGGGTTCGCGACCCTGTTCCTGATGGTCAGCCACGCCAAGATCGGCACCTCTGCGATCCAGACCCGCGCAACCGCGGGCGTTGCCGGTGCGACTTACATCTTCTGCCTGCCGGGCTCGCCCGGCGCCTGCAAGGATGGCTGGGACGGCATCCTCGCGCACCAGCTCGATTACCGCTACCGGCCGTGCAACTTCGTCGAGATCATGCCGCGGCTGGATGAGCACCTGCGCCGCGCGAAGGCGCAGGGCGCGACGGTCTAACCGATCCCGCGCAACAATCCGCCCTCGACCCGCAACGCCGCACCGGTGGTCGCCGATGCTTCCTTCGAGCACGCATAGACCACCATATTGGCGACCTCATCCACTGTCGCGAGCCTGCGGATGATCGAGGTCGGGCGATGCTGCGCGATGAAGTCCTGTTCCATCTGCGCATGAGACACACCCTGTTCCTTCGCCATCTTGCCGAAGAAGTCGACCACACCTTCGGATCGCGTCGGGCCGGGCAGCACCGAATTGACGGTGACGCCTGTGCCGGCAAGCGATTCCGCAAGGCCGCGTGCGACCGCGATCTGTGCGGTCTTGGTCATGCCGTAGTGGATCATCTCGAGCGGGATGTTGAGGCCGGACTCCGATGAGATGAACACGATGCGGCCCCAGTCCTTAGCTTTCATGCCGGGGATATAGGCGCGCGACATGCGGATGCCGCTCAGCACATTGGTTTCGAAAAACCTGAACCAATCCTCGTCGGGGATGTCTTCGAAATTCTTCGGCTCGAAGATCCCGAGATTGTTGACCAGGATATCCGCCGCCGGCACGCGCTTGACGAAGGCTGCAACGGCCTCCGCGTTCGCGAGATCCGCCGCAACGCCCTCGACCTTCGCGGATGGCAGCTCTTTCCTAAGCAACGCAACCGCCTGCTGCACCCTGTCTTCCGTCCGGCCGTTGATCACGACCGATGCACCGGATGCCGTAAGCCCCTTCGCAATGGCAAAGCCGATGCCCCCGGTCGAGCCGGTGACGACCGCATGCTTTCCTCTCAGATCGATATTCATGATGTCCGTCCGATTGCTGGATGCCTCAACATGGCGCATCCGCATGTCAGGCAAAGGTCAACAGCGCGTGAAATCGGCCGCGGGGGTGCCATGCGCTGCGAAAGCCGCAACGAAAGTCTAAAAACCGCAACGACAGCCTAGAGCGTCAGTTCCCAGGTCTCGCTCGGCTCGGGCTTGCCGAAATCGTCGTGCACCCATTGCTCGATCAATCGGAAGCCCTGCTTCTGGTAGATCGCGCGCGCGACGGTAAGCACCGCATGCGTCCATAGCGTAATCTTGCGATATCCGGCATTGCAGGCGAAGGCGATGCTGGCCTCCACCAGCATGCGGCCGATGCCGAGCCCGCGTCCCTTCGGATCGACGATCAGGAGCCGGATGCGCGCGACCTCGTCGCTGTCGCGGACCAGGAAGATCGAACCGACCGGCTCGCCGTCCATCTCCGCGATCCAGCATCGCTCGCGCGCGGGATCGCTGGTCTTCAGAAAGCCACTGACGATCTCCGCGGTGATCGCCTCGATATGGCTGCTCCAGCCGTATTCGGCTGCATAGAGCGCGCCGTGACGCGCCACCACCCAGCCCATGTCGCCGGGCTGGTGCGAGCGCAACGTAACCCGCCGCTCCGGCGCAGCGTCGCGTCCGATCAGCCGCTCGATCGTCTCCATCGCCGTCACGACACGTACCTGTTCGGCGTCGTCGAGGTGCTTGAGCAGGCTGCCGGTCTCGCGCTGCGAGCGATGATCGAGCGATGCGAAGGCCTTGTGCCCCTTGGTGGTCAGCGAAATGACGACCTGCCGGCCATCGCTTTCGTCGCGTCGGCGGACGATCAGGTCGCGCTCTTCAAAGCCGCGCAGGATGCGGCTGAGATAGCCGTGATCGATATCCAGCGCCGAGGCCAGTACGGTCGCGGTGGCTTCACGCTGCTGGGCCAGTTCGTACAGCACCCGCGCCTGCGATAGCGAGAACGGACTGTCCAGCAGCCCCTCGTCCAGCAGCCCGATCCTCCGCGTATAGAAGCGCGCGAAGCGGCGGACCGCGCCGACGCGCTGTTCGAAGCCGGATTCGGGCATGAGGGACATCGATCCTCCGATCGTTGACACCGTCAAACAATTGATTGACTGAGTCAAGTATCGGTCAGGGCTCGCTCTGGATCAGGCCGGTGCGCAATACCGCAAGGCGGCGCTTGCCGATCCGGCGCAACAGGTCCGCCTCGGTGTCCGGCACGTCCCTGTAGCCTCCGACCTCCCGATAGAATGTTTTGCTGATGATCAACCCGCGGCCCGGCGCGAGGCTCGTCCGGCGGGCGCGCCAAAGCGCGAGCATGCCGGTCAGCAACGAATCCTGCCCATGCGGGCGGGCGGCCAAGCCAAAGGTCGCGGCAATGTCCGTGGGGGCGCGCTCGATGAATTGCTGCACATCCGCAACCCAGCCCGATTCAAGGACCGCCCCGGGCGGCACGAACATCAGCCATTCGCTGCGGGCCTGGTCCGCCGCCTTGTCGAGCCGCGGTCCAAGGGGCCCCGGCAGAGAGAGGAACCGGCAGCCGGCGACATCGCCGACCTTGGCCGTTTCGTCGCTGGAACCGGCATCGGCAAGGATCACGTCCCGAATCAGACCCGCGGTGGCGCCGGGCACCAGACAGGCCAGCGTCCGTACCAGGATACGTTCCGATTCGTCGGTCGGGATGATCACGCTCAGCATGGAACGGAACGCTGGAACTCCGGTGGACCCGCAAGTGTTTCAAAGAACCCATATCGTGGGGCACGAAAACCCAATGCCACAATATTCAGCGACCCCGATCAACTTCCACAATGTTCTTGTTTTGTTCGAGCGGCAGGACTAGATATCGGCTATGGCAAGACCATCCGCAGCCCTGAGACACCCGCCGGCGCCCGTGCCCTCCGCGCCTGCGGGTGACTTTGCGAGGAAATCCCAGGACGGTTCTTCCGACCAGTCCGGGCTCCTCGGCGTCGGCGTCGACAGACAACGCCGCCGCGGCCGCGGTACTCTTTCCAACGCCTCCGGCCGCTACGAAGCGCTCGCCCGCATCGCCTTCGACGATGGCTGGCAGAGCCTCGACGAATTGCCGCCATTCAAGACCAGCGTGCAGGTCGATGCCACTCGCAAGGTCATCACCCGCAACGACTCGCCGGACATCTCGTTCGACCGTTCGATCAATCCCTATCGCGGCTGCGAGCATGGCTGCGTCTATTGCTTCGCGCGGCCGACGCATGCCTATCTCGGGCTGTCGCCCGGGCTGGATTTCGAATCCAAGCTGTTCATGAAGCCGGACGCTCCGGTGCTGCTGGAGCGCGAACTGGCAGCGCCGGGCTATACGCCGCGCACCATCGCGATCGGCACCAATACCGACCCATATCAGCCGATCGAAAAGCAAAACGAAATCATGCGCCGCATCCTCGAGGTGCTGGAACGCGCCGGTCATCCGGTCGGTATAGTGACCAAATCGGCGTTGGTGACGCGCGACATCGACATCCTGTCGCGGATGGCGAAGCGCAATCTGGCCAAGGTTGCGATCTCGGTGACCACGCTCGACGGCAAGCTCGCCCGGACGATGGAGCCGCGCGCGTCGACGCCGGCGAAACGGCTGGAAGCGCTGCGGCAATTGTCGGACGCCGGCATCCCGACGGCGGCGATGATCGCGCCGGTGATCCCGGCCATCAACGATGCGGACATCGAACGCATCCTCGACGCGGTCGCGCTCGCCGGCGTGAAGAGCGCGGGCTATGTGATGCTGCGATTGCCCCTGGAAGTCCGCGACCTGTTCAAGGAATGGCTGCTCGCCAATTATCCCGACCGCTTCCGTCACGTCATGAAGCTCGTGCGCGAGATGCGTGGAGGCAAGGATTACGACTCGACCTGGGGCAAGCGGCAGACCGGCGAGGGACCTTATGCCTGGCTGATCGGCCGGCGCTTCGAGTCGGCCTGCGAACGGCTGGGACTTAACCGGGAACGCGCGAAGCTGACCACCGAGCATTTCCAGAAGCCGGTGAAGGGCAGCGAGCAGCTGAGTTTGTTTTAGCGTCGTCGTCGCCGCGAAAGCGGGAACGACACGAGTAAAATCCATGCCCCACGCCCATATCAGCCTCGTTACGCTCGGCGTCAGCGACGTGCCGCGCGCGGCGCGGTTCTACGAAGCGCTGGGCTTCACGCGGAAAGTCCGCGCCGCGCCGGAGCACGAAGTCGCGTTTTTCGATGCCGGCCGACGGCGTTATCGCTTTATGCAGCCAGCGGACTTGCGAGCGACGCAGGCTTCCCGCCGGACACTGCGCCTTTCGCTTTCCGTGGAACGTCGCTCGCCTGGAACTGCGCCAGCGAGGCCGAGGTCGATGCCGTGATGGCGCTGGCGCTCGAGGTCGGCGCAACCGAACTGGTGCCGGCAAAGCAGGCCGCATGGGGCGGCTATCACGGCCATTTCGCCGACCCGGACGGCCATATCTGGGAAGTCGCGCATAATCCCCAGTTTCCACTGTCGCCCGAGGGGCGCGGCATCCTGCCGGATTAGCCGTTGCACCGGGACGCCGGTCCCGCGCAATGTCTGCCGCATGAGTCGGAAAGTGGCCCCTGCGCGCCTGCCCCTGAAGGACGATATCGTCCGGCCGTCGTTCCGGCGCGAGCGGCGTGCCTACAAGAGCGGAGTATGGCCGGTCGCCGGCTGCGACGAGGCCGGGCGCGGGCCATTGGCAGGGCCGGTGGTCGCCGCCGCCGTGGTGCTCGATCCGGATCGCGTCCCGCGCGGTCTCAACGATTCGAAGAAACTCACCCGCGAGGAGCGTGAAAAGCTTTACGCCCGCATCTGCGCGACCGCCGAGGTCGGCGTTGCCTTCGCTTCGCCCGCGCGCATCGACCGCGACAATATCCTGCAGGCCTCGCTGTGGGCGCTGGCGCAGGCGGTCGCCGCCCTGCCCTGCCGGCCCAAGCTCGTCTATGTCGACGGCCGCGACCGCATCAAGGTACCCTGCGACTGCGAGGCCGTGATTTCAGGCGACGCGCTGGTGCTGTCGATCGCGGCCGCTTCGATCGTCGCCAAGGTCACCCGCGACCGGCTGATGATGCAGATCGGCGCAGCGCATCCCGGCTACGGCTTCGAGCGCCATATGGGCTATTCGGTGCCGGAGCATTTCGCGGCTCTGCAGCGGCTCGGGCCCACCATCCATCACCGTCGCAGCTTTTCCCCGGTCGCGATTGCCGACGGCCTGAGGCCCGCACCCGTGGTCGAGATTTCCATTCCCGGGTTGCCACTCTGACGCAGGCGGGTTTATCTCTGGCGCCCCCGGCTCCGCGGAGAGCCGGACTCATGCCTGCGGCACCCATGCTCACCGTCTCCCTGCCTATCGAAATCCTGCGGACCAGACCGCGGCTTGTGTTCTGGCTGGCGACGTTGGCGCAGGCGCTGCTCTGGGTCGCGGTGCCGACACTGTTCTACTCGGCACCGCCCGGCGAGCTCGCCGAGGTGCTGGCGGTCGGCCATTCCTTCCGATTTGGATCGGAACTGGGGCCGCCGCTGGCCTATTGGCTGGCCGAGATCGCGTTGCGCGCCGCCGGCGGCCACATGATCGGCGTGTACCTGCTGTCGCAGATCTGCATCGTCGCGACCTATTGGGCGGTGTTCCAGCTCGGACGGGCAACCATCGGCGAGCGGCACGCGGTGCTGGCGGTGCTGCTGATGGCCGGGATTTCGTTTTTCACCATCGGCTCGCCCGATTTCGGTCCCGACATCCTGATGATGCCGCTCTGGGCCTCTGCCATCCTGTGCCTGTGGCGCGCAATCGGCGAGGACAAACAGCTCTACTGGTTCGCGCTGGCCGCCATGTTCTGGCTGATGCTGCTGACCTCGCACCTCGCTCTGCTGCTGTTCGCGGTCGTGGTCGCCTTTATTCTGATCAATCCGCAGGCGCGCAAATCCGCCGCCAATCCCGCAGTTGGCATGGCGGCGATCACCGTGGTCTGCATGATGCTGCCCGGCGCCGTGCTGATCCGCGACCATGGCTTCGCCTTCACTCCGGACCTCTCGAAATTGCGCAACGTCGAGTCCGTCGACCGCAACATCGTCGCCTGGATGCGGCTGCTTGTGCTGGTCGCGGTGGCCCATGCGGGAGCCGGCATCCTGGTGGTGCTGGCGAGCAATCTCGCACGCACCAAGAAGGATGAATCGGCCATCGTTCCGGGGCATCCGGCGAACCCGTTCGCGCGAAGCTTCATCTATTGCTTCGCGCTGGCGCCGGTGATCGTGGTCACCACGTTTGCGGTGGTGTCCGGCAAGGCGGACCTG
The DNA here is from genome assembly GCF_059499825.1 of Pseudorhodoplanes sp. Lineage (NCBI taxonomy): Bacteria > Pseudomonadati > Pseudomonadota > Alphaproteobacteria > Hyphomicrobiales > Pseudorhodoplanes > Pseudorhodoplanes sp. The sequence goes on from NZ_JCABZI010000001.1 coordinate 37,621, forward strand.
TCGGGGATTCCACCGCTGCTGGTTCTGTCGGGGCTCGCGATTGTTGCCGCGGCCGGCGACATGATCATGCTGCATCATCAGCGCATCCTGACCATCGCCTGGATCAGCCTGCTGATCGTGCCGGCCGTATTGATGGCGATGGGCGTCCTGCTATTGCCGGCGCTGTTTGCGGTCGACCTGCGGACCGCGCAGCCGGCCGACGAGATCGCACAATTCGTCACCGAGAACTTCGAGCGGCGCACGCAACGCAAGCTTAAAGTGGTGGCCGGCGATCCACGGCTGGTGTCGCTCGTATCCTTTGCATCGGCCAGCCGCCCGCAGGTTTTTCATGCGCCGGGCTCGGGACGGCCTCAACTCGCGACCCGTGAAGACGCTTTGGAAAAGGGGGCGGTCGTGCTGTGGCGCGCAACCGACAATGCCGGCACCCCGCCGCCCGAGGTCACGGCGCAATTTCCGGGGCTGGTGCCGGAAGTGCCGCGGGCTTTCGATCGCGCGCTGCCCGGACGCGCGCCGGTGCTGCGCATCGGCTGGGGTGTGGTGCGGCCGAAAGCACAAACGACCGCGCCACAATAATGCGCCGTCAGTGATAGGCCTCGCCTTCCTTCACCTTGCCGCGGAACAGCCAGTAAACGAAAATCACGTAGCCGAGAATGATCGGCAACATGAACACCGTGCCGATCAGCATGAAGATCTGGCTCGCTGGCGCTGCTGCCGTATCCCAGACCGTGAGCGAGGGCGGCACGATATACGGATAGCTCGAGATGACGAGCCCGAGATAGCCGAGCAGGAAAAGCCCGATACAGGCGATGAAGGGCAGCGAGTCGCGCTCCTTGCCGATCCAGCGCCACAACAGCAGCGCCACCAGCGCGGTCACCAGCGGCACCGGCCACAGGTAATAGAAGTTCGGCAGCGAGAACCAGCGATCGGCGATGCGCTGGATGGCGTAGGGTGTGTACAGTGACACCGCGGCCATGAAGCCGAGCACGGCCAGCAACAGCACACGGGCCTGGCGGCGCGCGCGATCGGCAACCTCACCTTCGGTCTTCATGATCAGCCAGGTGGCGCCGAGCAGAGCATAGCCACAGACCAGCGCCAGGCCGCACAAGATCGCGAATGGCGTCGCCCAGTCGAAATGGCCGCCCGCGAATTGCCCGTCCTTGACGGTGATGCCCTGGATCAATCCGCCCAGGATGATGCCTTGCGAGAAGGCCGCGAGCAGCGATCCGAAGGTGAAGGCGAAATTCCACAACGGCTTGCTATCGGAGACGATGCGGAATTCGAACGCCACCCCGCGAAACACCAGCGCCAGCAGCATGACGATCACCGGCAGATACATCGCGGGCATGATGATGGCATAGGCCATCGGAAACGCCACCCACAGCCCGCCGCCGCCGAGCACCAGCCAGGTCTCGTTGCCGTCCCAGAACGGGGCGATCGACCGCATCATCTGATCGCGCTGGCGTTCGTTGCGGGCGAATGGAAACAGGATGCCGAGGCCGAGATCGAAGCCGTCGAGGATCACGTACATCGCGACCGCGGTGCCGATGATTCCGGCCCAGATGACGGGGAGATACCATTCCATGGCTAGTGTCCCGAATTCGAAGTCCGCCTGAATTTGCAGTTTGCTCGTGAGCGAACTTCGAATTCGAAGGACACTAGCAAACCTATCGTTCCAGTGCCGCTTTCGATTTGAAGTTCCTTTGAGGACTCGTGGCTGAAATGAAGGAACTTCAAATCGGCGGCACTGGCTAGCTCCCCTTGGCGATGGCGTCGTTGGCGCCGGACAGCGGTCGCGTCGGCACGCCGTCCTCAGGCGCGATCACCCGATCTTCCGGTCCGATATTGATGAGCCGGTTGATGTAATAGATGCCCATCGAGAACACGATGCCGTAGCAGATCACGAACAGCGTCAGCGTGCCGAGCAGACTGGCCGCCGGCACCGGCGAAATCGCATCCGCGGTGCGCAGGATGCCGTGCACCAGCCAGGGCTGGCGCCCGCTTTCGGTCACCACCCAGCCTGCGATCACGGCGACGAAGCCGCACCACCATGTCATCGAGACGATGCGCAGATACCAGCGTGCTTCCCAGAGCTTGCCGCGCCACCAGAGGAAGCAGCCGAACAACGCGGCTGCGATCATGTAGAGGCCGATGCCAACCATGATGCGAAAGCCGAAAAAGACATTCGGCACCGGCGGCCGGTCCTGCGGCGGCACACTCTTCAGGCCGGGAAACAGACCGTCGTAACTGTGCGTCAGGATCAGCGACGAGCCGTGCGGGATGGAGATTTCGAACAGGTTCTTCTCGGCCTTCTCATCCGGCCAGGCGAACAGCACCAGCGCGCCGGGCTTGCTGCCGTCCCAATGCGCCTCGATGGCGGCGATCTTGATCGGCTGATGCTTCAGGGTATTGAGGCCATGCTGGTCGCCGATGAACAATTGCAGCGGAGCCAGGATCGCCATCAGCCACAGCCCCATCCGCATCATGGTGCGCGCATCTTCGACATGCTTGCCTTGCAGCAGGTAGCGCGCGCCGACCGCGATCACCACGAATCCGGTCGTGAGATAGGCCGCGTTCAACATATGCGAGAAGCGGTAGGGGAAACTGGGATTGAAGATGATGGCAAGCCAGTCCACCGGATAGGCGATGCCGTCGCGCACCTCGTGTCCGGTTGGAGTTTGCATCCAGCTATTGGCGGACAAAATCCAGAACGCCGACATCGCCGTGCCGATGGCGACGATGGCGGCCGACAGCACATAGATGCCGGGCGGCACGCGGTTGAAACCGAACAGCAGGATGCCGAGGAAGGTGGCTTCAAGGAAAAACGCGGTCAGCACCTCGTAGCCGATCAGCGGTCCGACCACGTTGCCCGCGACCAGCGAAAACCGGCTCCAGTTGGTGCCGAACTGGTAGCTCAGCACGACCCCGGACACGACGCCCATCGCGAACGAGACCGCGAAAATCTTGGTCCAGAACCGCATCAGGCGGTGATAGCGCTCGTTGTCCGTCCGCAGCCACATCAGCCCCAGCGTGGCGATATAGGCCGACAAGCCGATGGTGAAGCTCGGAAAGATGATGTGGAAGGTCACCGTGAAGGCGAACTGAATCCGGGCGAGAAGGACGGGGTCGAAGTCCATAAGGCAGCTCCTGGTCCGCTTTCGGTGTTCGCCTACTCGACCGCACCTCCCAGCCGCTTCAAGCGACCGAATCTGCCATTTTGCGAGGCAGTTGGCGGACACTTAATGCGCTTCGCCGCACAAATCCAAGCCTAACCGACTGCGGCATCGCGACCATGCCGGTCTGGCATGAGTTTGGCTTTTCTTGCGGTGGACAACGTCACAAATCGGTCAAGACGCGCGCCGGGCCGCGCTAGTCTTGCGGGTTGAGACGGGGCATGCAGGGGGAGACACATGGCCACGAACACCAAGCCCGCTGGGACACCGGCGGCTCCAGACGGTTTTTTGGATCGCTACTTTGGACTGACCGCGAACGGCACGAACGTGAGGACCGAGGCGCTGGCCGGTCTGACCACGTTCCTGACGATGGCCTACATCATCTTCGTCAATCCGAGTATTCTCGCGAAAGCCGGAATGGACCAGGGCGCCGTGTTCGTCGCCACCTGCATCGCCGCAGCGGTCTGCAGCATCGTGATGGGGCTGTACGCAAACTACCCGATCGCGCTCGCGCCCGGCATGGGACTGAACGCCTTCTTCGCCTTCACCGTGGTGCTGACCTACAAATACACGTGGCAGCAGGCGCTGGGCGCGGTGTTTCTGTCAGGCGTCCTGTTCTTCATTCTGTCTGTGACAGGACTGCGCGAATACATCATCAACCAGATCCCGAGAAACCTGAAATACGCGATCGGCGCCGGCGTCGGCCTGTTCCTGGGGATCATCGCGCTCGAAAATGCCGGCATCATCGTCGATCATCCCGCGACACTGGTGACGCTGGGCAGTCTCAACAAGGCGGCGCCGCTGCTTTGCCTGTTCGGGTTCATCCTGATCGTGGCGCTGCACGCGCGGAAGATTCACGGCGCGACGCTGATCGGCATTCTGGTCGTGGGTCTCATCGGCCTTCCGCTCGGCCTGTCCGAATTCAGGGGTATCGTCTCGACGCCGCCGTCGATCGCGCCGACATTCCTGGCGCTCGATTTCTCGCGGACATTCGAACTGTCGTTCCTGATCGTCGTGTTCTCGATCCTGATGATCGACGTATTCGATAATGCCGGCACTCTGATCGCGGTGACGGAGAAGGCGGGCTTCGTCGACAAGGACGGTAACGTGCCGCGGATGAAGCAGGCGCTGATCTCGGACAGCTTTGCGGCCATGTTCGGCGCCTCGATCGGCACGTCGACCACGACCAGCTATATCGAGAGCGCGGCGGGCGTCGAAGCCGGCGGCCGGACCGGGCTCACGGCGGTCTTCGTCGGCATCCTGTTCCTGTTCGCCTTGTTCTTCTCGCCGCTCGCGGGATTGATCCCGGCCTATGCGTCAGCGGCGGCGCTTCTGTTCGTTGCCTGCGTGATGGCGAGCCTGATGGCGAACATGGACTGGGAGGACATCACCGAGTCCGCCCCAGCGGTGATCGCCGCGATAACGATGCCGCTGACCTATTCGATCGCCACCGGCATCGGCCTTGGCTTCATCACTTACGCGCTGATCAAGCTGATCGCTGGCAAATACAATGACGTCTCGATCGCAGTCGGCGCGCTGGCGCTGATTTTCGCGATCAAGCTGATCCTGGTGCCGGGGGGCTGATCATCGCCGTGTCATCGCCCGCGAAAGCGGGCGATCCAGCGGCCATAATGTTTGAACTGGATGCCCCGCTTGCGCGGGGCATGACACCCTGAGAGTTCAACCCAGCGCCTTCCGGATCGCCAGGAAATCGCGCCAGGCCATGCGCTTTTCGATCGGCGTTCGTAACAGATAGGCGGGATGGAAGGTCGGCATCGCGCGGACCTCGCGGGTGTCGGTCTTGTAGACGAGCCAGCGCCCGCGGGCCCGGCGGATTCCCTCGGTGACGCCGAGCAGCGTCGCGGTCGCCGGCTTGCCGAGGCAAACCAGCACCTGCGGGCCGACCAGCTCGATCTGCCGCTGGATGAAGGGCAGGCAAATCTGGGTTTCGTGGATCGAGGGATCGCGATTGCCCGGCGGCCGCCACGGCACGACATTGGCAATATAGACGTCGGCGCGGGCAATCCCGATCGCGCCCAGCATCTTGTCGAGAAGCTGGCCTGACTTTCCGACGAACGGAATGCCGGTCTGGTCTTCCTCCGATCCCGGCGCCTCGCCGACGAACATCAGACGCGCCTGCGGATTGCCATCGCCGAATACGAGTTGCTTCGCCGTGGTGCGGAGTGCGCAGCCCTCGAAATCCCGCATGATCGCGCGCAGCGCATCGAGCGAGGACGCCGATTTCGCCGCCGCGCGCGCGGCCAGGATCGCTTCCTCGGGGAGCGGGGGCGGCGCGGCTGGAGCAACCGACGGCGCGGCTGGGCGCAACTCCCGCGGCCGCACGGCCGGTGCGGCAACGGCCTCCGGATCCGGAAGCGGAGCCGCCGCGACGGTCTGGTCGGCGAAACGGTTCGCGGGCGCCTCGTCCAGCGCGATATCGACGCCGGCTTCGACATAGTAGGTCAGCAGATCGCGGACGGCTTTGGCCTCGGCAGGGGTCATGGTGTCAGTTTAGCACGGAGTTGGCAGCAGACTGATTGTCCGAATGGTCCAAACGTGGAAAAACCAGACCTCGATGAGAGGAACTCTAAGTCTCGTGTTCCCGGATTCTCACGCCCAACATGGAACAAGCGATGTCCGAACTGCCGCCCCGCGAAAGCATGGAATTTGACGTGGTGATCGTGGGCGCCGGCCCTGCGGGGCTGGCCGCCGCGATCCGGCTGAAGCAGATCGCGCCGGATACCAGCGTCGTGGTGGTCGAAAAGGGATCCGAAGTCGGCGCCCACATCCTCTCCGGCGCGGTGATCGATCCCTCGGGGCTCGACCGCCTGCTGCCGGACTGGCGCGAGGATCCCGATCGCCCGCTCAAGACCGAGGTCACGGACGACCGCTTCTACTGGATGACGCAATCCGGCGCGATCAAGGTGCCGCTGTTCATGGCGCCGCCGCTGATGAGCAACCATGGCTGCTTCATCGGTTCGCTCGGGCTGGTCACGAAATTCCTGGCGGCCAAGGCCGAGGCGCTGGGGGTGGAAATCTATCCCGGCTTCGCCGCCGCCGAACTGATCACCGGCGAGAATGGCGAAGTGCGCGGCATCGCCACCGGCGACATGGGCATCGGCAAGGAGGGCGAGCCGACCGACGCCTTCACCCGCGGCATGGAATTGCTCGGCAAATACACCTTGTTCGCCGAAGGCGCGCGCGGGTCGCTCAGCAAGATCCTGATCGCAAAATACGGTCTTGCGAATGATCGCGAGCCGCCGAAATTCGGCATCGGGCTGAAGGAAATCTGGCAGGTCGATCCGAAGAAGCACAAGCCGGGCCTTGCCCAGCATTCGTTCGGATGGCCGCTCGACAACAAGACCGGCGGCGGTTCGTTTCTCTATCATTATGACGACAACCTGATCGCGGTCGGTTTCGTCGTGCATCTGAACTACGAGAACCCGTATCTGTCGCCGTTCGAGGAATTCCAGCGCTTCAAGACCCATCCTTCGGTGCGTGATGTGTTCGAGGGCGCCAAGCGCCTCGCCTATGGCTCGCGCGCGATTACCGAAGGCGGTTACCAGTCGGTGCCGAAGCTCGTCTTCCCGGGCGGTGCGCTGATCGGCTGCGCCGCGGGCTTCGTCAACGTGCCGCGCATCAAGGGCTCGCATAACGCGGTCACCTCGGGAATGCTGGCGGCGGAACACGTTGCGCAGGCTTTGGCGGCGGGACGCGCCAACGACGAACTGACCGGTTACGAAGACGCGTGGCGGACGTCGCCGGTCGGCAAGGACCTCTGGCCGGTGCGCAATGTGAAGCCGCTCTGGTCGAAATTCGGCACCATTGTTGGCGTGGCGCTGGGCGGGCTCGACATGTGGACCAACACGCTGGGATTTTCCCTGTTTGGCACGCAAAAACACGGCAAGCCCGACTGGCAGACGCTCAAGCCCGCCCATGAATGCACGCCGATCGCGTATCCGAAGCCGGACGGCAAGATCACCTTCGACCGGCTGTCCTCGGTGTTTTTGTCCAACACCAATCACGAGGAGAATCAGCCGCCGCATCTCAAGGTGGCGGACATGGCGCTGCAAAAATCATCGGAGCACGATATTTATGCAGGCCCCTCGACCCGCTACTGCCCGGCGGGTGTTTACGAATGGGTCGGCGAAGGTGCCGACCTTCGTTTCGTGATCAACGCGCAGAATTGCGTCCACTGCAAAACCTGCGACATCAAGGACCCTAACCATAATATCACCTGGGTTCCTCCGGAGGGGGCCGGCGGGCCCAACTACCCGAATATGTGACGCCGACAGCGGCGGAATGTCACGATAAAGCCCCCATTACGGCCGAAAGGCCTAAGCAGAGGCGCGAGCGGCTGTCCTTGCGGCAAAAGCGCAAAAAGGTCATCCTCGATCCTAACCGGCGGGACCGCTTCGCGGTGCCCACGATGGAGATTTTCGACGTGAACCTGTCGACCCTGATCAAGCCCGTGGCCGTCGCGACCACTGCGTTCGGTATCCTCATGTTGCCTGGCCTGCTGGCCGCGCAGGCACCGACCAAGCCCGATCCCTCGCGCACATCGGCATCCGGGAATTATCTGGCCGCCCGCCATGCGATCCAGCAGCGCGACTCGGCCGCGGCATCCACTTATCTGCGGGCCGCGCTGCGCGCCGATCCGAAGAACCCCGACCTGCTGCAGCGCGCGTTCGGCGCCGCCCTCACCCAGGGCGACATGGAGGAGGCGTTCCGGCTCGCAGAACGCATCATCCAGGTCAACAAGAACGACCGTGACGCCCGGCTGGTGCTCGGCATCCGCGCCATCAAGAACAAGCAATGGCAGACCGCGCGCACCAATATCGCGCAATCGGTTCGCGGCCCGGTCACCGACCTGACCGCCGCGCTGCTGACGGCCTGGGCGCAATATGGCGCCAACGACCCGAAGGCGGCGATCGCGACCATCGACCGCCTGCAGGGTCCGGACTGGTACAATATCTTCAAGGACGAGCATGCCGGTCTGATCCTCGACATTGCCAGCAACAAGAAGGAAGCGGCGCGCCGCTTCGAGAAGGTGCACAAGCTCGACGGCACCAATCTGCGCGTCGTCGAATCCTACGGCAGCTTCCTGTCGCGGCATGGCAGCAAGGAAAAGGCGCTCGAGGTCTACGAGACCTTCGACAAGGCGCTGCCGCGCCATCCGCTGGTCACCCAGGCCATGAAGGAGGTCGAAGCTGGCACGAAATTGCCGCCGATGGTTCCGAACGCGCAGGCTGGCGCCGCCGAGGTGCTGTACGGCATCGGCGCCGTTGTCGGACGCCGGGGCGGCGAAGAGCTCGGGCTCGCCTATCTGCAACTCGCGCTTTATCTCGATCCGCGCCACCCGCTCGCGCTGCTGTCGCTCGCCGATCTCTACGAGACGATGAAGAAGCCCCAGCTTGCGATCGACATGTACCGGCGCGTGCCTGCGGATTCGCCGCTTCACCGCAATGCCGAGATCCAGCTCGCTGCCAATCTCGATTCGCTCGAAAAGACCGAGGAAGCCAAGGATCACCTGCGCAAGTTGATCGAGGAAAATCCGGCCGACGTGGAAGCGATCATGATGCTTGGGCACATCGAACGCTCGCGCAAGCAATACACCGATTGCGCCACCACCTATTCGCGGGTGATCGACCAGCTCAAGAATCCGACACGCGCGAACTGGAACGTGTTTTATTCCCGCGGCATCTGCAACGAGCGCAACAAGAACTGGCAGGCCGCCGAAGCCGACTTCAAGAAGGCTCTGGAGCTGTTCCCGGACCGCGCCGACGTGCTGAACTATCTCGGCTATTCCTGGGTCGACCAGGGCGTCAATCTCGACGAAGGCATGAAGATGATCCGCCGCGCCGTCGAGCAGAAGCCCGACGACGGCTACATCGTCGACTCGCTCGGATGGGCTTATTACCGGCTCGGCAATTACGAGGAAGCCGTCAAGCATCTGGAGCGCGCGGTCGAGATCAGGCCCGAAGACCCGACCATCAACGATCACCTCGGCGATGCCTATTGGAAGGTCGGACGCCAGCTCGAGGCGGAATTCCAGTGGTCGCATGCGGCCGCGCTCAAGCCCGAGCCGGAAGAACTGGTGAAAATCCAGGAGAAGCTCAAGAACGGGCTGCCGGACGACACCCCGAGCGCCACCGCCGAGCAGAAGAGCAAATCGGATAACGGCGGCTGACCCGCACGTGACGACCGGTTCGACGGAGCTGTCCGACTTAGCTCCGGCCAAGATCAACCTGACGCTCCGCATCGGGCGTAAGCGTCCGGACGGTTACCACGACCTCGCAAGTCTCGTGGTGTTCGCCGGTGTCGGCGACGACTTGCGTCTCCTTCCAGGCGATGCATCTGCGCTTTCCGTAACTGGCGAGAGCGCAGAGCAAGCCGGCCCGCTCGGCGACAATCTGGTGCTGAAGGCCGTGCGCGCGCTGAAGGCGCTGATCCCCGATTTTCGTTCGGGCCACTTCCATCTGAACAAGCGGCTTCCGGTTGCGGCGGGCATCGGCGGCGGATCTTCGGACGCGGCGGCAGCCTTGCGGCTGATCGCGCAGTTCAACGATCTGCCTCTGGATGACGACCGGCTGATCGCCGCCGCGCGTGCAACCGGCGCCGACGTTCCGGTCTGTCTCGATCCGCAGCCCCGTATCATGCGCGGCATCGGCGAGATATTGTCCGAACCGCTGCGCCTACCTGCGCTCCCTGCGGTGCTGGTCAATCCCGGCGTACCTGTGCCGACGGGTGCGGTGTTCGGCGCGCTCGCCCGGAGCCGCGAGGGCGTTGCGCCACCGGCGATCGACACCGATCCCGCAGCGCGGCTGGCCGAAGCGGAAGCGCCACCTCAGTTCGACGCGCTGCTGGACGCTCTGCGTGCTTCCGGCAACGACCTCGAACCGCCAGCGCTGGCCCTGTTCCCCGCTGTCGGCGAAACGCTGGCAGCATTGCGCCGTATCGCGACCTGCCGACTCGCACGCATGAGCGGATCCGGCGGGACCTGCTTCGGCTTGTTCGCGTCGACCGATGACGCACGGGACGCGGCAGCGGAGCTGCGGCGAGATCATCCGGGCTGGTGGGTGCAAGCGACGATTCTTGGCGCCGGCAGCGCGCCGGCTCAATAAGCCCGCGCCAGACAGAAGGCGACGGTTTCCTCCAGCGCCGCCTTCATCGGCGAGGGCGGAAACAGCGCCAATGCATCGATGGCCATCGCGCCGTAATGCTGGGCCCGGCCGATGGTATCCTCCAGCGCCCGATGCCTCGTCATCAGCGTGATCGCGCGGTCGAGGTCATCGTCGGTCGCAGCACCCTGCTCGAGACAGCGCGTCCAGAATTCCCGCTCCTCCGCGGTGCCGCGTCGGAACGACAGCACCACCGGCAAGGTGATCTTGCCCTCGCGGAAATCGTCGCCAACATTCTTGCCGAGCTTGGCGGACTTGCCACCATAATCGAGCGCATCGTCCACGAGCTGGAACGCGATCCCGAGATTCATCCCATAGGAGCGGCACGCGGCGAGATCGGCCTTGCCGAGACCGGCCAGCACCGGCCCGACCTCGCAGGCGGCGGCGAACAATTCCGCGGTCTTGCCGCGAATGACAAAGAGATACTCGTCTTCGGTGGTCTGCGTATTCTTGGCGGCGGCGAGTTGCATGACCTCGCCTTCGGCGATCACGGTGGCGGCCTGCGACAGGATATCGAGCGCCCGCAGGTTGCCGACATCCACCATCATCCGGAATGCCTGCCCGAGCAGGAAATCGCCGACCAGAACGCTGGCCTCGTTGCCCCAGAGCATGCGGGCCGCGAGCTTGCCCCGCCGCATCTCGCTTTCGTCGACCACATCGTCGTGGAGCAGGGTCGCGGTGTGCATGAACTCCACCGCCGCCGCGAGCTTGATATGGCCCTCGCCGTCGTAGCCGGAGAGCTGCGCCATCGCCAGCGTCAGCATCGGCCGCAGCCGCTTGCCGCCCGAGTTGATCAGGTGGTTCGCAACCTCCGGTATCATGGTCACTTGCGAGCCGGTGCGGGCCAGAATGGCGGTATTGACCCGCTCCATATCGGGCGCGACCAGTTCAACCAGCCGGTTGATCGAAGCCGAAGGCTGCGATTCGAAGGGGATGACGACAGCCAAACAAGGCACTCCCGGGACAGACAGGACCAGAATAGAAACGCTATACTAGGCGGACAAGTGCGCCGCTTTGCCGCGATACGCTATTTGGCTTCTTCGCGGAAGCAACACAATTCATTTGCGGCCTTGGCTATGCGACCCGGGATCGTGGCATGATCGGGCTGCGGGACCGGGGCCGGACCAACAGGATAACACCCTTTGCGCGAAATCGTCCGTACCAACGATGCCGTCCTGATCAGCGCGATTGAGGCGCTGTTCACCGGAGCGCACATTCCCTACATGGTGCTCGACCAGAATATGAGCGTGCTGGAGGGGTCGATCGGGATGCTGCCGCGCCGGATCCTGGTCGGAGACGATTCCGAACGGGAGGCTCGCACACTGCTGACCGAGGCCGGGCTCGGCAAGGAATTGCGGCCGCAAGCCCGATGACGGGCCGGCCAAGGCTGCCGGGCTGGAGACTTGCATGCCCGGGCAGACCGGAACCCCGATGGACGTCACCGACGATGCGATCCTGAACGGCCGGCTCCGCCTGTTTCAGCCTCGGCGCGGGCATCGCTTCGGCCACGATGCCATTCTGCTTGCCGCGGCAGTGCCCGCACAGCCGGGCGAGCGGGTGGCCGAATTCGGCGCCGGAGTCGGCGCGGCCAGCCTTGCTTTGCTTGCGCGGGTGCCGGACATCGACGCGACGCTGTTCGAGATCGATCCGGCGCTCTGCGCGCTCGCCGAGCAGAACATCGCCCGCAACGGCCTCAGCGATCGCGCCCAGGTCGTAGCGCGCGATGTGACCGCGCCGCCCACCGGCGAACTTTTCGATCACATCTTCATGAACCCGCCCTTCAACGACGACCGCCATCAGGCGTCACCCGACGCCAGCCGCCGGCTGGCGCATGCGGCCGGTTCCGAATTGCTGCCACGATGGCTCGAACGAGCACGCATCTCGCTGCGCGACCGGGGAAGCCTCACGCTGATCTGGCGTGCCGACGACATCGCATCGGTATTGCAGGCGCTCGAAGCGGGCTACGGGACGATATCGGTGCTGCCGGTCCATCCGGCCCCGGAACGCCCAGCCATCCGGGTGATTGCGACGGCCGTAAAAGGCGGAGACGCGCCGATGCGCATGCTGCCGCCCCTGTTCCTGAATGACGCCACCCTGCGACCGAGCGCGGACGCCGAAGCGATTTTGCGGCAGGGTGCGGCCTTGCGTATCGCCGCGCGATAGCGATCTAGCCGAGACGTTCGGGCTTTGACGGGGTCCCAAGCGTCGACATGTGAGCAAATGCCGCGATCGCGCCGAGCAGAAGGATCAGCATATAGACTTTCATCGCCATGTGTCCCGCATCCACGATCTGGGCCGATCCTGCGACAACCGGCCCGTTTTCCCCGGCCGCATACACACCGCGTTTGCGTTAATGTCCGGTAACCACAGAAGCCGTTCAAGGAAAGTTGAGCACAGATGCCAGAGTTTTCGGGCGAACAGGTCCGCAAGTTTTTTGAATCGCTGATCCCCGCGCGTATGCGGCGCGGCACCCCCGTCGTGCCGGTGGTCCGGTTGACCGGCGTGATCGGATTTTCCTCGCCATTGCGGCCGGGCGTCACGCTCGCGAGCGTTGCGCGGCTGCTCGATCGCGCATTCTCAACGAAACGCGCCAAGGCGATCGCGCTGCTGATCAACTCGCCCGGCGGATCGCCGGTGCAATCGCATCTGATCTATCGCCGCATCCGGCAATTAGCCGAGGAAAAGAAGATTCCGGTCATCGTCTTCATCGAGGATGCCGGTGCGTCCGGCGGCTACATGGTCGCGTGCGCGGGCGACGAGATCTATTGCGATCCGTTTTCGATCGTCGGCTCGATCGGCGTGATCGGCGCAACCTTCGGCCTCGACAAGGCGATCCAGAAGCTCGGGATCGAGCGCCGGGTCTATACGTCGGGCGACCGGAAAATGACCCTCGACCCGTTCCTGCCGGAAAACCCTGAAGACGTCGCCCATATCAAGGCGATCCAAGAGGATATTCACGAAGGCTTTATTGCGCTGGTGAAGGAGCGCCGCGCCAGCAAGCTCACCGGCCCAGAATCGGCCTTGTTCTCTGGCGAATATTGGGCCGGTGAGCAGGCGCATCAACTCGGTCTGGTCGACGGCTTTGGCGAAGTCCGCTCGTTCATGCGGGCCCGGTTCGGCGAGAATGTCTACCTCCCGCTGATCGCCGAGCGTGGATGGTTCGGCCGCCGAATTCCGGGCGTCGGTTCGCGGATCGCCGGGGGTTTTGCAGACGGCGCTCAGGGTCTTGCCGGAGACATTCTGTCTGCGGCGGAACAGCGGGCCATCTGGGCCCGCTACGGTTTGTGATACTTGCGACTATTGGGGGCACAACAATGATCCCGATCATTCCTCGACTGGTGCTGTGGGCTGCGGGTCTGGTCGCGGGGCTTGCGATCGCACGTCTTGCCAAACAGGAATATGGCCGCGTCAACGAAGAACTCGACGGCGTGCGGCTCGCGCCGGCCACAAGCCAGGCGGATCGATCGCAGCATCCGACCTTGCGGCGCGATCCCCGCACCGGCGTATACGGCCTGTAGGCCGGCGGCTAACGCAAACAGCACTAACCGCGCACCGGACCCCACGGCCCATCCCGTTGCGCGGATTGCGGCGCAGGCTGCGGCTCGCTCCATGGTCCCTGCGGTTGCGGTTCCTGCAGGGTCGTACCATTCGCGGCGTCCTGCGTCGCCGCCTCGACGCGATCGGGTTCTGGCAACGCGGCAAGCGCCCCGGGATCGTGTCCGCCCGCCATCCGCACCAGCGCATCGACCCGGCTCTCGATCGAGGGGTGGGTCGCAAACATGTCGGCGAATCCCGCGCGCGGATTGTCGACGCACATTTCCATCACCGCCGAAGTGACCCCGTCGAGTTCGCCGCGGTTCTCGATCTTGCGCAACGCCATGATCATGGCGTCAGGGTCCTTCGTCAGCTCGACCGCTCCGGCATCGGCCAGGAATTCGCGCGAGCGTGACAACGCGAAGCGGATCACCAGCGAGAGAAACCAGGCGACCGCGATCAGCACCACTGCAAGCAGGATCGCGGCGCCCGCACCGCCCTTCCGGTCGCCACCGCCCGATGAAGAACCGCCGCCCATGCGCATTCCGCCGCGGAACATCATGCGGAAAAAGATTTCGGCGGCGAACGAAATCACCCCCGCCATGATGACGGCGACCACCATCATGCGCACGTCGCCGTTGCGGATATGGGTCAATTCGTGCGCGAGCACGGCTTCAAGCTCGGCATCGGTCAGGCGATCCACGAGACCGCTGGTGACCGTGATCGAATATTGCTTCTGGTTGAGACCGGTGGCGAAGGCGTTGAGCGCGGCGCTATCCATGATCTTCAGCTTCGGCATCGGAATGCCGCGCGAGATGCAGAGATTTTCAAGCAGGTTGTAGAGCCGTGGCTGCTCGCGGCGCGTGACCTCATGGCCACCGGTCAGCGCATCGATCATCCGCTGGTGAAAACGGTACGCGATCAGCAGCCATATCGCGGTCCCGATTGTCACCAAAGGCGCGGAGCCGATCAGGTCACGAAAGGCGCGCGCGACGATCTCGTCGAACGAGGCGCGCCCGTCGAGAAAGGCCTCGGCGATCAGGGCGCCGGCGAAGGTCATCAGATAGACGAGAAGAAACAGGCCGATCAGCAGCGCGACCGAACGGCGGCGATTGCTTCGGATATGCGTATAGAGGCCGTAGGCCGCCATGCTTCAACGCCCCGCCGCGGCGGCAACTAGTGTCCCAGTTTCGACGCTTGTACCCTTCATAGGAAGCACTTTTACAAGCGTCGGAACTACAGGGACACTAGCAAATCTTGATGATTCCAGTGCGGCTTTGGATTTGACGTTCCTACGATGGACTCGCCGCGAGCACTGGTAGGAACGTCAAATCCGCCGCACTGATGGCCGCCGCATGTCAGAGACCGAGCTCAGAACTTGACCTGCGGAGCCTGTTCGAGCTGCGGCCGCGTCTCGCCGAGATCGAAGAACTCGCGCTTGTGAAATCCCAGCGATCCGGCCACCAGCACCGCCGGGAAGCTCTCGATCCCGGTATTGTACTCCTGCACCGCGTTGTTGAAGAAACGGCGGGCGGACGCGATCTTGTTCTCGATATCGGCGATTTCGGTCTGCAATTGCTGGAAGTTGGTGTTGGCCTTCAAGTCCGGATAGGCCTCCGACAGGGCGAACAGCTGGCGCAGCGCACCGGTCAGCATATTCTCGGCCGCAGCCTGGGCGGCCGGACCTTGTGCGGCGATTGCCGCGTTGCGCGCCTTGACGACCGCATCGAGCGTCTCGCGCTCATGCGTCGCATAGCCCTTCACCGTCTCGACCAGGTTGGGGATCAGATCGTGGCGCTGCTTGAGCTGCACATCGACATCGGCGAAGGCCTGGCTCACGCGCTGACGCATCGCGACCAGTCCGTTGTAGATCGTGATTCCCCAGAAGACGAGGCCGGCAATCACTACAAGAATGATCAGGGACGAGCTCATGCAATCTCCTTTGGGCTCAACCGGACGGCGGCGGCAGCGAACCTAACATAGCGGTTCCGTTCGGCAATGGGCGGTATCGGCGCCGGAACCGTCCGGCGGCGCAAACGTTGAGGTCCAGCATGCCCACGCGGGCGAGCAAGAGGAGATGGACCTTCATGATTTGGCGGCGCTGGCGAGACAGGGGTGACAGAGAAGTATTGACGCCAGTCGAGGCCCGTGCGGGCTTCCTTGACCGTCCCGTGTTGATTGTCCTGATCGTCAGTGTCGCGATGGTGAGCGTGCTGTTCGCGCTGATGTTGCTCTGGGTTTAAGCACCGCTCAATCCGAGTCTGGCTCAGGCCCCAGCCTCGTCCGACACCCGTTCGGCACGCTGTTCGGCAGGCTTTTCCATCGAAGACAGATTGAAGGCGGTATTCAGCAGACCGATATGGGAAAAGGCCTGGGGAAAGTTGCCCAGCTGCTGCCGTCCCACCGGATCGTATTGTTCGCTGAGCAGTCCGACATCGTTGCACAGCGACGTCAGCCGGCCGAACAGGGCGTCGGCGTCCGACCGCCGTCCCATCAGTACATAGGCGTCGGCCAGCCAGAAGCTGCAGGCAAGAAACGCACCCTCGCCCGGCGGTAGTCCGTCATGCGACGCGAGCGTGTCGTAACGGTAGACAAGTCCCTCCCGCATCAGGCGCTCCTCGACCTGCCGCACCGTCCCGACGAAACGCGGATCGTTCGCCGCAACGAAGCCGACCTCGGCCAGCAGCAGCAGGCTCGCATCGAGTTCTCGCGTCCCATAGGAACGCACGAACGAATTCATTTCCGTGTCGAAGCCGTTCGCCAGCACGTCCGCGCGGATTTCATCGCAGACATCGCGCCAGTGCGCGACCCGACCCGGCAGACCGTGACGCTCGGCGTCCTGCACGGCGCGGTCGAACGCGACCCATGCCATGACTTTGGAATGGGTAAAGTGCTGGCGCTGGCTGCGCACTTCCCAGATCCCCTCGTCAGGCTCGCGCCACACGCGCTCGAGATGTTCGAGCAACGCAAGCTGCAGGCTCCAGCCCGTTTCCGGCTGCGGCAGCCCACCTTCCCGCGCCTGATGCAGCGAATCGAACAACTCGCCGTAGACGTCGATCTGCAGCTGATCGTGGGCGCCGTTGCCGATCCTGACCGGCCGTGACTTTCGGTAGCCCAGCAGCCAGGGCAATTCCGTTTCCGACAGCCTGCGCTCGCCCGCGAGTCCATACATGATCTGGATCTGGTCCGGAGACCCGGCCACGGCGCGCAGCAACCAGTCCCGCCACGCCTCCGCCTCCTCGAAATATCCCGCATTCATCAGTGCGAGCAGCGTCAGCGTCGCATCGCGCAGCCAGCAAAAGCGGTAGTCCCAGTTGCGTTCGCCGCCGAGCAATTCCGGAAGCGAGGTCGTGGGCGCAGCGACGATGCCGCCGGTCGGGCTGTAGGTCAGCGCCTTGAGCGTGATCAGCGAACGGTTGACCAGGCCGGCATGACGCCCTGCGCCCTGCGCACGCGCAATCCAGTTCCGCCAGAAGCGCTCGGTCGCGGCCAGCGACTGTTCCGGATCGGCCACCTCCGGCAGCGGAAGATGCGAGAGCGAGTGCACCAGCGTGAACGCGACGCTGTCGCCGGCGGAAATCGTAAACTCGCCCACGGTTTTGAAGCCTTCGCCATGCAGCCTCACCGGCGATCGCAACAGGACCATGTCCGGGCCCGCAATGGCGCGCAAGGTCACGTCATCGATCCGCGCCATCCAGGGGATGGTCCTGCCGTATCCAAAGCGCAGCCTCAGATCCGCACACATTTTCACGCTGCCGCGATCGCCGCGGACGATGCGCACGAGATCGGATGCGTCGACCAGTCCGGTCTTGACCGGCATGAAGTCGATCACGGTTACGGCGCCGCTTGACGTCTCGAATGTGGTTTCGAGGATCAGCGTATTGTCCCGGTAACGCCGCGTCACCCGGGCGTCGTCGAGCGGTGCGATCTTGAAGCGGCCGTTTTCCGGGGTGCCGAGCAAGGCTGCAAAACAGGCGTCGGAATCGAAGCGCGGCCAGCACAGCCAGTCGATCGATCCATCCAGCCCGACGAGAGCCGCCGTCTCGCAATCGCCGATCATTGCATAGTCTTCGATCCGCGATGCCATCTACGAGAATTCCAGCACGACCTTGATGTCGTCGGGGCGCGGCGTGAATGCCTCGCGCCAGTGCGACAGCGGCACCCGCCGCGTAATGATGCGGTCGAGCCACGACCGGTCGGCGGCGGCCAGCGCGGACGAAGCCTGCGCATAGTGCGAACGATTGGCATTGACCGCGCCGAACACGACCTCGTTGCCGAGGACAAGCTTGCGATTGAAACCACCGATATCGAACTCGGTCTTGACGCCCGAAGGGGACACCCCGAGCAGGCAAACGATCCCGGATGGCGCGCAGCGCGAAATCGACTCGACGATCATCTCGGGTGCGGCCGTGCATTCCATCACGATATCGAAGCGCAGATCACGCAGGAATAGCGGCCCCGCATGATGCGTGCCGCCGAGATCGCGGATCAGCCCGGGCTTCGGACCATCCGTGTTGCGGTCGAGCACATGAACGTCGAGGTCGCGCTGCCGGCCCATCAGCGCCGCCAGCAAGCCGATCGGCCCCGCTCCGGTGACGAGGAGCGTACCGGCGGACCATGCCTGCGACCGGCGGCCCACCCGCTCGACATGGTCCCAGGCCTTGGCGACGATGCTCGCGGGCTCCATCAGCACGCCGGTCAGGCCGAGATCGCGGTCGACCGCGACGGCGAAATCGGGCTCGACGCGAAATCGCTCCGAGCCGAAGCCGTGCCGCTCCTTGATGCCACGTTCGGTAAAGCCGCCATTGCGGCACATGTCCCATTCGCCTGCCGCGCAGGACGGACATGGCAGCGGATCGGGGCGGCGCACGATCCCCACGATCGGATCGCCGACGGAGAACCCGCTACCGGGGGGCGCCTCCTGCACGATACCGAATGACTCATGACCGAGCACAAGCCGCTCCGCGCCCTCCGGCGCCGATCCGTAAAGGCCGTCCAGAATTTCATGATCGGTGCCGCATATTCCGAGCGCGCGTGAGCGAACCAGAATCGCGCCGTCCGAAAGCGGCGGCTCGGCAATGTCGTCCAGCCGGATAGACCCTTTGACTCCAGGCAGCACAGTTACCGCGCGCATGGACCATCGTTACTGGCTCGGGGTGATCTCTGACGTCGGTGAAGCACTCGCGAATATCCTGCAGAGTTTTATTGGCGGATCGTCGCAATACGTTTTCGCATCGCCAGTGGGAATGAACGTATCCCGGCAAATCCGGTTCCAACATAACGATGCGATGTGCCGCTTCGCGCCGGGAACCGAATGGAACCTGCGGCGTTTGATCGCTGATGTCTTACGCGCCTCGACAGCACCCCCGAGGCCGGCGCATCGACCGACGCGTGTTCGCGCGCACGCATGATATCAACAGCGGAGTCTGGCTATGACGCTTGGCACTATCCTCGTGATTATCCTCATCCTCATTCTGATCGGTGCGATTCCCAATTGGGGATATAGCCGCGGCTGGGGTTACGGTCCGTCCGGCATCGTTGGCGTGGTGCTTGTCGTGGTGCTGGTGCTGCTTTTGATGGGCCGGATTTAAGGCCGGCAAATCATCAATACGAAAAAGGGGCCGGTTTAGAACCGGCCCCTTTGTTTATGTCCGACGTGTCGAAAAGTTTCGATTGCTGCGTTTAGCCCGCCGCGATCAAGAATCGCAGCGAACGCCGATATGCGCGAAATCCGGATTGGTAACGGGACTGAAGGCCGGCTCGCAGCCCGTCGGAAGCTTTTCCTTCTTCACCTCGGGACCGTTCGGCAGTTCGCGCACCGGGTGCATAGGGATGGTGCGAACCGAGGTCGGCCGGGGCGCCTGAACAGCGCTCTCGACCGTCCGATCGGCAGGCACGCGCGTGACGATGGTCATGCTTTGCGACGACAGGTCGAACGACATCACCGTACTCTTGTCCGCAGGAGCCGCGACACTGAGACGGTCCGCCTTCTTGGACATATCTAGCCAGCGGAGATCGAGATTCGTGAGCGCCTCGGATTGGGCGGCCACCGATAGAGATAAAGCTGTCGCACAGGCGAGAGCGACACCAGCGACAGCGCAAGTTGTCTTGCGCAGCATGATCCATATTCTCCGATATGGGCTGAAGCCGCGTCAGGCTGCCTCGCCCCGGCTTACAACGTCTTACGGCCTGCCCCGTTCCGTTATCGGGCCGATGCCACGAGCTGATTTTGTGGAACCGCGACCCTGCAGGTCACGCCCTCCGTGGCAAAATCGAGGTCGACATCGGCATCGAGCGCCCGCGCGAGATTATGCTCGATGACCATGCTGCCAAACCCGCGTTGCTTGGGGGCGCTCACCTTTGGCCCCTGGGTCTCCCGCCAGACCAGCAGGATCCCCGCATCCCCGAGCGGCTGCCAGCTGATTTCGACGCGCCCTCCCTTTTGCGACAGGGCGCCGAATTTTGCAGCGTTGGAGGCGAGTTCATGCAGCGCGAGGCCAAGACTTTGCGCGGCTTCCGGTTTCAGGCGGATATCGGGGCCTTCGATCGAGACCTGATCGGGTTCGCGCTCGAGATAATATGCGAGTTGCGAGCGCGCAAGTTCCTTCAGCGATGCGCCATGCCAGCTCTCCTGGACGAGGATATCGTGCGAGCGCGCCAAAGCCTGCACCCGAGCGCTGAAACGCTCCAAAAACGTCTGCACGCTGCCGGTATGCTTGGCAGTCTGCCGCGCCATGGCCTGGATGACAGCGAGCAGGTTCTTGGAGCGATGCGTGAGCTCCCGCATCAGCAGCCGCAGATGCGCCTCGCCCTCTTTCCGCTCGGTAATATCGACGGCGGCGCCCGTGATGCCCATCACAACGCCAGATCCATCGCGGATCGGCTCGATATGAAAATCGTACCAGCGAGCGCCGGCAGCGCTCTCGATTCGCAACTCGGCATCGCATGGCGCGCCGGTTTGCAGAACCTCGCTCTTGAGCGCTGAAATCTCCGCGGCGCGCCCCCCGTCGAGCAACTCGATATCGGTCTGGTCCAGCATCGCATCCGGGTCGACGCCGAACAGCGACTTGCTGACCGCCCTGTAACGCAGGTCGAGGTCCTGGGTGAATACCGCCACGTTGGAGCCGCGTAAGGCAAATTCATAACGCTGCGCAGCGGCAGCCAGGTCCTCCATCAAGCGGCGCTGTTCGCTTTCCAGAGAGCGCATGCGGCTGATGTCGACAGCCGTGCATAAAATCCCCTCCACCTTTCCGTCAGCTGCCGACAGCGGATCGATATGGAGGGCATATTGCGCCCGGCGATCAGGCGCGATGCTGGAGACTTCGCAATCCTGGGGCTTTCCAGTTTCGATCACCTGCCGCTTGCGAGCGATAACGGATTGCTGTTCGAACGACATCCAGATTTCGTCGTCAGTTCGGCCAAGCATTCGGTCTGTAACGTCGTCGGCGCGCGGGCCGGCGATCCATGTGTATCTAAGCTCGCGATCCTGGATGAAGGCATGAATATTGGCGCCGCGGAAAGCCATCTCGAAGCGCGCGTTGATTTCGTCACATTCGTCCGACTTGCGCCGCGATTCTGTGCGGACCCGCTCCAGCTCCGCCCGGGTCTCCGCATGACGTTGGATTTCCTGCTGCAGCCGCACCTCCGCATCTGCGCTGTCGGCACGGGTGACTTGCTCGCGTTCAGGGGTGCCGGTTGGTGCGTTTTCTGAGAGCGCGTCCGGCGCCCCGCCCTCGCTCCCGCTCCCCCTTGTTTTTTTCACCACATTCTCACTCGCATTCGCGGTTTTCGACGGCCGCAACTTCAAATGGTTCCTTCCGGACCGGGGGGCCGTTGTGTGAGCATCCACCGATGATCTTGCTTGTTGGCTCTAACGCGCTGGAAGCGTCGCGTTTCCAATTGTTAGGGTCACGTCATCGTTTTTTTACATACAAAACGTCAACGGTGCCCATCCGGCATTTTCTGCGGAACGATTTGCTTTCCGGCGTATTTACGGAGGTGCCGGCCGTCATCCCCTCCCCCTCGTGCTCGGTCGGCTCTGTTAAGGCGTGGCTTGCATTAGCGGCCACGCCTTTTTTCTTTTCGGGCCTCGGTTAGGAAAGCACGCGGAGATACGTTGGCTCCAAAAAACTACGGCCGGGACAGGTCCCGGCCGTTGGTATTTGATTAGCCGGCCGACGGATCAGCTGGCCCGGCGCTCGCGTCGCCGCGCGTTACGCTCAAAGAACAGAGCCTGGCTGATAACGGCCGAAACCGTCGCCGGCTGGAACGGCTTGGCAATCAGGAATGCCGGCTCCGGCCGTTCGCCGGTCAGGAAGCGCTCCGGATAGGCGGTGATGAAAATCACCGGCACTTCAAACGTGCGCAGCAATTCATTGACTGCATCGAGGCCGGACGAGCCATCGGCGAGCTGGATGTCGGCGAGGATCAGCCCCGGCCGCTTCGCCTTGGCCAGCGTGACAGCCTCCGCATGGGTGCGCGCCACGCCGAGGACGCGGTGACCCAGACTTTCGACCAGCCCTCGAGGTCCATGGCGATGAACGGCTCGTCCTCGATGATCATGACATCGGTGGCGATCTCCGCTGCCAGCTCGCGGCCCGATTCCTCCACCAGCTGGCGCAGCGTCGGGATATCCACGTCAAGGATGGACGCTGCATCGGCTTCGGAAAATCCTTCCAGGGCCACCAGCAGGAACGCTTGGCGGGGGCGCGGCGTAATCTGGCTCAGACGCTGCTCGGCTGGCAGGGCACCCCCCTCAGGGGCCGCCTTGGAATTCACCACCACCGAATTCCAGATCTTGCTGAACAGCTGATACAGCGCAACGCGAGGAGATGAGGAATTGTCCAGAACCGAGGTGTCCTCGATCAGGGCCTCCAGAGCGGCGGCCACATAGGCGTCGCCGGAGGATTGGCTGCCGGTCAACGCGCGCGCATAGCGGCGCAAAAACGGCAGATAAGGTGCAATAGCTTGCGAAGCGGACACGTAAATCCCTCCCGTTGGGCCTGAAGACGTCGCGGCCCAACGTCTCTTAGCAAAAAAAGTTCCCGGCCGCGGAACCTTCTTGCCAATAAAGCATTCTGGTTGGACTGGGGCCGGCGGTCAGGCCGGGCGAGGACGAAATGAGTACACGAAAATCAGGCACATCACCTTCCATGCAGCCGGATGCCATGAACCAGAAAAACGCCTCCGGTCTCAACCGGGAAATCCAGTCCAAGATCGGACAGCAGTTGCGGGCGATCTACGACGACGTCGTCCAGGAGGGCGTGCCGGATCGGTTCGCCGACCTCCTCAAGCAACTCGACAAGACCCCGACGGAAGGGAAATCCGAATGAGTGTCGATCCGGCTCTCCGAGATCAGATCCTTGCGGCCATCCCGAGCCTGCGCGCGTTCGCCATTTCGCTTTCTGGCAACGTGGATCGAGCCGACGATCTCGTACAAGAGACAATCCTTCGGGCGCTGGCGAATATCCAGTCGTTCCAGCCTGGGACCAACATGCCAGCGTGGCTGTTCACGATCCTGCGCAACCTGTTCCGGTCGGAATACCGGAAGCGGCGTCGCGAGGTCGAGGATGCCGACGGCAGCCTGGCGGAAACCCTCAAATCGCATCCCGACCAGCTCGGACGGGTCGAGTTCAACGAGTTCCGTGTGGCGCTTGCACAACTGCCGGCAGAACAGCGCGAGGCCCTGATCCTGGTGGGCGCGTCGGGCTTTTCCTACGAGGAGGCTGCCGATATCTGCGAATGCGCCGTAGGCACGATCAAGAGCCGCGTGAACCGCGCCCGCAGCCGGCTCGCCAAGCTGCTCGAGGTGGAGAGCATCGATGAATTCGGTCCGGACCACGCGACCCGGGCGGTCCTGATGCGCCACGAAAACTGATCGGATCGATGGCGACCAAGATAAAAACGCCGCGCCAACGCGCGGCGTTTTTGCTTTTACGCATATGGCTGTGACCTCCAGGTCCGGCCCGGCGGCCCGGCCTCGGAAAGAGTTCGTGTATCCGGCGGTTGAACAGTCCCGTGCCGGTCTTTCAGGGAGTGGGATAATGCCGATACAAGCATCACACCCCGTGGCATCCAGCACCCCACGCAAAGTCGAAGCTCGAGCCGACGATCACCAAGGAGTTTTCGCGCGAGCGGCGGTCACGATCGCCCATCTCGCCGGCAAGCCGGTCACGTTTCTGACGGCCGCTGGGCTTGTCGTGGTCTGGGCCGTCAGCGGTCCTTTGTTCGGATTCAGCGACACCTGGCAATTGGTGATCAACACCTCGACCACCATTATCACCTTCCTGATGGTTTTCCTGATCCAGAACACGCAGAACCGAGACACCTCGGCGATCCAGATCAAACTGGCCGAACTGATCCTGCGGCTGGATGGCACCGACAGCAAGCTCGCGACGGCGGAAGACCTGTCGGACGAAGAACTTGAACGGCTGCATCGTCAATACAAGGAACGGGCCGAGACGATGCATGAATCGCTCCAACGTCGCCGCGGAGGCGGTCCGAAGGCCGCCTGACCGGGGATTCAGCCTCCCGTTTCACTTCTGGCAAAGCGGACAATAGAAGGTCGAGCGGCCGCTCTGAACGATGCGCCGTATCGTGCCCGGGCAGCCGCGCGTCGGACACGGCTCGCCTTCGCGGTCGTAAACCCTGAATGAATGCTGGAAATAGCCAAGCTCGCCGGAGGTCTGCCGGTGATCGCGCAACGACGAGCCCCCGGCCGCAATCGCGTCACCCAGCACCGCACGAATGGCGTCGACCAGATCGACCGCGCGCCCGTTAGGCTCGCCTTTGCGGCTGGCGATGGTGGAGGCCTTGCGTTTCGGAGAGAGATGCGACCGGTGCAGAGCCTCGCAGACATAAATGTTGCCGAGACCGGCCACCACGCGCTGGTCGAGCAGCGCGGCCTTGAGGCTGGTTTTCTTGCCGGCGCAGGCCTGGGCCAGCACGGAGGCATCGAAGACATTGCCGAGCGGCTCCGGCCCGAGCGCGCGCAGGAGCGGCTCCTGCTCCAGCGCCTCGCGCGCAACGAGCTTCATGCAACCGAAGCGCCGTGGGTCGTTGAAGGTGGCGACGCCGCCATTCGACATGTGGAACACGATGTGATCATGCGCTGCCGCTTTCGAGCGCTCATGGTGGAAATCGCCCGGCGTTTTTTCCGCGCCAGCCAGCGCCACCCGGAACGAGCCGGACATGCCGAGATGCATGAGCAGCACGTCGCCCGACGACAGATCTGCCAGAATGTATTTCGCGCGCCGGCCGAGCCCGGTGACGGTCTGCCCTTCCAGCCGCTTGACGAAATCCACCGGCAGCGGCCAGCGCAGATCGCCCCGCCGGGCCTCGACCCGCTCGAACCGGGCGCCCTCCATCACCGGCTGCAAGCCGCGGCGGACGGTCTCGACCTCGGGAAGTTCCGGCATAAGCTCAGTCTTTCGCGGCGGGCATCTCGCCGAACCGGATACGGTTGCCGAACGGGTCGGTCACGGTCATCTCGGCCTCGGTCCAGTCTCGGCTCTCGACCCCCGGGCGCAGGTAGCCATAATTCCTTGCGCTGATCTCTGCATGATAGTCCCGCACCCCACGCATGCGCACATAGGCCGTAGACCCCGGACAGGCATCGCCGTGATGCTCGCTCAGGTGCAACACCACCGGCCCGCGCGACACCTGCATGTAAAGCGGCATGTCCGGTTCGAACCGGTGCTCCCAGTCCAGCCCGAATCCGAGGAAGTCGAGGTAGAACTCGCGGGCCTTCTCGACCGAAAACATTCGGAAAACCGGTATTGGCGGGGTGAAAGTCGGGGTCACGGGGGCTTCCGCAGGTCTCGTTAACGAGGGCTGAGCCGTTATGTAGCGCGCCCCGGCAGGCTGGGCTATCGTCCCGCCGCCTCAAGACAGCACGGTAATGATGACCGAGAATTCCACGAAAGAGACCGATTTCGGCTACCGGCGCGTTCCGCTCGAGGAGAAGCAGGGCCTGGTGGACGACGTATTCCACTCGGTGGCCCGCCGCTACGACCTGATGAACGACCTGATGTCGGCCGGGCTGCATCGAGCCTGGAAGAGCGCGCTGGTCACCGCCGTGAACCCGCCTAGGACCGACCGCGACTTCCGCCTGCTCGACGTCGCCGGCGGCACCGGCGATATCGCCTTCCGCGTGATCGAGGCCGGCGGCGCCGGCACCCATGCCACCATCCTCGACATCAACGGCGAGATGCTGGCAGTCGGGCGCGAACGCGCGGAGAAGCGCGGTCTCGACCACTCCGTGACCTTCATCGAGGCGAATGCGGAGGCATTGCCGCTGCCGGATGGCACCTTCGACGCATACACGATCGCGTTCGGAATCCGCAACGTCCCGCGTATCGACGCGGCCTTGCGCGAAGCCCATCGGGTGTTGCGGCCGGGCGGCCACTTCCTGTGTCTGGAATTTTCGTCGGTCGATGTGCCGGCGCTGGAAACGCTCTACGACTTTTACTCCTTCAACGTGATCCCTGCGCTCGGCCGGGCAGTCGCAGGCGACGCGGAATCCTATCGCTACCTCGTGGAATCGATCCGCAAATTCCCGAAGCCGCAGGCTTTCGCTGCAATGATGCGTGACGCGGGCTTCGCGCGGGTGTCGTTCACGCCGATGACCGGCGGCGTGGTCGCTCTGCATTCGGGCTGGCGGCTGTGACACGGGCCTGGCGCACGCGAACGCAAGCATGATTTCCGCTCTCACCAATTCGCTGCGGCTCATGCGCGCCGGCTATGTGTTCGCGCGCGAGGGCGCGTTCCGCGATCTGGATCCGGCGCTGGTGCCGGTGCCGGCGCGGCTCGGGCTGCGCTTAGCCAAGCTGATCGAGCGCCGCGGCAAGGATGGTCAGACCGGCCGCCTCGCCGCCGCACTGACGCAACTCGGCCCGACCTACGTGAAGCTTGGGCAGTTCCTTGCGACCCGGCCGGATGTCGTCGGCCCTGCCATCGCGCTTGAACTCGAAAGCCTGCAGGACCGCATGCCACCCTTTCCGCACGCGGAAGCGGTTGCGATCGTCGAACATGCGTTCGGGAAACCGATCGACAAAGCCTATGCGACCTTCGGGCCGCCGGTCGCGGCTGCCTCTATCGCGCAGGTGCATCGCGCTAGGATTGACAGTGCTGACGGCCCGCGCGAGGCCGCGGTCAAGGTGTTGCGGCCGGGCATTGAAAGGCGCTTTGCCATCGATCAGGATGCATTCGCTTTCGCCGCGCGCAATGCAGAAGAATACTCCGCCGAAGCACGCAGGCTCCGGCTGGTCGAGACGGTGGCGACCCTGCGCCGCTCGATCGCATTGGAAATGGACCTTCGGCTCGAGGCGGCCGCGCTCTCCGAAATGGCGGAGAACACCAAAAACGATCCAGGATTTCGTGTGCCGGCGATCGACTGGGATCGCACCACCAAGGACGTCCTGACGCTCGAATGGATCGACGGCACGCATCTGTCGAACCATGCCGTGCTCGAGGCGAAGGGCATCGATCTGAAAAACCTGGCGCGCGTCGTAACCCAGAGCTTTCTGCGTCACGCACTGCGCGACGGCTTCTTTCATGCCGACATGCATCAGGGCAATCTGTTCGTGGACGATACAGGCTGCCTGGTTGCGGTTGATTTCGGCATCATGGGCCGGCTGGGCCCGAAGGAACGCCGCTTCCTGGCCGAGATCCTTTACGGCTTCATCACGCGCAATTATCGCCGCACCGCCGAGGTGCATTTTGAAGCGGGCTATGTCCCCTCTCATCACTCGGTGGAGGACTTTGCCCAGGCGATCCGCGCCATCGGCGAACCAATCCATAATCGCGCCGCCGACGAAATCTCGATGGCGAAGCTGCTGACGCTGCTGTTCGAGGTCACCAGCCTGTTCGACATGCGGACTCGCCCGGAATTGCTGCTGCTGCAGAAGACCATGGTGGTGGTCGAAGGCGTTTCGCGATCGCTCGATCCGAAGCTCGACATGTGGTCGACCGCAGAGCCTGTGGTGCGCGAATGGATCGAGCGCAATCTCGGGCCGGCAGGCCGCATCGACGATGCCGGAAAAAGTCTGGCCGAGATTGGCCGTTTCGCCGGCCAGGTTCCGGAATTGCTGTCGCGCGGCACGGCGCTGATCCAGCAGCTCGACGCCGCCACCCGCAACGGCATCGTGCTGGCGCCGGAAACGGTCGCCGATATCGGCCGCGCCGAAGCCAGGCGCGGCCGAGCCACCGCAATCGCTTTGTGGGTGATCGCGGCACTGCTCGCCTATGTCGTCTTCCTGCTGAAATGACGGCTGCTGTCGTTAACCACGGATCGGGCGGGCAATGGCTGCATCTGGGCGGACTGCGCCGATCTGTGTTAACGATCACGCTGGATTCATGAGCATGACCGGCAAGCGCATTCTCCTCGTGATCGGCGGCGGCATCGCCGCTTACAAGTCGCTCGACCTGATCCGGCGGCTGCGCGAACGCGGCGCCATCGTCCGCTGCATCCTGACAAAAGCCGGACACGAATTCATCACGCCGTTATCGGTCGGCGCGCTTGCGGGAGAGCGAGCCTTTACCGACCTGTTCGATGCGCAGAGCGAGTTCGACGTCGGACATATCCGGCTCGCGCGCGACACCGATCTCGTGATCGTCGCGCCCGCCACCGCCGATCTGATCGCAAAGATGGCCGGCGGGCATGCCGGCGACCTCGCCTCGGCGGTGCTGCTCGCTACCAACAAGCCGGTGCTGATTGCGCCCGCGATGAACCCGATGATGTGGCAACATCCGGCAACCCGCCGCAACGTCACGCAACTCGTCGCCGATGGCGTGCACCTCATCGGACCGAATGCAGGTGAGATGGCCGAAAGCGGCGAGGCCGGGACCGGACGGATGGCGGAGCCGCTGGAGATCGCCGAGGCCGCGGCCCGCGTGCTGAGCGGGTCATCGGACCGGCCGCTTGCCGGCAAACGTATCCTCATCACCTCGGGGCCCACCCACGAGCCGATCGATCCGATCCGCTACATCGCGAACCGCTCGTCGGGAAAACAGGGCCACGCGATAGCAGCGGCCGCGGCAGCCGCAGGCGCGGAGGTCGTGCTGATTTCCGGCCCGGTGCATGTGCCGGACCCACACGGCGTCACGCCGATCCGGGTTACTACTGCGCGCGAGATGCTCGAAGCGGTGACCGCAAGCCTCCCGGCCGATGTTGCGATCTTTGCCGCCGCCGTCGCCGACTGGGGTGTCGCGGCGCCCGAACAGCAGAAGATCAAGAAGACCGCATCCGGCGCGCCGTCTTTCGCCCTGACTGAAAATCCGGACATCCTGGCGACGGTGGCAAAACTGAAGGCAGGCCGGCCACCGCTTGTGGTCGGCTTCGCAGCCGAGACCGAAAAGGTCATCGACCACGCCAAGGCCAAGCTGAAACGCAAGGGCTGCGACTGGATCGTCGCCAACGACGTATCCCCGGCGTCCGGGGTCATGGGCGGCGACCGCAACACCGTCCATCTCGTCAGCGCGCAGGGTGTCGAATCCTGGCCGTCGCAGTCCAAGGATGAGGTCGCACGCCAGTTGGTCGCGCGCATCGCCACAACACTCGACAAACCTCACAAGTGACGCACGTGGACATACAGATCCTGCAGCTCCCGCACGGGGCTGGACTGCCTTTGCCCGCCTATCAGACCGCGGCGGCCGCCGGGCTCGACCTGATCGCAGCCGTCCCGGATGGACAACCCATGACGATCGCGCCGGGCGCCTACGCGATGATCCCCACCGGGATTGCGCTTGCCCTGCCGCCGGGCATTGAGGGACAGGTTCGCCCGCGATCGGGGCTCGCCGCCAAACATGGCGTGACCGTGCTCAATTCACCCGGAACCATCGATGCCGATTATCGGGGCGAAGTGAATGTTCTGCTCGTCAATCACGGCAAGGCGCCGTTCCTAGTTGAACGTGGAATGCGAATCGCCCAGCTTGTTATCGCTTCGGTTGCATTAGCGTCTGTGCATATAGTCGAAAAGCTGTCCGAAACGGACCGTGGAAGCGGCGGTTTCGGTTCGACGGGAACAAAAAGTGTCGATTAGCGATACAGAGGGCTAGACACATTCCCTTAATTTACTACCGTTATGTTTCATAACCACACAAACGGTGAGTATTTTGGAATGCCGTTGATGTCCCGAAAAGGCATCTTGGCCATAGCAGCGGTCATTGATGTTGCGATTAATTCGCAAATGCGTCCGGTCTCGGCCAAGGCTCTCGCATCGCGGCATGGACTGCCGCCACGCCACCTCGAACCAGTGCTTCAGGCTCTGGTCCACGAGGGAATCCTGCGTGGTGTGCGGGGCCCGCGCGGCGGATACGAACTGGGCCGCGATACCGAGCACATCACCGCGAACGAGATTTTGCGGGCCGCGCGGACGGTCGAAGATCCGGTGACGTCCCAACTCCCTGGATCCGACCTGGTCGGTGACGTGGTGCTGCCCGCTCTTGCCCAGGCCGAGCGTGCATTTGCGTCGGCGCTGTCGACCATTCAGCTGGATGAATTGGTCAAGCGGGCGGAAAAGTCCGTTTCATAACCGCCCGCCCTCCCGTTCACGGTCTGGACTCTTACCGCACGACTCACCTTGAGGGTAAAGTCGAATGATTCGGTTCGCAGCCGCGGACCGCTCGTTAGCGTCCATGGCAATACGGTTTCGCACCGGGCATGTGCCCGGGGCGCATCCGTATTGGGGGCAATGGGTATGCGCGAATGATTCGGTCGACTGGCGGCGGCCGCAGCGTCGATCCGCTGCGATGCGGATGCCTTACCGCGCTGGGCGCGCTGTGGCCGGCTTCTGCAAAGGCAGTTTCTCCGCTTCAGACCGGAACGCCCGTCGACGCCTATCTCAGCGCGTTTGCCAGTCTCGAGCGCCACGAACTCGCGGCGCTCGCGCTCACGCTCGGCGTTGTCTTGTTTGCGGTGGTCACCGCGATCATGCTCGTCAGGACGCGCCAGCGCGCTGCGGCGAACGAAACCGAGGCCCGGCGCGAGATCAATGCGCTGACCGCCGAGGTCGACCGGGTCAATGCGCTTCTGCTGTCGGAGCCGCAGATCGTGGTGGCCTGGGCCGCCGGCTGCGACAACCCGGACATCGTCGGCGACGTGACCATCGTCACGCAGGCCACCATGCCGCAGCGGGTTCTGGCCTTCGGCGCGTGGCTTCCCGCGGATCAGGCGCAAATGATCCAGGCATCGGTCGATACGCTGCGCGCCAATGGCGAAGCTTTCGCCATGACGCTGGCGACACTGGGCGGCAAGTCCATCGAAGCGGAAGGCCGCGCCATCGGCGGACGCGCCGTCATGCGGCTTCGCGACGTCAGCGGCATCAAGGGCGAACTGGTCGCCCTCGCCACGCGCCATGACCGGCTGGTCGGGGACATGATGGCGTTGCGCACGCTGATCGATGCGCTGCCATTCCCGGTCTGGGCCCGCGACCTGGAGGGGCGGCTGGATTTCGTGAACGCCGCTTATGCGAGCGCGGTCGAAGCCCGGGACCCGACGGAAGCGGTCGAACGCAATCTCGAATTGCTCGACAAGTCCGCCCGCGACGATGCCGCGCGCATGCGCGGGGACGGCACACCCTATCGCGGGCGGGTCCCGGCGGTGATCGCAGGTGCGCGGCGCATGTTCGACGTCATCGAGGTGCCGACGCCCGCCGGCAGCGCTGCAGCCGGCGTCGACGCGACCGAAGCCGAGAACATTCGCGCCGAGATGATGCGCATGGTCGACGCGCATCGCCGAACGCTGGACCAGCTTGCCACTGGCGTCGCGATCTTCGGTGCCGACCACACCCTTCGCTTCTACAACGAGGCCTATCGCGCGCTCTGGGACCTGGACGCGTCCTATCTGGATCACGGGCCGACCGATTCAGGGATCCTCGACCGGTTGCGGGCGGGCCGCAAACTGCCGGAGCAGCAGGATTTCCGTACCTGGAAGAACCAGTTGCACGAGGCCTACCGCAATCTGGAATCGCGCGAAGACCTCTGGCACCTGCCGGCCGGGCGCACGCTGCGCGTGGTGACGACGCCAAATACCGAAGGCGGCGTGACCTATCTGTTCGACGACGTGACCGAACGGCTGGACCTCGAACGCCGCTACGACGCTCTGATCCGGGTGCAGGGCGAAACGCTCGACAATCTCGCAGAGGCGGTCGCCGTGTTTGCCAGCGACGGAAGACTGCGGCTGCACAATCCGGCGTTCCAGCAATTGTGGAAACTGCCGGAAGAAGCGCTCGCCGAACGGCCGCATATCGAAGCGGTCATCGCCTGGTGCGCGCCGCTTCAGCCGGAGGATCAGACCCTGCGCGCGTTGCGCAGCGCCGTCACCGCAATCGGCCAGCGCGATCCGGTCAAGGGACGACTCGAGCGCCGCGACGGCAGCGTGGTCGACCTTGCCACCTTGCCGCTACCGGACGGCGCGACGCTGGTCACCTTCCAGGACGTGACCGACACGGTGAATGTCGAGCGCGCACTGCGCGAGCGAAATGAAGCATTGGAGACCGCAGACCAAATCAAGATCGATTTCCTGCACCACGTGTCCTACGAATTGCGCTCCCCGCTCACCAACATCATCGGCTTCGCGCATTTCCTCGGCGACCCGTCGACCGGGCCGCTCTCCGACCGCCAGTCGGAATATCTCGGCTACATCACGGTCTCGACCAACGCGCTGCTCGCTTTGATCAACGATATCCTGGACTTGGCGACCATTGACGCCGGCGCCATGACCCTCAATCTCGGGCCGGTGGATATCCGCAAGACCATGGAGGCCGCGGCCGAAGGCATCCGCGACCGCCTGGTCAAGGACAATATCGCGCTCAACATCGAAACCGAGCCCGCGACGATCGGTCTGTTTCCGGCCGACGAGCGCCGTGTTCGGCAGGTGCTCTTCAATCTTCTGTCCAATGCTGTGGGCTTCTCACCCAAGGGAAGCACCGTCACCCTGCGGGCCGAACGCCACGACGACTCGATCGCCTTCTCGGTCACCGACCAGGGCCCCGGCATTCCGCCCGAAATGACCCCGCGCGTGTTCGAGCGGTTCGAGAGCCATTCGCTGGGGTCGCAGCATCGCGGCGCCGGCCTCGGCCTGTCGATCGTCCGCTCCTTCGTGCAGCTGCATGGCGGCAGTGTGGACATCGCCTCCACCGTCGGGCAAGGAACCACCGTGACCTGCACCTTCCCGACCAAACCCGTGGCTCAGCCGCAGATCACGGCAGCCTGAGCCCACGCGCCTTAGCCCATGGCCTCCGGTCAGATGAGTTTCACGATCGCGCTGGAAGACGAGCAGGCGACCCGGCGCTTCGCCGTCGATATCGCGAACGCTCTGGAACCCGGCGATGTCATCACACTCTCGGGCGATCTCGGCGCCGGCAAGACCGCATTCGCGCGCGCACTGATCCGCTATCTTGCCAACGATCCGGGTATCGCGGTGCCGAGCCCGACCTTCACGCTGATGCAGGTCTATGAGCTGCCGCGTTTCACGCTGGCGCATGCCGATCTCTACCGGCTGACCAGCCCGGACGAATTGTCCGAGCTCGGCCTGGACGACATCGCGGCCACCGGCATCGTGCTGATGGAATGGCCCGATCGTGCCGGCGGCCGGCTGCCGCCCGACCGCATCGATGTCGCGCTCAGCCTCGCACCGGCGAAAGGCAACGACTACCGCGATGTCCACGTCACCGGTCACGGCAAGCTTGCGCAGCGGGTCGCCCGCATGGCGGCGTTGCGCAGCTTTCTGCACAAAAGCGGGTATGCCCTGGCCGAGCGGCAACGCATGCAGGGCGACGCCTCCAGCCGGGTCTACGAGCGCGTCATCCGCGACAGCACGCCGGCGATCCTGATGAATGCACCGCGCCGGCCGGATGGGCCGCCGGTGCGTGACGGCAAGCCTTACAGCGCGATCGCCCATCTCGCTGAGGACGTGCGTCCGTTCGTTGCGATGGCGGATGGGCTACGCGCGCTCGGCTTCTCCGCGCCGGAGATTTACGCCGCCGATCTCGACCATGGCTTTCTGCTGCTGGAGGATTTCGGCACCGAGCCATTCGTCGCCGGTTCACCGCTGGCGCCGATCGGGCCACGCTACGGCGAGGCTGTCGATCTGCTGGCCGCACTTCATGCGCGGCAGGTCGACGCCATGCTGCCGCTGCCGGACGGCACGATTTACGCCATTCCGGCCTATGACAAGGCCGCCTTCCTGATCGAGGCCGAACTCCTGCTCGACTGGTACATTCCGCATCGCGGACTTGCGGTCGATGAAGCCCGGCGAGAGCAGTTCCGCCAATTGTGGCTGGCCGCACTCAAGCCGGCGCTGGCCGGGCAACAGACATGGGTGTTGCGCGATTTCCATTCGCCGAACCTGATCTGGTTGCCGGACCGGGACGGATACCACCGCGTCGGCCTGCTCGATTTCCAGGATACCGTGATCGGACCGACCGGATACGACGTCGCCTCGCTGCTGCAGGATGCCCGCGTCGATGTCCCGGACCCGCTGGAGCGCGACCTGTTCGACCGCTATGCCCGCAGGCGGGCCGAAACCGATACCAGTTTCGATCGTGAGGAATTCGCGGCGCTCTATGCCGTCATGGCGGCTCAGCGCGCGACCAAGATCCTGGGTATCTTCGCCAGGCTGGATCGCCGGGACGGCAAGCCGCAATATCTCCGTCATATGCCCCGCGTATGGCGCAGCCTGCAGCGGTCGCTCGCCCACCCGGCGCTCGCCGAACTCTCTGCATGGTACAAGGACAACGTGCCCGCCTTCGATGGGCTGTGATAGACGAGCCGCCTCGACAGCGGCGCAAGAGGATTGATTCGCATGGCGCAAGGCGTTCCGCAGACGGCGATGGTGCTCGCGGCCGGATTCGGGGAGCGGATGCGCCCGCTGACCAATACGCTGCCGAAGCCGCTGGTGCAGGTGTCGGGCCGAGCACTACTGGACCATGTGCTGGACAAGCTGGCGCAGGCTGGCGTCGGCAAGGCCGTGATCAACGTCCATTACCTCGCCGACAAGATCGAGAGCCATGTGGCCGGCCGCAAGTCGCCCCATATCGTGATTTCGGACGAGCGCGAGAAGCTGCTCGATACCGGCGGCGGAGTGGTCAAGGCCTTGCCGCTGCTCGGCAGCGAGCCGTTCCTGCTGATCAATTCCGACAGCATCTGGCTGGACGGTACGCGCGGCAACCTGCAGCGGCTCGCCGCCGCTTTCGATCCGGCGAAGATGGACGCGCTGCTGCTGCTCGCGCCTTCGGCCACCAGCATCGGTTATGCAGGGCGTGGCGATTTCTCGATGGCCCCGGATGGACGGCTGCAGCCCCGGGCGGAGCGCGAGGTGACGCCGTTCGTCTATGCCGGCGCCGCGATCTTCTCGCCTGCCCTGTTCGATGACGCGCCGCAGGGTCCGTTTTCGCTGAACCGGCTGTTCGTCAAGGCGGCGGAAGCGGAGCGGCTGTTCGGGCTGCGCCTCGACGGCATCTGGATGCATGTCGGTACGCCGGACGCGATCAAAGAGGCCGAGCGCGCGATCCTGCAAAGCGCGGCGTAGCCGCAGCAATTTGGCGCCGCGCATACCGGCCCATTTTGCGCTATGACTTTGCCGGCATGTCGACCCGCACGCCCCGCCTGTTCACGATTCCTGCATCGGTACCGTTCCTGCCGGCGCTGATTGACGCCCTGCTCGCCGGACGGCTGGTGCACGGCTTTCCCGCGTCGCGCGATCCGATGGAACTGGCGCAGGCCACGCTCTATCTGCCGACGCGGCGCGCCTGCCGGCTGGCGCAGTCGGTGTTCCTGGCCGCACTCGGCGGCGATGCGGCGATCCTGCCGCGGCTGGTGCCGGTCGGAGATATCGACGAGGACGAGATCGTCTTTGCGGAATTCGCGGGCGGGCCGCTGGCGGCGGAACGCCTGTCGCTGAAGCGCGCGATGGAGCCGTTCGAGCGCAAGGCGGCGCTGACGCAATTGATCCTGGCCTGGGCCGCGCAACAAAAGCGCACCGGCGAGGTGTCGCTGATCGCCAATTCTCCGGCATCCGCCTTCGCCATGGCCGGCGAACTGGCGCGGCTGCAGGACGACATGATCACGCGCGGCATCGACTGGTCGGCACTCGATACGCTGGTGCCGGAGGACATGGATCAGCATTTCCGGGCCACGCTCGAATTCCTCAAGATCGTGCGCGACCATTGGCCGGCGCTGCTTGACGAACAGCAATTGATGGATGCCGCGACGCGGCGTGATGCGCTGATCGAAGCAGAGACCGCGCGGCTCAAGCGCAACGGCACCGGCCCGGTGATCGCAGCGGGTTCGACCGCGTCAATGCCCTCGACCGCAAAGCTGCTCGCGGCCATCGCCAGCCTGCCGAACGGTGCCGTGGTGCTCCCGGGCCTCGACACCGACCTCGACGACGAGGCCTGGGAGTCGATCGGCGGCGTTGCGGGCACCAACCCCTCGCCCGGTCATCCGCAATTCGCGATGCAAGGCTTCCTGCGCGGACTTGGCGCGAAGCGCGATCAGGTCGAGATCCTCCAATCCCCAGCCGGCCATGGCCGCGAGCGGTTCGCGTCGGAGGCGATGCGGCCGGCCGAGGCGACCGACCGCTGGCGCGACACCCTGAAAGACGAGGCGTTCGCATCCTTGAAGGAATCCAGCCTTGCCAATCTGTCGCTGATCGAAGCTGCCACCACCGAAGACGAGGCAGTTGCGGTGGCGCTGGTTCTGCGGGAAGCCGTGACAGACGACGCAGACGGCACCGCTGCGCTGATCACGCCTGATCGCGCATTGGCGCGCCGCGTGGTCGCGGCGCTGGAACGCTGGCGAGTTCCAGTCGACGATTCCGGCGGCGATCCGTTGTCCGAGACGGCGGCCGGAGTCTTCGCGCGGCTGGCAGCAGAGACCGCGCTCGATGGCTGCGAGCCGGTGACCCTGCTTGCGCTGCTCAAGCATCCGCTCTGCCGCCTCGGCGGATCCGAATCCGCCCATCGCCAGGCGATCGCGCTGCTCGAACGCGCGATCCTGCGCGGGCCGCGCCCTCGCGCCGGCACCGATGGGCTCGAACACGCGTTGCAGAGCCTGCGCGCGGAACGCGAGAGCTTGCACGGCAGCGATCCACGGCGCTGGCTCACCGATGGCGAGCTCGATCGCGCGGCCGAGCTGGTCGCGAAACTCAAGCCGGCGCTCGCGCCGCTGGCCGAAGCAAAGGCGGCTCCGTTGCGCGAGTTGGCGATCTGCCATCATCGCGTGATCGCAATGCTATCGCTCGACCACCAGAACGAGTCGGCCGCGTTCGCGGGCCGCGAGGGTGCAGCCCTGCGCGATAGCTTCCAGGCCATCGCCGACAGCGGACAGGCCGCCGCCTTTGCCGTGGCACCGCACGACTATGCCGACCTGTTTCATGCCATCGCCTCCGAGCGGGTGGTGCGCAGACCCGGCGCGCCCGCCGCCCGCGTTCGCATCTATGGTCCGCTGGAAGCGCGATTGCAGCAGGCGGATCGCGTCGTTCTTGCGGGACTGGTCGAAGGCGTGTGGCCGCCGGAGCCGCGCAACGATCCGTGGCTCAACCGGCCGATGCGCCAGCAACTCGGGCTCGATCTGCCGGAGCGGCGGATCGGCCTGTCGGCGCATGACTTCGTGCAGGCCTTCGGCGCACCCGACGTGATCCTGTCGCATGCGTCAAAGCGCGAAGGCTCGCCGACCGTGGTGTCGCGCTTCGTGCAGCGGCTGGCCGCGGTTGCCGGCGTCGAGGCATGGGCAGAGGTGAAGGAGCGCGGCCGCCATTATCTCGATTGGGCGCGCGCGCTCGACCGCCCGGCCGAGGTGAAGGCGGCGCAACGGCCGGAGCCGAGACCGCCGGTCGCGATGCGGCCGAAGCGATTGCCGGTCACCGATATCGAGCATTGGCTGCGCGATCCCTACACCATCTACGCCAAGCATATTCTGAAGCTGCGGGCGCTCGATCCGGTCGACACCCCGCCCGGCGCGCGCGACCGCGGCACCGTCATTCACGAGGCGATCGGCGACTTCACCGCGAAATTCGCCGATGGTTTGCCCGCCGACCCGCTGGGCGAATTAATGGCGCTGGGTCGCGAAGCGTTCGAGCCGCTCAATGATTATCCGGAGGCGAAAGCGTTCTGGTGGCCGCGCTTCGACCGGATTGCCCGCTGGTTCATCGACTGGGAGCGCGAACGGCGGCTCAATGTGAAGGCGGTTTACGCCGAGGTGCAGGGTAAATTGCAGGTGACGGCGGATTTCATGCTCACCGCGCGCGCCGACCGGATCGAACAGCGCAGCGACGGCAGCTTTGCCGTGCTGGACTACAAGACCGGCCGGCCGCCGTCGAAAAAGGAAGTGCAGGTGGGATTCGCGCCGCAGCTGACGCTGCAGGCGACCATTCTGCGTCATGGCGAATTTGAAAACGTGCCGAAAGGCGGCTCGGTGTCCGAGCTGATGTATCTGCGTCTCAATGGCGGCGATCCCGGCGGCGAGAAAGCGCCGCGTGATTTCGAGAGTCTCAGCATCGACGGCGCCGCCGATCGCGCTCGGGAAAAGCTTCACGAGCTGGTGGTGAAATTTGCGTCCGAGAGCGAGCCCTATGTCTCGTTCTGGCGGCCGATGTGGGTCGGGCGCACCTATGGCGATTACGATCATCTCGCACGCGTACGCGAATGGTCGGCGACCGGCGGCGAAGTCGATCCGGATATTCCGGCATGAGTCCAGGTACCACCAGCAGACGCGAGCTCCCCGAGCGCGTGCTGAAGCCGCAATACCAGGCCTCCGACCCGATGGTGTCGGCCTGGGCGTCGGCCAATGCCGGCTCCGGCAAGACCCATGTGCTGACCCAGCGCGTGATCAAGCTGCTGCTGCGCGGCGAGGATCCGGCGAAGATTCTTTGCATCACCTTCACCAAGGCCGCGGCCGCGACCATGGCGACGCGCGTGTTCAATACGCTCTCGGCATGGACCGCGCTCGACGATGCCGATCTCGACCAGGCGATCCGCGACATCGGCATTGCGCCTGACGAAAAGTTGCGGACGCGCGCGCGGCGGCTGTTCGCACTGGCGCTGGAGACGCCGGGCGGGCTTAAGGTCCAGACCATCCACGCCTTCTGCACCAGCCTGCTGCATCAGTTTCCGTTCGAGGCCGATGCCGGCGCGGGCTTCGAGGTGCTGGACGACGCCACCCAGTCGCAGATGCTGGAGACGCTCACGCTCGACGTGATGCTCGAAGGCGCGGCGCAGCCCGGTTCGGCGATCGGGCGCGCTCTGGCCGACGCAATCAAGGCGGCGGCCGACCAGACCTTTCGTGAACTGATCACCGAGGCGGTCGGCCAGCGAGATACCATCGAGGCATGGATCGCGCGCACCGAGACGGTGGATGCAGCGATTGCAGAATTGTCGGCGGCGCTGGGTGTTGGCGCCGAGGAGAGTGCGGAGGCGATCGAGAACCTCGTACTGGCGGAGGCGGCATTCGCCACCGATTGTTGGCGCGAACTATCCACGACCCTGACGGCCGGCGGGAAAAGCTATGTCGAACGCGCCAGCGCACTTGCCTCGGCCTTGAACGCATCGCGAGCAGCACAGATTGACGCCTATGTGCAGATCTTCTGCACCGGCAAGCTAGAACCGCGCAAAAACCTCGTAAGCAAGGCGTTGCGCAGCCACGATCCGGTATGCGCAGCGCAGCTCGAGCGCGAGCAGGAACGAATCTATACCCTTCTCAATACCCTGCGCAGCGTCGAATGCCGCGACCGCACCCGCGCGCTGGTCACCGTCGCGCATGAGGTGATCGTGCGTTACCGGCGGGAAAAGGCGCGGCGCGGCCTGCTCGACTATGACGACCTGATCGACCGCACGCTGGCGCTGTTCGAGCGCACGTCCGCGGCCTGGGTGCTGTACAAGCTCGATCTCGGCATCAACCATCTGCTGCTCGACGAGGCGCAGGACACCAGCCCGAAGCAATGGGCGATCGTCCGCAAGCTGGTATCGGAATTCACCGCCGGCGCCGGCGCGCGCAGCACCAGGCGCACGATGTTTGCGGTCGGCGACGACAAGCAATCGATCTTTTCGTTTCAGGGCGCCGCGCCAGAAAAATTCGGCGAGATGCGCAAGGCCTTCCAGCAGGATTTCGAGGCCGCACAACTCGAATGGCGCAACGTCAAGCTTTTGACCTCGTTTCGCTCCGGCGAGATCGTGCTGCAGGCGGTGGATATCGTATTCTCCCGACAGGAGGCCCATAAGGGCCTGTCCTCTGACAATGCCGGCACCGCCCACGAATCCTTGCCGAGCAAGCTGCCCGGCCATGTCGACATCTGGCCGCTGGTCCTGCCCAATGAAAAGGCCGACATCGAAGGCTGGGATGCGCCATTCGACCAGACCAGCGAGCAGAGCCAGCAAGTCCGGCTGGCGAAAAAAATCGCCGCGCATGTTGCGCTCTGGCAGGGCAAGGGCACCAGGCCGGGCGATGTGCTCATCCTGGTGCGGCAGCGCGGGCCGCTGTTCGAGGCGATCATCCGCCAGCTCAAGGCCGCCGGCATCCAGGTCGCCGGCGCCGACCGCATGGTGCTGCTCGACCACATCGCGGTGATGGATTTGATCGCGCTCGCCGATGCGCTGCTGCTTCCCGAGGACGACCTCGCGCTGGCCTCGGTGCTGAAGAGCCCGCTGTTCGGACTGAGCGAGGACGACCTGTTCACGATCGCGCATGATCGCGGCCGGAAATCGCTGCGCGCTGCCTTGCTCCGCAAGGCGAATGATTTTCCCGACGCCGCCGCGCGGCTGACTCACCTCACCGATGCGGCCTTGCGCGACAGTCCGTTTACGTTCTATGCGCGCCTGCTTGGTGCGGGTGGCGCACGAAAGCGCATCCTCGCCCGGCTCGGTCCGGAAGCGAATGACGCGCTCGATGAGTTTCTCAATCTTGCGCTGGCCTATGAGCGGCGCGAGACGCCATCGCTGCAGGGCTTCGTTGCATGGCTGCGTGCGGCCAATGCCGAAGTGAAGCGCGACATGGAAATCTCCCGCAACGAGGTGCGGGTGATGACCGTGCACGGTGCGAAGGGACTGGAAGCGCACACCGTGATCCTCGCCGATACGACGACGCGGCCGGAGGGTTACCGGCCGCCCAGGCTCCTCGACGTCACGCTCGCAAGCGGCAAGGGTCTGGTCTGGGCGAAGTCCCAGGACACCGATCCGCCGATCGTTGCGATCGCGCGAGAGGCGGCAAAGGAAGCAAGCATCGCGGAATACAAGCGCCTCCTCTACGTCGCGATGACGCGTGCCGAACAGCGGCTGGTGATCTGTGGAACGGCATCGACTGTGAAGAAGGACGGGACGCCGGGCGTTCCCGACCAATGCTGGTACCGGCTCATCGAAGGCGCACTCGTGCAGGCCGAGGATGCACGCACGATCGAAATGCCATCGGAAGACGGCGAGGGACCGATCTGGCGGTTGCGCAAGGACGTGTTCGACTTCCCGGCACCTGCCGAGGCGTCGGCCCCGCCGCGGGCGGAACATCCCCTGCCCGGCTGGATCGACAAGCCGGTTCCGGCAGAATCTCCGCGCGCCATCGCACGGGCCCCCTCCGACGCGGACGAGGCCGAATGGACGCGCGGGACGAGCGAGCTCGATCGCGCCCAGGCGCTGGAGCGCGGATCGCTGCTGCATAGGCTGATCCAGTCGCTGCCCGACCTGCCGCCTGCGCAGCGCGCAGCGGCGGCGGGTGACTATCTTCGCCGCAACAAAGTCCGGCTGTCTGAGGACGATTGCGCGCTGATCGCGCAACAGGCGCTGGCCATTCTTGACGACCCGGGCTTCGCCGCACTGTTCGCTCCCGGCAGCCGCGCCGAGGTTCCTGTCGTTGGCATGCTGCCACGGGATGGACGTCCGCCCTATTCCGTCACCGGCCAGATCGACCGGCTTGTGGTGACGGACGGCGAAGTGCTGATCGCCGATTACAAGACCAACCGGCCGGCGCCGATTGCACTCGCCGACGTCCCGCGCGCCTATCGCCAGCAGCTCGCGCTCTACCGGGCGCTGCTGCAGCGGATTTATCCAGGCCGGGCCGTGCGTGCGGCACTGGTCTGGACCGACAACGCCACCCTGATGGAGCTTCCCCAGGAGGCGCTGGATGCGGAAATGGCGGACCTGACGGGGGCCTGACCAACACTGGGACGATGCCGTATGCAAGGCTTCCGCGCGCGACGCCGGCCAGACCTGGCAACCTCCGCTGGCGCAATACCGGGTCCCGTTTTTGCCGGATCACGCTCGCCTGAGGCGGGGTTGACCCCGGCTGGGGCGGTTCTTAGGTTCGAAGGCGAAGTTCAAGCCATCCCACGATTCGAAAGGTTATGACATGGCCGTTGGAAAGGT
This sequence comes from Pseudorhodoplanes sp., assembly GCF_059499825.1. Taxonomy (NCBI): domain Bacteria; kingdom Pseudomonadati; phylum Pseudomonadota; class Alphaproteobacteria; order Hyphomicrobiales; genus Pseudorhodoplanes; species Pseudorhodoplanes sp. Next base: position 79,852 of record NZ_JCABZI010000001.1, read on the forward strand.
ATCGGACGCGGATTTCGAGACCGAAGTCTTGAAGGCCAGCGGCCCTGTGGTGGTCGATTTCTGGGCCGAATGGTGCGGCCCCTGCCGCATGATCGCGCCCGCGCTCGACGAGATCCAGACCGCGCTCGGCGAGAAGGTCAAGATCGTGAAGCTCAATGTCGACGAGAATCCGGGCGTGGCGTCGAAATACGGCATCATGTCGATCCCTACCCTGATGATTTTCAAGAACGGCGAACTCGCCTCGCGCCAGGTCGGCGCGGCGCCCAAGGCGAAACTCGAACAGTGGATCAACGCCGCGGTCTGATCGGGAAAATCGTTTGTCTCTTTCGAACGGCCGGCCGCGAGGCCGGCCGTTCGCGTTTCATGATCGCCAAATTTGCCGGTTCACTGCGGCTTGATGCCGAGCGTCTTGATGATGTCGCCCCACCGCTTGGTTTCGGCGTCCGTGAACGCTGCGAGTTCCTGCGGCGTCGATGTCTTCACGACAAAGCCCAGCGCCTCGAACTTGTCTTTGAACGCCGGTGAGTTGACGATCTTGACCAGTTCGCTGCTGAGCCGGTCGATCACCGGCTGTGGCGTCCCGGCCTTGGTGTAGAGGGCGCTCCAGATTGAGCTGTTGAGCCCCGGATAGCCGAGTTCCGCTGCGGTCGGCACGTCCGGAATCTGCTTCAAACGCGTCTCGTTGAGCACGGCCACTGCACGCAATTTGCCGGCCTGCAGAAAGCTCAGCACGTCGGAGATCGACGGAAACATCACGTCGAGCTGACCGGCCAGCATGTCGTTCAGCGCCGGTCCCTGCCCGCGATAGGGCACATGCACCATCTGCGTACCGGTGGCGTTCTTGAACAATTCGCCGCCCAGATGCGTCGGCGAGCCGGTGCCGGACGATCCGAAATTGGCCTTGTCCCCTGCCGCCTTGAGCTGCGCGACGACGTCCTTGAACGGCGCATCCTTCATCTTCAGGCCGGGCACCACGACCTGCGGATAGATCGTGACCAGGGTCAGTGGCGCGAAGTCCTTCACAGGGTCGTACGGCAGCTTGTCGTAAAGCGAGACGTTGCTCGCATGCGTGCCCGTCGTTGCCATGAACAGGGTATAGCCGTCCGGCTGCGAGCGCGCAGCTTCCGACGCACCGATATTGCCGCCGGCACCCGGCTTGTTCTCGATCACGACCGGCTGTCCGAGGGCCTTCGACAATTCGTCGGCAATCACACGCGTCTGCGTATCGGCACTCCCGCCGGCCGGGAACGGCACGACGACGCGAAGCGGCCGTGTCGGCCAGTCCTGTGCCAGTGCAATGGTGGAGGACGCGGCCAGGAGCACGGCGGCAAGACAGGTCTGGACAACTCTCATGACTTTGCAACTCCGTTGAAAAACTCGATGGCGATGGCGTTGAACTGATCCGGCTCGGTGCGCGAGAAAGCGTGCCCGCCGCGCTTCACGAACAGCGTCCGCGCGTGCGGCATATGCCGCGCAAACTCCTCGGAAAAATAGCGCGGCGTCAGGATGTCGTCGTCCGCGCACAGGATCATGGTTGGAATGATGATGCGTCCCAGCTCCGCGCGCCGGTCGAAGGCCAGGATCGCGTTGAGCCGGCTCGTCTGTATCGCGGGCTCGCCGAGCTGGGCCGCGGCCTGGGCCTCCGCCTGTCGCAACGCCTCGTCATTGGCGTTGATCCAGTAAGACGGATACAGCAGCAGCGAGGTGTATTTCCCGTACGCTTCCGCACCCAGTCCGGCATGAATGATACTGCGCAAGCCCAGAATGCGATGGCGGTACGGATCGCCGTGCGTGGTGCTGGCATAGATCATCAACGAGCGCAGCCGGCCCGGATAATCGAGCGCGGTGGCGACCCCGATCGCACCGCCGGTCGAATGACCGAGGAAATGTGCCGATTCAAGCCCCGCGGCATCCATGACGGCGATGACGTCGGCCGACAATTGCTCGATCGACGCGACCTCGATGCGGGACGACTTCCCGGTGCCGCGCTGGTCGAACAGATAGAGCGTGAAATGACGCTCAAGCGCGGCGCGGTTCGCCTGCCAATAGCCGAGCACGCCACCAAGACCCGAGGCGAGGATCAGCGGCGGACCGTCTCCTGATTTTTCCCAGTACAGATCTGCGCCGTCACGCTGCGCGAACGGCATTCTCAGCGTCCGACATGCGCGATCGACGAAATCTCGACCAGAAAATCCGGCCGGACCAGATCGGCGCGGATGCAATAGCGCGCCGGCGGCTCGCTTGGAAAGTACTCGCGGTAGACTTCGTTCATTGCCGCATAGTCGGCGAGATCCTTCAGGAAGATCGAGTTAAAGGTGATATCCGACATCGTGCCGCCGGCGGTCTCGACCACGGACTTGATCGCGTCCAGGACGGCCCGGGTCTGCGCCTTCACGTCGCCGATGCCAACGGTCTTGCCGTCCTTGTCCATGGCCAGCATGCCGGACACATAGACGATGCCGTCAGCCTTGGTGCCAGGCGAATAAGGCGCCAGAGGCGGTGGGGAGCCCGCCGGCACGATGGTTTCTTTGGGCATTGCAATCTCCTGGATACGCACGTCGCATTCATTGCGGACGAGTTAGCAAAATCGATGCCGCGACAAGACCCTAGATCGGAGGGGTGCCATTCCGTCGAAGCACGTCGCCCGCGAGATAGAGCGATCCGCCGATGAGAATGCGCGGCGGCGTATCGAAGGACAAAAGCGCGATCGCCGACAGCGCCGCTTCGACACCGTCTGCGCTCTCGGAGGGAATTCCGATCCTGTTCGCCGTCTCCGCGATCAGGTCCGGCGGCAGACTGCGTTGCGCATCCGGCACCGGCACCGCGTAGAGCCTCAGCGCCAGACCGGTGAAACAGCGCAGATAGCCTTCGAAATCCTTGGTGCCAAGCATGCCGACGATCATCACCAGCGGCTTCGGCGCGCGCTCCTCGATATCGGCAAGCGCGACCGCAACCGCACGGCCGCCGTCCGGATTGTGCCCGCCATCCAGCCAGACTTCGCTGCCCGGCGGCGCCAGCCTCACCAGATTGCCGTGGGTGAGGCGCTGCATACGCGCCGGCCAGTCCGCTTTCACGACGCCGGCCTCATAAGCCTCGCCCGGGATTTTCAGGCCGGACGCGCGCAGGGCCGCGACCGCGACACCGGCATTCATGAATTGGTGGCGGCCGATCAGCTTAGGCCCCGGAAGATCGAGAAGCCCGTCATCGTCCTGATAGACCAGCCGCCGGTGCTCCTCGCTCATATTCCAGTGCTCGCCCGCCACGCGAAGCGGCGCACGCACGCGCTCCGCCGCGCGTTCGATCACCGCAAGCCCCTCCGGCATCTGCGGCCCGATGACCGCGCGCACGTTGCGCTTGAGAATGCCGGCCTTCTCGGCGGCAACACTCTGGATCGTGTCGCCGAGATAATCGGCATGATCGAGGGATACCGGCGTGATCACGCTCAGCAGCGGCGCCTCCACCACATTGGTGGCATCGAGCCGGCCGCCGAGACCGACTTCGAGCAGCAGCACGTCGGCCGGATGCCGTGAGAACAGCAGCAGGCCGGCCGCGGTGGTGATCTCGAACACCGTGATCGGTTCGCCGGCGTTGACGCGCTCGCACTCCTCGACCGTGGCGCGCAATTCGTCGTCGTCGACGAACCTGCCGCCGCCTTCCGATGCAAGCCGGAAGCGCTCGTTGAACCGCACCAGATGCGGCGAGGTGTAGACGTGAACGTGATGGCCGGCGCTTTCCAGGATCGCGCGCATGAATGCGATGGTCGAGCCCTTGCCGTTGGTGCCGGCGACATGGATGACCGGCGGCAGCCGGCGTTCGGGATGTTCGAGCCGTTCCAGCAGCCGCCACATCCGATCGAGCGACAGGTCGATCAGCTTCGGATGCAGGGCCAAGAGGCGCGTCAGCGTATCGTCGAGTGCGGACATGACACAATGGCTAGCATATTCCGTCCGCTCCGGCGAAACCCTGACCCGCGAGGACGGGAGCAGGGAAAGAAAGCCAGGGCAGATCAGGCTGGCGCGGTTGCCTCAACGGCGGCCGCCTGCGCCGTGCTGCGCGGCGCGTTCGGCGATGCCTTGGTCAGCAGCCGGCAGATGCGCCCGAGCGTGGCGCGCATCTCGTGCCGGTGTACCACCATGTCGACCATGCCGTGTTCCTTGAGATATTCGGAGCGCTGGAAACCGGGCGGCAATTTCTCGCGGATGGTCTGCTCGATCACGCGGGGGCCGGCAAAGCCGATCAGTGCGCCGGGCTCGGCAATCTGCACGTCGCCCAGCATGGCGTAGGATGCGGTGACACCGCCGGTGGTCGGGTTGGTCAGCACCACGATATAGGGCTTCTTCGCCTCGCGCAGCATCTCGACCGCGACCGTGGTCCGCGGCATCTGCATCAGCGACAGGATGCCCTCCTGCATGCGCGCGCCGCCCGAGGCGGCGAACATGATGAAGGGCGTGCCGCGATCGATCGCGGTTTCGAGACCCTTGACGATCGCCTCGCCCGCGGCCATGCCGAGCGAACCGCCCATGAAGTCGAAGTCCTGCACGCCGATCACCACCGGGATGCCTTCGAGCCGGCCGAAGCCGAGCTTGATGGCGTCATTCATGCCGGTCTTGGTGCGCGCATCCTTCAGGCGCTCGGCATAGCGGCGCTGGTCACGGAATTTCAGCGGATCGGTCGGCACTTCCGGCACACCGACATCGAGCCAGGTCTCGCCGTCGAACATCGACTTCAGGCGCGCGTTTGCACCCATACGCATGTGATAGTTCGAGCCGGGAATGACGAACTGGTTCGCCTCCACGTCCTTGAAGAAGACGAGCTGCCCGGTTTCCGGACATTTGATCCAGAGATTCTCGGGAGTCTCGCGCCGGTTGAGCAGCCCGCGGATTTTCGGCCGGACGACGTTGGAAATCCAGTTCATGCTGCGTCGCTACCCATGTCCAGTTGACTGAGGTCCAGTGGCCGTCAATCCGCGACGAAGCCGGAGGCTTTCACCACCGGTCCCCAGCGCGCGATATCCGCTTGCACGATTGCGGCAAATTCGGCCGGTGTCTTGTAGTCGGGTTCGTTGCCGATCGCCTCGAGCTTCTGCTTCACATCGGGAGCGGCAAAGGCATCCCTGATCGCAAGATTGAGCTTGGAGACGACATCGGCGGGCGTCTTCGATGGCACCAGCGTTCCGAGCCAGGCTTCGATCACCACATCGTAGCCGGCTTCTTTCATGGTCGGCACATCCGGCAGGAAGGTCGAGCGCTTGTCGCTGGTCACCGCCAGCGTGCGGACCTTGCCGGACTTGACGAACGGCAGCGCCTCGCTGACCGGATTGACGCTCGACGAGACATGGCCGCCGATCAGGTCCTGCAGGGCCGGCGCACCGCCCTTGTAATGGACCGACGTCATGTCGACCTTCGAAGCCTGCGACAACATCAAACCGGCGAAGTGCGGGGTTCCGCCCGCAGCGGTTGTCGCGTAGGTCGCGGTCTTCGGATTCGCCTTGCACCATTGCACGAAGTCGCCAAGCGTCTTGATGTCCGCCGGAACAGCGGGCCCGACATTGATGCACAGCGCCGATTTTGCGACGGTGGCCACCGGCGTGAAATCGCGGACGGGATCGTAGTTCAGCGACCGGAAACTGTGCGGATAGACCGTCATCAGGAAGTCCGGCGTGAACAGCATGACGCTGCCGTCGGTCTCGGCATTCTTGACGTATTCGACTGCGAGACGTCCGGCAGCGCCGACCCGGTTCTCGACGATGGTGGCCGGCGCATACTCGCCTTTCAGCTTGTCAGCCATGATGCGCGCGAGCGCATCGGTGCTGCCACCGGCCGGGAACGGCACGACAACCTTCGCGGTCTGGGAAATAACTTGCGCGTCAGCGAAAGAGACAAACGACGACCGGCTCGCGACCAAGCCGGCTGCGGCCCCGCACATCAATGTTCGGCGTGTGATCATGCGAGGGTGTCTTCCCTGAAATTACGGCTTTTTTGATAAGCTATTCAGCGGCCACCCGGCGAACCGAGCGCACGCCATCGGCAAGTTCCGACACCAGCGACGTCACCGCCTCGACCGTGCCGCTAGTCGCGCGCCCTTCGGCATCGAGGCTGTCGCGCAAGCGGTCGATCAGCGCCGACCCGACCACCACCGCATCCGCACCCTGTGCGATCTCGCGCGCGTTTTCCGCCGTTCTGACGCCGAAGCCGACGGCAACCGGAAGCCGGGTATGGCGCTTGATGCGAGCGACGGCGTCGGAGACCCGCGACGCATTCGGTGTCGCCGATCCGGTGATGCCCGTAATCGAAACGTAATAGACGAAGCCCGATGTATTGGTGAGCACGACCGGCAGGCGCTTGTCGTCGGTCGTCGGCGTCGCCAGCCGGATGAAGTTCAGTCCAGCCTTCAACGCCGGGATGCAGAGCTCGGAGTCTTCCTCGGGAGGCAGATCGACCACGATAAGCCCGTCGACACCCGCCGCAATCGCGTCGGCGAGGAAGCCTTCGACGCCATAGATATAGATCGGGTTGTAATAGCCCATGAGGACGATGGGTGTGTCGCCGTCGGTCTTGCGGAAGTCGCGCACAAGCTGCAGCGTTTTCTTCATCGTCTGTCCGGCCTTGAGCGCGCGCAGGCCCGCGGCCTGGATCGCCGGACCATCGGCCATCGGATCGGTGAACGGCATGCCGATCTCAATCACATCGGCGCCCGCCTTCGGCAGCGCGGAGAGGATGGCGAGCGCGGTGTCGTAATCGGGGTCGCCCGCCATCACGAAGGTGACGAGGCCGGCGCGGCCCTCGCGCGCGAGGTCGGCAAATCTGCGGTCGATGCGCGTGGTCATCCGATCGACGTCCCCAGATATCGCGCCACGCTGTCGAGATCCTTGTCGCCGCGGCCGGACATGTTGACCACCATCAGGTGATCCTTGGGCAAGGTCGGCGCGAGGTCGAACACGCGGGCAAGCGCATGCGCCGGTTCGAGCGCCGGAATGATGCCCTCCAGCTGGCTGCACAATTGAAACGCCGCCACGGCCTCCTCGTCGGTCGCGGACAGGAATTTCACCCGGCCCATGTCGTTGAGCCAGGCGTGCTCGGGGCCGATACCGGGATAATCGAGACCGGCGGAAATCGAATGCGCTTCGGTGATCTGGCCGTCGGCATCCATCAGCAGATACGTGCGATTGCCGTGCAGCACGCCGGGACGTCCGCCGCTGACAGAGGCTGCATGCTGACCCGAAGGGATGCCATGGCCCGCTGCTTCGACGCCGTAGATATCCACGCTGCGGTCGTCGAGGAACGGATGAAAGAGGCCCATCGCGTTTGAGCCGCCGCCGATGCAGGCGACCAGCGAATCCGGCAGGCGGCCTTCTGCCTGCTGCATCTGTTCGCGGGTTTCGTTGCCGATGATGCACTGGAAGTCGCGCACCATGGCTGGGTACGGATGCGGCCCTGCGACCGTGCCGATGCAATAGAAGGTGTCGGCGACATTGGTGACCCAGTCGCGCAACGCTTCGTTCATCGCATCCTTCAGCGTCGAAGAGCCAGACGTCACCGGACGAACTTCGGCGCCGAGCATCCTCATGCGCAACACGTTGGGCTGCTGGCGTTCGACGTCGACCGCGCCCATGTAAACAATGCAAGGCAGGCCGAACTTGGCGCACAACGTCGCCGTGGCGACGCCATGCATGCCGGCGCCGGTTTCGGCGATGATGCGTTTCTTGCCCATGCGCATGGCCAGCATGATCTGGCCGGTGACGTTATTCACCTTGTGCGCACCGGTGTGGTTGAGGTCCTCGCGCTTGAAATAGATCTTCGCGCCGCCAAATTTTTCGGTGAGGCGCTCGGCAAAATACAAAGGCGATGGCCGGCCGACGAAATGCGCGAGATGGTGGTCCATCTCTTTTTGATAGGCCGGGTCCGCCTTGGCGGCATTATAGGCGGCCTCCAGCTCGAGAATGTTCGGCATCAAGGTCTCGGCGACGAAGCGTCCGCCATAGATGCCGAAATGGCCACGCTCGTCGGGACCGGTGCGGAAAGAATTCGGCTGCTGAATCGTCATCTGCTGCTCGCAACTGTCGTCCGTGCCGCATCCGCCGCGCGCACCGCGCGGATGAAAGCCATGACTTTCGTGGGATCCTTGACGCCCGGCGTCAACTCGACCCCGGACGACACATCGACCGCGGGCGCACTGGTTACCTCCAGCGCCTGGCCGACATTGCCCGGATCGAGCCCTCCGGAAAGCATGAAGGGGAGCCCCTGATCAAGGCCTTTCAGCAGGGTCCAGTCGAAGGGCCGTCCCAGGCCTCCGGGACGGGTCGCATCCTTGGGTGGGCGGGCATCGAACAGGAGCCAGTCCGCGGCGGCGGCATAGGCCGGGATGGCATCGAGATCGGCCGCCGTCTCGACCGGCAAGGCCTTCATCACCGGCAGCCCGAACCGCGATTTCAGCGCCCTGATCCGCTCCGGGCTTTCGTGGCCATGGAGCTGGAGCATGTCCGGCGTCAGTGCCTCCACAATCGCGGCATGGAGGGCATCGTCGGCGTCGACGGTAAGCGCCACCTTGCGCGCGCGGTCCTGCACCTGCGCGCTTAGGTCGCGCGCAAGGTCGAGCGGCACATTGCGCGGCGACGGCGGAAAAAATACGAAGCCCAGCAAGTCCGCGCGCTCGGCGAGCGCGGCATCGACAGCATCGGCGGTGGTCAGGCCGCAGATTTTGATGAGGGTTGTCATGGCCGGCGCGGTTCTACCGCGACAAGCGGCCCTTGTCTGCCCTCAGGCCGACAGGCTTCGCCAAACCAGTGTCGCCGCAGCGAGATCCTCGATCGCGGTTCCGACCGACTTGAACAGCGTGATCTGCGAGGCCGAGGTGCGGCCCTTGACCTTGCCGCGGCACAGGTCGAACAGGTCGCCCTTGATCGCCCTCGCGTCGATGATTTTTTTCTTCATGGGAACGACGATATCGCCCGCCTCCTTGGCGGCGCCGGCGCGGGTATCGACAAAGATGCGCGCTCGCTTGACCGCTTGATCGTCGGCCTCACGCATTTTCGGCGTGAAGCCGCCGACCAGATCGAGATGCGCGCCCTTCTTCAGCCAGGCGCCCTGGATCAGGGGCTGCGCCGACAGCGTTGCACACGAGACGATATCGGCTTCGCTCACCGCTTCCTCCAAAGTCTCGGCGATGTCGACCTCGATGCCTGCAACCGCGATGCCGAACCCTAGCGACACCGCACGCGCGCGAGTGCGATTCCAAAGCGTCACACGCTTGATCGGACGCACGCTGATATGCGCGCGAATGAGATGCGGCGCCAGCGCGCCCGCGCCCACCATGACCAGATGCGAGGCATCCTCTCGCGCAAGATAGCGAGCGGCCAGCGCGGAGGCGCAGGCCGTCCGCCACGCGGTCAGCGCGCGGCCCTCCAGCAGCGCCAACGGCACTCCAGTCTCGCCCGAGAGCAAGAGATATTGTCCATAAACCGATGGGCGCTGCGCCTTGGCATTGTCCGGGAACACGGTGACGATCTTGCAGCCGATATAGCGCTCCGTATCCTCCTTCCAGGCAGGCATCAGGAGCAGCGTCGCATCGGCGCCTGCGGTCGGAATGGTGTGATGATGGCGCACCGGCACCACGATATCGGAGCGGAAGGCGTCGTCGAGAGCGTCGATCAGCCCCCGGTAGGTCAGCGCGTTCTGGATATCGTCGGCAGAAACAATGCGCATGGCAGAAGCGGGTTACCCGCTTGCCGAAGAACGATAGACGAGCCGCGCGGACTTGTTCGGAACCGGCGCGTCGAAACGGTCGTCGAGCCGCTCACTGAGCGTGGAATTCAGCGTCTCGATCTCGCGGCGAAGCGCCGACACCTCGGCATCGCGCTGCCGCGCCGCACGGCGATAGCCTGACTGACGAAGCCACGCCGCAACGCCCCCGACAATGACACCGAGGATCACAAGAACGAAGATCAGCACAAAAAGCGGAACGCTGACCGACGCTGCCGGCGCGGTTGCATTGAAGGGATCGAAGGACACGGTCACGATCTCGCGGTTGGCGACCGCGAACATCAGAATGATGATCGCGAGCGGCACGAGTACGAGCCAGAAGACGAGCTTGCTGAGCATTGGACCTTCCGTTTGCCGCCATTTGCGAAACCCGCCGGGAGCGTGGACCCGCAATCCATAACATGCGGTGAGTTTAGGAAATCCGGGCGCGGCCGCCTACATCTTGCTTCAAGGGACGAGCGGCCTGGCGAGGCGCAACCGACCGGCAAACCGGCTCAGGCGATCTCGCCGCGGTTCAGCCGCTCGCGCATTTCCTTGCCGGTCTTGAAGAACGGAACCGATTTCTTGTCGACCGAAACATGTTCGCCGGTCCGCGGATTGCGCCCGGTGCGTGCGGGCCGGTGCTTCACCGAAAACGCCCCGAAACCGCGCAATTCGACCCGATCGCCGCGCGCGAGCGCCGCCGTGATCTCGTTCAGGATCGCGTTGACGATATTTTCCACGTCCCGCTGGTAAAGATGCGGGTTCTGTCCCGCGATCTTCGTAACCAAATCCGACTTGATCATCCGCGCCGCCCGGTATGTACGTCGGTGAATCCGGCCATGCCTCAGGCCGTCCGCCGCTTAATTGACGGGTGAAGGGTGCCAAAGCGCCAGCAGACCGTCAAGATTAAGCCGCTCCGCCGCCGCAAATGCGCCGGACTGCTCGAGGCCGCGGGCAAAGCCATCAAGGCCGGCCGCATTGAGCAGCGAAACCGCCGTCAGGTGGATGAACGAGAACTCCGAGAACCGCGGGCGCAGGCTATAGTTCCGGACCGGCGTCTTGGGGTCGATCCCCTTCTCCTTGGCGAGCCACGCGATCGCGGCCTGCTCGTCGCCGAGTTCATCGATCAGCTTGAGCTTGAGCGCCTGCCGGCCGGTGAACACGCGGCCGTCCACGACGGTGGCAAGCGCCTCGCCTTCGAGGCTGCGGCGCTTGGCGACGAGGTCCTTGAACCAGTCATAGGAGTCCATGACGATCGACGCCAGCGCGGCGCGCGCCTCCGGCGAGGTCGGCTCGAAGCCGTTCGGTGCGGCCTTGAGCGGTGAGGACTTCACGTCCTCAACCTTGATGCCAACCGTCTTGAGCAGGTCGACGAAGTTCGGATACTGGATCAGCACGCCGATCGAGCCGACCAGCGAAGCGCTCTGCGCAATGATATGATCGGATGCCAGCGCCGCGATATAGCCGCCCGAGGCGCAAAGCCCGTCGACAACGACCACCATCGGCTTCTTGGCCTTCAGGCGCACCAGCGAGTCATAGAGCTGCTCCGAGCCCGCCGTGGTGCCGCCGGGGCTGTCGATGTGGACGATCACGGCCTTGGCGCTGGAATTGGCCAGTTTCTCGATCGCCTCGACCCGCGCCTGATTGCCGCGGATCAGTCCGGAAATCGTAACCCGCGCGATCGAGCCCGACGTCGACCCGCTCAAACCGTCTTGCCGCGACATTGCGGCAACCGCGCCGATGGCTGCGATGACGACGAGCACCGCCAGCACCCGCCAGAAGGTCAGTTTGCGCCGCAGCCGGCGGCGATCCACGATCTGGTCCGCATCGAGCGGCCGAGAATCGAGCGACATGGCTTCGCTCCCATTTGATTCGAATGACGCGAGAGTCTAGCGCCGCGATGCGCGTTTGACCCGACAATCCTTTGCGATTGGCAAAGCAGAGGTAATCACAGGCTTTGGCGAAAAGGAGGCTCAAGCGAAAAGAAGGTTTAAGCGAAAGGGCGGCTTGAGCCGAAAGAAGGCCTTGCGTTGGAACCGCAAGGCTGAAGCGAAAATGAAAAACCCCCGGCGCGTCCGGCACCGGGGGTTTACGTCTCAAATCGAGAGAGCGGAATTTACTCCGCCTTCTCCTTGTCACCGCGCTGCTTGAGCGCTGTGCCGAGAATGTCGCCAAGAGTCGCGCCGGAATCGGACGAGCCGTAGGCCGCGATGGCCTCCTTCTCTTCCTGCACTTCCAGCGCCTTGATCGACACCTGGACCTTGCGGGTCTTGCGATCGAACTGCGTCACCCGGGCATCGACCTTCTGGCCGGCCTGGAACCGCTCCGAACGCTGGTCGCCGCGGTCGCGGGCCAGGTCGGCACGGCGGATGAAGGTCTCCAGATCGGTCCCGATGATCTTCACATCGAGGCCGCCTTCCTTCACGTCGATCACCTCGCAGGTCACGACATCGCCCTTCTTGAGGTCGCCGGCCGCGCCCTCTTCCATCGGATCGCTGGCCAGCTGCTTGACGCCGAGCGAGATGCGCTCCTTCTCGACATCGACGTCGAGAACGGTCGCCTTGACCATGTCGCCCTTCTTGTAGTCGTCGATGACCTGTTCGCCGGGGCGCTTCCAGTCGAGGTCGGACAGATGCACCATGCCGTCGACATCGCCGTCGAGACCCAGAAACAGCCCGAACTCGGTCTTGTTCTTGACTTCGCCTTCGACGATCGATCCGGGCGGATGCTTCTCGACGAAGACCTCCCACGGATTGCGCATGGTCTGCTTGAGACCGAGCGAAATGCGGCGCTTGACCGGATCGACTTCGAGGATCTGCACTTCGACTTCCTGCGAGGTCGAGACGATCTTGCCCGGGTGGACGTTCTTCTTCGTCCAGGACATTTCGGACACGTGGATCAGGCCTTCGATGCCCGGCTCCAGTTCCACGAACGCACCGTAATCGGTGATGTTGGTGACGCGTCCGGAGAAGCGGCCGTTGAGCGGGTACTTGGCCTCGATGCCCTGCCACGGATCGTCCAGCAGTTGCTTCATGCCGAGCGAGATGCGGTGGGTGTCGTGATTGATCTTGATGATCTTCACCTTCACCGACTGGCCGATATTGAGCACTTCGGTCGGGTGATTGACACGCCGCCACGCAATGTCGGTGACATGCAGCAGGCCGTCGATGCCGCCCAGATCGACGAAGGCGCCGTAATCGGTGATGTTCTTCACCACGCCGTCGATTACCTGACCTTCTTCGAGATTCTGCACCAGTTCCTGACGCTGTTCCGCGCGGGTCTCTTCCAGCACGGTACGGCGCGACACGACGATGTTGCCGCGGCGGCGGTCCATCTTCAGGATCTGGAATTGCTGCGGGTTGTTCATCAGCGGGGTGACGTCGCGGATCGGACGGATATCGACCTGCGAACGCGGCAGGAAGGCCACTGCGCCGTCGAGATCGACGGTGAAGCCACCCTTGACCTGATTGAAGATGACGCCCTGAACCTTCTCCTGGTTCTTGAACGCGCCTTCGAGCTTGCCCCAGCTCTCTTCGCGGCGTGCCTTGTCTCGGGAGAGGACAGCTTCACCGAGCGCGTTCTCGACGCGCTCCAGGTAGACCTCGACTTCGTCGCCGACCTTGATCTCGTTGCCGCGGCCGGGTCCGGTGAATTCGCGCAGCTGCACGCGGCCTTCGGTCTTCAGTCCGACGTCGATGATGGCGACGTCCTTTTCGATGCCGACGACGATTCCCTTGATCACCGAGCCTTCATGCAGGTTTCCTGACGTGAAGGACTCTTCAAGCATCGCGGCGAAATCTTCGCGCGACGGTGTGGCGGTGGCTGTTTGGGCCATGAACTCTCCTGTTAGCGAGCGCCGATTGGAATTAGGATGTTCCGAACGCACGGGCCAAAGGCCCCGCAAGACCAGTGGCTCCGCCGCATGAGCGACGGGTCGGCGCGTTAAGCCGTTCGACCGGAACGATGATTGCTTGTCCTAAAAGGACGTGTCCAAGGCCTCCGGACGAGGCGGCGAAGCGGGCGTTCCTCCAACGACGAAGGGCGGTTAAGCCGGCCTCCGGCCCGCTCGGACGGCCTCGACAATGTCGATGGCGGCCCGGACGGCTGGGGATATAGCCAAAAGTGTCGTATCCAGCAAGACCGCATCCTCGGCCTGCCTGAGCGGGGCTACCGAGCGGTTCATGTCGCGCTCGTCCCGGGCCTTGATGTCGGCGAGCACGGCGGCGTCATCGACCGCCTCGCCGCGGCCCCTCAGTTCCATGACCCGACGCCGCGCGCGCTCCTCGGGTGTCGCGGTTACGAAAATCTTAACCTCCGCCTGCGGCGCGATGACGGTCCCGATGTCGCGCCCGTCGATGACCGCGCCCGGCTTCGAGCGCGCAAACTCATGCTGCAGTGCGATCAAGGCCGTCCTGACCTCAGGGATGGCTGCGACGATGGATGCGGCTTTCGCCACCTCGTCGGATTTCAGGTCGTCCTCCGGAAATCGCGAGGGATCGTAGCTGCGCGCGGCCGCCACCGCAGCAGCCGGGTCATCGAGCTTGCCTGCCTGCAGCACGGCTAGCCCGACACCGCGGTACAAAAGGCCGCTGTCGAGATGCGGGTAGCCGTAGTGAATCGCGAGGCGCTTGGCGATGGTGCCCTTGCCGGAGGCCGCCGGCCCGTCGATGGCGATGATCACGACAAATCCGCGCCCAAACCGCGCATCAATTCGACAAAGCCGGGGAAACTGGTCGCGATAAATGCCGCGTCGTCGACGCCGACCGGCTTGTCGCTCGCGAGCCCCATGACCAGCGCCGACATCGCAAGGCGATGATCCATATGCGTCGCCACCACGCCGCCGCCAAGGGCGCGACCTTGCGCCCGGCCATGTCCATGCACGATCAGGTCGTCGCCCTCGATCTCGACCGCCACACCATTGACGCGCAGCATGTCGGTGGTCGCGGCCAGCCGGTCGGATTCCTTCACCCGCAATTCGCTCAGGCCCCGCATCCGTGTGGTGCCCTCGGCAAAGGACGCGAGCACGGCAAGGATCGGGTATTCGTCGATCATCGATGGCGCACGCGGCGCCGGAACGTCGACGCCACGCAGGCTCGAGGCCCGTACGCGCAGATCGGCGACCTCTTCGCCGCCATCGTTCTGCGTCGACAACGTCTCGATATCGGCGCCCATGTCACGGAGCGTGAGAAACAGCCCGGTTCGCAGCGGATTCATCATCACGCCTTCCAGCACGATGTCCGAGCCCGGAACGATCAGCGCCGCCGCCAGCGGAAAGGCCGCAGACGAGGGATCGGCCGGCACCTGCAACGGCGCCGGCGAAAGCTCAGGCCGCCCGGTCAGCGTGATCCGGCGGCCGTGCTCGCCGATGGTCTCGACGCGGATGTCGGCGCCGAAATGCGTCAGCATTTTCTCGGTGTGATCGCGGGTCGCTTCCTTCTCGATCACGATGGTCTCGCCAGGCGCCGCGAGACCGGCCAGCAGCACCGCAGACTTCAATTGCGCGGACGCGACCGGCGGCGCGTATTCGATCGGAAGCGGATCGCGCGCGCCCTGCAGGGTCAGCGGCAGCCGCCCGCCTTCGGCGGCATCAACCACGCGCGCGCCGATCCGGCTGAGCGGGTCCAGCACGCGTTGCATCGGGCGCTTGCGCAACGAGGCATCGCCGTCGAACAACGCCGTGACCGGGCAACCGGCGACTGCACCCATGACGAGGCGGCAGCCGGTGCCGGAATTTCCGAAATCGAGCGGTCCCGACGGCTGCGCGAAACCGCCGACGCCGACGCCGCGCACCGACCATGCGCCCTCCCCGGTTCGCTCCACCGTGGCGCCGAGGGCGCGCATCACCTTGGCGGTGTTGATCACGTCCTCGCCTTCGAGCAGGCCGGAAATGCGGGTCTCACCCACGGTCATCGCCGCCAGGATCAGGGCACGATGCGAAATCGACTTGTCGCCGGGCACGCGCAGACGGCCCTTCAGCGCAGGCGAGCGGCGCGCGGTTAACGGCATGGCGGGCAGCGAATGGCTCAAGACGGCGTTTCCGGCGCTAAAGTGGGCGCCGTCCTAGCACCGGGCGTTTCCCACGTCATCCGATCCCGGGCCGAAAGCCGCAAATCGCCCATAAACGGTATTGACACCGGTCGCTCAAGCCGCCAATTCAGCCGCTCATTTCTAAAAGCCCTTCAAGGAACCTCCGA
Organism: Pseudorhodoplanes sp.; assembly: GCF_059499825.1. Classification (NCBI taxonomy): domain Bacteria; kingdom Pseudomonadati; phylum Pseudomonadota; class Alphaproteobacteria; order Hyphomicrobiales; genus Pseudorhodoplanes; species Pseudorhodoplanes sp. The sequence goes on from NZ_JCABZI010000001.1 coordinate 95,786, forward strand.
ACGTGGCAAAGCCAGAGCTCGGTACCAAGCGCGTCTGTCCCGTGACGGGCCGCAAGTTTTACGACCTGAACAAGAATCCGGTGATCTCGCCCTATACTGGCGAGGTCGTGCCGATCGCTCCGATCGCCTCCCGCGGCCGTCCGGAAGCGAAAGCTTCGCCCGCCGCCGAGCCCGAACTCGAGACGGCCGAGGCCGAAGGTGCCGTCTTCGTATCGCTGGAGGACGCCGACGCCGAAGCGACCGGCAAGAAGGCTGACCTGCCGGATGCGGTCGATGACGATATCGAGGTCGAGGACGACGGTGGCGACGACGATTCCACCTTCATCGAGGAAGATGAAGAAGGCGACGACGACGTGACCGATATCATCGGTGACGGCCTCGAAAAGGACGAGGAGACTTGATCGTCCGGTCGAGTTAAGCTATCCGCCCGCAACCCGTGAGGGCGGAAGTCTGGTGACGGGGCCATAGCTCAGCTGGGAGAGCGCTTGCATGGCATGCAAGAGGTCGGCGGTTCGATCCCGCCTGGCTCCACCAACCCGAAGCCACGACCGGCTTTGATCATAGCCCAGCCCTGATCTTGCGGCCGCCTCCGAGCGGCCTTTGATTTTTTCGGTGCGGTGAGTCGCGCCGTGAGCCGTCGAACAGCGGGGAGCGATCGGGCGAAAGGACGCGATGCGTGCCCGCCCCTGAGGCTCTCGCCCCGGTTCCAGCCCCGCTTGCAGCGCCCGGATTCCTGCCCATATAAAGGTCAACTCCCGGCGGGTCCGCCGGGAAAATCAGGGGGTGCCTCTTTGGGCCCCGTGTCAAAGTCGCTGGAAAGGACTTTGAGATGTCCCGAATGCCTTCGTTGTCCAGCCCGTTCCTGTTGGGTTTCGACGAGATCGAGCGCGTGCTCGACCGTGTCACCAAGGCGGCGGACGGATATCCCCCCTACAATATCGAGCGGCTATCGCGCGACGACCGAGACCCGGAGCGTCTGCGCATCACGCTTGCAGTTGCCGGCTTTACCCTCGATCAGCTCGAAGTGAGCGTCGAGGAGAACCAGCTCGTCATCCGCGGTCGCCAGACCGACGACAAGACGCGCAAGTTCATCCACCGCGGCATCGCCGCCCGCCAGTTCCAGCGCACTTTCGTGCTGGCCGACGGGATGGAGGTTCTGCGTGCGGATCTGAAGAACGGTCTGCTGTCGATCGATCTGGCGCGACCGGAACCGGCACGAGTCGTGCGCGCCATCTCGATTACGCCGCACGAATAACCATATCGAGGGACGAGAGACCCAAGGCGGCGAACACAGGGAACCGACCGACCACAGGAATAGTTGAGTTGACGAAGGAGAGCAGCTGACATGACCCACGAACAAACTGAAAAGCCGATCATGTCGCCTCAAGCTTTCGCCGTTCTGGGCGGAGGCAAGATCGCGTATGTGAAACAGATCAGATCCGAGAATGTGCACGAGCTTTACCCGCAGGCGCCGGAAATGCAGCCCGGGATGCAGCTCTTCGCACTTCACGCAGCGGACGGCACGCCGATCCTGGTAACCGACACGCGCGAAGCCGCGGTCGCCAATGCCTGGAATAACGAGCTCGAGGCCGTCAGCGTCCACTGACGCGGCGAAGTCCAAATCGATGCGGGCCACGGCCGGGACACACCCGGCCGTGGCCTTTTTCATGGGCCGGCTTGAACCCGGGGCGTGCTCGGTTCGTCAAAAGAACAAAGGAGCCGCGTCATGTCCGCATCGTCCAGCCGTTCGCCAGCCGTCGTTTCCATGTCCGCGCGCGACCTTGCGACGCTCGCGTGGCGCCAGTTTGCCTATATCCGCGTGGCGCGCTCGGAGGATGTGGGGTTCTTTTGCCCCGAGGCCCCGCTGCTCGCACCCGGCCGCGACGTGTTCGTGCTTTACGCTGCCGACGGCACGCCGATCCTCGTCACCGATACGCACGAAGCCGCCGTCGCCAATGCGTCGGAGGAAAAACTCGAGGCCCTGAGCCTGCACTAGAATTTTGGGTATGCACGAGCCGTTGCCGGGAGCGTCACGGCACGGCGAACGTCACTCCGATCCGAAAGGACTCACGCGGCCTGCGACGGCGTCATCGTCAGAACCGCATAAAGCGCGTCAGCGTCGTTCGATTCCCGCAACTTGTTGGCGGTGTCGGGATCGCGCAGCAAACGCGCAACACGCGCCAGCGCCTTCAAGTGATCCGCGCCGGCGCCCTCCGGCGCCAGCAGAAGAAAAATCAGATCCACCGGCTGGCCATCGAGCGATTCGAAATCGATTGGACGATCGAGTCGTGCGAACAATCCAAACAGCCGGTCGAGTTTCGGCAATTTGCCATGTGGGATCGCGATGCCGTGTCCGATGCCTGTGGAACCGAGCTTCTCGCGCTGCAGCAAGGTTTCAAAAATCGTGCGCTCGCCGAGACCGCTGAGTTCGGCCGCGCGCGCAGCGATTTCCTGAATCGCCTGTTTCTTGCCATTGACCTTGAGCGCCGGGATCACGGCATTCACGGCCACAATATCGCTAAGCGCCATTGGAAACGGTCCGCGTATCCGCCGGTAAAATGGGTCGAACTGGGGCTGTTGGGGATGAAGAGCGGCGGACCATAAGGATGCCCCCCGCCAACGTCAATGGCTTACGGCCGGGCATGTCGGATACTGCATTCACGCCAGTTCCAGTCTGAAAGACGCGGTGTTTCAAAGCCATGGCCCTCAAACCCGGCGCGATCCGTCGCGTTCGTATCGCCGACCGGCCGTGCCTCACGCTCGCGCGATTCTATAACACTGAAATCACAGCGCTAGCGGCCGATCGACGCCCCTTGCTTCTCGCGACGCCGTTGAACCGAGGACGCGATGCGCATGCCCTCGCGATATTTTGCGACTGTGCGGCGCGCAATGTCGATGCCGGACTCGCGCAGCTTGTCGACGATCGTGTCGTCGGAGAGAATGTCATTGGCCGTCTCCGTATCGATCAAATGCTTGATGCGATGACGCACCGCCTCGGCCGAATGCGCTTCCCCGCCATTGGAGGCGGCGATTGCGGAGGTGAAGAAATATTTCAGTTCGAAGATGCCGCGCGCGGTCGCCATGTATTTGTTGGCGGTGACTCTCGACACGGTGGATTCGTGCATCGAAATCGCATCCGCGATCGTCTTCAGATTGAGCGGACGCAGATGCTGGACGCCGTGCGCAAAGAAGGCATCCTGCTGCTTCACGATTTCCGCCGAGACTTTCAGGATCGTGCGCGCGCGCTGGTCGAGCGCGCGAATGAGCCAGGTCGCCGATTGCAGCTTCTCGGCAAGGTAAGTCTTGTCTGTCGCTGCGGCGGCCGTCTTGGAGACCCGCGCATGATAGGTCTGGTTCAGCAGGATTTTCGGCAACGTCTCTGAATTCAGCTCGACCGTGAACGAGCCGTCCGGCGCGGCGCGCACGAACACGTCAGGCACGATCGGCTGCACATTCGTCGAACCGAAGGCAAGCCCCGGCTTGGGATTGAGGCGCTTGATCTCCGCGATCATGTCCATGAGATCGTCGTCGCCAACGCCGCACAGCTTGCGCAAGCTCGCAAAATCACGTTTCGCCAGAAGATCGAGACGCCCGAGCAGCGCCGCGATGGCGGGATCGTAGCGGTTCTGCTCCTTGAGCTGGATGGCCAGGCACTCGGTGAGATTTCGCGCACAGACGCCCGCGGGATCGAAAGTCTGCAGGACAGCGAGTACCGCCTCGACATCGGCCATGTCGGCACCGAGCTTTTCGGCAACCGCCTCCAGATCGCCGGACAGATAGCCGGCCTCATCGACCATATCGACCAGGTGCTGACCGATCATGCGCTTGACCGGATCGGTTACCGACAAGGAGAGTTGTTCGGACAGATGATCCGCCAGCGTTCGCTCGGCCGACACGAAGGCTTCGAGATTGTATTCGCCGTCCTCGCGGCCGCCCGATCCGACACTCGCCCATTCGGAATGCGCCGCAGTGGCGTCTTCGGCGCGGGCCGAAGCAACGGCCGATCCACCGTCTTCCGGGAACACGTTATCCAGACGGGTACCGAGATCCTCCTCGATGGCGTTGCGGCTGGTGGCGAGGTCGTCCCCCATCCATTCCTGGGCCCCCTCGCCCTCGAAGCCGCCGTCTGCGGGCTCGGCCAGTTCGGCCGCCGCTGGCGGCCCGTCGTCGTCGCCAGCCCGTTCGAGCAGGGGATTTTTTTCAAGTTCCTCCTCGACATAGGCCATGAGATCGAGGTTCGAGAGTTGCAGCAGCTTGATGGCTTGCATCAGCTGCGGCGTCATCACGAGCGCCTGGCTCTGGCGGAATTCGAGGCGGGTGGTCAGTGCCATGGGGGATTCCTATCCCAGCGGCACAGTTCGTGCATGTGGAAAAAAGGCGCACGCCCTTTAGGCGGATTCGGGCGGATACGCGCACGCCTTGGTAAAAGCGCCTCAAAATCAGGCAGAAATCGAGGCGAACTGCCCGATTACAGGCGGAACTCTTCACCCAGATAGAGCCGCCGGACATCCGCGTTATTCACAATATCCTCGGCCCGGCCCTCCATCAGGACCTCGCCGGAATAGATGATGTAGGCGCGGTCGGTGAGGCCGAGCGTCTCGCGGACATTGTGGTCGGTGATCAGTACCCCGATGCCGCGATAGGTCAGGTGCTTCACCAGTTGCTGGATGTCGCCGACCGCAATCGGGTCGATGCCGGCAAACGGCTCGTCGAGGAGCATGTAGCTGGGGCGGCTGGCCAGTGCGCGAGCGATTTCCACGCGCCGCCGCTCGCCGCCGGAGAGGGCGATCGATGGCGACTTGCGCAAGCGGGTGATGTTGAATTCCTCCAGCAGCGCGTCCAGGTCACGCTGCCGCCGCTTGGCGTCCGGCTCGACAACCTCGAGCACCGAACGGATGTTCTCCTCGACATTCAGGCCGCGGAAGATCGAGGCTTCCTGCGGCAGGTAGCCGATGCCGAGGCGCGCACGCTGATACATCGGCAGCGGCGTGACGTCGTTGCCGTCCAGCTCGATCTTGCCGGCATCGGCTTTGATCAGCCCGGTGATCATGTAGAAAATCGTGGTCTTGCCGGCGCCGTTCGGTCCCAGCAGACCGACCGCCTCGCCTCGCCGCACGAACAGGCTGGCACCCCGCACCACCTTGCGAGGCCCGAAGCTCTTTTCCACGCTGTGCGCGGCCAGATAACCCTGGGTGACCTGCTGACGCGGTTCGACCGGCTCTTGGCGTCTTGGCCGCGGCGGCACGAAACGCGGCTCTGCGGCGCGCGGCGGGGCCTCGGCGCGCGCCATCGTCGGCGCAGGCGCGGCATGGCCGGCATTCCGGCCCGGCCTGGGCGGTTCGGGCCGGAAGTGATCCGGCTGAAACGTCTCGGGATGGAGCGGATGCTCCCACTGCAGGTTCCGGCGCGCCGAATCGCCGACCAGAAACTCGTCCTGCAACGGCTCGATCCGCAGGGCGCCGGGGACGGGCGGCGGCGCCGCTTGTGACGCGAGGGCGGTGCGCTGCGACGCAGGCTTGCCCACGAGGCCGCCAATCTTTTCCAGTTCGACGCGCCACGTGCCGGACGACTTGCCCGACGATTTGCGCTTTCGCGGTTTCCCCGGCTTTTTGCGGCGGAATATCGAGAGGAAATCGAACACGCTAGTGTTCCGAATCCGACATCCGCTGCAACGTGCGGCTTGCTCGCGGGCTGGTTTCGGACTCCAAGGACACTGGCAAACCTTCGATTTCAGGGCAGTTCCGGTTCAAAAATCCGCACGGGCAAGGGGTACGGGCAAGGGTGCGCCGGCAAAGAGCAGATCCCGAAACCAGCACACCAACGTCCTGCAGTCTCTGCGGCCGCCTGCTACCGACATAATCTGACGGAATCCCGGTTGCAACGGAGGACCGGAGCCACAGTCAGTTGGTAACGGCGGGCAAAGCCGTCGGCTTCTTCCGGACCGACGGCTTCTGATCCTGTCCCGACTTGTCGTCCTTTCCGGTCGACTTGTCGTCCTTGCCGGCCGGCTTGTCGTCCTTGCTGGTCGAAAACAGGCCCTGCACCCGGCCGCCCTCGACCTTGGCGAAATTCGTGGTCAGATCCACGACCAGCCGATCGCCCTTGAGCACATTGGCCCCCTGGGTGATGACCACCCCGCCGGAAAGAGTGACGGTATTGGTCTTCATCTCGAAGATGCCGGTTGCACCGGTCGCGGTCTGGTCCTTGGTGGTCACGATGACGCCGCCGCGTGCTTCCAGACGGCGGATCGACTGCCGCCCCCCAGGGCCCGGCTTCGCCGCTTTCATGGTGCTGGCTTTGGCGCCGCCCTTCGGATCGTCCTGATCGTAGAAGACGCGCAGCTCCTTGCATTTCATGACCGTGTCGCCCTGCGTGACCACGACATTGCCAATGAATACGGCCATCTTGTCCTTGTCGCGCACTTCAAGCGAAGCAGCCTCGATCTGGATCGGCTGATCCTTGTTGGTGCCGAAGCCCTGCAACGCATTCGGGACGCCGGTTCCCTGCGGCTGCGACTGCGTCTTTGATTGAGAGTGCGCGGGCGCAACGCCAGCCAGCAAAACGGCAAAGGCCGCTGCCAGAAGCAGTCCTCTCGAAACGCGAGATTGCATCATTCCGCGTTCGCCTGACTTGCCGCTTGCGATTGCGCGCCGCGATTCACCGCTTCCGGCGTCAACACCAGGACGACGCCACCGTCGAACCGGATCACCCCGCCGGTTTCGGTCACTTCCAGGCTATTGGCGTCGAGCGTGCCCTGCGGCATCTTCATCTGTACCGGCTTTTCGGAAACGATGCGGCCTTTCTTGATCTCGACCTGCGCTTCGGTCAGGCGACCCTGATAGCCCGCGGTCGATGTGATCAGGATCTCCTGATTGAGTTTCAACAGATCCGCCTTGGTGTCGTAGACGCCCTCGACAGCGGTGAGAGTCACCCGGCTCTTGTCCTCCATGTCGATCCGGCCGCTGATTTCCTTCATCTCCACGATGGTCGGGTTTTTCGTATCCTGCGAGGCGGAGGTGGCGCTGACCGCGTATTCGCGCTGATCCTTGGTGAAGCCCGCAAGACGCGGCGCCTCCATGGTGATCTTCGATCCTGAAATCACAAGCGTGCCGAACTCGGTCGGCACCCTGAGCCAGCGCGCCGGATTGAGATAATTCGCGAGCACGAGACCGGTCAGGGTTAGCACCAGCACGGCAGGAACCGCGATGCGCAGCGCCCGCACGCGACGGCTGTGCCGGCGAGCGCCCACAATGACGGTCTGCGGCCGGCCCGCGGTCGGCTGGCCCGGCTGGCCCCAGTCCTCCGGTCCGGCAAGCATGCGGTTCATGAAGAGGTTCGTCCTGCCCGGAATCGATGGTCACCCGTTGCCATCCTAGCCCCGGACGGGTGGAAAATCGCGCCCGAATATGGCCCAGGCACGGCGGCAGCCTCAGGAATGGGAGAAAATATCCTCCTCGGGCCACCCCTGCAGGTCGAGAGCCGCCCGGTGCGGCAGAAACCGGAAGCAGGCCTCTGCCAGGTCGGTCCGGCCCTCCCGTGCCAGCATGACGTCGAGTTTCTCCTTCGCCGCGTGCAGGTAGAGCACGTCGGAGGCCGCGTAGGCGACCTGGGGCTCGCTCAGCACCTCGGCGCCCCAATCCGACGATTGCTGCTGTTTCGACAGATCGACGCCCACAAGCTCGCGCACGAGGTCCTTCAGGCCGTGCCGGTCGGTATAGGTGCGAGCCAGCCGCGATGCGATCTTGGTGCAATAAAGCGGCATCGGCCACACGCCGAAGGCGTTCGACAGCGCCGCGATATCGAAGCGCGCATAATGGAAGATCTTGAGAATGTCCGGGTCCGCCAGCAGCCGCTTCAGGTTCGGCGCATCCGCGCCGCCGGCCGGAATCTGCACGACATCGGCCGACCCGTCGCCTGGCGACAATTGCACGACGCAAAGCCGGTCGCGATGCGGGTTGAGACCGAGCGTCTCGGTGTCGATCGCGACCGATCCGGTGTAACGGGACAGGTCCGGCAGATCGCCGCGGTGCAGGCGGATGGTCATGCGGATTCCGTGGCCATTGTCATGGCCCGCATATCAACCGATGCGCTCCCTCAGTCAATCCGCAATCGCCAAGGCTCTCCGAGGGCAGACGGCGCCGGCCGCGATACGGCCGCCGACTCGTCTCTCTCAACTCAGGTCGAAATGATACGCCGTCAGGTTGATGTCGGTCGTAAATTGGGCAACGACCACCGCCGCTTTCCTGCCCGCGCCGTCCTGGTCCCAAAGCAACTGATCGGTCGCGGTGTTGAAAACGAACTGCCCGTGGCCGACCGCGTTCGCAGTCCCTGTGGTGTTGCTGACAAAATACTCGCTTGCGAAATCGAAGACGCCGCCCGCGCCGAGATCGACACGCGCGTCGATCTTGAAGCCTTTCCTGACGATCCCGATCAGGTCATCACCGGTCGTGAAATCGGTGATGATGTCGCCGGCTTCCTTGATACTGGCAAACCGGAACGTATCGCGTCCCGCGCCGCCGGTCAGGGTGTCGATCCTGGCGCCACCATCGATGATGTCGTCTCCGCCACCGCCCATGACCGCCTCGACGCCCTTGCCGCCGGTCAGGACATCCTCGAATTGCGAGCCAAACAGCCGCTCGATCGACTTGTAGGTATCGCCCAACGCATCGCCTGCGTTGAGCTTCGCATTCGTCAGATTGGCGGTTACGCCTGCGCTGGCATTCAGATAGCTCGCGGTATCGAAGCCCGCGCCGCCATCGAGCGTGTCCGCACCCTGGCCGCCGTCGAGGATATTGTCGCCCGCGTTGCCGGTCAGGCGATCGTTCCGTGACGTGCCGATCAGGTTCTCGATCGAATCGTAGGTGTCGCCCGCGGCAAAGCCGGTATTGGACTTCGGCTTGAGCAGACTGACGGTCACGCCGAGCGAGCCCGGCTGGTCGGCATAGCTCACCGTATCGGCGCCGCCGAACCCTATGAAGGTTTCCCGCGCCGCGGTGGCGATGAAGATATTGTCGCTGCCGTCGCCGTTCAGGATCGGATCGGTGATTCCGACAGAGAGACGATAGGTTCCGCTGGCGGCGTCGTTATAGGTCGCGGCGCCGAGATAATACGTACCGGATTCGGTTGCGGAATAAGTAATCTGCGAGTCGTAGGACGAGCCGCCGTCGTCGTCGAAGGTGATGAGATTTCCGGCGCTGTTGTAAAGATAGAGATAAGGGTTTGACAGAGTGCCGCTGTTGCTTGGCGCGCCTCTGAGGTCGAACACGTACGTGACCCCCGCCGTCAGCGTGACCCGGAACCAGTCGCGGTCGCCGGCACTTTCGAGATGTCCGGTCGACGAGCCGCCGACGGCGACCTGGCCATACGGCGCGGTCGTGTCGTTGAACTGATCCGCATAATCGTCGCTCGGGACCGGCGCTCCCGACGCTGCACCATAGATGGCGCGCGCGCCTTCAATATCGTCGGCCGTCGGGGCCGTGATCGACGGATTGTAATAGGGCGCCATGAGGGCGCTGCTGATGCTGGAGTGACCGAGCCCGATCGCATGACCGATCTCATGGGTCGCGACTGCAAGCAGACTGCTCGCCGTCCAGAAGCTGGATTCGCCGCTGTCGAACACCATGTCGCCGGAATAGGCGTAGTTTTGCGGATTGCCCGCAGTCGCCGGATAGAAGGCGCGCGCCAGCACGTTGTAATTGCCGTCGATATGGCCGGTGCCGATGCGGATATAGGCGCTGTTGCCGACGCCGAAATTTCCGCCGCCATCGGCCACCTGGACGAAGTCGATATTCGCCACCGAGGACCAGGCTTCGAACGCCTGGGTGAACACCGACACATAATCGAAATTGAACACGTTCGAGAGCGAGACGGTGGAGCCGCTGAAGAAACCCACGCCGGTCTGGTTCGTGAAACCTGCGCCCACGAAGCTCCAGGTGACGGTGCCGCCCCACGAGCCCGACGCGCCGGACGATCCCCACTTGGTGCCGGACAGATTGTAGTCGTCGGTCTGCGGACCGGACGGACCGCTCCCGTAGGTGAAGGCGCAACAGGAACAGGCCACCGGCGCAGCCGTGGCATCGACGGCCGCCGCTTCGAAGCCGTTGCCCTCACTGCCACCACCGCCAGCGGCGCAATCGAGCGCATGGATGCCGGACGCCACCGGCTCGACCTGCATCGCGAACGCGGCGCCATAGTGCAGCGGCAGATCGTCAAGCGGTTGCGACGGCGCGGTCCCCGCCGACCATCCGGCAAACGAAAAATAATCGTCGGACCTCGATGCGCTGCCGGCATCGGGAATTTGCGTGCGCAGATCGACGGTGGCCGCGCCGAACTCATCGGTCAGGGTCGGAGCGCCGGTATCGATCGCAGCACGGTCGAGCATTCCGGCGCCAGAATTGTCGGAGTCGCCCGCAAGGATCTGTGCCGGCGCATATGCCGTCACGGTCTCTTCGAAGAATACGAAGGCGCCGGCGAAACCGTCGAATTCCGCGATCGGATGGCCCCCGTCCGCGACCGGCTCGGCGGTTTCGAAAACCGCGACCGCTCCGGCGGCGTCACCCGGATCCGCCGAATCGCTGGTGACGACCCACCCGAGCGGATGGATGTCCTGTGAGGGCGCAGAGCGGAAAGGTCGTAACCGAGGCATGGTCCCACCGGCAATGCTTGCCTGACGCATCGCCTGCGTCCGGCTCACGATCCGCAGATACGCGGCACAAGCAGCGCTACCGGATGGATTTTAGGGAAGCTTCAATGCGCGGGCGCAGCCTCGACCAAATCCGGCTACGCAACCTTTACCATTCGTCGTTCGAGAGTGGTGCCCAGGAAAGGACTCGAACCTTCACAGCCGTTAAGCTACTGGCACCTGAAGCCAGCGCGTCTACCAATTCCGCCACCTGGGCAAGGGGCAGACACATAGTTTGCCAGGTCGGCCATTGTCAACGATGGGACACCTGTACAGGCGGAAATCCTTGCGGTATCCCGCACGGATCGCGCAGGCGCGCATTTCGAGGCAGCTTCCGAGGCGGCTTTCATGGCCCTCCAGACCAATTCCGACACCCTGATCACTGTCTTCGGCGGCTCCGGCTTTCTCGGCCGCCATGTGGTGCGGGCGCTCGCGAAACGTCGCTATCGCATCCGCGTCGCGGTGCGGCGGCCGGAACTGGCCGGGTTCCTGCAACCGCTCGGCACCGTCGGCCAGATCCATGCGGTCCAGGCCAATCTGCGCTACCCGGCCTCGGTCGAGGCGGCGGTGCGCGAGGCCTCGGTGGCGATCAATCTGGTCGGGATTCTGTTCGAGCGCGGACGCCAGGGCTTCGAGGCCGTCCAGCATTTCGGCGCCGAACAGGTCGCGCTCGCGGCCAACGCGCATGGCGCGCGCGTGATCCACGTCTCGGCGATCGGCGCCGATGAGAACTCACCGTCGCTTTATGCGCAGGCCAAGGCGCGCGGCGAGCAGGCGGTGCGCGCGGCTTCGCCCGACGCCGTAATCGTACGGCCGTCGGTGGTGTTCGGGCCGGAGGACGATTTCTTCAACCGCTTCGCCGCCTTGGCGCGCGTTCTGCCTGCGCTGCCGCTGGTCGGCGGCGGGCATACCCGCCTGCAGCCGGTCTATGCGGCCGATGTCGGCGAAGCGATCGCTACTCTCGTCGAAACCGGCATCGGCGCCGGCAAGACTTACGAATTCGGCGGGCCGGAAGTGCGCACCATGCGCGAGATCATGGAATACGTGCTCAAGGTGACGGAGCGTTCGCGGATGCTGGTCCCGCTGCCGTTCGGGCTGGCCAGGATGAAGGCCTCGGTCCTGCAATTCCTGCCAAAGCCGCCGCTGACTCCCGATCAGGTCGAATTGCTGCGTGCCGACAATGTGGTGTCGGAGGCGGCGATCCGCGATCATCGCACCCTGCAGGGCCTTGGCATCACGCCCGCCGCCTACGAGGCGATCGTGCCCGATTATCTCTGGAGCTTCCGCAAGACCGGACAGTTCCGCGCCGGCCGCTTCGCCTGATCCCGCCGGTCAGAAGCCGATCGCCAGCAGCAGAAGGCCGATCGAGCCGACGGTCACGCGCCACCACGCGAACAGCCCGAAGCCGTGCCGCGAGACGTAGTCAAGGAACGTCTTGACCACGATGTAGCCCGCCACGAACGAACACGCGAAGCCGATCCCCACCAGGATCACATTGTTCGACGTCATCTGATCGTGATTCTTGATCAGATCGAGCGTGAACGCGCCGGCCATGGTCGGCATCGCGAGAAAGAACGAGAATTCCGCCGCCGACCGCTTGTCGGCGCCGAGCAGCATCGCCGACACGATGGTGGCGCCGGATCGCGACACGCCCGGGATCATTGCGAAGCACTGGCAAAAGCCGATGATCAGGCACATCGGCAGCGAGAATTGCATGACGTCGCGATATCGGGGTTTGAACTCGAGCTGATCCACCCACAGCAGCACCGCGCCGCCGGCGATCAGCGTGAAACAGACCACCCACGCATTGAAGAGATAGTCCTTGATGATCGAATGCAAGGCGGCGCCGATCAGCGCGGCGGGCAGGAAGGCGACAAGCACCCCGATGACGAAGCGCCGCGCCGCCGGATCGGAGAACATCCCCGTGGCAAGGCCCCACAGCTTGTGGAAATAGATCGACAGGATCGCGAGGATGGCGCCGAGCTGGATCAGGACCACGAATGTCTTGCCGAAATCCTCGTCGCCGAAGCCAAGAAAGCGCTGCAGCAGCAGCAGATGGCCGGTCGACGACACGGGCAGGAATTCGGTTAGCCCCTCGACAACTCCGAGGAGGGCCGCCTTGATCAGGTCACTCATGCTGAAAAGCCCCAACGCACGGCCCGACTGTCTGGAATCGAGCCGGAACCTTTGTCGCGCGAAATCCGCTCGCCGGGCAACGAAATTTCCGATAGCCCAACACTTTGCCGCTTTTTACATCATGATCCGCGGCATCACCCCCTGATTCGCAAGGCTAGTGGAGCGGATTTGACATTCGCTACCCACCCAGCCGCAGGCCCGCGAAGCGAATGTCAAATCCAAGCTCCACTAGAATCAAATATTTTCTAGTGGTCCTATGATTCTAACATTCGCAAAAGAGTCTGCCGAGCAGGGATGCGAATGTTAGAATTGGACCACTAGATGCTGACCCTGTTCCATCACCCCTTCTGCCCCCATTCACGCTTCGCGCGGCTGACGCTGGCGGAATTCGACCTCGACGCGGAGCTAGTGGAGGAACGGGTCTGGGAGCGGCGTGAGGACTTCCTCATCCTCAACCCTGCCGGGCAGACTCCGGTGCTGATTGCCGAAGGCCTTCCGGCGGTCCCGGGGGCGAACGTGATCGCCGAATTCCTGTCCGAGATGCACGCCTCGCTCGGCGACGGCGTCGCCGACCGCAATCTCATCGGCGTCAATCCGCAGCAGCGGGTGGAAGTCCGGCGCCTGATGTCCTGGTTCGCCGAAAAGTTCTCCGCCGAGGTCTCCGCCCCGCTTGTCAATGAGCGCTTGCACAAGCGCTTCATGACGCCGGAACAGGGCGGCGGGTCACCCGATACCGACGTCATGCGCGCCGCGCGCCGCAACATCCGCTACCACCTGGCGTATATCGACTGGCTGGCCGGCCAGCGCGACTGGCTGGCGGGCGACCGTCTCACCTTCGCCGACCTCGCCGCAGCCGCGCATCTTTCGGTCGTGGATTATCTGGGCGACGTGCCCTGGGGTGAGAGCCAGCATGCCAAGCACTGGTATGCGCGCATGAAGTCGCGACCGTCCTTTCGTCCGATCCTGGCCGATGTCTCCGGCGCGCTGCCGCCGGCTGCGCATTACGCGGACCTCGACTTTTGAGGCTGCCTACCGGTCGCGGACGCGGAGCGATGCGACGATCTCGATTGCGGCGGCCTGAAGGTCGCCGAGATGACCGCGCACCATGTCCTCGACCGAGCGCGCGGCTTTGACCCAGATGATGTTGATGACGCCGTGCACGCGGTTGCGGCCCAGCAGCGGCACGGCAATGCCGGCCAGGCCGTCCGGGAACGGGCGCCCGTAATAGCCGCCATCGAAGGAGGGGTCGCGGGTCGCGTATCCGTTGCTCCGCGTCTCGGCGAGGATTGCCTCGAACTGCCTCGCATCGCGCGCCAGCCGGTTCTCGGGCAATTCGGACCGGCGCAAGCGTGCGAGGATGTTCTCGCGCTCCTTGTCGGGACAGAACGCGAGATAGGCCCGGCCGACGGCGGTCAGCACCCAGTTCACCGGCGTGCCCATGCGATGGTTTAGGAAGTAGATCGAGAACGGCGTGCGTACACGGCTCGATTCGCGCACCTCCATGTGGTCGCCCGCGGGCACCATGAGATCGGAAGGCCACGATACCTTCTGGCACAGCCGGTCCAGCGCCGGTGCCGCGGCCTCCGCCACCGCTTCATGCCGGTCGCGCTTGCGGGTGAGAGTGCTGAGGTTCGAACTGATCCGGTAATGCCCGTCGGCGAGGCGGCGGGCGACGAAGCCTGAGGCTTCGAGCGTCTGCAAAATCCGCAGCAAGGCCGGTTTCGAAATGCCGGTCGCTTCGTAAAGCCCGTGCAGCGACAGGATCGGACTATCGTGCAGGACCTGCAGCACCTTCAGGCCCCGTTCAAGGCTGCGGATCGTGCCCGACGCGCTCACAATAGCGGTCCCCGTCCCAATTCATGCGCCGCAGGTAGCATTACGTCGTCGGTATAACATTCCGCGCTGCGGAACGCAGTGCGTTTTTGATGTCGGTCGCGACCGGGCACACGGACAATGCGCCGACAAGAAAACAATTTTGAAAACAGGGAGAAAAGCGATGCCGATGCGATTGCGCACGTCTGCGCTCATGCAGGCAGGACTGGTGGTCGGCGCCCTTGCGGGATGCTCCATCTCGCAAGCTGCCGCGCAGCCCTATCCGTCCCAGGTCATCCGGATTGTGGTGCCAAGCGCGCCGAGCACGCCGCCCGACATCATCAGCCGCGTGATTGCGAACGAACTCCAGGCTGCCAATGGATGGCGCGTCATCGTCGAGAACAAGCCGGGCGCGGTGCAGACCATCGCCGGTGCTGACGTGGTCAAGCAGCCGGCGGACGGTTATTCGATCTTCGCGATGAGCGTCCCGATCGCGGCGGCGCCGGCTTTCCTCGCCAGGATGCCATTCGACGTCGCCAAGGACCTGATGCCGGTGGCAAAAGTGTCGACGTCCTACAACGTGCTCGTGGTGCATCCGGATGTCGCCGCGAAATCGGTGTCCGAACTGGTGGCGCTGCTCAAGGCCAATCCTGACAAGATGAACTTCTCCTCCGGCGGGTTCGGCACGCCGGCGCATCTGGTCGGCGAAATGTTCAAGGTCGAAACCGGCGTCAAGGCGACGCATGTGCCCTATCAGCAGTTCCCGCAGGCCATCGCCGATCTCCTGAACGGCACCAACCAATACATGTTCATCACCACGCTGCCGGTGACCGGTCTCGTCGCCACCGGCAAGCTCCGTGCGCTGGCCGTGACCGGGCCAAAGCGTCTCGATGCGATGAAAGACGTACCGACCATCGTTGAAGCCGGCTTCCCCAATCTCGTCGTCGAGGACTGGGTCGGCTTCGCGGTGAAGTCCGGCACACCGAAGGAGATTGTCGACACCCTGAACCAGGCGATCAACAAGGCGCTGGCGAAGCCCGAGGTTCGCGCGGCGCTCGCCAAAGTCGGCGCCGAGCCCGCCGGCGGCTCTCCGGAGGATTACGGTGCGTTGCTCACGGCGCAGCTCGCGCATTGGGGCAAGGTGGTCAAGGACGCCGGGATCAAGCTGCAACAATGAACGCGGAACATTCCGATCGCGCGGATTTTCGCGTCACGCTGCTTGGCACCGGCAATCCCTACCCGTCACCGGAGCGCTTCGGGCCGAGCGCGCTGGTGGAGGCCGGCGGCCAGCGGCTGCTGGTCGATGCCGGCCGCGGCGCCACCATCCGGTTGTGGCAGCTCAAGATCCCGGTCAGCGCCATCGACCGGCTGCTGCTCACCCACTACCACTCCGACCATACCAGCGGCGTGCCCGATCTCTGGCTTACCGGCTGGCTGCCGCCGGTCTGGGCCGGCGCGCGCAAGACCGCCTTCCGCGTGACCGGGCCGACCGGCGCGAAGCGGCTGATGGCCGGACTGGAACAGGCCTATGCGGCCGATATCGACATCCGCGTGGTCGACGAAAAAGTCCCGCGCTCAGGCATCGCCGTCGAGGTCGAGGAATTCGACCGCGATGGCGTGATCTACGAACGCGACGGGCTGAAGGTCACCGCTTTCGAGGTCGACCACGGCGACGCGATCAAGCCGTGCTTTGGCTACCGGTTCGATTATCGCGGCCGTTCTGCGGTGCTTTCGAGCGACACCCGCTACAACGAGAATGTCATCCGCTACGGCAAGGGTGCCGACCTGCTGGTGCATGAGGTGATGGCGGTCCAGTCGGCCTTGCTGGAGGAACCGGGCATCGCGCACATCATGGCGCACCATACCAGTCCGCAGGATGCCGGCCGCGTCTTTGCGCAGACCCGGCCCAGGCTCGCCGCCTATACGCATTTCGTGCTGCTGGGGAGCCCGCGCGTGCCGGCGATGACAGTGGCGGACGTTCTGACCGCGACGCGGGAAACCTATGACGGCCCGCTGGTTGCGGGCGAGGACCTGATGTCGTTCGACATCGGGGATACGGTCACGATCCGCCGCTTCGGCGCGGCCGAGATCGCCGTGTGAGGGTCGCGTCAGCCGTGTTGCTGGCTGCTCGCCATGGCGCGCGCCTTCGGGCCGGGCCCGCGCATGTAATGGCGCTCGGGACGATAGCGGTTCTGGGGGCTCATACGCTTCAGCAGCGCTTGCAGCAAGGCGGTGAGTTTGTAGACCATTCTGTTCTTCGTATCGTTGGCGCGGGCCGGCCCCCCGCATGCTTTACGGCCGGTTCACGCAATTGGACGCTGCGACAAAGGATAGCGTTCAATTGCAAACGTCTCGTTAAACACTTTCGGAGTGACGGCATGATGGCGCGATTCGTGCGGGACGCCCTGCGCTCGCCTCTTTTCCTTCCCGATCCTGCCCTTTAGGTTGAGACGCATGTCAGAATCCCGTACGCCGAACTTCATTCTCTTCATCACCGATCAGCATCGCGCCGATTATCTCGGCTGTTACGGGCATCCGATCCTGCGTACGCCGCACATCGATTCGATTGCGGCACGCGGGACACAGTTCCGGAAATTCTACGTGGCGAGTCCGGTCTGCATGCCGAACCGGGCCTCGCTGATGACCGGCCGGATGCCGGCGGTTCATGGGGTGCGATCGAACGGCATTCCGCTGTCGCAGGACTCCGTGACCTTCGTCGACCTCTTGCGCGATGCCGGCTACGACACCGCGCTGATCGGCAAGAGCCATCTGCAGAACTTCACCAAGACGCCGGCGCTGTCCTATCCGGCTGCGCCGCGCGAGGGCTATCGCCAGCCCTCCCCCGGCTTGCGGCAAGCGATGCGCATCGACCTGACCGGCGAGAGCTATCGTCAGGAACTGCCGGCCTATTGGGCCGAGCCCGGCGCGCATATCGCGACCCCGTTCTACGGCTATGGTCATGTCGAGGTCGTCACCGGCCATGGCGATAACGTTGACGGCGACTACCGCGCCTGGCTGCGCGACAAGGATCCGGCGGCGCTCAACCTGCTCGGACCGGAGAACAGCGCGCCGCATGATTACATCGTGCCGCAGGCCTATCGCACGCGCATTCCGGAAGAGCTTTATTCGACCAGCTATCTGGCCGAACGCGCGGAGGCGTTCCTGAACGCGCGCAATGCCAATGCCGATCCGTTCTTTCTCACGGTGTCGTTCCCGGATCCGCACCATCCGTTCAATCCGCCCGGCAAGTACTGGGACATGTACAAGCCGGAGCAATTCCCGGTGCCCGAATCCTTCAAGCGCAATGACTGGACGCCTCCCCCGCATGTGCAGCAGGCGATCGAGGAGCGGGCCAGCGGCAAGGCGCAGCTTCACGGCATGCGCAGCATCGCCACCACCGCGCGCGAGGCGCAGGAGGCGCAGGCGCTGACCTGCGGGATGATCGCCTGTATCGATGATGGCATCGGCCGCGTGCTGCGCGCGCTCGATGCGTCCGGCCAGCGCGACAACACGGTGCTGATCTTCACCACCGATCACGGCGACCATCTCGGCGACCATCGGCTGCTGCTGAAAGGCTGCGAGCAATATCAGAGCATCCTGCACGTGCCGTTCATCTGGTCCGACCCGCAGGCGCCGGCTGCCGCTGCGACCGATGCCATCGGTTCGACCATCGACATTCCGGCGACCATTCTCGATCGCGCGCGGATCCAGCCTTATGTCGGCATGCAGGGCAAGAGCCTGCTGCCGTCCATGGGTGCGGATGGCAAGGCCGTGCGCGACTGCGCCTTCGTGCAATACGAACACCAGATGGCCGACAAGGACGTCGACCACATGCCGCGCTGGCACACCATCGTCGATCAGCGCTATCGCATGACGGTGATGTCGGATTCAGGCCTGGGCGAATTGTACGATCTCGAAACCGATCCCGGCGAGTTCGACAATCTGTGGGGCGATCCTGCGCATGCGGGCATTCAGGCACGGCTCATGGAACGGCTGGTCCAGCTCGAAATCGAGCATACCGACACGGTGCCGCACCCGATCGGCCGGGCGTAGACGGTCCCGCGTACGGGACGCAGCGCATCACGAAGTTGTGCGCTGCAGAGCCGGGACCCAGAATGAAGTGGGCCCGGCGATGGGTCCCGGGTCTGCAGTGCACCGCATATCGCGTTGAAGACGCGCGTAACCGCGCTTATGCCGCTGCGCCGCGCCCGGGACACGAGACTGGGACCGCTCAATTCGCCTGGAAGCCGGTCTCGTCGACGATCTTCCGCCAGCGTTCGATCTGGGTCTTGATGTCGGCGGTGAGCTTGTCGGGCCCGGTGATGCCGGTGGCTTCCATGCCCTGGTTCTCGAACTTGCTCTGCACCTCGGGATCGCTGTGCGCCTTCTCGGCCGCGGCGATATAGGCCTTCACGATCGGCTCCGGCGTGCCCTTCTTGGTCAGCAGGCCGAACCACACCATCGCGGTGAAATCGTCATAGCCGAGTTCGGCGAAGGTCGGGACGTCCGGCAGGAAGCGCGTACGCTTGGCACTGGTGACGGCGATCGGGACAAGCTTGCCGGCCTTGATATGCGGCATGGCGTTGCCGAGCTGCATGAAGCCCATCAGCGAATGGCCTGCGATCATGTCCTGCGTCTGCGGTCCCGATCCCTTGTAGACGATATGTGCGAGATCGAGCCCGAAGCGCTTGTTCAACTGATGTCCGAGAAAAGCCGACGGCGTGCCCGGACTGAACGAGGCATAGCCGAGCTTGCCGGGATTGGCCTTCACCCAGGCAATCATCTCGTTGAGATTTTTCGCCGGCACGCTCGGATGCACCGCGAGCACCAGTGGCGCCTCGACGCCCTTCACGATCGGAATGAAATCGTCGATGCTCCAGCGCAGATTTTTATACGCGCTCGGATTGATCTCGGTCATCGCTTGCGTGCCGACCCACAGCCACGTGCCGTCTGCCGGCTGGTCGACCACATATTGCGCGGCGATGGTGCCGTTCGCGCCCGGCTTGTTCTCGACGATGACGGTGCGGCTCAGCGTCTTGCCCATATGCTCGCCGACGATGCGGGCATAGGGATCGAGAATGCCGCCCGCGACCGAGCCGACCATGATCTTGACAACGGGGGGCGGTTCCTGCGCCGGGGCCTGCCCCGGCATGGCAATGACGGCGATCGCGGCCGCGGCAACAGCGCAGCCAAGGTGGCGCATGGTCAACATCGAAACGTCCTCCCGGAGCCTGACGGCTTCTCGTTGATGCGCGTCGCCGCGCAGCGTCAGTGTGCGGGAGAGTGTCCGAAAGACAGCACCGAAAGGCAAGCGGACGGTCAGTCCCCCGCACGCACGATCAAGCGCAGTGGATCAAGCCCGTGCGACTTCGCCGTCGATGGTCTTGTGATCGGGACAGGCCGCAGCCTCCCAGATCGGGCCAAGATCGACCACCTCAGCTTCGAGACATTCGACCTCGAGGCGCAACGCGCCACCGCCGGAGAATGACAGCGTGATCACGCCGCCGGGCGAGTCGCTTTCGCTAAACTCGACGGCCAGGAGATTGAGCACCTGCTCCTTGGCGGAACAGTCGAGGCTCTTGCACTTGCATGAGGAGACGCGGTCGAACCGCAATGCGGCACGTCGGCGCCGCCAGGATGGAGGCTCGCCAACCGCGGCCTCCCAGTCGAACCGATTCAGTGCGATCACGACCCGATTTTCATTCGGGCGCCAGATCACCTCGCCGACCTTTACGATGGCATCCTGCAGATGCGCGGATACGATTTCGAGATCCTCGCGGTCAAGCGCGATGAGCTTCAACATGTCCATGACGCGGCCTTTTGGGTCGGTCTTACAAATTTCAAAATTCGCCCTGACCGCTAGTTAGGCAAACGGTCATGATGTCGCAAGGGGTCGGCAGGCACTAAAAAACGGCCGGTGCGACAGGGTTAAGCGCTGATCCGCTCCACCTCCGCACCGCACGCGCCGAGCTTTTCCTCGAGACGCTCGAAACCGCGATCGAGGTGATAGACGCGGTTGACGATCGTCTCGCCTTCGGCCGCCAGCGCCGCGATGACCAGCGACACCGAGGCACGCAGGTCGGTCGCCATCACCGGCGCCCCGTGCAGGCGATCCACGCCTTCGATCGTCGCCTCCTGGCCATCCAGCGAGATGCGCGCGCCGAGCCGCGCCAGTTCCTGCACGTGCATGAACCGGTTCTCGAAAATGGTTTCGGTGA
The DNA here is from genome assembly GCF_059499825.1 of Pseudorhodoplanes sp. Lineage (NCBI taxonomy): Bacteria > Pseudomonadati > Pseudomonadota > Alphaproteobacteria > Hyphomicrobiales > Pseudorhodoplanes > Pseudorhodoplanes sp. The sequence goes on from NZ_JCABZI010000001.1 coordinate 116,633, forward strand.
TGCGCGAGGTGCCTTTGGCCTTGGTCATCAGCGCCATCAGTTGCGCCTGCATGTCGGTCGGGAAACCGGGGAACGGCTCGGTCGTGACCTCGACCGGGGCGAGACCCGAGCCGTTGCGGGCAATGCGGATGCCTTCATTGGTGCAGGCAACAGTCGCGCCGACCTGCTGCAGCACATCGAGCGAGGATTGCAGCAATTCCGGCCGCGCGCCCTGCAGCAGCACGTCGCCGCCGGTCATCGCCACGGCCATCGCATAGGTGCCGGTCTCGATGCGGTCGGGCACGACGCTGTGCCGGGCTGGCCCGAGCCGCGCCACGCCCTCGATTTCGATCCGCGACGTGCCGGCGCCGGAAATTTTCGCCCCCATCTTGATCAGGCAATCGGCGACGTCCTTGACCTCCGGCTCCTGCGCCGCATTCTCGATCACGGTCGTGCCGTTGGCGAGCGACGCCGCCATGACGGCGACATGGGTGCCGCCGACGGTCACTTTCGGAAACACGATCTCGCCGCCGCGCAAGCCGCCGGTCGGCGCGCGCGCAACCGCATATCCGGCCTCGGTCTCGACGGTGGCACCGAGTTGCTCGAGCGCCATCAGCAGCAGATCGACCGGACGCGTACCGATCGCGCAGCCGCCGGGCAGCGAGACCCGGGCCTCGCCCATGCGCGCCAGCAGCGGCGCGATCACCCAGAAGCTCGCCCGCATCTTGGAAACCAGATCGTAGGGCGCCGTGGTGTCGACGATATTGGCGGCGGAAATCTTCACCGTCTGGCCGGCATTGTCGCCGTCACCGGCGCGCTTGCCGGACAGCATCACGTCGACGCCGTGATTGTTGAGGATGCGCTGCAACTGCACCACGTCCGCGAGATGCGGCACGTTCTCCAGGATCAGCATGTCCTCGGTCAGCAGGCTCGCGATCATCAGCGGCAGAGCTGCGTTCTTGGCTCCGGAAATCGGGATGGTGCCGTAGAGCGGCTTTCCGCCGGCGATGCGAATGCGATCCATCGAACCCCCATAGATCGAACGTGAATTTCAAACCTTAGCGCAATCGATGCCCCGGATGGGGCGGAATATCGCTTCGGGCTCAGCCCTCGTGCCCGGAAACCCCAGCGGCCGGATCACCGGCCTCCTCCCGCGAATCCGACCCTGCCGCACGTTCCCGTGCCTGCGCTTTGCGGCGCCTCAAATTATCGCGCAGGGCCTTGGCGAGGCGCTCCTCGCGCGGGCTTTTTTGCGCCGCCCCGGTGTTCTCGTCCATGAGGCCGAGAAAGCCGAAATCCGGACCGGACGCAAGAGCGTGGCCGCGCAAGGACGCGGCCGCCCGAGCCGGCCTGTTCAAAGGGTCAAGGAAGGAGAGATCCATGTTTCAAATGCTGCGCATTGCCGTCGCCGGGCTGCTCGCCGCCACGGTGGTGACCGGCGCGCTGGCCCAGACCAGAGGAACCGCGAAGAAGCGGCCCCAGGCCGCGCCTGCCACGTCCGCGCCCGCAAATCCCTACGGCCTGTCAAATTGCGCCCAGCGCCCGTTCGCCCGGGATTGCGACCGGCGCGGCACCTGGTAGGAGCCCGGACGCCAGCCGGTTTCCGGTCCGGCATGGCGCGCATGCGTCCGGCGACGGCAAAACCTCCACAAAGACCGCAACCTGCAAAAGGCAGCCCGCTCAGGGCATCCCTACATGTCGCGCGAACGCCGCACTGGAGAAGAGATATGCGCAGCATTTCAAGTCTGGCCGTCGCCGCCCTTCTGGTTGTCGCGACGGCAACCGCAGCGTCCGCGCAGGCCAAGAGCCGCAGCGGCGCCGCCAACGCACCGCGGGCTCAGAACGCCCCCAACCTGACGTCGGACCCCTATGGCGAGAGGCCCCGCAGCCCGGGCGCGACGCCGTGCAGCGAGCGGCCCTTCGCCATCGGATGCGACAAGCGCGGCTTCTGGTGACCGCCGGACGAGCGAACGGCCTCAGGCGGCGGAAAATCGCGCCGTGATGCTTGCCGCGCCACCCGTCGGCGGGTATGAACGCCGCCGCAGCCGGCCGCATGTGCATCAAGCCGCGGCCGGTTGCGACGATTGGTGAAGTCCCGGATCGCCGGGGCCTGTCAGCACGCTGCCGTAGCTCAGTGGTAGAGCACTCCCTTGGTAAGGGAGAGGTCGACAGTTCAATCCTGTCCGGCAGCACCAGCGCCCCTCATTGCTGCCGCCCAAATCGCAGGCAGCCCTGTCCCGCATCGCGGGCCGCTTAACCCTGCCTTAACCCTATTCACCCAATCTGCGGTATCTCCGCACGGCAGGGGCAACCGATGAGTGAGGCCGCTTTGCGCCGGGTCGAACCGGCCGACGACCGTCCACGGAATGCATTGGCCGACATCGGCGACCGCAGCGGACATCTCGGGGTCGAGATTGCCGATATGGCCGGCCTTGTCGGCGACCTCACCGCGCTCGGCGAACTGCAGACCCGGCAGGCACGCGCGGCGGTCGCCGCGGCGCGCGAAATGAATGCCACCAATGCCGATCTCGCCGCAGCGATGGAGAGCGCGCGCCAATCCGCCGATACGACGCGCACCACACTCGGCGAAAGCGCCGGCAATGTCTCTGTCACCATCGCCGGCACCATCGAGAAAATCGAGATCCTCGGCTCCGGCGCGATCGCGCTGAAGGAATCGATCCAGTCGGTTTCCGCCACCATCAAGGGCGTGGAGCAGGCCAGCGCCGCCATCCAGTCGATCGCGCAGGAAACGCAATTGCTGGCGCTCAATGCCAGCGTCGAAGCCGCGCGCGCCGGCGATGCCGGCCGTGGCTTTGCCATCATCGCCGCCACCGTGAAGCGGCTTGCCGACCAGATCAGGCCACTGTCGATCGACAATCAGCGCAACCTGAAGGAACTGATGCAGACGCTCGCCACCGTCCTCGGTGAAGCCGACGCCAATGCAACGACGGCGCAGGCGGCGATCGCGGAATCCAGGAAGGCGCGCGAAACCGGCGCCGTGCTGCGGACGCTGGTCGAGACCACCAACCGGCTGGCCGAGGACATCGACGCGATGGCGCGTTCGGTCGACAAGAACAGCGCCTGCTACGCCTCGTTGCGCAACGAAATGAAGGGGCTGGTCACCGCGGTCAAGGACGGCGACGCAAAGCTGTCGCAGGCGAAAGCACGGGTCGAATCGATCCTCGGCATCAGCGAAGACTTCATACTGTTCATCGCCGAAAGCGGAATCGAAACGCCGGATACGCCGATCATCGAATTGTGCCGCGCCACCGCGCAGCGCATCGGCCGGATGTTCGAACAGGCCGTGACCCGCAACGAGATCGGCATGGCCGATCTGTTCGACGAGACTTACCGCCCGGTCGCGGGCAGCAATCCGCCGCAGCACATGACCCGCTTCGTGGCGCTGACCGACCGGTTGCTGCCGGAGGTGCAGGAGCCGATCCTGACATTCGATCCGCGCATCGCCTTCTGCGCGGCGCTGGACCGCAACGGCTATCTGCCGACCCACAACCTGATCTATTCAAAGCCCCAGGGCGACGATCCGGTCTGGAATTCGGCCAATTGCCGCAACCGTCGCATCTTCAACGACCGCACCGGCCTTTCCGCCGGCCGCAGCACGCGCTCATTCCTGCTGCAGACCTACCGGCGCGACATGGGCGGCGGCAATTTCGTGCTGATGAAAGACGTATCCGCCCCGATTTCCGTCAGGGGACGGCACTGGGGCGGCTTCCGGATCGGATTCCGGGTGTAGCGCCCGAAGCCGGACTGGACGTCCGCGGCGATCCTGCGCGCAAAGCACATGTGGCGTGGCGCTGCGCAAGCAGCGCCGGGAGCGCCTCAGAGCCCGCGCTTCTTCTTCTTTTTCGAAGCGGCCTTGCGTGCGGCGTAACGCGCGTCGCGCGCAGCCTTCTGCTCGGCGAGCAGCGCGATCATGATATCGGCCTCTTCCTTGGCCTTGCGGGCGGCCTCTTCCTCGGCGAGGCGCTTTGCTTCGGCTTCGGCGGCTGCGCGGAGGGCGGCCTCTTCAGCCCGCCTGGCCTCTTCGATCTTGCGGGCCTCCTCGCGCTCCGCCTGGCGGATTTTGCGCGCCTCCTCGATCGCGGCGCGCTCTACGCGGCGTTGCTCGAGAACCGGGTCTTCCGCCTTTGCGAGGAATTTCTCCAACATCGCCTTCCGTGCTTCGGAGGCATTTTTTTGACGGTCCTTGAGGTCCGTGTCCTTAAAGCTAGCCATTCCAACTCCAGTTCGATCCAGCGCCGGCATATATGCTATTCGGGGCCCCTGCTTCAACCTCGGACTGGTTAAAAACCGCCGAAAACAACACCTTCTTCAACTATCAGACTGCTTTCGCCCGATGACGAAGGCGTGACCGAACGAGAACAAGTGCATGCATCCGGTGTCCGTCCGCCCTGAAATCATTGCCCGCGTGCTGGCCCGCCGCGGCCGCGCCGACTGGTTCGACCGCCTCGATCCGGCACGCACGGCGCTGCTTGTCATCGACATGCAGACCGCTTTTTGCGAACCCGGAGCGCCGGCAGAAGTGCCGCTTTCGCGCGCGATCGTGCCTGCGATCAATGCCCTGACCGGTGAATTGCGCAAACGCCGCTGCCCGGTGATCTGGGTCGTGCATGCGAATACAAGCCGCGGCGGCAACAGCGACTGGAGCCTGTTTTTCAACCATGTGGTCGGCGAAGCGGTGCGCGATCGCACCATGGCGGCACTCGCGCCCGGTCAGCAGACGATCTGGGAGGAACTCGAGGTGTCGCCCGAAGACCACACCGTGATCAAAAACCGCTACAGCGCCCTGATCGCAGGATCGTCGCAGCTCGAAAGGTTGCTGCGCAGCCTCGGCATCGACACCGTTCTGATCGCAGGCACCAAGACCAATGTCTGCTGCGAGTCGACAGCCCGCGACGCTATGATGCTCGACTTCAAGACCGTGTTGCTGTCCGATTGCTGCGCGGCCCTGTCCGACGACGAGCATCGCGCGGCACTGGAAAACATCTTCCAGCAATTCGGCGATGTGCTCACCGCGAACGAGGCCCTGCGCAAGCTTGCCACCACCGGGAACACATGACCGATCTCTCCCAGCTTATCGACGTCGTCCGCCAGCACGGCGAGGTCGCCTATGCCTTCATCTTCGCCTATGCGGCATCGCATGCGATGCTCATGGCGCTGTTTGCGGGCTATGCGGCCCAGCTTGGCGTGCTCGATCTCAAGCTGACGATCATCCATTGCTTCGCCGGCAGCTTCGTCGGTGACGTGGTCCGCTTCTGGCTCGCCCGCCGCTACGGCGACAGCATCCTGGCGCGCTGGCCGCGCGTGTCGGCGCATGCCGTCACGGTGAAACGGCTGGTCGACCGGCATGCGCTCTGGCTGCCGCTGATCCATCGGTTCCCCTATGGCATTCGCGGCCTGGGCGCATTCGCATACGGCCTTTCGAAAATGTCGTGGGGATTGTTCCTGGTGCTGAACCTGATTGGCTCGGCGATCTGGGCGGTGTCGATGGTGCTGGCCGGATATGCCTTCGGCACGGTATCCGACAAGGTGCTGGGTGACGCGGTGTCGGGGCTCAGCGTCGCGTCGCTGATCGTTTTCCTCGCGATTTCCTGGATGCTCAGCCGGAAGCTCGAACAGGCGATCGAGGCCGACGCGAAGCGCAATCCGTGAAGGCTCCGCCGTAACGCAAAGACCGCCCCGAACGGGGCGGTCGATCGCAAACCGTGTTCCGGATCAGCTCAGGCCGCCAAACAGCCAGATCACCAGAATGATCGGCAGCGGGATGCCGATCAGCCACAAAAGAAGTCCACGTCCCACGTCCAGCCTCCACGCTTCGTTTGATTTGTCGCGTTGTGAACGCCCTGCCCCGCGGCTGGTTCCGGGGGCCAACTCAGGATCGCTGGGACAGGCGGAAAGCTGCCATCCGCGCCGGAAAACGCGGCAATCTTGATCGATATCAAGGCTGATCTGCATGGAAATGAGGTCACCATGCCTCGACAAACAAGGTCGAACGCTTCTAAAACTATTTTCGTGTGAACTGGCATCGAGGCCCGCGCGACGAACTCTGGATAGTCCCCGGCAGGATTCTCTAAAGTCATGAATTATCAGACCTTTTTCGATACCGCCCTGAAGCGCCTGCATGACGAAAGGCGCTATCGGGTGTTCGCCGATCTGGAACGGATCGCAGGGCGGTTCCCGGAAACCATCTGGCATTCGCCCGAAGGCCCCCGCGAAATCGTTGTCTGGTGTTCCAACGACTATCTCGGCATGGGCCAGCATCCGAAGGTCATCGGCGCCATGGTCGAGACCGCGACCCGCATGGGCGCCGGCGCCGGCGGCACCCGCAACATCTCTGGCACCAATCACCCGCTGGTCGAGCTTGAGGCCGAACTCGCCGACCTGCATGGCAAGGAAGCCGCGCTGATCTTCACCTCGGGCTATGTGTCGAACCAGACTGGCATCGCCACGCTCGCCAGGCTGATCCCGAATGTCCTGATCCTGTCGGATTCTTACAACCACAACTCGATGATCGAGGGCATCCGTCACTCCGGCTGCGAGAAGAAGATCTTCCGCCACAACGATCTCGCGCATCTCGAACAACTGCTGATCGAAGCCGGGCCCGACCGGCCGAAGCTGATCCTGTTCGAAAGCATCTATTCGATGGATGCCGACATCGCGCCGATCAGTGCCATCTGCGATCTCGCCGAGAAATACGGCGCCATGACCTATATCGACGAGGTTCATGCGGTCGGCATGTATGGCACCCGCGGCGCCGGCGTCTGCGAACGCGACGGCGTGATGCATCGTCTTGACGTGATCGAGGGCACGCTGGGCAAGGCGTTCGGCTGCTTCGGCGGCTATATCGCCGCGAGCCACGCGGTCTGCGACGCGGTGCGGTCCTACGCGCCGGGCTTCATTTTCACCACCGCGCTGCCGCCGGCGGTCTGCGCCGCTGCGGCCGCCTCGATCCGGCATCTGAAGCAGTCGCAGTGGGAGCGGGATCGCCACCAGGACCGGGTGGCGCGGGTGAAGGCCGTACTCACCGCGTCCGGCCTGCCGGTGATGCCGAGCGACACGCATATCGTGCCGATCGCGGTTGGCGATCCGGAAAAGTGCAAGGCCGCGAGCGACATGCTGCTCGCCGATCACGGCATCTACATCCAGCCGATCAATTACCCGACCGTGCCGATGGGCACCGAGCGCCTGCGCGTGACGCCCTCGCCCTACCACGACGACAAGATGATCGACGCGCTGGCGGCGGCGCTGGTCGATGTCTGGGAACGGCTCGGCATGAAGCTCAACCGCGCGCTCGCGGCCGAATAGACCGCCGTTAAAAGCCTGCTCAATCCTCCTGCACCGGCCGCTTGTCCGGCGGTTTCGACGGCGGAGGCGGAGGCGTCTGTCCGTAGATTTTCACGAATAGCGGCAGCGCCGCCGAAATCAGCATGAACCGCGCGACGTGATGGGCTCCGACGAAGATCGGGTCGAGATGCAGCGCGAGCGCGAGAATCATCATCGCGTCCAGCGCGCCCGGTGCGTATGAGACCACAACGTCCGAGAGGTTCAGGTTCACGATAAAGGCCGCGGCCGCGGCAAACATCGCCACGATCGCCACCGCGACGGTGAATGAGCCGAGCGCCGCGGCGACATGCTTCCACAGCATGCGCAGATCGGTATTGGCGAAGCGCGAGCCGGTGAGCGCGCCCAGCGCCACCATCACCGCGCTCACGATCCACCATGGCATCGACGCATGGATCAGCCCCGAGCCATGCAGGATCGCCGAGGCGAGCATGGCCCCGAAGATCAGTCCCCCCGGAAAGCGCACGAAATGCGCGACGACCGCCGCCGCAGTCGAAATGCCGACCAGAAGTGCGATCTCCAGGATCGAATCCGTGACCGCGAAGCTGCGCGCGGCGTCAGGCGCCGGAATCAACCCGAACAGCGCCAGCACCACCGGCAGCAAGGCGGTCAGGATCACCACCCGGATGGTTTGGACAATGGCGATCCCGGCCAGATCGGATTGGTACTGCGTGGCGTAGGCCATCACCTGGGACAGCGCCCCAGGCGCCGATCCGAACAGGCCGGACAGCATGGTCCAGCCATGCACCTTTTTCAGATAGGCGGCGCTGCCGAACATCGCGCAGATCATGCCGACGCACAGCAGCACGACACTGAGCGGCCAGGTGGCAACGCCCTTCAGCGTCTCCGGCGTCACCGCGCCGCCGAGCGAAATCCCGATCAGCACGAACACCACCCGCGCCAGCGGCGCCGGCATCGTCATCGGCCGCCCGGCCAGGGCGGCGATCGCGACCGCGATCATCGCGCCGGACAGCCATCCGGCGGGGATACCGGCGAGGGTCAGGAGGCCGCCACCGATGGTCCCGATCAGCAGGGTTTCGCCGAGTTTCAGCAGGGTCTGACGGGAGGGAAGCGGCATGGACCCGTTATGTCGATTCCGCTGCACCTATCAAGCCGCGGCCCGCAACCCATATATGCCCGCAGCGCGCGGCCCATATCTGCGCGCAGCGCGTGGCAAGACCCGCTTTTTGCCGGCCGCGGACAGATTGCCCTTTCCTCGGACCCGCGTGTATGGTCGCGGCCCTTTCGCCGGATTCTCTATGGCCCGTGACCAGATCGACATGACGCCGGTCGAGCGCCGCGACGAACTCGTCGCGTGGCTCGAATCGGGCTGCAAGCCAAAAGCCGAATGGCGGATTGGCACCGAGCACGAAAAATTCCCGTTCACGGTCCACGGTCATGAGCCGGTGCCCTATGACGGCGATCGCGGCATCCGCGCGCTGCTCGAAGGCATGCAGCTGCTCCTCGGCTGGGAGCCGATCATGGAGCGCGAGAACATCATCGGGCTCTATGACGTCACCGGCGGCGGTGCGATTTCGCTCGAGCCCGGCGGCCAGTTCGAATTGTCCGGTGCGCCGCTGGAAACCGTGCACCAGACCTGCACCGAACTGATGGCGCATCTCGCGCAGGTGCGGGAAGTCGCCCGGCCGCTCGGGATCGGCTTTCTCGGCCTCGGGATGAACCCGAAATGGACGCGGAGCGAGATCCCGGTGATGCCGAAGGGCCGCTACCGGATCATGACGCAATACATGCCGAAGGTCGGCAATCTCGGCCTCGACATGATGTACCGGACCTGCACGGTGCAGACCAATCTCGACTTTTCGTCGGAAGCCGACATGGTCAAGAAGCTGCGGGTGTCGCTGGCGCTGCAGCCGGTCGCGACCGCCCTGTTCGCGAACTCGCCCTTCACCGAGGGCAAGGCGAACGGCTTCCTCTCCTTCCGCTCCGAAGTCTGGCGCGACACCGATCCCGACCGCTCCGGCATGCTGCCCTGGGCGTTCGAGGACGGCATGGGTTTCGAGCGCTGGGTCGATTACGCGCTCGACGTGCCGATGTATTTCGTCAAGCGCGGCGACGAGTATATCGACGTGTCCGGCCTGTCGTTCCGCGACCTGTTCGCCGGCAAGCTGAAGCAATTGCCGGGCGAGCGCGCCACCATTTCGGACTGGGCGAACCACATCTCCACGATCTTCCCCGAGGTGCGCCTGAAGCGTTATCTCGAAATGCGCGGCGCCGATGGCGGTCCATGGCGGCGGCTGCCGGCGCTCGCCGCTTTCTGGGCCGGGATTCTGTACGACGATGCGTCGCTCGATGCGGCGTGGGATCTCGTCAAGGGCTGGAACGCGGACGAACGGCAGAAGCTGCGCGACGATGTGCCGGTGCAGGGCTTCGCCGCCACCATCCGCAATCGCAACATGCTCTCGCTTGCGGACGAGACGCTGAAGCTCACGCGCGCGGGGCTCGCCCGCCGGCGCCGTCTCAATCCCGGCGGCGAGGACGAGACGAAATATCTCGTCCCGCTGGAAGATCTCGTCGCGCGCGGCGAGACGCCGGCGGAAGAATTGCTCGCCAAGTATCACGGGCCGTGGGGAGGCTCGGTCGAACCGGTATTCGACGAGTATGCCTATTGATGGCCAAGGCCACGCCTGCCACCACCGCGCTCGAGAAAGCCGGGATCGCCTTCACGCTGCACGAATACGATTACGATCCGAATGCCGCGCGCATCGGCCTGCAGGCGGCTGAAGCGCTCGGCATCGCACCGGAGCGCCTCCTCAAGACACTGATGGCGAAAGCCGGTTCTGCGATCCTGTGCGTGCTTGCGCCCTCCGACCGGGAGGTCAGCCTGAAGCGGCTCGCGGCGGCGGCCGGCGCGAAGGAGGCCGCCATGCTTCCCCCGGCGGAAGCCGAACGCATCACCGGCTATCATGTCGGCGGAATCTCGCCGCTCGGCCAGAAGAAGCGCGCCGCGGCCTACATCGAGCGCGCGGCGCTTTCGCATCCGACGATCCTCGTCAATGGCGGACGCCGCGGGCTGCAGATCGAAATTGCGCCGGCCGATCTCGTGCGTGCGATCGACGCGAAAGCGGCCGACTTGTGCTGACCCGCGTCAGGCTGACTCCATTCGACTTCGTCCTCTATGCAACGGTCGTTCTGACCTGGGGACTGGCCTGGATCGTGATTCATTTCCAGGTCGGCGTGGTCGCGCCCGAAGTGTCGGTCTTCTGGCGCTTCCTTTTCGCCGGCATCATCATGCTGCTGATTGCTGCGATCCGCGGCGACCGGCTGAGTTATAGCTTGCACAGTCACGTGCTGTTCGCGTTGCTCGGCCTCTTGATGTTCTCGCTGAATTTTCTGCTGTTCTATCATGCAGCCGCGACTCTGCCGTCCGGATTGCTGTCGATCGTGTTCTCGCTGGCATCCTTCATCAATGTCTGGCTCGGCGCCTTGTTCTTGAAGACACCGGTCGACCGGCGGGTGGTTGGCGGCGGCCTGCTCGGCACGGCCGGGATGGCTGCGCTGTTTTATCCGCAATTTGGCGGAAACGCCGTCCCCCAAGGTGCGCTGATCGCGCTGGGCCTCAGTCTCGCCGGCACGTTGGCTTTCTGCTTCGCCAACATCGTCTCCGCGCGCATCTCGGCTCGCAAATACCCGGTCTTCGCGTCGACCGGCTACGGCATGCTGTATGGCAGCATCGGACTTGCAATCTACGCGCTCGCTCGCGGCCATACCTTCACCGTGGAATGGACGCCGATCTATCTCGGCGGCCTGGTGTACCTCGCGCTGATTTCGTCGGTCATCGCCTTCGCCTGCTATCTCACGCTGCTCGGGCGCATCGGCGCCGATCGCGCGGCTTATGTCACGGTGCTCGGACCGGTGGTGGCGCTTGTGGTCTCGACATTTGTCGAGAATTTCCAGTGGAGCCTCGTTGCCGCGCTCGGACTTGTCGCCGTGCTGATCGGCAATGTGCTGGTGCTGCGTCCGGCGCGGAAGGCGTAGTCCCGCGCCTATTCCGCCGCCTGCGCGTTCTCCGACAGGTTATCCAGCGACGAGATGATGTGTTCGGCCAGCGCATCGGCCAATGCCGAGCTTTCGTGCGGGTTGCGAACCAGCCCGATGCGGCAATAGGGCAAGTCCGGAAAGCCGTCGGCCGGCGTCAGCACCCGCATGCCGGGCCGCAGGGTCGATTCCGGCACTACCGAGACTGCGAGCCCCGACAGCACGGCCGCGACATAGGCGCCGGCATTGGAGCTTGTGTAGATCACGCGGTGCGGCCGTCCGAGCCCTTCAAGACGCTCCAGCGCAATCCGGCGCCAGGCGCAGCTCTGTTTGCCCAGCGCCAGCGGCAGCGGATTTTCGGTATGGGTGGCGTGACGCACGGACGTGACCCAGAGCAGCCGCTCCTGACGGAACGGCTCGGCGCTGCGCTGGGTCTCCGTCGTCGTGATGATGGCAAGGTCGAGGTCGTTGGCATCGATCCGCCGCAGCAGATCGACCGATGGCTCGCATAGCACTGTCAGTTCGACGCCGGGATAGGAGCGTGAAAACCGCGCCATGATCTCCGGCAGATAACGGTCGGCATAATCGTCAGGGACGCCGAGCCGCACGCGGCCGGACAATTCGGGACCGGAAAACGCCGCGAGCGCATCGAGATTCAGCTTCACGATCTTGCGGGCGTAATCGAGCAGACGCTCGCCATCGTCGGTCAGCTTCGAGGCGCGGCCGTCGCGTGCGAAGATCGGCTTGTTGAGGCGCTCCTCCAGCCGCTTCATCTGCATCGAGACGGCGGACTGGGTCTTGTGCACGACATCCGCCGCCTTGGTGAAGCTGCCGGTCTCGGCGATGGCGATGAAGGTGCGGAGCTGGTCGATATCGATCAGTGCGGTCATCGGTGAAATCCTCCGGGACGGCCACCCGCCACGGCCGGCCTTACATCATCAATCGTGATGTTTCAGATTATAAACATTCGTTTCACTTATCAATGGGCGGGTGCCATATCCGAAGCCGTTCAACGCTTCCGTGCCGGAAATCGGGTCGCGCAGTGAGGTCTGCGGCGAGAGGATTTCGGCACGGCGCGACAGGAGGTTCCGATGTCCGCGATATCCAGTTCCGAGCCGATCCAGACCCGCCGCCGCGAGCCGGCCATGGTCCGCGTCGCCTTCGCCATCGCCTTGAACGGCATGCGGAAACTGGCCCGCCTGCTGAAGCACCGCCGCGACGCGCGGATGCTCGCCGGGATGGACGACCGGATGCTAGGCGATATCGGTCTGTCCCGGAGCGATCTGCGGGATGCCTATGCCCAGCCGCTGTGGCGCGATCCGACCGATGTGCTGGCCGGCCGTGCCCGCGACAAGCGCCTCAATCGCCGCGGTCGCGTCGATGTCCTACCAGTCGAGGCGCCATCGATTGCGCCCGGCGAACCGGTCGGGACGGCGGCCAAACCGTCGCCCTGGCCCTATCTCTGAACGTCTTTGGCCGGCCCTGCCCAGCCGGCCGAGGATCCGCAAAGGCGAGCCCCGCCGACCAACTGGTTGTAGTACATGTATTCATAAGGATGCAGCCGAACCAGCACGCTGGCGTTCCATAGCAGAGAGAGCGTGAGCGCAGCAGCGGCGCCGGCAGCAACCCAGCGGCGCGGCGAAAGCGCAGTCAGCACCGAGTCGAAGCCGATCCCGGCCAGCACCGCGAGCGGCGGCACCACAAACAGGAAGTGCCGCATGCCGGTAAAGGCCGGTCCTTCGGCGAGCGCTTCACACAGCACCGGAAAGGTTGCGACGAAGGCGATGAAGGCAATCTCGACCGGCCGTCTCGCCAGCCGCGAGATGCCATCCCGCGCCAGCGCCCAGATCGATAGCGCGAGCGCGAATAGCGCTCCCGCATAGATCACCAGCGGCACCTTGATCAGCAGATAGAACGGGACGTACCACCACGGCACCTCGGCCATGCGGTAGATCTCGCCGGCGACCACGGTGCGGATCTCGTAATGAAAATGCGCGAAGGAGAAGATCGCGCGCAACGGATTGAGCGGCGAAAGCCAGGCCCAGGGCCAGGCCGCGATCATGATCAGGTATCCGATCGCTACCGCCGGCGCGAACCGCAGGGCCGACCGGACGACGAATGCGGCCGCTTCGCGGAAGCGAAGCGGACGCGGCACCGACATCAGCACCAGCACGCCCGCATAGCCGATCAGCAGCAGGCCCATCGCCCGCAATCCGGTTGCGGCGCCGAGCATCAGGCCGAATCCGATCACATCGATCCAGCGCGGCGCCGGGAGGTCGCGGCCCGCACGCAGCAGAAAGAACACCGCCCAGATCACGGCGGCGGCGAACGGAACGTCCTTGGTGTGATTGAACATGCCGCCGAAATACGGCCCGCACACCGCGATCGCGCAGAGTGCGATCAGTCCGGCGCGCGCGCGCCCCACCAGACGGGCCGTTGCCCAGACGCCCGCCATTCCCGCGACGCCGATCATCGCGGACAGCAAATGGCGGATCAGGAACGGATCGAACGGCAGCAATCTGGCAAGGCCGACCGCGACGATGTCGAACAGACCGCCATACAGATACAGATTCTTGTAGTTGAACAACGCGGTGTCGCGGAAACCGCTCTCATAATAGTTGATGATCAGTTCGCCGTAGCGATGCTGGACTTCCTCGTCATTCGATATGCCGTAGTCGCGGAACAGCAGAACGGCGAGGACGGCCAGCGCGATCAAAATCGCGAGCGACACGCGGTCGGTCGCGCGAAACCGGCTCCCGGCATCGACAACGGCAGAGTCCATGGCGGGAACTTTGCTCAAAGCGGCCAATTTGTCATGCTGCTTCGCACAAGCTCGTTAATCACGCCGGCGCATTCACGACTTCGCGGGCGCAGCATTCGGTCCTCGCAACCCGGGCAGCGGCATCCTAGACTGCGGACGAATGGCTCCCTGGATTTCGGGCAGAGGAATGAACCGGCGCCTCCTGACGGTCGCGATCTGCATGGTCGCGCTGATGGCAGGGGCGATGGCCGCTCGCGCCCAGGTTGGCTTCGACCGGCCGGGCGGCGACTATAACAGCGCACCAGTGCGCAACGGGGATCCGGCCGTCTGCGCTGCGCGCTGCGACCGCGACAACCGGTGCCGGGCCTGGAGCTTCTCCTTTCCGGGGACCGCATCGCGCGACGCCATGTGCTGGTTGAAGAGCACGGTCACTCCGCTCAAGGACGACAAGTGCTGCGTGTCCGGCATCCGCGGCGCCGCGCTGCTGGAGCCGAAGGCTGGTCCGGTCGAGTTTTCCACCGATCGCGCCGGCGGCGACTTCCGGTCGTTCGATATCGCGGCGCACCCTTCGGGGGCGTCCTGCGCGACAGCGTGTCAGGCCGACCGCCGATGCCGCGCCTTCACCTATGTCCGCCCCGGCTATGGCAACGCGTCGGCCCGCTGTTATCTCAAGGACCGCATCACCAAGCCGCGCCGCAAACCCTGCTGCATTTCGGGCGTTGTGCGTTAAGTCACCACGAACAAGCAGACCTGATGAGGTGAGGACATGAAAGCCTATTTTCTCGCCGCTGTTGCTGCCGCCGTCCCGTGCGGAAGTGCCGCCGCGCATCACGGATGGGGCAGCTATGAGGCGGCCAAGCCGATCACGGTGCAGGGCACGATCGTGACGTCGACATACGAGAACCCGCACGCCACCATCACGGTGAAGGCTGCCGACAAGGTGTGGACCGTGACCCTCGCCCCCACCTTCCGCATGATCAATCGCGGCGCCAGCAAGGACATGGTCGCGGTCGGAAAGACCGTCTCGGCCTATGGCTACGCGTCCACGGTCGAGAAAGATGAAATGCGCGCCGAGCGCATCACGGTGGACGGCAAGACCGTCGAGATGCGCTGATGACCGATGCCGCGCCGGCGATTTTCGTCGCCATCGAGGGTTCGGCCTTTGCCGCCGCCGTGCGGCAATCGCCCTATCTCTACATGGTCGCGAATGTCGCGCACATCCTGTCGCTGATGGTGTTCTTCGGCGCGGTCGCGGTGATGGACCTGCGGCTGGCCGGATTTTTCCAGGCCACCTGGCCGGGCAGCATGCTGCGGCGCGCACGGCTGGTGGCGATCCTGGGCTTTCTCGGGCTTGTCGCGTCCGGCTCGCTGCTGTTCGTGGCGGAAGCGAGCCACGTCGTTATGAACGCGATGTTCCAGATCAAGCTGGCGCTAATCGCGCTCGGCCTCATCAACATCGTCTGGTTCGAATATTTTATTGCCGACCGGGTGCGCGACCTGCAGCCGCATACGCCGCTGCCGGGCACCGCGCGCTTCGTCGGCGTGACGTCGCTCGCAATCTGGTTTGCGGTCGCGGCCTGCGGACGGCTGATCGCGTATTTCTGATCAGCCCGTGCCGCCGATGGTGATCCGGTCCATGCGCAGCGTCGGCTGACCGACGCCGACCGGAACGCCCTGGCCGTTCTTGCCGCAGGTGCCGATGCCGTGGTCGAGCGCCAGATCGTTGCCGATCATCGAGATGCGATGCAGGTCGGTCGGGCCGTTGCCGATCATCATCGCGCCCTTCACCGGCGCGCCAATCTTGCCGTTCTCGATCTTGTAGGCCTCGGTGCACTGGAACACGTATTTGCCCGAGGTGATGTCGACCTGGCCGCCGCCGAAATTCACCGCATAGAGGCCGTTCTTGACCGAGGCGATGATCTCGCCGGGCTCACGATCGCCGGCCAGCATGTAGGTGTTGGTCATGCGCGGCATCGGCACATGCGCATAGGATTCGCGCCGGCCATTGCCGGTCGGAGCCATCTTCATCAGCCGCGCATTCTGCCGGTCCTGCATGTAGCCGACGAGAATGCCGTCCTCGATCAGCACGGTCTTGTTGGTCGGTGTGCCCTCGTCGTCGATCGACAGCGAGCCGCGCCGCGACTGGATGGTGCCGTCGTCCAGCACCGTCACACCCTTGGCCGCAACCTGCTGACCCATCAGGCCGGCAAAGGCCGACGTGCCCTTGCGGTTGAAGTCGCCTTCGAGGCCGTGCCCGACGGCTTCATGCAGCATCACGCCCGGCCAGCCGGCCGCCAGCACCACGTCCATTTCGCCGGCCGGAGCCGGCACCGATTCCAGATTGACCAGCGCCTGCCGCACCGCCTCGTCGACCGCGCCGCGCCAGGCCGCCGTCTCGATGAAGCGCGCATAGCCCTCGCGGCCGCCGTAACCGTGGCCGCCGGTTTCCTGCCGGTCGCCCTCGCCCGCGACGATCGACACATTGACCCGGACCATCGGGCGAGTGTCGCGATAGACCTCGCCATCGGCGCGCAGGATCTCGACCACCTGCCAGGACGCGCCGAGGCTGGCCGAGACCTGCCGCACTCGCGGATCTTTCGCGCGGGCATAGGCGTCGATCTCCTGCAGGAGCTTCACCTTGGCCTCGAAGCCGGGCGCGTCGAGCGGGTTGTCGTCGCTGTAGAGCCGGACATTGGTGCGACCGGGCGCTTCAGAATATTGACCCGTATAGCCGCCCTTCACCGCCCGCACCGCATCGGCGGCGCGCTGGATCGCGCCTTCGGACAGGTCGGAGGCATGGGCATAGCCGACGGCCTCGTCCTTCACGGCGCGCAGGCCGAAGCCCTGCGCGGTGTCGTAGGTCGCCTGTTTCAGTCGCCCGTTGTCGAAGCCGAGCGCCTCGGACTGGCGGTATTCCAGGAATAATTCGCCGTCGTCGGCGCCGTCCAGGCCGGTCGAGACAATGGAGCGGACGCGCGCCCGGTCGAGCCCGGCGCGGTCGATGAGGGAGGAGGTTTGGGTTTTGTCGGTCATGATTCAGAACATAGTGCCGAAACACCGCAGCTGGTAGCCTGGATGAAGCGCAGCGCAATCCGGGTCTCTGCCAACGCAAAAGCGGCCCCGGATTTCGCTTCGCTCCATCCGGGCTACGGCTTTACCGTTCCCGCTCCCGCATCCGCGCATGCTCCTGCCAGCGCCGCGAACGGCGGCTGCCGCGCGGCGGCAGATCCTGTTCGTGCGGCCGGGCGCGGTTGGCCAGATAATCCTCGACCGCTTCGCGCGGCGCGCGGGAGAGGTCCACGCCGCCCATGGTGAGCTCCATGATCGGGCGCAGCGGCCCCTCCGGCGGCATCTCGTGCGGCCGCCGCTTCGGCCGGCGTCTGGGCTGGGCGGCGAGCCGGGCCATGTTGAGAAGCTCCAGCGCCTCGCCGAGCTTGACCGGATCGACGGGCTCGCTGCCCGCGCTGTCTTCCAGTTCGCGGAGATGGCGCTCGGCCAGCGCCTGGAGGCGCGCGCCCAGCATGCGGCGCTTGAGCTTCAAGGTGGCGCGCGGGGCCGGAATGGTGTCGCAGGCGCGCGGCGCAAAGGGCGGCCGCTTCCAGCCGCCGTCGCGCTTCCAGTTGGAAATGCTGCCGGTGCTGACGCCGGTGCGGGCCGCGATCTGGCGGTAATTCATCGTGGTCTGCTCGATCAGCCGGCGCACCGCTGCCACTGCGGCGTCGGTGTGCGGCTGTCGCGGCCCGTACCGCCCGACGATGGCGGGCGGGTCGTCACGGTTGGGCCGCGCGCTGAGCCGCAGGACCGGAGAGGGAGGGTGAAAGGGGTAAAGGCGCATGAAAGGAATATAAACCTAAATGCGCTGGATTACAAGGGGCTGCAGGGGATCGCTTCAGGCTGCGCAGCACTTCGCAAGTCACGCCTTCCCGCTGCCACGGTCCGATTCTCATAACAGACCCCATGCTCGACGAATCGCGTTCGCCCCCTCCCCGCCTGTCGCGCCGCGGTCTGCTGCGCCGGATTACCGCTGCGACAGCTTTGGCAACTGTGCCGCCTGCAGCCTTCGCCTCGAGCGGTCCGCCGCCGCTGGAGCGCTACCGGATCGTGCGCCCAGCCCGCGATGTCGGCGATTTTCCGATGACGGGCCTCGATGGCGCGGCCAGCCGCTTCTCCCGCTTTCGCGGCAAGATCGTGCTGATGAACTTCTGGGCCACCTGGTGCCCGGCCTGCCGCGAGGAATTGCCGGCGCTCGACCGCCTGCAGCAGGCGATGGGCCGCGAGGGGTTGCAGGTGGTCGCGGTGTCGGTCGATCGCGGCGACCGCCGCAGCGTCGAGCGCTACGTGCGCGACCGCCGCATCCGGCATCTGCCGGTCTTCGTCGATCCCGATGCGCGCATTGCCCATTCCGAGGGGAGCGCCGACCGGCGCGCACCGTTTGCGCTGTACGGAATGCCGATCACCTACGTGATCGGCCGGGCGGGCAGCATCCAGGGCTACGTGCTGGGCGAAGCCGACTGGTCGTCGGAAGCGGCCAAAAATCTTCTGACCTATTACCTGCAGAACGCGTAGCCTGACACGATGGCTAGGGCAGCTTGTCGAAGCCCTCGCCGAAGCCCTTCAGCGCCATCGGGAAGCCGATCCCCTCTTCCGGGGTCTGGAAGATGATGAAGGTTGCGGTCTTGCCCGTGCGCAACTGATTGGTCAGGTTATCGTCCATCACCACTTCGGCCACGCAGCCATTGGGCAGGCAGCGGACGAAACCGGCGCGGCCGATATCGGTCTCGTCGACCTTGAGACCGAGACCGGACGGCAGCAGCACGCCAAGCGGCGCGATCACCCGCATGAGCCGGCTCTTGTTGTCAGCCGTCTTCAACACGATGACCGTCAAGCCGATATTGGCGCGGTCCTCGGCGGTGACGCTCTGGATCAGCGCACATTGCTCCGCCTGCGCGCCGGGAGGGGTGTCGCAGCGAATCTGCCAGTCGGCATGCACCGACTTCACCGCACCCTGCGCGCCGGCATAGCCGGTCTGCGAAACCAGGAGGGCGAGGGCTACGTACAATTGGACGAGTCCGGCAGGTCGTGAAATCAGCATGTCACCGTCCGGGCTGATGAAGGCCTCGTTTGCTGGCGCCGCCATTCGGCGAATCGCCGTCTGCGGCAGCTCGTGGAGGGTGGCACCACGCGCGCCGGGCGCTGTCAAGCACCGACAGGAGGGATGAAAAGACGCTAATTTCGGGCCGAAATAGGACAATCTCCGGCCGCTTGCGGCATAGTCAGAATGTCTCATTAGTTCAATGTGGACGCGCATTGCGAGGCGGGCGGAATTATGGTTTGAGAAGCCGGGATTTTCCCTGAAATCCTGGCGCGCATCGCCGCTTCCGCAGGCCCGTTGGCCCCTGGCGATTCGCGCGCCATCGGGCTGCCGGCCGTCGGCAGACGCAAAATCGGCGGACAGGATTTGTCGAAGGAGCGAAGTCGGGTGCAGAAATTCTTCATCGCAGCAGCAGCAGCAATCGCAGCAGCGCTGGTTCCGGCAGCGGCCATGGCCGGTCTCGGGCAGCCCTCACCATGGCAGCTCGGCTTCCAGCAATCCGCCACACCGATCATGGAGCAGATCACCTGGTTTCATGACTTTCTTCTGGTGATCATCACCCTGATCACGGTCTTCGTGCTGGCCTTGCTGCTGATCGTCATCTTCAAATTCAACGCGCGCGCCAACCCGGTCCCCTCCAAGACCACGCACAACGCCCTGATCGAGGTGGTCTGGACCGTGGTCCCGGTGATCATCCTGGTGGCGATCGCCATTCCGTCCTTCCGGCTGCTGTTCGCCCAGCTCACCATTCCGCCGGCCGAAGTCACCATCAAGGCCACCGGGAAGCAGTGGTTCTGGACCTACGACTATCCGGACAACGGCTTTTCCTTCGATTCGCTGATGGTTCAGGAGAAGGATCTGAAGCCCGGCCAGCCGCGCCTGCTGGCGGTCGACAACGAGGTCGTGGTTCCGGTCAACAAGGTGATCCGGGTCCAGGTGATCGGCGCCGACGTGATCCACGCCTTCGCGGTGCCGTCCTTCGGCATCAAGATTGACGCCGTTCCCGGCCGCCTGAACGAGACCTGGTTCCGGGCCACCCGCGAGGGCGTCTATTACGGCCAATGCTCCGAATTGTGCGGCAAGGATCACGCCTACATGCCGATCACGGTCCGGGTCGTGAACGACACCGACTACGCCGCATGGCTCGACAAGGCGAAGAAGCAGTTCGCGTACCGGACATCGCCGGAAGACGGCGTCGCCGTCGCCGCGAAGGACGCACCGAGCGCACAATAAGCGCGGTTGCTCGCACATATATATCAGAACATGAATGTGTGTGTTAGCCTGAACCGCCTGACGAAAAACGACTGAAGGGTAAGACCATGGCAGCAACGCCGCACACCGACGCCCATAGCGATCACCATGCGCATGACGCGCATGACCATCCGACCGGATGGCGGCGCTACGTCTATTCGACCAACCACAAGGACATCGGCACGATGTATCTGTGGTTCGCGATCTTTGCGGGCGTGGTCGGCGGCATCCTGTCGATCGCGATGCGGCTGGAACTGCAAAATCCCGGCATGCAAATATTCGCTGACGCGCATATGTTCAATGTCTTCACGACCGCGCACGGCCTGATCATGATCTTCTTCATGGTGATGCCGGCGATGATCGGCGGTTTCGGCAACTGGATCGTACCGTTGATGATCGGGGCGCCGGACATGGCGTTCCCGCGCATGAACAACATCTCGTTCTGGCTGCTGCCGGCCTCATTCGCGCTGCTGATCATCTCGCTGTTTGTCGAAGGCGAACCGGGCGCTGCCGGCGTCGGCGGCGGCTGGACCCTGTACGCGCCGCTGTCGACCAGCGGCCATCCCGGACCTGCAGTGGACTTCGCCATCCTGTCGCTGCATCTCGCGGGCGCCTCGTCGATCCTCGGCGCCATCAACTTCATCACCACGATCCTGAACATGCGCGCGCCGGGCATGACCCTGCACAAGATGCCGCTGTTCGTGTGGTCGATCCTGGTGACCGTGTTCCTGTTGCTGCTGGCGCTGCCTGTGCTCGCAGGCGCGATCACCATGCTGCTGACCGACCGCAATTTCGGCACCACCTTCTTCTCGCCTGACGGCGGCGGCGATCCGATCCTGTATCAGCATCTGTTCTGGTTCTTCGGACATCCGGAAGTCTACATCCTCATTCTTCCGGGCTTCGGCATTGCCAGCCAGATCATCGCCACCTTCGCGCGCAAGCCCGTGTTCGGCTATCTCGGCATGGCCTATGCGATGGTCGCGATCGGCGGCATCGGCTTCATCGTGTGGGCGCACCACATGTATACGGTCGGCATGAACACCGCGACGCAGGCCTATTTCGTCGCGGCAACCATGGTCATCGCGGTGCCCACCGGCGTGAAGATCTTCTCCTGGATCGCCACCATGTGGGGCGGGTCGATCGAATTCCGCACCCCGATGCTGTGGGCCGTCGGAATGATATTCCTGTTTACGCTCGGCGGCGTCACCGGCGTCGTGCTCGCGAATGCCGGCGTCGACCGCTCCATGCACGACACCTATTACGTGGTGGCGCACTTCCACTACGTGCTGTCGATGGGCGCGGTGTTCACGATCTTTGCCGGCTGGTACTACTGGTTCCCGAAATTCTTCGGCTACATGTACAGCGAAACCATCGGCAAGCTGCATTTCTGGGTGACCTTCATCGGCGTCAACATCCTGTTCTTCCCGCAGCACTTCCTCGGTCTCGCCGGCATGCCGCGCCGCATCGCCGATTATCCGGACGCCTATGCTGGCTGGAACTATGTGTCGTCGATCGGCTCCTACATCTCGGCGCTCGGCCTGCTGATTTTCTTCTACGGTCTGGTCACCGCGTTCATGCGCAAGGAGAAGGCGGCAGACAATCCGTGGGGTCCCGGTGCCACCACGCTGGAATGGACGCTGTCGTCGCCGCCGCCGTTCCATCAGTTCGAAGTCCTGCCGAAGATCAAGTGATCTTCGGCAGCTCCTGACCGAGTAAACGCTGACAATGTCGATGAAAGCCGATACCGCGCCCCTGCCCTCGCCGCTTCCTGCGGCAGAGGCGGGTGCGCATCCCGGACCGAGCCTGGCGACGCCGCGCGACTATTTCGAGCTTCTGAAGCCGCGCGTCATGTCCCTGGTCGTGTTCACGGCGCTCGTCGGCATGGTGGCCGCGCCCGGCCATATGAATCCGGTGATGGGCTTCACCGCGCTGCTGTTCATTGCCATCGGCGCGGGCGCCTCCGGCGCGCTCAACATGTGGTACGAGTCCGATCTCGACGCCAAGATGTCGCGAACCTCGAAGCGTCCGATCCCGCAGGGCATTATCCAGCGCGGCGAGGTGCTCGGCTTTGCGATGTTCCTCGCCGTCTTTTCCGTGCTGGCGATGGGATTGCTGATCAATATCCTGTCGGCCGCGCTGCTCGCTTTCACCATCGTCTTCTATGCCGCGATCTACTCGATGTGGCTGAAGCCTTCGACCCCGCAGAACATCGTGATCGGAGGCGCCGCCGGCGCCTTTCCGCCGGTGATCGGCTGGGCCGCGGCGACCGGCAGTATCGCGCTCGAACCGGTCGTGATGTTCCTCATCATCTTTGTCTGGACGCCGCCGCATTTCTGGGCCCTGGCGCTGCTGCGCGCCGACGAATATGCGCGTGCCGGCGTTCCCATGCTCCCGGTGGTCGCCGGCGACGCCGAGACCCGCCGCCAGATCGTTCTTTATTCCTGGCTGCTGGCCCCGGTCGGTGTCCTGCCATGGTTGCTCGGCTATTCAGGATTGCTCTATGGCGCAGTCGCGCTGGTAGGCGGCGCTCTGTTCGTCGCCGCAGCCGTGCGTCTGCGTAACGCCGCCGCAGGCGAAGCCACCGAACAGGCCGCGAAGGCCCTTTTCGGCTACTCGATCCTGTATCTCGTTCTGCTGTTTGCCGTGCTGCTTGTCGAGAAGAGCGCTGGCTGGTCGTTCGGGCAACTCGTATGGTGAGCGCCGTGACCGATCAGAACGACCAGGACGGCATCGTCCTTACGCCGGAGCAGAAGCGGGCTCGCCGCCAGCGTTCGGTCGCGCTCGCGGTGCTGCTTGGTGTCCTTGTTGTCCTCTTCTATGTCGTGACGCTGACCAAGGGTCCCGGCATCCTGAACAGGCCGTTGTGACATGAACGCGCAGCCCCGCAGCCGTACGCCAGTTCGCGACGTCGTCGTTGCAGGAGCGTGCGGCGCGTTTGTTGCCTTGATGGTCGGCGCGGCCTATGCCGCGGTTCCGCTCTATGACTGGTTCTGCCGCGTGACCGGCTTCAACGGCACCACCCAGGTCGCGACCGGTGCGCCGGGACAGATGTTGGATCGCACGGTGACGGTGCGCTTCGATGCCAATATCGCTCCCGGCCTGCCGTGGAAATTCACCCCAGAGCGCAATGAAATCCAGGCGCGGCTCGGCGAAGTCGTAACCGTCGATTACACCGTCACCAATATGGTGGCGCGCGAGACCCACGGGGTCGCGGGCTACAACGTGACGCCGCTGAGTTGGGGCGCGTATTTCCACAAGATCAATTGCTTCTGCTTCACCGAGCAGACGATGAAGCCGGGCGAGACCCGTGACATGACGGTCGTGTTCTATGTCGACCCGGCGCTTGCGACTGACCCGGACGCGCAGGGCAACCTGAGCATGACACTGTCGTACACGTTTTACCCGCAGCGCACGCCGCAGCGGCCGGTTGCACAATCCGGCGCGGCGCCCGCGGGGCGCATCTAGAAGCTGATTTCCGATAGCGGGACACCGCCTCGGAAATCACGCTCAACGTTAAACGCTCGGCGCCCATCGCGCCGAAAAGGACTGAGACGGAGACTGAAGAGATGGCTGGGGGTCATACCAAGCATCACGATTATCATCTCGTGAATCCGAGCCCGTGGCCGGTGATCGGCTCGATCTCCGCGTTCGTCATGGCGGTCGGCGCGATTTTCTGGATGCACAAGACGTTCGCGCTGGCGCCGCTGGTGTTCGCAGCCGGCCTGCTCGGCGTGCTCTACACCATGATCGGGTGGTGGCGCGACGTCATCAATGAAGCCGAGCACGGCGATCACACCCGCGTGGTTCAGCTTCACCACCGCTACGGCATGATCCTGTTCATCGCCTCCGAGGTGATGTTCTTCGTCGCCTGGTTCTGGGCTTATTTCAACGTCGCGCTGTTTCCGGGCGACGTACAGCAATTTCTTCGCGCCGAATCGATCGGTGGGGTGTGGCCGCCGAAAAATATCGAGACCTTCGATCCCTGGCATTTGCCTCTGCTCAACACACTGATCCTGCTCACCTCCGGCACCACGGTGACCTGGGCGCACCACGCACTGCTGGAAGGCGACCGGGAAGGCGTCAAGAAGGGACTCTGGCTGACGGTCATCCTGGGCGCCCTGTTCACCTGCGTACAGGCCTACGAATATGGCCACGCCGCCTTCTCCTTCTCGGGCAACATCTACGGCGCCACCTTCTACATGGCGACCGGCTTCCACGGCTTCCATGTGCTGATCGGCACGATCTTCCTGATCGTGTGCCTGGCACGCGTCTATGCCGGGCAGTTCACGCCCAAGCAGCATCTCGGCTTCGAATTCGCCGCCTGGTACTGGCATTTCGTCGACGTGGTGTGGATTTTCCTGTTCGCCTGCATCTATGTCTGGGGCGCGGGCCATCACTTCGCGGGAGTAGCCCCTTAAGCGGGGGCACCCGGAAAAGGCGGCTTCGGCCGCCTTTTTCTTTGCCTCGGCCATGGTCGGGCTTGTCCCTGCCATCCGCGTCTTACATTAGGGCATGAGACCAGACGTGGATCCCGGCAGGCTCACTGCCGGGCTAACCGGCAGCCTTTCCCGTGCCGGGACAGGAACAGCAATGACCGAACCCTCTGTCGTTACCGTTGCCCTCAGCTGCCGCTGTCCACGATGCGGCAAGGGCAAGCTGTTTCAGGGCTTCCTGGCGCTGCGCCCGCGCTGCGACTCCTGCGGCCTCGATTACGGCACCTTCGATTCCGGTGACGGTCCGGCGGTCTTCATCATTCTGGCGGCAGGCTTCGTCGTCGTTTTTGCTGCTCTCGCGGTTGAAGTCCTCTACCAGCCGCCATTCTGGCTGCACGCTGCTTTGTGGCTGCCGCTCATTCTCGCCACCACGCTGCTGCCTCTGCGCCCAATCAAGGCGCTGATGATCGCGCTTCAATATCGCCACAAGGCCGCCGAAGGCCGGCTGGAAATGCGAGAGCCCGGGGCTCGCGGACCAAAGCCGTGACCGCCGCGCTGCGTCCCTACTGGCAACGATTGATCGTTCCGGGCATCTTCACAGCGATCAGCCTTGCCATACTGATCTCGCTCGGGATGTGGCAGCTTCAGCGCAAGGCGTGGAAGGAAGGCCTGATCGCGACGCTCGACGCGCAGTTGGCGGCCGCGCCCGCCCCGCTGGCGCCGGCGTCGCAATGGGCCGGGATGACGCGGGACAATTCGGAATTTCGCCGGGTGACCCTGCGCGCGGACTTCTCCGCCGGTGCGAAGCCTGTCTATCTCTATACCGGCGCATCCGCCCTGCGCGCCGACGTGAAGCAGCCGGGATATTTCGTTTTCGTGCCCGCGAAGCTGCCGGATGGCGGAACGGTGGTCGTCAATCGCGGCTATGTACCGGTCGACCGCAAGACCGAGCCGGAAGCCGGTGCGATCGAGATCACCGGCTACGTCCGCTGGCCGGAAACACCAGGCTTGTTTGTGGCTGAGCATGACGCTGCCGGTGACATCTGGTTCGTTCGCGATCCGGCGGCGATGGCGAAGCTTCGGGGCTGGGGCGCAGTTGCGCCGTTTTACATCGATCAGGAAGCACCAGTTCCGCCGGGCGGTTACCCGAAGCCCGGACCGCTGACCGTCAGACTGAAGAACGACCACCTCGGCTATGCCATCACCTGGTTCGGTCTCGCCGCGTCACTTGTTGCGGTCTTGCTCGGCTGGGCAATCCGAGAACGGTATAATAAGGCCGCATGAATTATCGGATATCGGTATTATAAAACCGTAATTGACGGCCAGCCTTCCTTGTAGAAGCGCCGCCGAAGCACTAGTCTAATGGCCGGCCCGGCGTTTCCAGAGTTCTGGAAATCTCCAGCAAATCAATATCTTAAGTACCGATCGCCTGTGGATAAGACCGCGCGCGGCGGGCTCGAGGACCGGCATTGCAATACGTTTCGACACGCGGCGAAGCCCCGGTGCTTGGCTTCATCGATGTGACGCTCGCGGGCCTTGCCCGCGACGGCGGGCTCTATGTGCCGCAATCCTGGCCGACGCTTTCGGACGACACAATCGCCGGCTTCGCCGGCAAGCCCTATGCCGAGGTTGCGGTCGAGGTGATCCGGCCGTTCGTCGGCGATCAGATCACGTCCCATCAGCTCTCGCGCATCGCCCGCGAGGCCTATGGCACCTTCCGGCACCCGGCCGTGGCGCCGCTGTCGCAGATCGATGCCAATACCTTCCTGCTCGAGCTGTTTCACGGGCCGACCCTCGCCTTCAAGGATCTGGCGATGCAGTTCCTGGCGCGGCTGATGGATCACGCGCTGGAACAGCGCGGCGAACGCGTCACCATCGCCGTTGCCACCTCCGGCGATACCGGCGGCGCCGCGGTCGAGGCGTTTCGCGGCCGCAACCGCATCGACCTTGTGGTGCTGTTTCCGGAAGGCCGCGTCTCCGACGTGCAGCGCCGGATGATGACGACCGCCGACGACGCCAATATCCACGCGGTCTCGGTCCAGGGCAATTTCGACGATTGTCAGGCCCTGGTGAAGGGCATGTTCAATCACCACGCCTTCGCCGATCGGGTGCGGCTGGCCGGCGTCAACTCGATCAACTGGGCGCGGATTGTGGCGCAGGCGGTGTATTATTTCACCGCCGCGGCCGCGCTCGGCGCCCCGCGTCGCAAGGTCGCCTTCACCGTGCCGACCGGCAATTTCGGCGATATTTTCGCAGGCCACGTCGCCCGCAGCATGGGCCTGCCGATCGACAGGCTGGTGATCGCGACCAACGTCAACGACATCCTGGTGCGTACCCTGACAACCGGCGCCTACGAGCCGCGCGGGGTGGTCGCGACCTCGTCGCCCTCGATGGACATTCAGGTCTCCTCCAATTTCGAGCGGCTGCTATTCGAAGCTTACCGGCGCGACGGCGCGGCGATCCGCGCGCTGATGAACAGCTTCGCGCAGTCGAAGCGCTTCGAGATCGCGGACGGACCTCTGGCCGGTATCCGTGCAGGCTTCGCCGCCGGGCGCGCCGATGAGGAAGAGGTCGCCGCCACCATGCGCTCGGCCTTGCGGGAGACCGGCCATTTCGTCGATCCGCACACCGCCGTCGGCATCGCAGTCGCCGAGAAAGAGCCGCACGATCCGGCATTGCCGATGGTGGTGCTGTCCACGGCGCATGCGGCAAAATTCCCGGATGCGGTCGAGGCCGCCTGCGGCGCGCGTCCGCCCTTGCCGGAGTGGCTGTCCGGCCTGAACGAGCGGCGTGAGCACATGACGGTGCTGCCGAACGACCAGAAAGAAATCGAAACGTTTGTTCTTGCGGCCTCACGGGCCGCGCGTGAAGGAGCTGCCGCATGAGCGTCGAAGTCACCCGTTTGCCATCCGGACTGACCGTCGTGACGGATGCGATGCCGCATCTCGAAACCGCTTCGCTCGGCGTGTGGGTCGGCGCCGGCAGCCGTGACGAACTGGGCGACGAGCACGGCATCTCGCATCTGCTCGAGCATATGGCCTTCAAGGGCACCAAGCTGCGCACCGCGCGCCAGATCGCCGAGCAGATCGAAGCCGTCGGCGGCGATCTCAACGCTGCAACCTCGATCGAAACCACGACCTATTATGCCCGCGTGCTGAAGGCCGACGTGCCGCTCGCGCTCGACGTGCTGTCCGACATCCTGTCGAGCCCGGCCTTCGATCCGGAGGAATTATCGCGCGAGCAGAATGTCATCATTCAGGAAATCGGCGCGGCAGAGGATACTCCGGACGATATCGTGTTCGACCATCTGCAGCGCTGCGCGTTTCCGGATCAGGCGATCGGACGCCCTATTCTCGGCACCCGCGAGAGCGTCCGCTCCATCAACGCCAACCGGCTGCGCCATTACCTCGCACGCAATTACAGCGGACCCGACATGGTCGTCGCCGCCTCCGGCTCGGTCGATCACGGCATGATCGTTGACGAGGCGCAGCGGCTGTTCGGCGGCTTCGGCGGCGCGGACCGCCACACCCGAGAACCCGCGCGCTTTGTCGGGGGCACCTATATCGAACGCCAGGATCTCGAACAGGCCCATCTCGCGCTGGCGATGGAAGGATTGCCGCAGCGTCATCCGCAATTGTTCGCGCTGCAGGTGTTCGCCAACATCCTGGGCGGCGGCATGTCATCGCGGCTGTTCCAGGAGGTACGGGAAATCCGCGGCCTTTGCTATTCGATTTCCAGCTTCCACATGGCCTATTCCGACACCGGTTTCTTCGGAATCTATGCCGGCACCGACGACAATGATGCGCCGGAACTGGTGCAGGTGGTGATCGATCAGCTCGAACGCGCCGTGACCTCGATCACCGAGGAAGAACTTCATCGCGCCAAGGCCCAGATGAAGGCGAGCCTGTTGATGGCGCTGGAAAGTTCGGGCGCCCGGGCCGAGCAGATTGCGCGCCAGATGATGGTCTATGGCCGCCCGTTGCCGTTGCCCGAAATCGTTGCCAAAATCGAGGCGGTGACGGTCGAGAGCACGCAGGCCGCCGGACTTGCGCTCCTCGCTCGCAGCCGGCTCGCCATTGCCGGACTCGGGCCGGGCCGCGGCGTTGAGCGTGCCGCGGAGATCGTGGAGAATTTCGCCCGCGCTGCGGCGTAGTGCGGGGTTGGAGGACACAGACCGTTTCGCCGTTCATCCCGGGGACAGCGGCAATCCAGCATAATCATTCCCGGGACCCGGCCTCCGCGGGGACGAGCGGTGCGAGAGGCGCCGCGGAAACCATGGCCTTCTTCCGATCCATTCAGCTGAGCGAAACCCATCCGATCGTACAGGGCGACGGGGTTTATCTGCGCGCACCGCAGATGGCCGATTTCAATGCCTGGGCATCGCTTCGGGAGAGAAGCCGCGACTTCCTGGTCCCGTGGGAGCCGACGTGGCCGGATGACGATCTCACCCGATCCTCTTTCCGGCGCAGGCTGCGGCGCTACGCCGAAGACACGCGCTGCGATCAGGCCTATGCGTTTCTGCTCTTCCGCAGGGACGACAACGCGCTGCTTGGCGGCATCACGCTGACCAATGTCAGGCGGGGCGTGGCCCAGTCCGGCAGCATGGGCTACTGGGTCGGTGCTCCCTTCGCGGCTCAGGGCTACATGCGGCGCGGCGTTTCCGCCCTGGTTCCGTTTGCCTTCGACGTACTTCGCCTGCACCGGGTCGAAGCCGCCTGCATTCCGACCAACCAGCCCTCGATCCGGCTGCTGGAGGGCTCCGGTTTCACGCGCGAAGGCTATGCCCGCGAGTATCTCTGCATCAACGGATTGTGGCAGGACCACCTGCTCTATGCGCGGCTGCGCAGCGATTAACCAACGCGGCCGATGGCGGCCGGATCATGCCTTGGGCTGGCCATCGTTCCCGGGCTATAACGTCCCGGGGATTTTGGGTTCCGTCCGCCTGCGGACAGGCCAGAACAGCCGGGCTACAGATTTATGCGTCGGGGACCAGGCAGCAACGACCGCCAGATTATCAGCCTCGTGTCACTTGCCACGTTGACGCTGGCGCTCGCCGCTTGCTCGTCATCGGGCGGCGGCGACGGGACGTCCTTTGGGGAGCGCTTCAGCCAAGCCCTGACGAGCGGCACCCCTACCGCACCTGCTCCCGCCGCGACCACGGGAGCCACCACCAATCTCGATACTTGCCCGAACGTGGATATCCGTCGGGGCGCCGGCACCATCGCGATCAACACGAATTCGCGCGATCCATCGGCGATGCAGCTGCGCTATCAGATCTCGGTCGGACAGACGGCGCGCGAATGCGCCAATGTAGCCGGCAACCTCCAGATCAAGGTCGGTATGCAGGGGCGGGTCGTGCTCGGTCCCGCGGGGACGCCGGGGGCGATCGAGGTCCCCATCCGCTACGCGCTGGTGGAAGAGGGTCCACAGGCAAAGACCGTGTATTCCAAGCTCTACCGCGTGCCGGTGAGCGTCGGCGAAGGCCAGAACAGCGTGGCCTTCACCCATATCGAGGAAGCGATGTCGGTGCCGATGCCGTCACCGGCTGTCTTCGACCGCTATGTCATCTATGTCGGCTTCGATCCGCTCGGCTCAGCGCAGGAGCGGCAACCCGCGAAGAAGAAACGACCGGCGAAGACGGGCTCCTAGTGGAGCGGGTCCGCCGAAAAAGCGACGCGGACGTTAGAAGCGGGACACCAGACCTCTGCCCGCGAAAGCGACGACAGCATCAAAACCCACGCAACTGAGTGACGGTTGCCTTGAGCGCGCGCATATCGGCAATCACCGCTTTTGCGCCGGCCTGCTCGAGCTTGCCCGGCAGATCCTCGCCGACATGGCTTCCGCCGACGAAACCGATCGCCGTCATTCCGGCGGCGACAGCCGCGCTCACACCGGCCGGAGAATCCTCCACCACGATGCAGTCCTTCGGCTGAATGCCCATCTGGCTCGCCACATGCAAAAACAAATCCGGCGCTGGCTTGCCGTTGGCAACATCGTTGGCCGAAAACAGATTTCCGCCGAAAAACCGCGTCAGCTCGGTCGCATCGAGGCTGATCTTTACCCGGTCGAGGCCGGAAGAGGACGCGACGCATTTCGGACCGCGCAACCAGCTCAACGCATGGGCGACATGCGGGATCGTGCGGACCTCCTGGCTCAGCCGGACCAGCGTCGCGGCCGAAAGGACAGATGCGAATTTGGGCGGCAGCTGCACCCCGGCCGCCTTCTCAACTTCGACAATCATGTCCGCCGGGCGCCGTCCGGTGAAATATCGCGCCACCATCTCCTGCGTCATATTGATCCCGGCGCGCTGAAACGCCTCCGCCGCGACAGTGGTCGCGATCGCCTCGGAATCCACCAGGACACCATTGCAGTCGAAGATGATCATGAAAGGATGACCAGCGGAGACAGGGATATTACTCCCTTCGGAGCGAATCGGGCACCCAGATTACGGAAGCATTGCAAGGCTCGGGCCCACCTGCCCATCGCCGAACACATTGTTGCGCACAGGAATCGCGTTATTCCCACGCGCCCATGGCTATTCTGAGACTCGTGTTTCCGGAACGTTGAACAGGCGACCGAAGCGGCCGTCAATTCAGCTTCTTTTTGACGTCGTCGATGCCGCGCGCGACCAATTGATCGGCCAGTGCCCCTTTGGCAGCCAGCGTCATCACCTTTTCAGCGGCGGTGGCCGCCACATCGGCGGCGATGCTGCGCACATCGGCCAGTGCCTGAGACTCGGCCTGGGCGATCTTGGATTCCGCCATCTTGGTGCGGCGCGCGACGAATTCCTCGAGCTTGGCGTGCGCCTCGGCGGCGAGCCGCTCGGCATCGGCCTTGGCCCCCTCGATGATCGCAGCCGCCTCTTGCTCGGCATTGGCGGTCTTCCGCTTGTACTCGGCAAGCAGCGCCGCAGCCTCCTGCTTCAGGCGGGAGGCATCTTCGAGTTCTGCCTTGATGCGCGCTGCGCGCCCATCCAGAGTCGACAGGATCGTCTTGTGGGCGCCGGCATAGACGACGACCAGGCCAAACATCACGAAAGCCGCGGCGACCCAAAACTCCGCTGTCATCAGCATCGGCGTGCTCTCTTCCTAGCGCTTCAGCGTTTGATCGACCGCATCGGACACCGACTTGCTGTCCGGTTTGCTGCCGAGCAAGCGCTCGACGATCGCGCCCGCGGCGTCGGTAGCGATCGCACGAACATTGCCCATCGCCGCCGTTTTGGTCTGGGCGATGGTCGCCTCGGCCGATTGCAGCCGGGCATTCAGATCGGCCTCGACCGTTTTGCGGCGCTGATCGGCTTCGGCCATCAGCTTGTCGCGGGTCTGACCGGCCAATGACTGCGCATTGGCGCGGGCATCGGCCAGCGTCTTTTCATAGCCCGAGATCGCCGCGTCGGTCTCGTCCTTGAGCTTCTGCGCGGCAGCCAGATCGCCAGCGATCCGGTCGGCCCGCGCAGCCACGATCTCGCCGACGCGCGGCAGCGCGACACGCGACATCAGCACATAGAGAAGCACAAAGGCGATCGCGAACCAGAGCAACTGGGACGCGAATGTCTCCGAATTGAACGGCGGAAACGGAGGTTTCGCGCCGCCCGGAGCCTGTGTGGTCGCTAGCGTGATCATCTGATTATCCGGACGGCCCGCGCCATGGCGCGGGCCTGCTTAAGCCATATCAGACTGCGAACAGCAGCAGCAGCGCGATCAGCAGCGAGAAGATGCCGAGCGCTTCGGTCACGGCGAAGCCGAAAATCAGGTTGCCGAACTGGCCCTGAGCGGCCGACGGATTGCGCAGCGCCGAACCCAGAAAGTTCGCGAAGATGTTGCCGACGCCGACGCCGGCGAGGCCCATGCCCAGACAGGCAATGCCGGCGCCAATATATTTCGCTGCAACGGGATCCATGAACTTTCTCCTTTGGATGGATGACTGTTTTTCGGGATGGGTGATTGGCTGGCAGGCCTAGTGGCCCGGATGAATGGCGTCGTTGATATAGATGCAGGTCAGGATGGTGAAGACGTAGGCCTGCAGGAACGCGACCAGGAATTCGAGTGCGGTGAGCGCGACCGTCATGCCGAGCGGCAGAACCGCGCCAAGCCAGCCGAGAATGCCGAGACCGGCCAGCATCGGGACGAAGCTGGCAAAGACCTTCAGCGTGATGTGGCCGGCGAACACGTTCGCGAACAGACGCACCGAGTGTGACAGCGGCCGCGACAGGAACGAGATCACCTCGATCAGGACGATCAGCGGCATGATGTAGATCGGGATGCCGCTTGGCACGAATAGCTTCAGGAATTTCGCGCCGTTCTTGTAGAAGCCATAGACCAGCACCGTCAGGAACACGATCATCGCCAGCGCCACCGTGACGATGATGTGGCTGGTGACCGTGAAGGTGCCGGGAATCATGCCGAGCATGTTCGCGAACAGGATGAAGGTGAAGAGCGTGAAGACCAGCGGGAAGAACTTCATGCCCTCCTTGCCGGCCGAACTTCGCAACATGTCCGCGACGAATTCATAGGTCAGTTCGGCGACCGACTGCATCCGTCCCGGAACCACGGCGCGGCTGGCGGTCGCGCCGATCATCAGCGCGGAAACGCCGGCGACCGCAAGCAGCATGAACAGCGCGGAATTGGTGAAAGCGATTTCCTGCCCGCCGATCTGACCAAGGGTGGCGAACTTCTTGATTTCAAACTGTGAGATCGGGTCGGCCATGGCATCCAGTCATCAGTTCAAGCGAAACCGGTCAGGCTTCACGGTTTGTCGGCATTGCCACCGGGGAGCTTGCTCGGAGCAACCACCCCGGCTGCGCGCATCACATTGAGCACGCCCGCCACGAAGCCGAGCAGCAGAAACACGATCAGTCCTAGGGGCGAAAGCCCGGTCAGCCAATCGAATCCCCAGCCGATAATCGCTCCCACGATTACACCCGCGACCAATTCCGTGGAGAGGCGAAACCCCTTCGCCATCGCCTGCGGATCGGACACGTATTTTCCGGAGTCGTTTTCGGCCGGCTTCGGTTGCCCGGCTTTGCCGAGCTTCGCGCCAAGTCCTTCAAGCCTCGCGGAGAGAGCGGATTCTTCGGAGTTTCGGTCCGCCGATCCCTTGTCCTTGTCGCGCGCGCCGCCAGCCATGCTTTCGACACTCGCGTCGGGAAGACAATCGAACGCCCTGATACCCTCAAAATCGCGCGGACCATACTGAGACGACCCTGTCGAGTCAAGAAACGCTGTGCACTGCGCAATGGATCAAAATCCAAGCGATTCCATTGGCTTATATGGCTGACGGAATGGCCCCTGCGGGCTTCTGCCCGCGACTTTCGACGGAGCCATCCGCGATGCTAGAACAAAACGATCCGCGACCGGAGAATCCTGCCATGTTCCGCCTCCTTGCCGTGCCGTTGGCGCTCCTCCTGTCCAGCCTGCCGTTGACCGCATCGGCGCAGACTGGCGCGCCCGACACCGAGAATGGCCGCTATTCCTTCAGCCGCGTGGATGACGGGCATCTGCGGCTCGACCAGCGCACCGGCCAGGTTTCGATCTGCACCCGCCGGGATATCGGCTGGTCCTGTCACCCGGTCCCGGACGAGCGGGCGGCGCTGGAGGAGGAGATTGCGCGTCTGCAGCGCGACAATGCGACGCTGAAGAAGGAAATGCTGGCACGGGGCATCACGCCACCCGGTGGCTCGACGGCGCCGGCACCCTCCCCGACCGATAAGCCGGCCCTGAAGCTGCCAAGCGATGCGGAGCTCGACCGCGCCATGGCCGCGATGGAACGGATCTGGAAGCGGCTGGTCGATATGGTCCAGCGCTGGCAGCGCGAGATGACCCCGATTTGAGGGGCCGCTGCCGGACGATTTTGCCGTCAAAACGGGACCGAGCGCGTGGGCCTGTCCGCCATCACAACCGTCACCCCTGACGTCATTGCCACCGCCGAACTCAGCGTCGGCACCCCGGGCGAAGGCTTTCTCGATATCACAGCCGATATTCGGCACTTCATCGCCAAAGCCCGCGCGCGAGACGGCACGGCGATGCTGTTCCTGCGCCACACCTCGGCCTCTCTGACGATCCAGGAAAATGCCGACCCGGACGTGCTGCGCGATCTGGTGTCGGCCCTGCGCCATCTGGCGCCGCGCGATTTCGGCTGGATTCACGACAGCGAGGGCCCCGATGACATGCCGGCTCATGTCCGCACCATGCTGACCGGCGTTTCGCTGCAGATTCCGGTGCTCGGCGGAGAGCTGCAGCTTGGAACCTGGCAGGGCGTCTATCTGGTGGAGCACCGTGCGAGACCTCATCGCCGGCAGATCGTGCTGCAGTTTGCCGGCAGCCGCGTTGACTAATCCCAAGGCAAATCTCTCGACTCCGGCGAAAATGTTGTAAACTCGTCACATGCCGCGCCGTGGGGTGCGGTAGAGCGCGGCCTTTGGGCGCGAGAGGATAGACTCGAGAGTGACCGACACCACGCTCTACCGGCTGGTCATTGCCGATGACCATCCGCTGTTCCGCGGGGCCTTGCGCGAGGCCGTGAGCGGCATGTTTGCGCGTGTCGAATTCTCCGAAGCCGGATCCTTCGACGAGGTGTCGAAGCTTCTGGATGCCGGCGCCGATGTCGACCTGATCCTGCTCGATCTGTCGATGCCGGGCGTGCGCGGATTTTCCGGGCTGATGTATCTGCGCGCGCAATATCCCGGCGTTCCGGTCGTGGTCGTCTCCGGTAATGACGACCCTGCGGTGATTCGACGCTGCATGGATTTCGGCGCGTCCGGCTTCATTCCGAAAACCCTCGACACCGACGGCATGCGCGCTGCGATCTCGACAGTGCTCAAGGGCGGGATATGGACCCCGCCGGATGTCGATCTCGAGGCTGGCAACGACGCCGAAACCGCGGCCTTGCTGTCACGGCTGGCGACGCTGACGCCGCAACAGGTTCGCGTGCTGATGATGCTGTCGGAGGGCCTGCTCAACAAGCAGATCGCCTACGAGCTATCGGTCTCGGAGGCGACCGTGAAGGCGCATGTCTCCGCGATCCTGCAGAAGCTTGGGGTCGAAAGCCGGACCCAGGCCGTGATCGCCGCCTCCCGCATCGAGCTTGGCCAATGGCCGCCGGCGCTGGTGGAGCAATAAACCTTATTCCCGCGGCAAGTCCGGGCAGGGCCGGCGGGCGATTTCCCAGGCTTCGGCTCGCGACACGCCAACCATTCCAAGCAGGTTGACCACCGCCTCGTCGATCTTTCCGGCGGCGAGTTTCCCGTCGCAGACCGCGAGACTGACTCCCACGATCGCATGGGTCGCCTGACGCCACGC
Source organism: Pseudorhodoplanes sp. (assembly GCF_059499825.1). Taxonomy (NCBI): domain Bacteria; kingdom Pseudomonadati; phylum Pseudomonadota; class Alphaproteobacteria; order Hyphomicrobiales; genus Pseudorhodoplanes; species Pseudorhodoplanes sp. Next base: position 152,801 of record NZ_JCABZI010000001.1, read on the forward strand.
CATTTCCGGATCTTCAACCTGATAACGCCCTGCCGCTACCGCGTTGCGGAGATCGCGGATCGCATACGGGCCCATCACGCGATACATCGCGTCGGCGATCACTTCGGAACGGCGGAGCAGCCAGCTCCAGCGACGGTCGGTTGTCGCGGCCTTCATGACGTTGCGGATACCGAAGGCATAGACCTGTCCGGGATCGTCGAAGGTGTCGGTGACGGCTTCGATGCGTCGGGCGAGACGATCCATCACCTCCTCCATGACCCGCATGGCCAGGTCATCCTTGGAGGCGAAGTAATTATAGACGGTCCCGGCGCCGACATCGGCCAGATCCGCGATCTCCGACATGGTGGCGGCGTCGATGCCCTTCTCCGCCATCACCGAATGCGCGGCCTCGACCAACGCCTGCAGGTTGCGACGCTTGCGACGCGCATTTCGCGTTTCCGATTCCTGAGCCTGCGCCATGGTGCGGTTCATCTGTGAGCGCTGTTCATATCAGAGCCGGCGTGAAGCGTCGCCACGGCGCTGGCAGAAATATGATTGACATTCATTTATGGCTATAGTTCATTTTTGTGGATGCCCCGGTCAACAGGGGCACCGAGGAACGCACCAACGACCGCAAGACGGTCGAGCCATGAAGGAGGGCGCCGTGGCGCAACACTTTCCCAGACAGCCGGAAGCCAAGCGCGCGATGCTGCTCGATGCCGTGGCGGACATCGGTCCGATCCTCAGCGCGTCGGGCGCACGCAGCGAAGAACAGAACTCGCTTGCACCGGAAGCGGTGTCCGCGTTGCGCGACGCCGGAATGTTCAAACTCAAGCTCGCATCCGACATGGGCGGCGCAGAAGCCGATCCGCTGACGGAAATGCTGGTGCTGGAAGAACTCGCCTATCACGACCTGACAAGCGGCTGGTGCACCATGGTCGGCGCGACTGCGATTGCGTCACTCGGAACGTTCCTGCCGCAATCGGGCCTCGACAAGGTTTTCAAGAACGGCGACGTGCCGACCGCGTCGATCTCGTTCTTTCCTGCAGGCCAGGCCACCCGCAAGGATAGCGGCGGTTATCGCGTCAGCGGACGCTGGCGCTTCAACAGCGGCATCCGTCATGCCGAATGGGTGCTGGGCGGCACGGTGGTGACGAACAGCGACAACGGCAATGGCGGACCCATCGTCATGTTTTCCGCCTTTCCGGCGGCCGACGTGACGCTCCACGACAATTGGGGCGGGGTGACCGGATTGCGCGGCACCGGCTCGGTCGATTTTTCCGTGCAGGATTATGATCTCCCGGAGGATCAGACCTTCGTGTGGGACCTGATGCATCCGCAGCCGCTGCGCGGCGGACCGTCCTATCGCTTGCCACCCTTCAGCTACGTCGCCAAGGAGCACGGCAGCGTGGCGCTGGGCGGCGCGCGGCGTGCGCTCGATGAACTGGTGAAGATCGCCACCACGACACGGGGGACATTCCGGTCGTCCAAACTCGACGAACGGCAAATCGTGCATCGCTTCATAGGCGAAGCCGATCTCAAATTAAGGGCCGCACGGGCGCTTATGCACGAGCGATACGATCAGCTGTGGCGGAAGGTGAATGCCGGAGGCGAGCCCGACGGTCCTGACATCGCCGACGTACGGGCAATCTGCGTTTACGCCACCGACGTCGCAATCGAGGTTGCGACCATGGCCTATCACTTCGCGGGCAATACCGGTCTGCATCATCCGCATGTGATCGGACGGCTGCTGCGCGACATCAACACCGCCGGCATCCATCAGGTGATGAGCGATACTGCGTATGAAAATCACGGCAAGTATCGGCTTGGCCTGCCGGCCGATCCGCTGGCCTGAGGGTCAGCCTACTCCGCAGCGGTCGCGTGCTGGATCCGCCATTGCGCGAGCAGCGCGCGCAATGCCGCCGGTTTCACCGGCTTGTTGACGATCGGCACATCGCGTGCCCTCGCCTCGTCGCGCACCGGCGGCGTGCGGTCGGCGGTAATCAGGATCGCCGGCAAGTCCGCGCCGAAGCGCTTGCGGATTTCGACGATCGCGTCGATCCCGTTGCCGTTATCGAGGTGGTAGTCGACCAGGAGACCGCTCAGGATCGGCTTTACCGACTCGATGGCCGCGATCGCGGACGGCAAATCCGATGCCTTCAGCACCTGACAACCCCATCCGCCCAGCAGCGCTTCCATGCCGTCGAGGATCTGCGGATCGTTGTCGATGCATAAAACCGCCATGCCCGCCAGTTGTGCGGGATCGGCCCGCACCGGGCTGCGACGCGGGCTGCCCGCGCTGACCGCTGCGGCCACCGGGACCTCCACCGAAAACACCGAGCCGCGATCGGGCTCCGATTTCACACGCACCGGGTGCTCCAACACGCGGCTGATGCGCTCCACGATCGAGAGCCCAAGCCCGAGCCCGCGCGCAACCTTCGCGCCCTCCTGCAGGCGATGGAATTCACGAAAGATCGCACGCATCTGCGACGCGGGAATCCCGAGGCCGGAATCGTGCACTTCAACCCGCAACGCCCCGTTCTGCCTCCGGCATCCGACCAGGACGCGGCCCCTGGGCGTGTATTTGATCGCATTCGAGATCAGGTTCTGCAGCAGCCGGCGCAACAGGCGGCGATCGGAGCGTACCGTCGCGCCGGCGAGCACGAAGGTGAGGTCGAGGCCGCGCTCGCGCGCCATCGGTGCGAATTCGACTTCGAGCTGACGCATCACCTCGTCGATCCGGAACGAGCTGTGTTCCGGCTTCATCGCGCCGGTGTCGAGCCGCGAGATATCCAGCAAGGCGCCGAAGATTTCCTCCACCGCGTCGAGCGACGCATCGATATTGCCGACCAGCTTGCCGTCTTCGCCAAGACCTTGCCCTTGGCCCTGCCGCTCCACCAGCGACGTGACATAGAGCCTCGCCGCATTGAGCGGCTGCAGGATGTCGTGGCTTGCGGCGGCGAGGAAGCGCGTCTTCGAGATATTCGCCTCTTCGGCATCGGCCTTGGCGCGCACCAGTTCCGCGTTCAGCCGCGTCAACTCGGTGGTGCGCTCGCGCACCCGCTGCTCAAGGGCCTCGGCCGCCTCGACGCTTGGCGTCACATCGGTGAAAGTCGTGACGATGCCGCCGCCCGGCATCTGGTTGGCGCGCACCTCGAGCACCAGCCCGCGCGCGGCGAAGCGCTCGATAAACGGCTCCGATCCCGCCGCATAGCGCTGCATCCGCTCGGCGACCTGCGCCTCGATGTCGCCGGTCCCGAACACGCCACGCTCGGCATGCAATCGCAGGATCTCGTCCAGCCGCGTGCCGATCCCGATCATGTCGCGCGGCAGATCGAGGATTTCGCCGAAGGTCCGGTTCCAGCAGATGAGTTGCAGGTCGTTGTCGAACACGGCGATGCCTTCGCTGACGTGCTCGAGCGCGGTCTGCAGGATTTCCCGGTTATAGTGGATCGCGGCATTGGCATCGTCGAGCAGCTTCAACGCAGCGCGTGTCGACACCGTGCGCTTGCGCAGCAGCAGCGACAACACCAGCCGCGACGACGCCGCGCCGATCGCAGATGAAAGCAGATGCTCGGCATGCTGCAACAGCTGGAAATCGGCCGAACTTCCGGGCGACAGATCGATGCGCTTGGCGGCGGCAAAACTCTCGAAAGACGAGCGGGTGCGCTCCTGGCCGATATAGCGGGCCACCGCGGTGGTGAGTTCGTCCACCGTAACGGCCGAGCGCCACAGCCGGAAGCTCGGCGCGGGCGCCGCATCCGGCACGAACAGATCGGCCTGCACGCGCTCGATCGCCTCAGGTGCACGGCTGAGTGAAAAACCGATATAGGCAATGATGTTGAGCGCCAGGCTCCAGAACACGCCATGCGCCAGTTGCGGCAGATCGAGTCCGAAAAGGGCGGTCGGCCGCAGGAACCAGATGCCGAACGGCCCATCGGCGAGAACCGAGGCACTGACCAGCCCGCTACCTGCGGCGCTCGGCAACAGCAAGGTGTAAATCCACGCGAGGATACCGACCGTAAGGCCGGCAATCGCACCGCGCGCTGTCCCTTGCCGCCAGAACAGGCCGCCGAAGAAAGCCGGCGCAAGCTGCGCCACGGCGGCGAAAGACAGAAGCCCGATCGCCGCGAGCTGGGCGTCACCGACGGCGCGATAATAAAGATAGGCGAGCACCAGGATCAGGAAGATCGCAATCCTGCGGATCCGCAGCAGCAATTCGCCGACATCGCCACGACCAGTGATGAGTTGCGAGCGCCTCTTCAGGAAGAAGGGCACCACCAGATCGTTCGACACCATGATCGCGAGTGCGACCGATTCCACGATCACCATCGCGGTCGCCGCCGACAGGCCACCGATGAAAGCCGCAATTGTGAAGAACGACGCATTGGCGGAGAGCGGCAGCGCCAGCACGAACATGTCGCTGTCGACCTGGCCCGGCTGGAAGGTGAGCAGGCCGGCGAGTGCAATCGGCACCACGAACAGATTGATCAGCACGAGATAGAGCGGGAACAGCCAGCGCGCGCGCTTGATCTCGGCTTCCGAATGGTTCTCCACCACCGTCACATGGAATTGCCGCGGCAGCAGGATGATCGCCACCGTCGACAGCAGCGTCATCGCGATCACGGTCGAGAAACTCGGCGCCGTGGTCAGCACCGCGGCGGTGTCGGGCCGCGCCAGCGCGCGCGAGAACAGATCGCCCGGGCCGTCGAACATCCAGTAGGTGACGAACAACCCGACCCCGAGAAATGCCGCGAGCTTGACGATGGATTCGGTCGCGATCGCCAGCATCAGGCCGTCCTGATGTTCGGTCGCATCGATATGCCGGGTGCCGAACAGGATCGCGAAAGCTGCCATCGCCAGCGCCACCAGAAGCGCGGTGTCGCCGAGCGCGCTCGGCGTGAAGCCCGGCGCCACATGTACGAACACGGTCCCGAACATCGCTGACACGGCTTTCAGCTGCAGCGCGATATACGGGATCGTTCCGACGATCGCGATCAGCGCCACAAGCGCCGCCACTGATTGACGCTTGCCGTAGCGCGCGGCGATGAAGTCGGCGATCGACGTGATGTTCTGGCTCTTGGCGAGCCGCACGATCCGCAGCACGAGCGGCGTGCACAATCCGATCATCAGGATCGGACCGACATAGATGGTCAGGAAGTCGAAGCCCGATTTCGAGGCGAGCCCGACCGACCCGAAGAAGGTCCATGAGGTGCAATAGATCGCCAGACAGAGCGGATAGATCAGAAGTCGCGAGCGGTCCCCGCGCGCGAGCGTCCGCAACCGGTCGCCATAGCTCGCAACAACGAACAGGAGGCCGATATAGGCGAGCGCAATCGCGATAACGACCCAGCCTTGCAGCATCATGGTCTTCGCCCGTTTTCGGGCCGCTCCAGCATCTCCGGCCGACAAAACATCACAATTTCCGGTTCATGGCTACCGCCGGCCCGCCCTCCCCGCTTTGCCTGGCCCCGCGCGAGGCCCTATCGTTAACGGGTCGATGGAGAGGAGCCACGCATGAAGAAAATGCTGACCGAGTTTCGCGAGTTCGCCGTCAAGGGAAATGTGGTCGATCTCGCGATCGGCGTGATCATCGGCGCGGCATTCGGCCGGATCGTCGAGTCGCTGGTCGGGGACATGATCATGCCCATTTTCGGCGCCCTCGGCGGACTCGATTTTTCGAACTATTTTCTCGCGCTGTCGAAGGACGTGACAGCCACCAATCTGGCCGACGCCAAAAAGCAGGGCGCGGTGATTGCCTGGGGACATTTCCTCACCGTCGCAATCAATTTCGCGATCGTCGCGGGGGCGCTTTTCCTGGTGGTGAAAGGGATCAACATTCTGCGTCGCCAGCAAGCCGCGGCACCGGAGAAGGTCGAACCGCCAAAGCAGGAGAAGCTGTTGGAAGAAATCCGCGACCTGTTGGCCAAAAAAACCTGACTCAAGCAAAGTTCCGCTGACGGGCGAGTTGATACCCGCGCGCAACACCCGTGGACAGCGGTGCCGGCACAACCCTCAACGGCGGATTTACGCTGTTTCCGAGCGGTAAAATTCTCTAGCCTCCCTCGGGAACTTCTGGGGGAATGGCTATGGTCCGTATTGTATTTGCGGCCGCACTTCTTGCGGCATCGATGATGTCCCTCACGCCGTCGGCGCATGCAACGCTCTCGCTCGACGATGTCTTGGCACGGCTCGATACGCTGGAAAAAGAGAATGCCACCCTGCGCAAGCGGGTGCAGAAGCTCGAGGCCACCGGACGCGAGCGGCCGGTTGTCGCCTCACTCCCGGCATCTGCGCCCCGTGCAGCGTCGGCCGCGCCCCGCGTCGCGTCCCCCGCGGGCGCAACACTTTCGCCGGCGGCCAGTCAGGCCTATGCCTCAGCCCCGGTCTTCGAGCAGCCGCGCAGTTGGACCGGGTTTTATCTCGGTGCCTCGGGCGGCATGCGACGCGAGGACCACACCTGGACGACAAACTCCTTCGGGGGCATCTTCTCGGCCATCCCGAACAGTCAGGACTTCAACGATACCACGGCGAGGTTCGGTGGATTTGTCGGATACAATTTCCAGATCGGTCCCAAACTCGTGGCAGGCATCGAAGGTGACTTCGCCTGGGGCAAGACATCGACCGGAACCAGCCATGGGATCCCCGGCACGGGTGGCTTGCCGATCCCGATCATGTTGAATGACACGAGTTCCTTCGAGACCAATTGGGATGCAAGCCTCCGCGCGCGCATCGGAGCGCTCATCACCCCGGATACGCTCGTGTATCTCACCGGCGGCGCGGCCTGGCAGCGGGTCAAGGCGCAAGCGACCTGCGACGCGAGCTTCTCGCCCGTGTGCTTCACCAAGAGCCTTGCCGAGACAACGAGCGATACCCTGACCGGCTGGACATTTGGCGGCGGCATCGAATCCGTGCTGGCGGGCGCATGGACTGGCCGCATCGAATACCGCTACGCGCAATACGGAGATTTCAATCACCTATTCATGCCGCAGCCCGGCTGCCTTTGCGACGGCAATCTCGACACCAGCATCAGCCTCGCGACCCATACTTTCATCGCGGGTCTGGCCTATAAGTTCGGGGGATATTGACGCGGGAGGCGGAAAGGCGTCACCACGATGCGGTGACAACTGCGCCCGACCATTCCGCCGACCCGGCCGCCCTGATCGCAGCCTTGCGCGCCCCCGCGCGCGAGGCGCCGGTCAGCGGTATCGTCGAGATCATGAAATACGGCCGGGCGCGCGGCGGCGTCATGGGCCTGTGGGCTGGCGAAGGCGATACGCCCACGCCGGCCTTCATTGTCGAGGCGGCGAACCGCGCGCTGGCCGCCGGCGAGACCTTCTATACATGGCAGCGCGGCCTCCCCGATCTGCGCGAGGCGCTGGCGCGCTACCACACGCGGCTTTATGGCCGCACGTTCTCGGCCGAGGAATTCTTCATCACCGGCTCCGGCATGCAGGCGATCCAGATCACGCTGGCCATGACCGCGACCGCCGGCAGCGAAGTCATCATCCCGACGCCGGCCTGGCCGAACGCAGCCGGCGCCACCGGTCTTGTCGGCGCGCATCCCGTCGAACTGCCGATGACGTTCGGCAATGCCGGCTGGACTCTGGATATGGAGCGGATGTCAGCCGCAGTCACCGACCGCACGCGCGTGATCGTGATGGTCACGCCATCCAATCCGACCGGCTGGACCGCATCACATGACGATCTGCGCGCCGTGCTCGCGCTGGCACGGCAGCGCGGCCTCTGGATCGTCGCCGACGAAACCTATGCGCGCTTCTGGTACGGCGAGGGCAATCGCGCGCCGTCCTTTCTCGACATCATGGCGCCGGACGATCGCATCCTGTTCGTCAACACGTTTTCGAAGAACTGGTGCATGACCGGCTGGCGGATGGGCTGGATCATGGCGCATCCGTCGCTCGGCCAGGTGGTCGAGAACATGATCCAGTATTCGACCTCGGGCGTCGCTCAATTCATGCAGCGCGCCGGCGTGGTGGCACTGGACCGCGGCGAGGAATTCGTCGCGCAACAGGTCGCACGCGCCCGTGCCAGCCGCGACATTGCCTGCGACATTCTGGGCAAGACCGGCCGCTGCCGGTTCACGCCGCCGCAAGGCGCATTTTATCTGTTCTTCGCGGTGGATGGCGAGCCCGACAGCGAAAAGCTGGCGCGCCGGCTAGTCGACGAAGCGCAGGTCGGCTTGGCACCCGGCACGGCCTTCGGCGATGGCGGCAAACATTTCCTGCGGCTTTGCTTTGCGCGCGAGCCGAAGCAAATCCGGGACGCGTGCGAGCGGATCGCGCGGGTGTTGTGACGCTGCCCTCCCCCTCCCCACAATGGGGAGGGAAATAAGAGACCTAAGCCGCCGCCTTCTCGGCGCCGCTTGCAAACCGTCCGTAAAACGTCTCGCCCTTCGCCGCGAGATCGCGCAGCAGCGCGTTCGGTGCAAAGCGCGCACCGCACTTCTTCTCCAGCGCCTCACATAATGAAACGAAGTTTTTCATGCCCATGAAATCGATATAGGAGAGCGTGCCACCGGTGAACGGCGCAAAGCCGAATCCGAGGATGGAGCCGACATCCGCTTCGCGCACGTCGGTCAGCACACCCTCCTCGAAGCAGCGCGCCGTTTCCAGCGCCTGGATGACCAGCATCCTCTGCTTCAGCTCCTCGACATCGATGGTGTCGGGATCGAGCGTGGTCTGCTGCAAATCGGCAAGGCCAGGCCACAATGTCTTCTGGCCCTTCTCGGGATAATCGTAGAAGCCCTTGCCGTTCTTGCGGCCGAGGCGGCCGTGCTTTTCGACCATCGCTTGCAGCAAGGCCTTCTGGCGCGGATCGATAGCATCGCTGCCGAGATCGATTTCGGTCGCCTTCAGGATCTTCCACGCCAGATCGACCGCGACTTCATCGTTCAATGACAAAGGCCCGACCGGCATGCCGGCGATGCGCCCGAGATTCTCGATCATCGCGGCCGGGACGCCTTCCATCAGCATCAGATGGCCTTCGCGGATATAGGTGCCGACCACCCGCGAGGTGTAGAAGCCGCGCGAATCGTTGACCACGATCGGCGTCTTCCTGATCGCGCGCACGAAATCCAGCGCCATTGCCAGCGCCTCGTCGCCGGTCTGCTTGCCCATGATGATCTCGACCAGCATCATGCGCTCCACCGGCGAGAAGAAATGAATGCCGATGAATTTCGTGGGATCCTTCGCGCTTTCCGCCAACGAGGAAATCGGCAACGTCGAGGTGTTGGAGCCGAACACCACGTCCGGCACGATGGCCTGCGCTTTCGCAATCGCCTCGGTCTTCACCTTGCGATCCTCGAACACCGCCTCTATCACCAGGTCACAGCCCTTCAGCATGGCGTAATCGGGTGTCGCGGTGATCCGCTCCAGCAGGGCATCGCGTGCGGCGGCATTGCCGCGCCCGCGGTTGATCTGCTCGGTCATCAGCTTGTGCGACAGCGCCTTGCCCTTGTCGGCGGATTCCTGGTCGCGGTCGATCAGCACCACCTCGAGCCCCGCCTGCGCGCTGACATACGCGATGCCGGCGCCCATGAAGCCCGCACCGATGATGCCGACCTTCTTCAGCTTCGTCGCCGGAACATTGGCCGGACGCCGCGCGCCCTTGTTCAACTCGCCCATCGACACGAACAACGTGCGGATCATCGCTGCGGCTTCCTTCGAGCGCAGGATATGCGCGAAGTAGCGCGACTCGACGGTCAGCGCCTGATCGAACGGCAATTGCAGGCCGTCGAACACCACCTGCATGATCGCGCGCGCCGCCGGATAATTATCGTAGGTCTGTTTGCGATAGAGCGCGCTGGCTGGAGAGAACACCATCATTCCGGCCTTCGACCACACCAGACCGCCGGGATTTTTGAAGCCCTTCACGTCCCAGGGTGCGACCGGCTTGCCGCCAGCCTTGATCCAGTCCTTGGCGGCGGTCATCAGATCGGCCGCAGGCACCACATTGTCGATCAGCTTCATGCCCTTGGCACGCGCGACCTTGAGTTGCTCGCCCTTGGCCAAAAATTGTAGCGCATCGGCCGGCAGCATCATGCGCGAGATACGGGTGGTGCCGCCCGCACCGGGAAACAGGCCGATCTTGATTTCAGGCAAGCCAACGCGAGCCTTGTCGTTGTCGGCCGCCACGCGATGGTGACAGGCGAGGCACAATTCGAGCCCGCCGCCCAGGGCCGTGCCGTTGATCGCTGCGACCCACGGCTTGCCGCAGGTCTCGATCCGCCGGTAGAGCTGCGACAATTTGCGGCTTTGTTCGAACAGCATCCTCGCCGCCGCTTCCTCGCCCTGCGACCTGACCATCTGTTCGAACGTCGCCGACATGGTCTTCAGCAGCGCCAGATCGGCGCCGGCGCAGAAGGTGTCCTTGCCCGAGGTGATGACGACACCCTTAACCGTGTCGTCGGCGGTCGTTTTTTCCACGATGGCGGACAGTTCCTCGATCACCGCCATGTCGATGACATTCATCGCGCGGCCGGGCGCATCCCACATGACAGTCGCGATGCCATCGGCGTCGGTATCGAGTTTGAAAGTTCCATCACTCATGGCCGGGTTCCATCTTGTTCCGGTGCAGTGGATTAACAGGTTCGCAATCGGCTCCGCATAGCGTCGATGCGAAGTCGAAATCTCCAGGTGATTCATGAAGCATCGTCAGACCTGCAGCGGATGCCGCGACGATCTGCCGCTCGGGTTTTCGTTCGAGATGGCATTTCAGCCGATCGTCGATGTCGCATCCCAACGGATCTGGGGTCACGAAGCGCTCGTGCGCGGGCTGAACGGAGAGTCCGCGGCCAGCGTGCTTGCCAACGTCACCGAGGAGACCCGCTACCGCTTCGACCAGGCCTGCCGCGTCAAGGCGATCGAGGCGGCGGGCCGCCTGTTCGATGACGAGGAGCTGCGTCTGTCGATCAATTTCATGCCCAACGCCGTATACGAGCCGGCCGCCTGCATCCGCACCTCGCTCGAGGCCGCGCGCCGCGTCGGCTTTCCGACCGAGCGCATCATGTTCGAATTCACCGAGGACGAGCGCGTGCACGATGCCGGACATATCGAGCGCATCATCGCCGAATACCGGCGGCTTGGCTTCATCACCGCACTTGACGATTTCGGTGCGGGTTATGCCGGCCTCAAGCTTCTCGCCGAATATCAGCCGAACCTGATCAAGATCGACATGGCGCTGCTGCGCGGCGTCGATGACAGCCCGGCGAAACAGGCCATCGTCGCGGGAATAGCCGGCATCGCGCGCGCCCTCGACATCACGGTGATCGCCGAAGGCGTGGAGACCGAACAAGAGCTCGCCGTCCTGCGGGCCACAGGCATCCGTTTGTTTCAGGGCTACCTGTTCGCGCGTCCCTCGTTTCAGGCGCTGTCTCCCGTTCCGATGCTCACAACCGCCAACACACGCGTTGCCGGCGTCGCCTGACCGCGGCTGCGGTCCCACTCGCTTTCACCCGATCGCCTCAACCTGCACCGCCTGCAAGCAGACGGACGCTCACCCGATCGCATCGCCATTCTTGCGCATGAAGCGCACCCCGCTCTCGCTCTTCTCGCCCATCATGTCGACATCGGAGTAATGAAACGTATCGGTCGGCGCGCGGGTGCCGATTTCGAGATAGACCACATCGCCTTTCGACTTGTTGACGAGGCAATGACCGTTCGGCACGCCGGCCTTGAAGCCCGCGCAATCGCCCGCCCGCAGGATGGTTTCCTCACCGTCCTCGCACAAAGTCGCCTCGCCTTCGACGATATAGACGAACTCGTCCTCGGTCTCGTGCCAGTGCCGGAGCGCCGACGCCGCGCCGGGCTTGAGCCTTGTCAGGTTCACGCCGAATTGGGTGAGGCCAGCTTCATTGCCGAGTACGGTCTTGATCCGGCCTTCCGTAAAGCCAGCGTATTCCGCAGGATAAATCGTGGTGGCCCGCACCGCGCATTTCGACAGATCGATCTTCGGCATTGGCGCCGCCTCACACGCGCTCGATGATGGTCGCGGTGCCCATGCCGGCGCCGATGCAGAGCGTGATCAGCGCCGTGGACTTGCCGCGCCGCTCCAGTTCGTCGAGCACCGTTCCGAGGATCATCGCGCCGGTCGCGCCGAGCGGATGCCCCATCGCAATGGCGCCGCCATTCACGTTGATCTTGTCATGCGGAATGTCGAGCGCCTGCATGTAGCGCAGCACCACCGAGGCGAAGGCTTCGTTCAACTCCCACAGATCGATATCGGCGGTCGACATGCCGGCCTTCTTCAAGACTTTCTGTGTCACCGGAATCGGGCCGGTCAGCATGATGCCGGGCTCGGAACCGATATTGGCGAAGGCCTTGATGCGCGCCCGCGGTTTCAGCCCCGCCGCCTTGCCGGCCTCCTTGTTGCCGATCAGCACCGCCGCGGCGCCGTCGACAATGCCGGACGAATTGCCGGCATGGTGCACGTGGTTGACCTCTTCGACTTCGGGATAGCGTTGCGTCGCCACCGCATCGAAGCCGCCGAGCTGGCCGATTTCGACGAAGGCCGGCTTAAGGGAGGCCAGCGACTGCATGGTCGTGCCCGGCCGCATATGCTCGTCGCGATCGAGAAGCGTGATCCCGTTGACGTCCTTGATCGGTAGGATCGAGTTTTTGAACCGACCGTCGGCCCAGGCTTCCGCCGCGCGCTTCTGGCTCTCCACTGCGTAGGCATCGACGTCGTCGCGCGAGAAGCCATACTTCGTCGCGATCAGATCGGCGGAAATCCCCTGCGGCATGAAATAGGTCGGGATCGCCGCCATCGGGTCCATGAACCAGGCGCCGCCGGACGCGCCGATGCCGACCCGGCTCATCGATTCGACGCCGCCGCCGATCGTCATATTGTGCTGGCCGCTCATCACTTCGGCGGCAGCGAAATTCACCGCGTCCAGCCCCGATGCGCAGAACCGGTTGATCTGGATGCCGGGCACCTTGTCGCCGTAACCCGCCAGCAGCGCCGAGATGCGCGCGACGTCGCCTCCGGCTTCCCCGATCGGATCGACGCAGCCCATCACCACATCGTCGACCAGTTCCGGATCGAGATTGTTGCGCTCGCGCATGCCTTTGAGCACCTGCGAGGCGAGGTTGACCGTCTGCACCTCATGCAGCGAGCCGTCGACCTTGCCGCGTCCGCGCGGCGAGCGCAGGTGATCGTAGATAAAGGCGTCGGTCATTCTGTCTCTCTCCGTTTCTTCCCTCTCCCCGCTTGCGGGGAGAGGGTGCGAGCCGGGTGAGGGGGGTCCATTGCAAGAAACCCCTCACCCGGATCGCTTCGCGATCCGACCTCTCCCCGCTGAAGCGGGGAGAGGTAAGGCCGCGGCTACAAACTCCTCGCAATCAGCAGTTTCATGATCTCATTGGTGCCGGCATAGATGCGGAGCACCCGCGCGTCCCGGTACATCCGCGAGATCGGATATTCGTCCATATAGCCATAGCCGCCGAACAATTGCAGGCAGCGATCAATCACTTTTGCCTGCACATCCGTCGACCAGTATTTGATCATCGACGCGGTGACGGTGTCGAGTTCGCCCTTGATGTGGCGCTCGATGCAATGGTCGAGGAACACCCTGGCCGCGGTCGCCTCGGTCTTGCATTCAGCAAGTGTGAACTGCGTATTCTGAAAACTGATGATTGGCTTGCCGAAGGCCTGCCGGTCCTTGACGTAATCGATGGTCAGCCGCAGCGCCCGTTCCATCATCGACACCGCGTGGATACCGACGATCAGCCGCTCCTGCGGCAATTGCTGCATGAGTTGCACGAAGCCCTGCCCGTCTTGGGCACCTAGCAGACTCTCGGCCGGCAGCTTTACGTCCTCGAAGAAAAGTTCCGAGGTGTCGGATGAATCGAGGCCGAGCTTCTTGAGCTTGCGTCCGCGGCGAAAGCCCGGCGCATCCGCGGTCTCGACCATCATCAGCGAGACGCCCTTGGCGCCCGCCGACGGATCGGTCTTCGCCACCACCAGGATAATATCGGCATGCTGGCCATTGGTGATGAAGATCTTCGAGCCGTTCAGCACATAGCCGTTGCCGGACTTTTTCGCGGTGGTCCGCACGCCCTGCAGGTCGGACCCAGTGCCGGGCTCGGTCATGGCGATGGCGCCGACCAGCTCGCCGGTCGCCATCTTCGGCAGCCAGCGCTGCTTCTGCTCCTCGGTGCCGTAATGCAGGATGTAGGGCGCGACGATGCCGGAATGCAGCGGCGCCCCGAAGGAGTCGAACCCGCACAGCGCGATCTCGCGATTGATCACCGCCTCATGCGCGAAGGTCCCGCCCGCCCCTCCATAGGCCTCCGGCATCGCCGCACAGAGCAATCCGGCCTCGCCGGTCGCGTTCCAGACCTCGCGGTCGTAGATCCCGGCGTCATTCCAGCGCTCGATATTGGGGGCATATTCGGCCGCCATGAAACGGCGGGCCTGCTCCTCCAGCAGCACAAGATCTTCCGTCATCCATGACGGCCGCGGCAGGTTCAGGACGTCCATCTGGCGATTCTCTCCCGAATATCAGCTTATTCCGGGCAGGTGACGGGCGCGAGGGCGCGTCCGGTGTTTTTCGATGGTGCAAGGCAACAGGCGCGCTATACACCCACCCCTCACAACGCAAAGAACCCATGGCCCCCCTGATCCAGCTGCGCGAAATCGCGCTCACCTTCGGCGGCACGCCGCTCCTGACCTCGGCCGACCTGTCGGTCTCGGAGGGCGAGCGGGTCTGCGTGGTCGGCCGCAACGGGTCCGGCAAGTCGACGCTGCTCAAGATCGCCGCCGGCATGGTCGAGCCGGATCGCGGCAGCGTGTTCGTGCAGCCCGGCGCCACCATCCGCTATCTGCCGCAGGAACCGGATTTCTCCGGCCATGCCACCACCCTGTCTTATGTCGAAGCCGGCCTCGCCCCCGGTGACGACCCGTACCAGGCCCGCTACCTGATCGAACAGCTGGGCCTGACCGGCAATGAAGACCCGGCACACCTCTCCGGCGGCGAGGCGCGCCGTGCGGCCCTGGCCCGCGTGCTGGCGCCCAATCCAGACATTCTTCTGCTCGACGAGCCGACCAACCATCTCGACCTCGTCACCATCGAATGGCTGGAAAGCGAACTGAAAAGCCGCCGCTGTGCGCTGGTCCTGATCAGCCATGACCGGCGCTTTCTGGAGACTTTGTCACGCGTCACGGTGTGGCTCGACCGCGGCCAGACCCGAAGGCTGGAAATCGGGTTCAAGGACTTCGAGACCCGCCGCGACGAAATCCTGGCGGAGGAAGAGCGCGAGCAGCACAAGCTCGACCGCAAGATCGTCGCCGAGGAGCATTGGGTGCGTTACGGCGTCACCGCGCGGCGCAAGCGCAACATGCGCCGCATGGGCGAGTTGCAGGCGCTGCGGCAGCAGCGCAACGATTATCGCGGCTCCGTCGGCAAGGCCAATATCAGTGTCGCCGAAGCCGACAAGTCCGGTGCCTTGGTGATCGAGGCGAAGAATATTTCGAAGTCCTATGACGGCCGTCCGATCGTCACGGACTTTTCCACCCGCATCAATCGCGCCGACCGGATCGGCATTGTCGGACCGAATGGCAGCGGCAAGACCACGCTGCTCTCGCTGCTCACCGGCACGCTGCAACCCGACGAGGGCACGGTACGCCTGGGCGCCAATATCGAGATGGCCGCGCTCGAACAGGATCGCGACAGCCTCGATCCGAACTGGACCCTGGCCGAAGCCCTCACCGGCGGACGCGGCGACACCGTCACCGTCGGCGGACAGACCAAGCATGTTGTCGGCTACATGAAGGACTTCCTGTTTTCGCCCGAACAGATCCGCACGCCCTTGCGCGCATTGTCCGGCGGCGAACGCGGGCGGCTGATGCTGGCGCGCGCCCTGGCCAAGCCGTCGAACTTTCTGGTGCTCGACGAACCGACCAACGATCTCGATCTGGAAACGCTCGACGTGCTGGAGGAAACGCTGGCCGACTACACCGGCACCGTGATCCTGATCAGCCATGACCGCGATTTTCTCGACCGCGTCGTCAGTGGGGTGATCGTCCCGGAAGGCGACGGCGTCTGGAACGAATATGCCGGCGGCTATTCCGACATGCTGATCCAGCGCGGCGCCGACATCGCATCGACCAAGCCGGTGCGCGCGGCCACGGCGCGGGAGGTCAAGGCCGCAGCCGCATCGGCCGCAAAGAAAAAGAAGCTGTCCTTCAACGAGAAATTCGCGCTCGACAATCTGCCGAAGCAGATCGCCAAGCTGGAAGAGGAGATCCGCGCGCAACAGAAAAAGCTGGACGATCCCGGCCTCTACACGCGCGACCGCAAGGCGTTCGACGCCGCCAGCGCAGCCATCGCCAAGGCGCAGGCCGAACTGGCCGCGGCGGAAGAGAAATGGTTGGAGCTCGAAATGCTGCGCGAGCAGATCGAGGGATGATTTTGCGGCGTCACATTACCGCGTGTGCCACGCCCATCGCACCGAGCGCCAGCAACACGTAGCGCGCGGTTTTTGCGATCGCGACCAGAATGACAAACGACCAGAACGGCTCGCGCATCAGGCCCGCCGCGATGGTGAGCGGATCGCCGATCACCGGCGCCCAGCTTAACAGCAGCGACCAGCGGCCGTAGCGGTGATACCAGCCCTGCGCCTTGTCGAGCGCTTGCGGCGATAGCGGAAACCATTTGCGGTCGCGGAAATGCTCGGCGAAACGGCCGAGCAGCCAGTTCACGCAGGAGCCAAGAATATTGCCGGCACTGGCCACCGCGACCAGCAGCACCGGCGAGAACTTCCCGGTCATCAGCAGGCCGACCAGCGCCACTTCGGAATGAGCGGGCAGGATCGTGGCCGCGACGAATGCCACCGCGAACAATCCGGCATAAGCCGCGAGATCGGTCATCCCCGCTTCGCCACCTTCGACGATGTCAAATAACGCAGCGCACCCTCGCCAGCTGCAACGCCGGTGGCGAAACACGCTTGCAGCAGATAGCCGCCCGTCGGCGCCTCCCAGTCCAGCATCTCACCCGCGATGAACATTCCGGGCTTTCGCCTGAGCATGAAATTGTCATCGATCGCATCAAACGGCACGCCGCCTGCCGTCGAGATCGCGCGCGCGATCGGCGCAACGCCGGTCAACGCCACCGGCACCGCTTTCAAAAACGCCGCCATCGCTTCCGGTGCCATCGCGCCGAGCTTGCCGCTGGTCACCTCCTGCGCCAGCGCAATCGCGGCAGGCGATAAAGATAGCGCCTTGCGCAGCACATTCGACAGCGATTGCTTGCCACGCGGCGCGCTCAGCCTGCGCGCCACCGTCTCAATATCCATCTCGGGCAGAAGATCGACGATCAGTTCAGCAATGCCGGATACATCGATCGCCTCCCGCAACAGCGGCGACAGCGCATAGATCGCGCCGCCCTCCAAACCATCGCGGGTGACCACGGCTTCGCCGCGCACCCGCTGCCCGCCGAACGACAGCGCCACGGGCTTCAGCGGCCGGCCTTCGACGTGCCCGCGCATGTGCTCTGACCACTTGACGCGAAATCCGCAGTTCGATGGCCGCAGCGGCGCAACCGCGATGCCTTCGCGCGCCAGAATCTCGGACCACCCGCCATCCGACCCGAGCCGCGGCCAGCTCGCGCCGCCGAGCGCGAGCACCGTCACATCCGCGGTGGCGCGAACAATGCCGTCCGGCGTGTCGAACATCAGCGCCCCATCGTCGGCCCATCCGGTCCAGCAATGCCGCAGCGCGACCCTAACGCCCATCGACTCCAGCCGCCGCAGCCAGGCCCGCAGCAGCGGCGAGGCCTTCATCGCCTGTGGAAAGACGCGGCCGCTGGTCCCGATAAAGGTCGGCTGACCGAGGTCCGCGCTCCAGGCGCGCAGGCGTTCCGGCGGGAAGGCGTCGATTGCGTGCCGCAGATGCGGTTCAGCCGCGCCGTATCGGGACGCGAACCGGGTCAGATCTTCCGAATGCGTCAGGTTCAGTCCGCCGCGGCCGGCCATCAGAAACTTGCGCCCGAGCGAAGGCATCCGTTCATAAATCGTAACCGCAATATTTGCGCGGGCCAGCGTCTCGGCCGCGATCAGCCCGGCCGGTCCGCCGCCCACGATCGCGGCGGTGCCTTTATGCGCATCAGTCATCACCTTCATGTGACAGATGCGGCCCGTGCGAGGCAAGCCGTCGCGCGCTCATCTCAAATCGGGCAGAATGCAGGAGCATTGCCGAAGGGCTTTGAGACGCGCACGCGTTGCCTGAAAGACGTGAACCTTTGAACGGTTTGGCTCGACCAAACGACAGGCCCGCGAGACCGGTCGCCCGAGCCGCTTCCGTGGCGCGGAGCGCAGGGAGGTTAGGAAATGCTGAGACACCTGTCATTGGCCTGCGCAACTTTGGCCGCGCTCACCTGTAGCGCCGTCTCCGCATCCGCGCAGGAGCGGTTCGCGCTGGTGATCGGCAATTCCAATTACAAGAGCGTGACCGCGCTTCCCAATCCCGCGCGCGATGCCGAAGCCGTCGGCGCGCTTTTGAAGGATGCCGGCTTCAAAGTCACCTCGGCGCTCGATCTCGACAAATCGAGCATGAGCAAGGTGATCCGCTTCTTCACCACCAGCATCGCGGAGAAGCCTGAAAACACCGTGGCGCTGATCTATTTCGCCGGCCACGGCGTGCAGGTGGATGGCGAGAATTTTCTGGTCCCGATCGATGCCACGATCGCGCGCGAAGCCGACGTGCCGCTCGAGGCGATGCGGATGGGCGACCTGATGTCGATGCTGGAAACCGTACGCGCGAAGACCCGCATCGTGATCCTCGACGCGTGCCGTGACAATCCGTTCGAGGATATCGCCAAAATCGCCCCGCGCGGCCTTGCCATGGTGAATGCTCCGGCGGGCACCCTGCTCGCCTATTCCACCTCGCCCGGGCGCACTGCCGAGGACGGTTCGGCGGGCAACTCACCGTTCGCGCAGGCCTTGCTCAAATCGGCACGTCAGCCCGGCCTCCCGATCGAGACCGCGCTGAAGAATGTGCGGCTGGCGGTTCACGGCGCGACCGGCGGGAGGCAGACGCCATGGGAAGTGTCGGCGCTGACCGAGCCGTTCGCGTTCTTCCCCGGCAGCGCGCCGCTTCAGCCCGACACCGGCGCGGAGAAAACGGCCGACCAATGGCGAAAGGACCTTCAGTCGCGGTCCGCGCGCGATGCGTTCGCGATCACCATTAGAGAAGACAATATCATCGTCTACGAGCAGTTCATTGCCCTTTATGGCAACGACCCGCTCGCCATCAATCTGCGCTCGATTCTCGATCGTCGGCTGATGATGCTGGCGTGGCAGGAAGCGGTGGCGCTCAATAGCGAGGCCGCCTTTGCCGCCTTCCTTGCGCGCTATCCGAACTCCGATCTGAGCGCGACCGCGCGCAAGTTGCAGCAGCGCGCGCAGAACCGGTTGGCATCGGCATCGGTGCTCAGTGGCGCACGCGACGCAAACCTGATCCGTGCCGTCAGCACACCGGGCGGTACGTGTCCGTGCTCGCAGCCCGGTGCGCCGAGTCAACCCGGCACTCCCGGCGCGCCGCCTCCGGGCACGCGCGCTTCGGTCCCGCTTGCGCCGATTGCGCCCGGCGGACCCGTCACCGGGCCGGGCGGACCGGTCTTCGTGCCGGACGGTCCGGTCTATGTTCCGACGGGCCCGATCATCGTCCCTGTTATTCCACCACGCATCAAGGACCCCATTCGGATTCGCGATCCGCGGAACCCTGACCGCTATCCCGATCCGGACCGGCGCGGCACCGACAAGGACGATCACAGGAAACCCGACAAGACCAAGTCCGGAGATCGCGACACCCAAAAGTCCGGCAACAGGGGCAACGCCGGAGAGGAGGGCCGCGGCAACCGTGACGGGCGCGGCAACCGCGAGGGCCGGGGAAACCGCGAAGGCCGCGGCAATCGCGACTCATCGCGCTCCATCGATCAGGGACGCGGCCGCAACGCGGGCCGCAACAACGATCGACCGCAGCTTGAACGTCGCGGCGGTGGCGGCGGCAATTTCGGGCGCGGCCAGAGACAGCAATCGGCCCCGCGATTTGCCGCGCCGCGAAACGCGGGCCCCCGCTTCCAGCCACAGCAGCGTGGTGGCGGTCCGAGGTTTGGCGGTGGCGGGCGCGGCGGCGGCAGTGGCGGCCGCGGCTTCCAGATTCGCTGAGCGAGCCGCAGCGCCGGCAGCGCGGCCGACGGTGACGTTCGCGGCGCGCTTGCCGGCCGGTCGGTCAGTTCTTCGGACCGAAGCCGCCGATGTCCTCCATTTCGGGCTCGGCCGGCTTCACGCCGGTCGCGCGATTGACCAGGACCGTCACCACCCAGAGCACCACGCCGATCGCGAGCAGAACGCCCGCGATCCGGTATTGCTGCGGATCGCGGCCGGTCCACGGACCGACCAGGAATGCGCAGGTGATCGCGCCCAGCACCGGGACGATGGTCGGCGTGCGGAAATGCGCGTGGCCCACCTTGTCCTTCCGCAGCACCAGCACCGCGACATTCACCACCGTGAACACGCCGAGCAGCAGCAATGCAGTGGTGCCGCCAAGCGCCGGGATTTCGCCGACGAAGGTGATCAGCATGAAAGCCAGCAGCGTGGTGAACGCGATCGCGACATAGGGCGTAAGCCGGGTCCGATGCACCCTGCCGAGCGCAGCCGGCAGGACGTGCTCGCGGCTCATGCCGTAGACCAACCGGCTCGCCATCAACATGTTGATCAGCGCGGAATTGGCGACCGCGAACATGGTGATGAAGCCGAAAATCCAGACCGGGAAATTCGGCGCCCCCGCCTGCACGACTTTCAGCAGCGGGGTCTCGCCCTGCCCAAGGTCTTCAGGCGACACCAGCGTGATCGCCGAGATCGACACCAGCACATACACCGTGCCGGTGATGAACAGCCCCGCCAGCAGGATTTTCGGAAAGATGCGGGTCGGGTCTTGGGTTTCTTCCGCCATGTTGACGGAATCCTCGAACCCGACCATCGCGAAGAAAGCCAGCGTGGTCGCCGCGATCACCGGCCAGATGAAACTGGTATCCGGGCTGGTCTTGAATTCGAACGCGCGCGAGACGTCGCCCTGGCCGAGCCCGATTGCCCACAAGCCGATGACGATGATGATGAGCAGTCCCGTGAGCTCGACGCAGGTCAGGACCACATTG
The DNA here is from genome assembly GCF_059499825.1 of Pseudorhodoplanes sp. Taxonomy (NCBI): domain Bacteria; kingdom Pseudomonadati; phylum Pseudomonadota; class Alphaproteobacteria; order Hyphomicrobiales; genus Pseudorhodoplanes; species Pseudorhodoplanes sp. The sequence continues at coordinate 173,952 of NZ_JCABZI010000001.1, forward strand.
GCCTTCACGCTCTCGCCGACGCCGCGGAAATTGACGATCGCGACCAACGCCATGAAGGCAAGGCCAAGCAGCGTGATGCCGACGCCGCCCGCGAGATCGAGATTGAACGAATGTGCGAAATTGGCGGCGAAGGCGCGCGATGCGGTCGAGGCCGAGGTGATGCCCGAGCACATCACCGCGAAGGCGACGATGAACGTGAAAAAGTGAATGCCGAAAGCGCGGTGGGTGTAAAGCGCGGCGCCGGCGGCGCGCGGATATTTGGTGACGAGTTCGAGATAGGAGAACGCCGTCATCAGCGCCACCACGAAGGCGACGACGAACGGCAGCCAGACCATGCCGCCGACCTGTTTCGCCACCTGTCCGGTGAGCGCGTAGATGCCGGTGCCGAGAATGTCGCCGACGATGAACAGCAGCAATAGCCACGGGCCCATGACCCGCTTCAGTTCGGGCTGCTGTTCGCCCGCCGGTACCGCCGCCCCGCCTTCGGCAATCGCAGTCATGGTTCGCCCTTTCCTCGCCGCCGTACCGGCCGTGGCAAGACTACGCACAGGCCCGTGTTCCCGCAAAGACAGGCTTGCGCTATCCAGAGATTCGAAAGGCCTTTGGCCCGCACTGGATCGGACATGGCGAAAACAACACGCAAGCCGAAAACGGCCAGGCCGCGGCGCAGCGGGCCGGTGGCGAAGCCGCGGCGGAGCCATAGCGAGCGACGGCAGGACGCGCAGGACAAGCTGATGCGCGCGGCGATCGCGCTCCTGGTCGAGCGCGGCTATGCCGGCTTCTCGACCATCGCCGTTGCCGCCCGCGCCGGGGTCTCGCGGGGCGCGCGGGAGAATTACTACAAGACCAAATACGACCTGCTCGAAGCGGCGTGGCAGGCTGCCTTGACCCGCGCCGAAACCGACGCGCAGTTGCTCGCCGACAAGATCCTCGTCTCGTCGGATCCGGTTGAGGATTTCCTGTCGAGTTCCGCGTCGTTCTTCCTCGGCGACGATTATCTCGCGATGCTGGAACTCGCCATGGCGGCCCGCACCGACGCCAGGATCGAGCGCATCTTTCACGCGCTGTTCCGCGACAATCGCAGGCGTCACGACCGGGTCTGGATCGACGCGTTCGTGCGAGCGGGCTACGCGAAGTCCGATGTCACGCGTTTCATCACGGTCGCGAACTGCATGTTCCGCGGCGCCGCGCTGATGGCCGCGTTCGGCTTGCCGAAGAAGGCATACCGCAGTGTGGTCGGAGAATTGCGCGGGATAGCAGGGGTGTATCTGGGCGTGCAGCGAAAGAAAGTATCAATGTCCCGGGCGCAGCGCGGCGTGTAACGCTGCGCTGCAGAGCCGGGACCCACGTTCCTTATTCGATGGGCCCCGGATCAGCCGTGGGCACCGGATCAGCGGTGCATCATTTCATGCTGCACCGCGTCCGGGGCACGATATCGAACTACTTCATCCGCGCCAGCACCGGATCCTTCACGTCCTTCACCGTGTCGATGATGACATTCAGCGGCTGGCCGTCGACCTTCTCGACCCGGCGGATGTAGATGTCCTGCACCACGTCGCGGGTCTGCGGGTCGATCGCGATCGGCCCGCGCGGACTTTCCCACTTCATCCCCTTCGCCGCATTGATCAGCGCTTCCCCGTCGGTCTTTCCGCCGGTCTTCTTCAGCGCCTCGTAGATGAGATGCATGCCGTCATAGCCGCCGGCCGCCATGAAGTCCGGCGTCCGTCCGTAGGCGGCCACGTAATCCTTCACGAAGGACTCATTGCTGCCGGTCTTGTGCTCGGGTGCATAATTCCACGCGGAAATGATGCCGAGCGACGCATCGCCCATGCTCTTCAACGCGGTCTCGGCGGTGACTTCGCCGGTGCCGAGCACCTTGATCTTGCTGGCATCGAGCCCGCGTTCGGCCAGCGCCTTGGCGAATGCGGCCGGCTGCGCACCCGCCGGCACGAACAGGAAGATCGCTTCGGGGTTCAGATCCTTGGCGCGCTGCACGAAGGCGGAGAAATCCGGATTGGCGACCGGGAAACGAACCGAGCCGAGGATTTCGCCGCCGGCCTCCTTGAAGGCACGCTGGAAGCCGCCTTCGGCGTCGTGGCCCGGACCGAAATCCGACACCATGGTGTAGACCTTTTTCACGCCGTTCTTCGCGGCCCATGCGCCGAGCGTTTCGGCGGCCTGCGGCAGCGTGATCGAGGTGCGCGCCATGTAGGGCGACTTGGTGGTGATGATCGAAGTGCCGGCATTCATCACCACCATGAATTTCTTCGCCGAAGCCGAGACGTCGGCCGCGGCCAGCGCATTCGGTGTCAGCACGAAGCCCGCGAGAATGTCGACGCCGTCGCGAACCACCATTTCCTGCGCCAGGCGCTTCGCCACATCGGGCGCAACGCCGCCGGTATCCTTGCGGATGAATTCGACCTTCTTGCCGGCCACGATGTCGCCGTGCCGTTTCACGAACAGCTTGATGCCGTTGTCCATCTGCGCGGCGGTATCGGCGAACTGTCCAGAATAGGGCATGATCAGGCCGATCTTGATGGTGTCCTGCGCCTGCGCGGCGCCGGCGGTGATTGCAGCGGCAACTGCTAACCCAAGCACGCTTGTCAGTTTTCGCATGTCTGTCCTCCCTCGACGCGATCCGTTCCGGTCGCGGTTTGCCTTTTGTTGACGTTTCTGGTTGACAGCTAAAAACAGGCTGGTCAGCTTGGATATTGCTCCGGCCGCAACCGCAAATCAACAGCGGCGTTGTGGCCAAAGGCCCAATGTCGCTCAGGTCCGGAAACGCCCATGCAACGCTCGGTTACGAAAATCCTCACCACACATGTCGGCAGCCTGCCCGGCCGCGGTGAATCCGGACACGACATGCCCGACGTCGCTGCCATCCGCGAGATTATTGCGGCGCAACACGATGCCGGGCTCGATATCGTCAACGAGGGCGAATTCACCAAAGGCGGCGACTGGCTGAGCTTCATCGATGGCCGGCTTGGCGGCTTTACCGCAGCGGAGGCGACCGGCGCGCCGCTGCTGTTTCAGGGCAAGGACCGCGAGACCTTCGCCGATTTCTACAAATACGCCGCCGAGCGCGGCACGCTGTTCTACGTCACCAAGGACAAGCCCGCGGTGAAACGCATCTATTGGGAATGCACCGGGCCGATCAGCTATACCGGCCATGACGCGATGCAGCGCGAGATCGAGTTGTTCAAGGCCGCCTTGCCGGCGGACCATGCGGCGGACACGTTCCTCACCACCACGGCGCCCGCAAGTCTCGAGCCCTATCACACCAACAAGTATTACAAGACCACCGAAGACTTCCTGTTCGCCTTCGCCGATGCGATGCGCGTCGAATACGAGATGATCGCCGATGCCGGCTTCCTGGTGCAGGTCGACGATGCCTGGCTCGCGGCGCTGTGGGAGCGCATCGGCATCGGCATGGGCCTTGAGGCCTTCCGCAAATATTGCATGCTGCGGGTGGAAGCGCTCAACCATGCGCTGCGCAACATCCCCGAAGACCGCATCCGCTATCACCTGTGCTGGGGCAGCTGGCACGGCCCGCATGCCTTTGACATCCCGCTGCGCGACATCGTCGACATCCTGCTGCGGGTAAAGGCTCAGGGATATCTGATCGAGGGCGCCAACGCGCGCCACGAGCACGAGTACCATGTGTGGGAAGACGTGAAGCTGCCGGATGGCAAGATCCTGATCCCCGGCGTGGTCGCGCATGCGACCGATACCATCGAGCATCCCGAACTGGTCAGCGAGCGTATCCAGCGTTACGCGAAACTGGTCGGCAAGGAGAATGTGATCGCGGGGACCGATTGCGGCTTCGGCGAGCGCACCCATCCGCAGATCGCATGGGCGAAATTGCGCGCGCTGTCGCAAGGCGCGGCGCTGGCGACCAAGGCGCTGAAATTTGCGTAGCCCGGGGGAGCGCAGCGATACCCGGGGCATGGTCGCGCATGTCGCTTCGCTCATGCGGGCTACTCGCGGCGTCGCCTCACCCACCCTACATAGCTGCGACCTTCAACCGCGGAACACACCGATGTCGATTTCGATGTATCAGGCCTCCGTCCCCGTCTTCCTGCACGGGCTCGGCACCCTCACCCACATTCTGCGGAAGGGCGAAGCGCATGCCGCCGAGACCGGCGCCGACCCCGCATCCTATATTGACGCCCGGCTTGCTCCGGACATGCTGACACTCGCCGGCCAGATCCAGCGCGCCAGCGACACCTCGAAGTTCGCACTCGAACGAATCAGCGGCATTGGGTCGCCGAAACTGGAGGACAACGAGAAAACCTTCGCCGAGCTTCTGGCGCGGGTCGAGCGCACCGCGGATTACATCGGCGCGATCCCGGAGGCGCAGATTGACGGTACCGAAACCAACCGCATCGAACTGAAGCTGCGCGATTTCAATCCGGTCTTCACCGGCGCGTCATATCTGCTCAGCTTTGCGGTGCCAAACTTCTATTTCCACGTCACGACGGCTTACGACATCCTGCGCCACAAGGGCGTGCCGCTGGCGAAGCTCGATTATCTGCGGCTGAAAGGCTAGCCATGTCGCATGAGGCCGGCACGCGACGCGTGCCGGCCGTCATGTCAGCTTGCGCGCAGGATCAACTCCGCTTGCAGGTCGACAGGCCGACGATGGAATAGGCCGGACAATTGCCGATCAGGGCGGTCACGATCGGGATCACTCCGACCCAACCGACCCAGTTCCATCCCACATTCGGAAACCCGATCGGAATCGCAAAGCAGATCAGCGCGATGCCGACGATCAGCCGAAGCCCTCGATCGAGCCCACCCATATTCACGGTCATCCGACACCCCTCATCACATGCAAATCACAGCATATGATGAGGCATCGCGGTGTCGGCCGGATTGAGCTGCATCAACCGAAGCAGCAATTACCAGCGATAGCCGTAACGCGCCGGGCGGTAATAGCCATAGCCATAGCGCGGAGCGTAGTACGGCGCGTAGGCGCGTTGCGCGTAATAGCCGTAATTGCCGTAATAGCGGGGGGCCGGCACGTAGTATTGCGGGTAGCCGTAGTAATAGGCCGGCTGATAGCCGCCATAATACACCGGCTGGTAGGGTCCATAGCCGCTGTAATAAGCCGGAGCGGCAGTCGAGATCGCCGCGCCCGCGACAACGCCGGCGGCGACGCCCGCGCCGATCCAGCAGCCGCTGCCACAGCCAGCATCGGCACGCGTCGGGGCGGCGATGGTCGCGGCCGCGATCGAGCCGGCGGCGACGAAGGTCAACAGAATCTTGCGCATGAAACTCTCCTCAACGCGCGGTGACGGCCCGTCCGAAGACAGGCTCCCGCACGTAGCGGTAACATGCGCGGAGTCGACGAGTTCTGAACGCCGCTCGCACTTTCATGAATGAGGGTGAATAAACTCCCAGCACGCGCGCAACAAATCGCCGCCGCCGTCGCGGCGGCGATCCGTACGTGCCGTGCGATTAGCGCGCGAGGGCGCCGAGCGAGAAGGCGCTGAGCAGCACCGGACCGGGCTTCAGCTTTACCTGGTCGAACCACCGGCTGAAGACGGTGAAGATCAGGCCCGACCCATACACCTCGGCCAGCGCCGAATTCACCGCCAGCCGGAGCGCCCAGTCGCCGCGCGGCAGCGCGATGCCATAAGGCTCGAACGACAGATCGTCCGGCAGCATTGTCAGCGCCTTGGCATCCTGGAAGCGCGCGCCGACCAGCAGCAGCTTGTCGCTGGCATAGCCATCGACTTCGCCCTTTTCGAGCGCGGCGATGCCGGCGTCGCGATCCTTCACCGGAACCAGCGTCACCTTCAGCTTGCCCTGCTTGACCAGTTCGGCGAGAGCGGCCTCGTTGGTGGTGCCGGCGGCGACCGCGATCTTCTGTCCGTTCAGGTCGCCGGCTTTGGTAACGCCGGTAGCGGTGCGCATCACGATGCCGGTACTCTCGACAAAGGTGACCGACGAGAAGTCGACCTGCTTCATGCGCGACAGGGTCATGGTCGAGGAGCCGCATTCCATGTCGGCCTTGCCCTGCGCCACCATGTCGAAGCGGTTCTGCGTCGTCACCTCAACCCATTCGACCTTGAGCGGCGTGTTCAGGGACTTGCCGATCCATTCCGCTGCCAGCCGGCACAGGTCGATGGTGTAACCCGCCGGCTCCTTGGCCTGCTGGTTGAAGAACGAGAAAGGCGTTGCCGCGGCTCGGTAACCGATCTTGATGGTCTTGGAATCCGCGATCCGCTTCAGGCGGCTGTCGGCGGGTGTCTGCCCAGCCGCAATCGAGGCGGTAAGGATCAGGGCAACAGAGGCAATCGCGGCACGCAGCATCAGAATACTCCCCCCGGGACGTGTTGAGCCCGCAGGTTACCGGGTCGCGATGGAACCGGCAAATCGGGCCTTAACCAACGCCGGAACGATCCCTCGCTGCGCTGCGTTCACGGGCAGACACTGCACCCTATGGACGCGAGGACCTTATGAAGCGCACCCTCATTTCCGCCGCTGTCGCCTCGGCCGCGATGCTCACCGCTGCGCAGGCACAGACCATCGGCACCGCCACCACCGACCTCAATCTCCGCTCCGGCCCCGATCCACAATTCCCCGTGATCGGAATGATCCGGGAGAACCAGCGCGCGAGCGTGCTCGGCTGTATCGAAGGCAGCCGCTGGTGCCAGGTCGATGTGCGCGGACGGACCGGCTGGGCCTATTCGCAATATCTGACGATGTCCGGCGATATCGCCGCCGTTCTTCCGGCTCCCGTGCTGGAGGTGGATGTGGCCACCCGACCGGTCGCCGCACCGCCGCCGGTCGTCGCCTATCGCGCCCCGGCACCGGTCGCGCAATACCCGGCGCCGGTTTATCAGGCGCCCGGACCGGTCGTGGCCTATGGCGCACCGCCGGTTGTGACGTATCAATCGCCCGCGCCCGTCTATCAGGCGCCAGCAACTGTCTATCGAGCGCCGGGGCCCGTGGTGAGCTATCGCGCGCCTGCGACCAGTGTGGTGGAAACGACCGGCGTCGCCCCGCGCGAAATCTCCGGGGCGTTCATCGCGCCGCGTGAGACGATCTACGCGTCGACCACACCGCCGCCCGCTTATATGCCGCCGTCATCGGTGCGCAGTTATCTGACGGCCAATCCAATCGACCCAGTCTATCTCGCGGGCAACCTCGAGATCGACGCCGGACTGCCCGATGACATCGACCTGTGGCCGGTGCCGAACTCGCGCTATCGCTACACTTATGTGAACGACTATCCGGTGCTGGTCGACCCCGCGACCCGGCGCATCGTGTATGTGTCGCGCTAAAGCGTGACGCCAGGCAATCGGTCGGGGCGGGTGACCTGCCCACCTCGACCGTTGCCCCCCTAATGCGGACGGCTTCTCGCCTCGAAATTCAGTGTGAGCGCGCGGTCGGCCGCGAGCACGTTAAACGACGATTGCTCGCTATAGGCCGTTCCGCAGTCGACACATTCGAACGACCTGCGGCCTGGGCGGGCGCTGGCGTTCGCGGGTACAACAGTCATCGGTCTGGCGCAACCGGGACAGGCGGGATGCTTGATCTGCGACATCTGTTTTTAATACCCGGATTCTGGACCTAACATATTGACGGAAATCAAACCGATCACGCTCCAAATATTTAACCGACGGTGCGCGAAAATTTGCGACAATTTTTATCACGTATTTGCGTGAGAAATTACACCCGCTAGCCCTTTATGCTCGCAGAAATTCCATTCGGAATTTTTCGCTCAAGAGGGGCTGTCATGAAACGCATCCTGTTATCCACGGCCATTGTCACACTGGCGCTGGCCGGCGCCGCGCAAGCACAAACCGTTGGCACTGCCACCACCGCGCTCAACATCCGTTCCGGCCCGGGGCCGGAGCAGCCGGTCATCGGCTTCATGAAGGCACGCCAGAAGGCGCAGATTCTGGGTTGCGTCGAAGGCAGCCTGTGGTGCCAGGTCCAGTTCAGGGGCCGTCAGGGCTGGGCCTATTCGCAATATATGTCACTTGCCGCCGGTAGCGGGCCCATCGTCATCCGCGAGCCCGTCGTGGTCACCTATGGCTACGCTCCGACCTATCGGCCGGATGTACCCTTGGCGCCGATCGCCGAAGCAATCACCAGCGGCGCCCGCGCCGTCGCTGCTGCGACCGAGCCTGTGGTCTACGCGTCGACCTACGCGCCGCCGCCGCCTGCCGTCAGCAACTATGTCGCCAACAACGCGGTCAACTCTTTCGCTTATGAGGGCAACGTCATCGTCGGCGCCAGCCTGCCACAGACCGTCGTGCTGACCAACGTGCCGGATTATCGCTATCAATATGTCTATGTGAACAACACGCCGGTGCTGGTCGATCCGGCGACACGGCGCATCGTCTACGTATTCCGCTGATAAAGACTTGTCGGCTAGAGGCTACACAGACCATCCGGCGGATCGACGTCCCGCCGCAGCGAATGGACCCGGAGGCGCCAGCCCCGGGTCCATTCCCGTTTCGAGTCCGGTCGTCAGCGCGCCTTAATACGTCCCCGCTCGATGCTGCATCGGCGTTTTGACAGCGAGCGCGCTTCTGTTTCAGTCTGTGTCGCCCCGCAGGCAAACAGACGGACACGCCCACTCAGATGAATGCACCATCGCAGACGGACGCGCGCACCAACGGACTGATGATGCTGATCGAGTTCGAATCGATCGACGGCATTCGTCAGTGGGAAGCGCAGCTCGACCGCCGCGGACTGACCGCGCTGGTCCAAGCACAGCATAACGTGATTGCCGCGCATCCGCAGGATTTCGTGCGGCTGGCGATGAAGGGCTATCCGATCGCCGGGCTCTATGCCGAACAGCCGTTCTGGGACATGCCCTATGACGAGCAGCTCGCGCGCATGCGCGAGGTGAAGGCCGCGATCGAACAGACGCTCGTGGTCAAGACCATGCGCGTGTTCGGCAGCAAGTATTTCGCCTATGACGAGAGCACACTGAAGGCCGCGGACGCACTCGGTGTCGACTATGTTCTGGCGCGCGGCACCGCGGGCGAGCGCGCGATCGTCTACGCGCCGCGCGAATACAAGGCCAGGATCATCTCGGTGTCGAACGTGCCGTTCGGCGACATGGGGACGGGGTCGCTGTGCGATTACAGCCTGTGGGCGCGCGGCTCGACCGATGCGGATTTCTTCGACCTGGTGCAGAATGTGATCGAGCGGCGGCCCTCCGACATGATTTTGGTGTCGCACGCCTATCTCGGCGGCACCAGAGCCGGATGGTGGCGCGGCTACGAGGCCGCGCTCGACAGCGACGATGTGCAATGGCGAAAATTCGACGACTGGATCGGCGCGCTGGAGCTGATCGACCTGCCCTATGCCAGCATTCCGGTGAACCGCGAGGTCAAATACCAGGCGCCGAAACCGGCGATGCCGCTCCACCGGATGGAGCCTGTACCGGGCCTGAGCGCGACCGGACACGCGCCCGGATCCGCGCAGGATGGATTGCTGTGTCAGTAGAGGCCGCGGCGCGCGTCCATTTGCAGGACGCGCCTTAACAAAGGATTCATCGGTTCTTGGCGAGCCATTAAACTCTTCTGAGTAACGTGCACGCGGATTGCGGATTGATCCGCCAGTTGTGACAGGCGTGCGACATGGTTCAATGGACTGACAAGCCGGCGCGCGAGCCGAAACCGCAAGTCGTGCCGGAAGAGCCGAAGGCCGAAGAGCGCAGGCCTGAAACGGTGGCGCGCCCCATGGTTCGCAAGGCGCGCAGGAGCCGGATGGCCGGCACGCTCCAAGTGGTGACGATCTGCGGCGTGTTCGGCCTGATCGTCACAGCCGTTTTGATGTTCAAGGACATGAAGGCGCCGTCGGCCACGGCCTCGCCCACCACAGCGTCGGCCAGCCCAGCCTCTCCCGGCACGGCGTCTGCGGCCACGCAGGAGCGCGATCCCGCCACCGGCCGTATCGTGGTCATGGACCGCGACCAATGCCGCGAACTCGGCTTCGATAACCAGAGCGGCAAGATGGTCCACAAGGGCGCGGTGAACTGTCACGACGCCGCGCATGGCAGCACGACCGGCCAGTCGCTGTACCGGCATCCGACCAACCGGCTGGACCATATCCGGCGCTCGTTCGCGCAGTGACGGCGGCCTGAGCGCCGCCGGGCGCGCCCGTCAGGCCTTTTTCAGGAATTCCGTCTTCAGGACGAGACCCTTCACCTGCTTGGTGTTGCATTCGATCTCGCCGGCATCGCCGGTGAGCCGGATGTTCTTGACCAGCGTGCCGCGCTTCAGCGTCTCCGACGTGCCCTTCACCTTCAGGTCCTTGATCAGCGTCACCGAGTCGCCGTCGTTCAGGATGGTGCCGTTGCTGTCACGGGTGGTTTCGGTCATGGGCCATCGATCTCGCAGGTTGCATTCGCGATCGCGAATCGCGCGACCGTACAACACCGCGGACGGAACCGCACCGGCGTCACGCAGACGGCCCAATCGCTTCTGATCCCGACATCCGCTGCCGGAAAATTCGGCAACCGATGCAACCTTGCTGAGGTGTCAGAGTTTCATGACGCAATCGCGGAGAAAACCAGCATGCATTCGATCATCTACATCGTCGGCCTGATCGTCGTGGTCATGGCCATCCTCAGCTTCTTCGGCCTTCGATAAGGACACGATCCATGACTGACACCACCACCGTGGTCGCGATGCCGGGCGACCGCTCCACAAATTTTGACTGGGGCGCAATCACCGGCGGCGCTTTGATCGCCACCGCTTTGTCCTTTGTGCTTTTTGCCTTCGGGTCGGCGGCGGGCGTCGCCTCCGTCTCTCCCTATAGCTGGAATAATCCGTCGGGCATGACGCTGACCATCGTCGGCGCGGCCTATGTCTCGGTGGTGATGATCGGGTCGTTCCTGGTCGGCGGATACTTTGCCGGCCGCTATCGGCGTCCCACCGGCACGTCGGCCTCGATCGAGGAGCGTCAGTCGCGCGATGGCGCGCACGGCCTGTTGATGTGGGCGCTGGCGCTGCTGATCGGCGTTGCCGTCGCCTATTGGTCGACGACGGCCGTGGTCTCCGGCGTCGCCACCACGGCCGGCACCGCCGTGGCCGGCGCCGCGCGCAGCGATGCGGTGTCGACGGCGATCGACCGGATGATGCGTGCCGGTCCCGCCGATCCCGCCGCCGCCCCTACAGCCGCGGCACCGCGCGATTCCCGCGCCGAGATCGCCCGCGTCATCACCACCAATGCGCTGACCCGCGGCGAGATCAGCAACGAGGATCGCGATTACGTCGCGCGCCTGGTCGCGGCCGAAACGCGGCTCACGCCGGAAGAAGCGCGCAAGCGCGTCGACACCACCATCGAGCAGGCCAAGCAGGCGGCCAATACCGCGCGCAAGGCCGCGGCCGGCATCGCCTTCCTGATCGGCGCGCTGTCGATGTTTGCGGCCGGCGCCGCCTACTGGGCGGCAATGGCCGGCGGCCGCGAGCGCGACACGAACGTGTGGCGATAGCGGCGCCATTGCCTGAGCGTTACGAGCCCGGCCACGTTAATCGTGGCCGGGCTTTTTCGTACGGGGACGCATTCAATCGAACACATAAACAACCCGGCGGGTCGACGGCTCGACGAAATAGACCGTCTCGCCCGAATGAAAGTAGCGGTACCGCGTAGCCGAAGGACCCCATCCTTCCGGTACCGGATAAGTCTCCACGTCGTCGGGCAGCATCACGCCCACGGCAATGCCCTTGCGGGCCGCGATGGGTCGCTGACGCTTGATCCAGTCACTCACGGCATCGCGCTCTTCCGGCGTGAAGGTGACGGCGGCCTTCGCCTGGCCTGCGTCGACCCGCGCAGGCTGCGCGCCCGCGACTGACGCCCCCGCCATGGGCGCCGCAACGATGGCCAGTGCCGCGACAGCAGCAAGCAGCGTCGGTTTCATCAAAGTGTCTCCGCTCCGGGCAAAAGCCTTGTTGGCTCAGTAAACGCGACAAATCGCGAGACACGCGGAAGTAAAGGCGGCCTGCGGGTCACGCTTGCAGGACCCGCCGGACTTGAGGCCCAACGGATCCATTCGAAGCGATCAGGCAACGATGCCTCAGAACACGCCGATACCGAACGGGCCGACGCCGATCCCGATGGCCGGGCCGCCATAGGCGCCGTAATAGGGCTGCGCATAGCCCCTGTTGTAACCATAGCCTCGATTGTAGCCGTAGGCGCGCGGCGCATAGTAACGCTGCGACACGCGGGCACGGCGATTGGTATTGTAGCATCGTCCGTTCCGGTCGCAGGCAACGCGGGCCTGGTGCACGAGGCTTTCGCCGGCTGCAGGCAATCCGCTGTTGAACGGCATGGCTGACGCAGCGCCCATCGATAGTCCGCCGATGGCCGCGGCTGCAAATGTACTCAAGAAGAGGTTTTTCATCTTCGCAATCTCCAGGGTGAGGCCGGGAGAGCTGCTACAAATTGTTTTGTCGTTCAAATGTGCAGAGGCCGGTGTCTAAGGCAACGCGGCACGAGTTCATTAGGTTCCACCGGCAGCCGCTGTAATGGCCGACACGCGCAGAGCTCTTTCCGCCCTCCCTCTGATCACGCGAAGCGTGCGCCATCCGGGCTACGCTTGCTGCGTATATTTCAATCGTAGTTTCTGCCGGTCGGCTTCGGATTCGACCCACTCTTCGATGTAGCCACATTGGGCGCACACGAACCGCGTCACATTGACGGACGAAAAGATCGTTCGTCCGGCGGGGATATTGTTGCCGGAGCCGAATGCGCCCGTCTGTCCAGCCACTCTCAGGATATCGGAGGAGGCGCACTTTGCGCACGCGCCGCTGTTTTTCATAGCTTTGTCCTGACTGACGCTCGATAACAAGAGCGCAACACCCGATGGATCGAGCGGATCAGACAAGCGCAATCCGTCGACCAAGTCCAATCTGCGGGTTACGGCTTTGGCCAGGGCGCTTTCGTTTTCGCAGCCGCGTAGCCCGCATTAGCGCAGCAACATGCGGGAAGGCCCCGGATAAACAATGGGGCGGCCGCTCGCTCGAAGCGATGGAGTTACTAAAGGAAAAGTATCCAGCTCACGCGATCGAGTTCAAAGCGGTCTCCGCGGGAGAGTAGGTTAGACTAAAACCCCTCTGCCCCCATCTCCATCACACTGCCCGCCCCCGCCTCGATCCGCTTCAGTTGCGCCGCGGTTTCCGGCAGCATCTTCTCGCCGAAAAAGCGCGCGACGATCAGCTTGTTCTTCAGCGCCTGCGCATCGAGTGAACCGCCACCGCTCGCATCGCGCGCCGCGAGCTTTTCATTCACCGCCAGCACGATCCGCCCCCACATCAGGCCGAGCGCGACCAGTCCGAACATGTGCATGAAGTCGGACGCGCCGGCGCCGGCATTGTCCGGCGCCTTCAGCGCGTTGTTCATGAACCACATCGTCGCCGCCTGCAGATGCCCGAGCGACACGTCGAGCGGCTCGATGATCGGCTTCATCGCCTCGTCCGCGCGGTGCGCATTGATGAAGCCCTGCACCTCGGCGAAGAACGCCATCACCGCGCGACCGCCGTCCTTCGCCAGCTTGCGGCCGACCAGATCGAGCGCCTGGATGCCGTTGGCGCCCTCGTAGATCATCGGGATGCGCGCATCGCGCACGAATTGCTCCATGCCCCATTCGGAAATGTAGCCGTGCCCGCCATACATCTGCTGCGCGTTCACGGCATTGGCGAACCCTAAGTCGGTCAGCACGCCCTTCACCACCGGGGTCAAGAGGCCCATCATGTCGTCGGCGTGCTGGCGCTCTTTTGCATCCTGCGAGCGATGCGCGAGGTCTCCGTATAAAGCCGTCTGGATCACCAGCGCACGCGCTGCTTCGTTGAAGGCGCGGATGGACAATAGCGTGCGCCGCACATCCGGATGCACGATGATCGGATCGGCCGGCTTGTCGGGGAATTTCGGCCCCGTCAGCGAACGGCCCTGCAGGCGCTCCTTCGCGTAGATCACCGCGTTCTGATACGCAACCTCCGACATCGCGAGACCCTGCACGCCGACGCCGAGCCGCGCTTCGTTCATCATCACGAACATCGCGGCAAGCCCGCGATTCTCCTGTCCGATCAGATAGCCGGTGGCATTGTCGTAATTCATCACGCAGGTGGCGTTGCCGTGAATGCCCATCTTATGCTCGATCGAGCCGCAGGCGACGCCATTGCGCGCGCCGAGCGTGCCGTCGTCGTTGACCATCACCTTGGGCACGATGAACAGCGAGATGCCCTTGGTGCCTTCCGGCGCGCCTTCGATGCGCGCCAGCACCAGATGGATGATGTTTTCGGTGAGGTCCTGCTCGCCGCCCGAGATGAAGATTTTGGTGCCCGAGATCTTGTAAGAGCCCTCCGGCTGCTTGACCGCCTTGGTACGCAGCAAGCCTAGATCCGTGCCGCATTGCGGTTCGGTGAGGTTCATGGTGCCGGCCCAGACACCCTCGATCATCTTCGGCAGGAATTTTCGTTTCAGTTCGTCATTGCCATGGGTGAGGATCGCCGCGACCGCGCCCTGCACCAGGCCGGAATACATCGAGAAGGCGAGATTGGCCGAGGCCAGGAACTCGTTGATGATCACGGTCAGCGTGCCGGGCAGTCCCTGCCCGCCATACTCGGCCGGGCACGACAGCCCGACCCAGCCGCCGGCCACGAGTTGGCCATACGCCTCCTTGAATCCCGTCGGCGTGGTGACGCGTCCATCCTCGTGGCGCGTACATCCCTCGATATCGCCTGTTCGATTGAGAGGAGTGAGCACCTCGGAGCAGAGCTTCCCTGCTTCTACGAGCATTGCTTCGACCACGTCGGGCGTCGCATCGCCAAATCCCGCCACATTGTTGTGGCGCTCGATGTGGAACACATCGTTCAGCAGGAACATCACATCGTCCGTGGGCGCGTTGTAGACCGGCATCGCTCGTCCCCAATGTCCGTGCCCCCGAATCGCAGGGCAGCTTTCGGTTTGCGTACGCTATTTGGTTTCGCGGCCGCGTGCGACGGGCAGCATTTTTGTTAAGAGATTCCTGCGGTTAACCGCTTATTTACCGTGACAATGAAAAGTCGGCTCCGGGGGACGGGCCGCTGTTCGTGAGACCCCAATTCTACGGAATGGCGGCCGCTGAAGGCGCGAAAGCCGGTCAGGCGATGCGGGTCATGCAATGAACGAGCGCGTGCGAACGACGGAGAACGGTGCTCGGCCGGATGAGCCTGCGGCTGCGCCGAATCCGAATTATTTCCCGCCCGCGAGCTATGGCGCCGCCGCGCAATATGTTCCGCCGCCGCCTTATCAGCCACAGACCTATCCGGGACCGGGCTATCCGCCACAGGCCTATGCCCCGCAGGGATACCCGCAAGGCTACCCCCCGCAGGCTTACGCCCCGCAGGTTTATGCACCCCCGGCTTATCCGCAGGGCTATCCGCCGCAAGGGCATTATCCGGCTGCGCCGGCCCTGGCGCCCTATCATCAGGCCCCGCCGTCCTATCCGGCTGCGCCCGCCTACGGTCCGGCACCCTATGCCGCGCCGGAGCCGCAGCAGCGCGACCAGGTCTCCCATCCGGCCGCTCAAGTGCCTGCAAACGTTGACGATGCGGTCGCCCAGATCGCCGCCCGCATGCGTGCGCTCGACATCGACCCGGCCGCGACACGGCAGCATGTGGCGCCGCCGCTCGCGCCGGCCTATCCGGATCAGCCTGCTTATGCCGAGCCCCTGCGTCATGCGCCGGGCCCGGACCTGTCGGGGCTTGAATCGCAAATCCGCAATCTGACCGCGCAGATCGAGACCCTGCGGCAGCCGGTGCCGGACTTTTCCGGCGCGTTGCGTGAGCTTCGCGCCGACCTGTCGGAGATTTCCAGTCGCCTGCTCGAGGCGATGCCGCGCCGCGCCATCGAGGCGCTGGAAGCGGAAGTGCGGCGGCTTGCCGAGCGCATCGATGTCAGCCGGGCGGCCGGCGTCGATCCGGACGCCATAGCCGGGATGGAACGCTCTCTGGCAGATGTGCGCGAGGCGATCCGCAGTCTCAAGCCGGCCGAAAGCCTGGCAGGCTTCGAACAGGCGATCCGTACCTTGTCGGAGCGGCTCGACCAGTCGGCGGGCGCCTATCAGGATCCGGCCTCGCTGCAGCAGCTCGAAAGCTCGATCGTGGCGTTGCGCGGGATCGTCGCGAATGTGGCGTCGAACGACACGCTGGCCGGATTGTCGGAAGAAATCCGCGGGCTGTCGGCGCAGGTCGAACGGGTGGCGGCATCGTCGCGCGGCTTCGACTCCGACATGCTGCAGACGCTCGAACAGCGCATCGCGGCGCTGCCGGTTCTGGGCGCGATCGAGCGCGGTTTCGCCGATTTGAAGGCGCGATTTGACCAGATTCCGGTCACAGCCCAGCAGCCGGTCATCGACCCCACCCCCGCCGTCGACCATCTGAAGCGGGATCTGGTCCGTACGCAGGATTCGCTCGAGGCCGTGCATTCGACGCTGGGCCACCTGGTCGACCGGCTTGCTACGATCGAGAGCGGCATTCGCGAGGCGCGCTTCGCAGCGGAAGAACCGGCACCGATGCCGATGCCCGCAACGCCGACACAGACGGCCGAACGCCGGATGCCGAGGGCCGAGTTCCCGCAAATGCCGGCTGACATGCCCCGCATGTCGGCGCCCGTCGCCGAGCCGCGTCCCGAACCGCGTTCCATGCCGAAACCCGCCGGCGATCTCCGGCCGTCCGCAGCCGACGCACCCAAAACCAGCACCTCACCCGCACCGACGCCACAGGCCGCGCAACCGAAACCCGCGCCGTCTTCAGTGCGCGAACGCCACGCCATCGATCCGAGCCTGCCGCCGGACTTCCCGCTCGAGCCCGGTTCGGGCACCCCGCGCGCACGTCCGCCGGCGACGGCGGCGGAACGGATCGCAGCCTCGGAGGCGGCGCTCGGTGCTGCCAAGCCGGGTGGAGCAAACCACCCCGGACAGACCAATTTCATCGCTGCAGCCCGCCGGGCCGCGCAGGCCGCGGCAACCGCGGCACCCGAGATCTCCGCCGAACGACCGGCAGAAGCGTCCGAGGATTCAGGCAAATCGATCAGCCGGAAAGTCCGCGCGCTATTCGTCGGCGCCAGCGCGCTCGTTCTGATTGCCGCATCCGCACGCGTCGCCATCGACCTGTTCGATATCGGCAACCCGTCGGTGAGCGAGGTCAGCGCCCCCGCAAACTTCGACGCTGCCGACGCCCCGGAACCGCAACAGCCCCGTCCGGTCGTCAGTGCGCCTGTCATGACGCCATCCAAGCCGGACCTCTTCGCTGCGCCTCCTTCAGGCGTCATCGAGCGTCCCAGGGCTGAGGTGCAACGTCCTGCCCCACCACCGGCCGCCGCCGATTCAACCGGCTCGATCGCACCAGCCGGCGCGCTCACCAATCCCCTCGTCCAACCGGCACCGGCCATGGCGCGCGGCCCCATCCCGCCGCTTCCAGACAAGCTGCCCGCTGCATTGCGCAACGCCGCAATCAAGGGGCAGCCGGCGGCGGAATTCGAGATCGGCATTCGCCTGATCGAAGGCCGCGGCATCGCGCAGAATACCGAGGCCGGATTGCGGTGGCTGGAACGCGCCGCCGAAACCGGACTCGCTCCCGCACATTTCCGCATCGCCGGCCTTTACGAAAAAGGGATTGGCGTGAAGAAAAACCTGACCATCGCACGACGCCACTACATCGCTGCCGCCGAGAAGGGCAACGCCAAGGCGATGCACAACATGGCTGTGCTTTACGCCGAGGGCATCGACGGCAAGCCGGATTACAAGACCGCCGCCGAATGGTTCCGCCGCGCGGCCGATTACGGCGTCGCCGACAGCCAGTACAATCTCGCGATCCTTCATGCTCGCGGGATCGGCGTCGAACAGAACATCCTCGAATCCTACAAGTGGCTCGCGCTGGCCGCACTCCAGGGCGACAATGATGCGGCAAAGAAACGCGACGAGATCGGCTCGAAGCTAGACGCCGCTTCGCTGGCCGCCGCCCGCAATGCGGTTCAGTCCTTCACTGCGCAGCCGCAGCCCGAAGACGCGGTAACGGTCGCAGCACCTCCCGGCGGCTGGGATCGTCCCGCCGCCGACTCGGCGCCCGGCCGCAAGCCGCGGGCCGGCAGTGTCGCGAAGGTCACGGCATCCTGACGATCGGTAAAATCCGCGAATTTCACTCATAAAGCAGTCGACTCATCCGCACAGTCATGTACGGAAGGGACAAACGCGGCGTCATTCGGCGGCCGCGCGCCGGATTATTTGCCGCATCATTCACGCGGGGGCGCCTGACCCCGCCAAGGACGGCTGCCGCGACCGGTGCAAATCTATCTCCCCATTGCCGACCTTCCGGTCAACATGTTCCTTCTGCTGGGCATGGGGCTGGCGGTCGGCTTCATTTCGGGGATGTTCGGGATCGGCGGCGGATTTCTGATGACGCCGCTCCTGATCTTCATCGGCATCAATCCGGCCGTCTCGGTGGCCACCGTCGCGAGCCACATCGCCGCATCTTCCACCTCAAGCGCCCTCAGCTATTGGCGGCGAAACGCCATCGACATGCCGCTGGCGATGATGTTGCTCGCGGGCGGCATCGTCGGGACCGCGGGCGGCGTCTGGATTTTCACCGTCCTGCGATCCGCCGATCTGCTCGATCTGGTGATCGCGCTGTCCTACGTGGTGTTGCTGGTTGCTGTCGGCGGCATGATGGTGAACGAGGCCATTCGCGCCATCATGCGGTCTTACCAGGGCTATCCGGTGGTCCTGCGCCGTCCTGGCAGCCACACCTGGCTGCATGGATTGCCGTTCAAAGTCCGGTTCAAGCGCTCGAAAATCTATGTGTCCGCGATCCCCGTCCTCGGGATCGGCTTCATCATCGGATTCATTGGCGCCCTGATGGGCATCGGCGGCGGCTTTCTGCTGGTGCCGATGCTGATCTATTTCCTGCGCGTGCCGACCGCGACTGTGATCGGTACGTCCACGGTGCTGACATTGATCACCATGGCATCGGCGACGGTGATGCACGCCGCGACCAACCAGTTGGTCGATGCATTGCTCGCCCTTATTCTGATGGTCGGCGGCGTGGTCGGCGCCCAGTTCGGCGCCCGTGCCGGGCAGCGGATGCGGGCGGAACGGCTGCGGCTCCTGCTTGGCTTGCTGGTGCTCGGCGTCGGCGTCCGCTTCGCGCTCAACCTGGTGATCGAACCGTCCGAACTGTTCTCCATCCGCTTCACGGGGGACGGCGGATGATCAAACGCATCGCCATTTCCTGTGCCCTGCTGCTGCTTGCGGCCATCCCCGCTTCCGCGGAACGGCTGATCACGTCGCTGTCCAGCCACCAGGTATTGGTGACGTCCAGCTTCACGGGTACCGAACTGGTCCTGTTCGGCTCGATCGAGCGCGATGCCAAAACGGTGTCGCGCAAGGGCGAGTACGATATCGTCGTCACCGTCACCGGCCCGCGCGAGACCCTGGTGGTACGCCGCAAGGACCTGGTCGTCGGCATCTGGACCAATACGGAATCGCGCAGCTTCCTGAACACGCCGACCTATCTCGCGGTGCTGAGCGACCGCCCGGTGAACGAAATTGCATCGGCCGAATTGCTGCGCCGGCAGGAAATCGGCATGTCGCTGGTGCCCCGCGCGGCGCTGACATCCGCGATCCAGTCCGGCGAACACGACGTCTTCCGCGAAGCGCTGATCCGCCTGCGCAAGCAGCGCAACCTCTATATCGAGGATCCGACGGGCGTGACGTTCCTGACTCCCAATCTGTTCCGTGCCACCATCAGGCTTCCCGCCGAATCCCCGGTCGGTTCCTATGATGTCGATGTGAGACTGTTCGCAGACGGCACCGAGCTCGCACGCGCCAACTCCGCGCTGGAAGTCGTAAAGGTCGGGGTCGAGCAATTCATCGTCAATGCCGCCGCCAATCACGGCATACTCTATGGTCTGTTCACGACCCTGATGGCGCTTGCGACCGGCTGGTTTGCGGCGCTGATTTTCAGGAAAGACTGATCAGCCCGGCAGGCAGCGCGACGCATCGACCGCGTAAAGCCGGGTGGCGCCCAGCATGTGGGCGCGGAACGACAGTGCACCGAACACGGTCATGAAGGCCGGTGCGCGGATGTTGAGGCCGCCGGTAAACGCGCCGAAGGCCGGCATCACCATGCGCTCGGCGTCGATCGCAAAACACTTGCGGCTGACCGAGCGGCCGCGCGCGCTGATCCGCGCCATCGGATGCAGATGCCCTGCGATCTCGCCCGCCTGACCGAGCGGCTCATGGCGGAAAACCACAGATCCGATCGCCAATTCAGGCGTGAACACGCCGCCGATCCCGATTGCCGGATCCGGATCGTGATTGCCCGCCACCCAGATCCAGTCGCGGCCCTGCTGAAGCGCCCCGATCGCGTCACGGTCCGCATCACCAAGCCGCCGCGGCCCGTCGCCATCATGGAAACTGTCGCCCAGCGCGAGCACGGTGCGCGGCCGGTAACGCATGATCGCTTCGCACAGCCGCGCGAGCGTCGCTGCGGTATCGAATGGCGGCAGCAGGGCGCCATAGCGCGCGAAGCTCGACGCCTTCTCGAAATGCAGGTCGGACACCGCGAGCAGCCGTTCCGCCGGCCACCACAGAATGCCCGCGGGATCGACCACAAGCCTGCTGCCGGCCAGTTCCACCTCGTCTGTCTGATAATCCGGCCAGCTAATTGCCGCTGTTGCGACCACCCGAAGCCCCTGTCATTGCCTCTTGTACCAATTCGTCCGCGGTTTCCGCCAGAAGCGCATCCGCAGCTTCGCCGTACACCGTCTCGCGGCCGATTTCGAGCATCACCGGAACCGCGAGCGGCGATACGTGCTCCAGCGGCTTATGGACGATTCGCCCCCTGATCCGGGAGAGCATTTCGCCGAGCCGCTTGATATCGAGCAGACCTGTTGCCGCATCGGCACGGGCCGCCTTCAGGAGCAGGTGATCGGGCTGGTGCTTGCGCAAAACGTCATAAATCAGGTCGGTCGAGATCGTGACCTGCCTGCGCGTTTTCTCCCGGTCGGTCGAGCGGCGCTGGATCAGGCCGGCGATCACCGCATTGGTCCGGAACGTCCGTTTCATCATCATGGATTCGGCGAGCCAGGCTTCCAGGTCGTCGCCGAGCATGTCCTCGTCGAACAGGTCCGCAAGCGAAAGTTCCCCGCGGCGAACCTTCAGCCCGATATCTGCCAGTCCCCACACCGCCAGCGCATATTCGTTGGCAACGAAGCCCAGCGGACGCATCCGGGCGCGCTCGAGCCTTCGTGTCAGCAGCATGCCGAGGGTCTGATGCGCCAGCCGGCCCTCGAACGGATAGCAGACAAGGTATTGCTTGTCGGCGCGCGGGAATGTCTCGACCAGCAATTCATGCGGGCCGGGCAGAACCGAGCGCCGCTGCTGGATCTCGAGCCATTCGCGCACCGGCGCCGGCAGCGCCGTCCACTCCGAAGGTGTCGCGAGAATGTTGCGCACCCGTGACGCCAGATAGGTCGAGAGCGGGAACTTGCCGCCTTCATAGGACGGCACTTTCGGGTCGTCATCGGTCGCGCGCGAGACATAAAGCTCGTCCTCGACCATCCCCTCGTAGCGCAGCACTTCGCCCGCGAACACGAAGGTATCACCCTGCGCCAACGTTTCCGCGAAGTATTCCTCGACCTGACCGAGTATGCGACCACCGCGCCCGATCGGCCCGGTGCGTCCGCTTGCGCCGCCACGTGAGCGCACCAGCCTCACTTTCAGCATCACCGCCTCGACGATGGTGCCGACATTCATCCGATAGGCCTGCGCGAAACGCGGATGCGTCACGCGCCAGCGGCCGGACTTGTCCTGCTTGATCTTGGCGAAGCGCTCATAGGCTTTCAGCGCATAGCCACCGGTCGCGACGAAATCGATGGTGGCATCGAAATCGGCGCGGGTCAGGTCGCGATATGGTGCGGCGGACGTCACCTCATCATACAGGACGTCGGCATCGAACGGCTCACCGCAGGCGGTGCCGAGCACATGTTGTGCGAGCACATCGAGCGCGCCGGTGCGGAGCGGTGGCGTATCCTGCGCATTGTCGCCGACCGCTTCGATCGCGGCGCGGCATTCCAGCACCTCGAAGCGATTGGCCGGCACGAGTATGCCGCGCGAAGGCTCGTCCAGCCTGTGGTTTGCGCGGCCGATCCGCTGCAGCAGGCGCGACGAGCCTTTCGGCGCGCCGACATTGATAACGAGATCGATGTCGCCCCAGTCGATGCCGAGATCGAGCGAGGAGGTACACACCACCGCGCGCAGCTTCGCGGCGGCCATGGCGTCTTCGACCTTGCGCCGCTGCGCCACATCGAGGGAGCCGTGATGCAACGCGATCGCGAGTCCGTCGTCGTTGATCCGCCACAGTTCCTGAAAGATCAGTTCGGCCTGGCTACGGGTATTGACGAAGACCAGCGTGGTCTTGTGCTTCCTGATCAGATCGTAGATCTGCGGAAAGGCGTGACGCGCGGAATGTCCGGCCCAGGGAATGTAAGAGTCCGGATCGCGCGCATCCGGCTCCATCATGGTGACATGCGGCTCGGCGCCGGCTTTCGCGATCACCAGATCGGCGAGATGTTCGCCGGCGCGCGGCTGCGGCACCAGATAGCGGCGCAGGTCGTCGGGTTCGGCGACGGTTGCCGACAAACCGATGGTATGCAAACCGGGCGCGAGCCGGAACAGCCGCGCGAGCGCAAGCGACAGGAGGTCGCCGCGCTTGGAGGTAACCAGCGCGTGCAGTTCGTCGAGGATCACGCGCTTCAGCGTGCCGAACAGATACGGCGCATCGGCGGAGGCGAGAAGAAGCGCAAGCTGCTCCGGCGTGGTCAGCAGGATATCGGGCGGATCGCGGCGCTGGCGCGTGCGCTTGGATACCGGCGTATCGCCGGTCCGCGTCTCGATCCGGATCGGCAGCTTCATCTCGGCGACAGGGGTCTCGAGATTCCGCGCGATGTCGACCGCGAGTGCTTTCAGCGGCGAGATGTAGAGTGTGTGGAGGCCCCCGGCGCGCCGGATGCCGCGGCCCGTGGAGACGAGCTTGGCCTGCGCCGCCGCCCCGCGCAGTTCCTCACTCAACTCCACCAGCGTCGGCAGAAAGCCCGCGAGCGTCTTGCCGCCTCCGGTCGGCGCAATGAGGAGCACCGATTTGTCCTCGCGCGCCCGGTTCAGCAATTCGAGCTGATGCGCACGCGGCGCCCAGCCGCGCGCGGCGAACCAGCGCGCGAACGTGTCCGGCAGACTGTCAGGTGGAGCGATCGGATCGAGGAGGGTCACGCCCCACTCTACCTTACGGACAATGGCGAAGCCGGGGCGCGCTCCGCGATCACCAGCAATCCCGGCACCGGCACATCGGCCTCCATGCGGGTCGAGACCGGCGCGAGCTCGTGGATGGTCAGCCCGGCCGCTTCCAGCGCGGATCGCACATGCGCCTCGCCATGGGCGTAGCGCAGCTTCGGACCGAGGATCACACCGCCCTCGTCATGGGTCTCGACCGTGAAGGCGAACAGCCCTTCCGCTGCCAACACGTCGTGAACGAGCGAGGCGATCAGCGTCAGGTCGGCACAATAGACAAACACATCCGCCGCCACGACCAGGTTGAAGCGGGCATCGGCACGGATGTGGCGGTCGAGGCTTTCGGTCAGGTCGCCGGTGTCGAGCTTGTCATAGAGTTTCTTGCGCCGCGCCTGCGCGATCATGCCGGGCGACAGGTCGACGCCCTCGATCCAGTCGCAGACCGGCCGGAACACGGCGCCTGACAGTCCGGTGCCGCAGCCGAGGTCGAGCATGGCGGCGAAATGGATTGGCCGTTTTTTTGAGCGGCACGCCTCCGCTACGGTCTCCGCCAGCAGGTCCGGCGCGGTATAGGCCAGCGCTTTAAGCGCATCGTCGAACTTCACCGCGTATTGGTCGAACACCGAGCGCACGTAATCCGCCGACATCGCATGCCCGCCGATATTGAGCAGCCGCAGCCGCAGGCCAGCCCCGTGCCGGTCGGACGTGTCGGCGGCCAGCGCCTGCTCGAAGGCGGCCACCGCCCCTGCCCGGTCGCCTGCGATCTCGCGCAGATGCCCGAGATCGAACCAGGCCGCGGCGAAGCCGGGCGTCCGCTCGACCGTCTGCTCCAGCAGGTCGAGCGCGGCGGCATGATCGCCCCGCTCCCGGAACTCGCGCGCCATGCCGTAGCGCCGGTCGGCGATCAGGTCGCCCGACGACTGAAACAGGGATTGGCCTTGCTGCGTTGAAGACATCCGCTCGCGATTTTCCGTCCAGAGCCTATGTAGGCACGATGCGTCCCGAAGACCTGCTTTTGCCGACGCCGGCCGGCGTCTGCTGCAAGACCGGCGGCTTTTACATCGACCCGACCCGTCCGGTCGACAGGGCGCTGATCACCCATGGCCATTCCGACCATGCCCGGGCCGGGCACGGCGCCGTGCTGGCGACCCAGGAAACCCTCGACATCATGCGGCTGCGCTACGGCGAGACTTTCGCCGGCTCCACGCAGGCGATCCGCTACGGCGAGACCGTGACCCTGAACGGCGTCAGCGCAACCTTTCATCCGGCCGGCCATGTGCTGGGCTCAGCGCAGATCGCGGTCGAACGGAACGGCTGCCGGATCGTGGCGTCGGGCGACTACAAGGACGTGCCCGACCCGACCTGCACGCCGTTCGAACTCGTGCAGGGCGATGTGTTCATCACCGAGGCGACGTTCGGGCTGCCGGTGTTCCGCCATCCCGATCCCGACGCCGAGATTGCCAAGCTCCTGCACTCGGTGACGCTGTTCCCCGAGCGTGCGCATCTGGTGGGGGCCTATTCGCTGGGCAAGGCGCAGCGCGTCATCGCACTCATCCGCAAGGCTGGCTATCGCAAGCCGATCTATCTGCACGGCGCGATGGAGACGCTGTCGCGCTATTACCTCGCCAAGGGCATCGATCTCGGCGAGTTGCGTCCCGTCCGCGATGTGAAGAAGCAGGATCTCGGCGGCACCATCACGCTCTGCCCACCATCAGCGCTGAAGGAGGTATGGTCGCGCCGCTTCCCCGATCCGGTCACGGCCTACGCATCGGGCTGGATGCGGGTGCGGGCTCGCGCCCGGCAAAGCCTCGTGCAATTGCCGCTGGTGATATCCGATCACGCCGACTGGGACGGCCTGCGCGACACCATCGCCGCAACGGGCGCCGGCGAGATCTGGGTGACGCACGGACAGGAAGACGCGCTGGTCCACTGGTGCGGCCTGCAGGGGCTGAAGGCGCGCCCGCTCGACATCGTCGGCTATGGCGACGAGGACGAGACGGACGGCACGTCCGGCGAAGGCGAAGCGGGCCAACCCGCATGAACCGCTTCGCCGAATTGCTCGACCGCCTCGCCTACGAACCCGGCCGCAACAACAAGCTGCGGCTGATGACGGATTATTTCCGCAGCACTCCGGACCCGGAGCGCGGTTATGCGCTTGCCGCACTGACCGGCAGTCTCACTTTTCAATACGCCAAGCCCGGCATGATCCGCGGCCTGATCACGGAACGCGCCGATCCGTTGCTGTTTGCGCTGTCGCGCGACTTCGTTGGAGATACCTCGGAGACCATCGCGCTGATGTGGCCGGTGCCCGACGCGCGGCCGAACTTCATTCCGTCGATCAGCGACGTCGTCACGAGCCTCAACACACTGGGCAAGGCACAATTGCCGGCGCAGATCGCGCGCTGGCTCGACGCGCTGGACGAGACCGGCCGCTGGGCGCTGCTCAAGCTGGTGATGGGCGCGCTGCGCGTGGGTGTTTCGGCACGGCTGGCAAAGACCGCGGCCGCCGCACTCGGCGACAAGGACGTCACCGAGATCGAACTGATGTGGTCGGGTCTCGAGGCCCCCTACGAAAACCTGTTCGCCTGGCTGGAAGGCCGTGGCGAGAAGCCGGAGACCAGCGATCCCGCGCCGTTCCGGCCCGCGATGCTGGCGCAGGCGATCGAGGACACCGATTTCGCGAAGCTCGATCCCGCCGACTTCATGGCCGAATGGAAATGGGACGGCATCCGCGTGCAGGCGTCGGCGGGCGTGAACGAACGCGGCGACCGGATCGTGCGGATGTATTCGCGAACCAGCGAAGACATCTCGAAAAGCTTTCCCGATCTTCTGGAGTCGCTCAATTTCAACGGCTCGCTCGACGGCGAATTGCTGATCCTGCGCGATCGGCGGGTGCAGAGCTTCAACGTGCTGCAGCAGCGGCTGAACCGGAAAGCCGTGACACCGAAACTCACCACCGAATATCCTGCGCATTTGCGCGCCTACGATCTGCTGGTCGATGGCGACGAAGACTTGCGCGAGCTTCCGTTTGAAGAAAGACGGAAGCGCCTGCAGGCCTTCATCGGTCGTCACGCCCATCCGCGCCTCGATCTGTCGCCGCTCGTGCCGTTCGCGACCTGGGACGACCTCGCCGCAGCACGCGCCGATCCAGCTTCGGCCGGCGCCGGCGACGATGCCAATGCGGTCGAGGGCATCATGATCAAGCGGCGCGACGCTCCTTATGTCCCCGGCCGGCCGAAAGGCCTGTGGTGGAAATGGAAGCGCGACCCATTCACGGTCGACGCCGTGCTGATGTATGCGCAGCGGGGCAGCGGCAAGCGCTCGTCCTATTATTCCGATTACACCTTCGGCGTCTGGACGCTGGTCGACGGCGTCGACACGCTGGTGCCGGTCGGCAAGGCCTATTTCGGCTTCACCGACGAAGAGCTGATCAAGATCGACCGTTACGTCCGCAACAACACGTTCGAGCGGTTCGGGCCGGTGCGATCGGTCAAATATGGCCCCGACGAAGGGCTGGTGCTGGAGGTCGCCTTCGAGGGCCTGCAGCGCTCCACCCGTCACAAGTCCGGGCTCGCCATGCGCTTTCCCCGCATCGCCAGGCTGCGCTGGGACAAACCACCGCGAGAGGCTGACCGGCTGGAAACACTGGAGAAAATGGCCGAGTCCCTGGAGCAATCGCGCAGTGCCATGCCGGACCGCTTGCAAGGCGCCGCGCGTTGATTACATGATCTCATTGTCTGGCCCTGCTCCGGAATGGAGCGGTCCAACGGAGGGGTTCATGTCCACCAACGATCCGCGCGCCTCGATCGAGTCGTCACGGCCTGCGCCAGCGCAGAACGATTCCCTCACGCGCTTCCTTGGCGGCTCGCCGCTCGCGGTCGCAGGCCGGCTGATCCTGCTGTCGGTTCTGGTCGGCTTCGTGATGGTGACGTTCGGCCTCGATCCCTACAACATCATTCGCAGCATCCAGCGCCTGTTCGAGACCATCTGGAATCTCGGCTTCGATGCGGTCGAATGGCTGTGGCGCTACTTCCTGCTGGGCGCGGTGATCGTGATCCCGATCTGGCTGATCATGCGCTTCATCAATGCGCCGAAGGGCCGCTAACGCGCCTCAGCTTAGCTCCGTTCGTCCCCGCGAAAGCGGGGACCCAGAGTTGCTCGTTCGGGAGTCTCGCTTCCGGGCGAAGGAACGGTGTTTGTTGCAACCGTCGCCGTAAGCCCCTCACACCGGCCAGGGCCGCGCGGTGATATCCGCCGCATCGACGCCGACGAGCTCCGCCAACGGCCCCTTCTGCGCCTCCGCCAGCAGCGCGCGCTTGATCTCGTAGACCAGCGCCATCCCGTGAAACACCAACCCGCTGTAAAGCTGCACCAGCGACGCGCCGGCGCGCAGCTTCAAGATTGCAGCGGCGCCTGAATCGATCCCGCCGACACCGATGATCGGCATCGCGCCTTCCAGCCGAACATAGGTCTCCGCCAGCATCCGGGTCGACAGTGAAAACAGCGGCTTGCCGGACAAGCCGCCCTGCTCGATCGCCTTGTCACGCTCGCGCAGACTGGGCGGACGAGTCACAGTGGTATTTCCGACCACCATGCCGTCGACCCTGCGGTTGCGGGCAATCCCGACGATGTCGTCGAGATCGGCGAGCGTCAGGTCCGGTGCGATCTTGAGCAGAAGCGGGGTCGGGCCGGCGCGGGCCTGCACCCGGTCGCGCGCTTCGATCACACGCGCCAGCAGATCGTCCAGGCTTTTCGCCTCCTGCAGATTGCGCAGCCCGGGCGTATTCGGTGAGGACACGTTGATGGTGATGTAGGACACCACCGGTGCGAATCCCTCGACCAGCCGGACATAATCCTCGGTCCGGTCCTGGCTGTCTTTGTTGGCGCCGATATTGATGCCGACAATGCCACCCTGATTTGCGCGCGCGGCGAGACGACTGAGCACGATCGGTGCGCCATCGGAGTTCAATCCAAGCCGGTTGATCACCGCCCCGTCGGCATCGAGCCGGAACAGCCGCGGTCGCGGATTGCCGGGCTGCGGGCGCGGCGTTACGCCGCCCACTTCGACGAAGCCGAAGCCGAGCCGCAAGAGCGCGTCGGGCACCTCACCGTCCTTGTCGAATCCGGCCGCGAGGCCGACCGGATTTGGGAAATTCAGCCCGAAGGCGCGGACCTGCAGCCGCGAATCGTCGGGCCGCGCGGCCGGTAACGGCGCCCATTGCAGGGTCCGCAGGGCGATCCGGTGAGCTTCCTCGGGATCGAAACGATGAAGAAAAGGGCGCGCAAGGCGCTCCAGCAGGGCGATCACGCCGCGAGAACTCCAATTTTCCGGGCCGAACCTAGTGCGCGGCCGCGCGTCGCACAAGAAACCTGACAGGAGGGGCTGGACAGCGCCACCAAACGGGACTAATTCCTACCCCAAGGTAGGACAGAAGTCACACCTTTCGACCTGATCGCAGTGCATGGGGTTCGCCATGCTGACGCATGCCCAGATCTGGACTGCCATCGACCGGCTCGCGGCGCGCGCCGGGCTTTCCGCGTCCGGCCTCGCCAAGAAGGCCGGGCTCGACCCCACCACCTTCAACAAGTCGAAGCGGATCACGCCGGACGGCCGGGCGCGCTGGCCCTCTACCGAATCGGTCGCCAAGTCGCTGGCCGCGACCGGCACAAGCGTCGAAACCTTCATCGCGCTGATCTCCGAGACCGCGCGCCCAATCACCCAGGCCGTGCCGCTGATCGGCTTCGCCGAAGCCGGCTCGCGCGGCTATTTCGACGATGGCGGTTTTCCGGTCGGCAAGGGCTGGGACGAGATCGCTTTCCCCTCGGTCAACGACGAGCACGCCTACGCGCTTGAGATTTCCGGCAATTCGATGGAGCCAGCGTTCCGCAAAGGCGACGTGATCGTGGTGTCGCCCGCCGCTCCCACGCGGCGCGGCGACCGGGTTGTGGTCAAGACCAAGGATGGCGAGGTCATGGTCAAGCAACTCGCCCGCAAGACCGCGAAGACCATCGAGCTGCATTCGCTCAATCCCGAGCACCCCGCCCGCACGCTTGCGATGTCGGACGTGCTGTGGGTCGCCCGCATCATGTGGGCGAGCCAGTAGTAGATTAAAGCTCCGCAATATCTGATCCGTCACCCTGAGGTGGCCGGCAAAGCCGGCCCTCGAAGGGCGACGGCCAAGGCGGTGGCCGTGCATCCTTCGGGGCTCGCTATCGCTCGCACCTCAGGATGACGGGGCTGAATTTGTGACTCCGAACTAGGCGCTGCGCGCCAGCGCGCCGTCGATCATGTCGACGGTGTTCTTCAGCCCATACGCGGCGACGAACGAGCCAAAGCGCGGGCCCTTCTCCTGGCCAAGCAGCACCTGATAGAGCATGTTGAACCACTCGAGCGAGACACCCGGCTTGCCATCCTTGGCTTTCTTCTTCTCGTCGAGAAACGGCTCGCGGCGCCCGATCTCGTAGACCACGTCCTGGATTTTCTCCGCCGTCGAATCCGCCGGCATGTTGGAGAGCGCATCGCGCAGATCGAACAGTGCCGTGCGTTCCTGCTCCGCAGGATCGCGGAACTTTTTCGTCGGCAGCACGAAGTCGCGATAATAGTTGATTGCGTAGCCGACCATCGCGTCGAGCTTCGGATGCGTCGCCGGCGTCACGCCCGGACGGTAGCGACCGATGAAGCCCCACAACGTTTCGGGATTTTCCGCATTCGATGAGGAGACGAGCGTCAGCAGCAGCTGAAAATTGATCGGCATGTCGGGCTGCGGCGGATTGCCGGCATGGATATGCCAGACCGGATTGCCGAGCCGCTGCTTGCCGTCCTGCCGCTGGTAGCCGTCGAGAAACTGAAAATACTCGTCGACATTGCGCGGGATCACGTCGAAATACAGCCGCTTCGCCGCCTTCGGTTCGCGATACATGAACAATGACAGCGATTCCGGCGAGGCGTAACGCAGCCACTCGTCGATGGTGAGGCCATTGCCCTTGGACTTCGAAATCTTCTGCCCCTTCTCGTCGAGGAACAGTTCGTAATTGAAGCCCTCCGGCGGCGTTCCGCCGATCGCGCGATTGATCTCGCCCGACAATTTCACCGAATCGATCAGGTCCTTGCCGGCCATCTCGTAATCGACCCCAAGCGCATACCAGCGCATCGCCCAGTCCGGCTTCCATTGCAGCTTGCAGCGGCCGCCGGTGACCGGCGTGGTGATGCTCTCTTTGGTGTCGGGGTCTTCGTAGGTGATGGTGCCGGCCGCGGCATCATGCGCGGTGACCGGCACCTGCAGCACGATGCCGGTGCGCTCGGAAATCGGCAGGAAAGGCGAATAGGTCTGCGCACGCTCCTCACGCAGCGACGGCAGCATCACCGCCATCACCTTGTCGAAATGCGACAGCACCTGCAGCAGCGCCTTGTCGAAGCGGCCGGAGGTGTAGCACTCGGTCGCCGACAGAAATTCGTAGTCGAAGCCGAAGTGGTCCAGGAATTTCTGTAGCCGCGCGTTGTTATGCGCGCCGAAACTCGGATGGGTGCCGAACGGATCGCGCACCTTGGTCAGCGGCTTGCCGAGATCCTGCGCCAGCATCTCGCCGTTCGGCACATTGTCCGGCACCTTGCGCAGGCCGTCCATGTCGTCGGAAAACGCCAGCAGCCGGGTCTTGATCTTGTCGTCAGTGAGAACGCGGAAGGCGTGACGCACCATGGTGGTGCGCGCCACTTCGCCGAAGGTGCCGATATGCGGCAGCCCGGACGGGCCGTAACCGGTCGAGAAGATGACCTCGTCCTTCGGCTTCTTCTTCAGTCGCGCCACGATTTTGCGCGCCTCCTCGAACGGCCAGGCGCCCGATTGCTCGGCCAGCTCGCGCAAACCATTGATGCTTTCAGCTTCAGTCACAGACATATCGTTTCCAGTTGTCGATCAAAACGGGCTGACCGGGAAATAGCGCAGCCACAGATCGGTAAAGCGGCCTCGTTCCCAGAGCCGGAACAGCGCATAATTCAGGGCCAGCCGCACGGTATCGTTGCCTTTCTTGACGGCGATGCCGACCCCTTCGCCGAAATACTGGCTCTCGAAGAACGGGCCGCCGGCGAACGCGCAGCACCCGCCGGAATCGGTACCATTGATCCAGAACGACAGTGCGATGCCGTCGCCGAAGACGTAGTCGACTTCACCGCGCCGCAGCGCATCTCGGGTCGCATCCGCGGTGAGATAAGCGACCGGCTGCGCCTCGGTGAACAGCGTCTTGAGATAGGCCTCATGCGCCGAGCCGCCGACCACTCCGATCTTCTTGCCTTCGAGTTGCTCGGGTTTCAGCACCGGCGTTGCCGCGGCCTTCAGCGCCGCAAACCGCGCCGGCACCCGATAATAGGGATCGGTGAAATCCATCGCCTTGCGGGTTTCACGATTCACCGCGATCGAAGCGATCACGGCCTCTCCACGATTTTCATTCAGCGCCGGCACCAGCGTATCGAAGCGGCGCATCTGGATCGTGCAGGTGACTTTCAGTTCCTCGCAGATCAGCCGTGCCAGATCGACATTGAAGCCGATCGGATGGCCGTCCTTGTCGGCATAATTGAACGGCGGATAGTCGGTCTCGGTCATGAAGCGGATCTGCGACAGGCGCGAGAGATCCGGCCGCTCCGGACGACGCTTGGGATCCCAAAATCCCGGATAGGGTGATGGGGCCGGGGCGATCTCCCGCAGCGGCGGCAGATGGGGCTGCGCCTGGACTGAACCGACCATCATCGCCGGGGCCGCCAGGAGCACCACTAGTGCAATGATCGCCGAACTGGCAGCCGGCCGACGGCACACTTTTTGATGGAAACCCGTTGAGGAGATAGGCAATACTCTCATCCGTTGTCTGAAACGATATTTCGCGTGTCTATAGCAGGGCGGGGATCGCTTTGCAGTCGGCAGCGTAGCATTTGTGCGGTCGTGGAGCGGGCATGCAGAGGTCCGTGTTCCATGCCGAGCCCAGCGGCCGGCATGCGCGCGATTTGTCTTACGGCCCGCGGCCGGGTTCAAGGCCGGATTCAGACCACGCACGAATTCGTGCCCGGCTCGCGAACTGCCCCGAAATCGACTGCATTCGCCACCTCCTGCCGCCGGCCCTGCTGGCGGCAGCCGAACTGCGTGCGGCGGAGACGCGAACCGGTGCCGACCGCGTGCTGGTGACGCAAGGCGCCTTGAGGGACCAGGATTATGTGCGCGCGCTGGCGCGCCACTGTGGCGTTGCGGTCGAAACGCTTCAAGGGGTGCCGCGGTCCGCCTGCCCGGTCGACGACGCCGACCTCATCTCGGGGCTTGCGAGCGGTATCCTTCCCGTACGCTTGGACAACGAACTGATCTGGGTCGTCGCGCCGTGGCATCTGTCGGCGCGCTTTCTGATCGGGACATTGCAGCGCCATCCGGAGATGCGCTCGCGGCTCCGTGTCGCAACGATGGAGGATCTGCGAAACTTCGTTCACCGCGAAGTCGAGATCGCGATCGCTTGCCTGGCCGCATTCGACCTGCGCGCGCGGCAACCGCGCCTGTCGGCAGCAGCCATGCGCAGCCGCACGCCATTGACGTGGTTCGCCGCGGGATTGGCCGGCATCGCAGGCCTGGTCGCCGTCCAGTCCGAGCTCATGATCGCCGTCAATATCGTATTCGCACTGATCTTCCTCGGCTGGAGCGGCCTGCGGGTTTTCGCCATGATGCTCTCGTCCACGCCGCCTGATCCGCCGCGACTCCGCATCGACGATGACGTGCCACTCTACTCGATCATCGTAGCGATCTACCGGGAAGCGCGATCGGTGCGGGGGCTGATTTCCGCGCTGTCGAGCCTCGATTATCCGAAAGAGCGGCTCGATATCAAACTCGTGGTAGAGTGCGACGATATGGAAACGCGGCTTGCGCTCGATCTGATGGATCTTGCTGCACCGTTCGAGATTGTGATTGCTCCCTCCGCCGGTCCGCGCACAAAGCCGAAAGCATTGAATGCCGCATTGCCGTTCGTGCGCGGCCGCTATGTCGCGGTGTTCGATGCCGAAGACCGACCGGAACCGCAACAGCTCCGTATTGCGCTTGCGGCCTTCGAGGCAGGCGATCCAAAGCTTGCGTGCGTGCAGGCGCGCCTGACCATCGACAACACCGCCGACAACTGGCTCACCCGATTGTTCACCACGGAATATGCCGCGCTGTTCGATGTATTCCTGCCGGGGCTTGCGGCATGGCGACTGCCGCTGCCGCTGGGCGGCACGTCCAATCATTTCCGCACCACCATATTACGCGCGCTCGGCGGCTGGGATCCATACAACGTGACGGAGGATGCGGATCTCGGGATCCGCCTTGCGCGCGCGGGCTATCACACGGCGCTTGCGCAATCATCGACCTATGAGGAAGCGCCCGCCAGACTTGCACCATGGATCAAACAGCGCACGCGCTGGTTCAAGGGCTATTTGCAGACCTGGGCCGTGCATATGCGCAGCCCCTTGAGACTTTGGCGCGAGCTTGGCACCGGCGGATTTCTGGTGTTCCAGCTGGTGATCGGCGGCGCAGTGCTGGCTGCGCTCGTGCATGGCGTCTTTGCGGGTGTTCTGGGCTGGCAGATCGCAACCGGACTGCTGTTGTCAGGGAAGACCGGCATCTTCGAGCAGACCATTGCCGGCCTTTACGTTGCGACACTGGCAACGGGCTATTGCCTGTCGGGATTGCTCGGCTTCATCGGCCTGTCGCGGCGGCGGCTGTTGCGTTCTGCCGGCTATCTGGTGCTGCTCCCGTTCTACTGGCTGCTGCTCTCGGCCGCGGCCTGGCGAGCGGTGTTCCAGATCATCAGGTCGCCCTACCACTGGGAGAAAACCGAGCACGGATTGGCGCGCACCTCACGGCAGCCCATGGGGAGCGAAGTACCGATCGTTTGAGGCCAGGTTGAGTTGGCTAGGCAGGTTCGCCGATAGCGATCGTCAGCGGGGTCAGCCCCTGGATATCGAGCCGGATGGTGTCGCCGGGCACAACCGCCCCGACCCCAGCCGGGGTTCCAGTGAAAATCAGGTCGCCCGGCTCGAGCGTTACCTGTCTCGACAATTGAGCGATAATCTCGGGCGGACTCCAGATCATCTGCGAGAGATCGCCGCGCTGGCGCTCCGTCCCGTTGACCGACAGCACCAGCGGCCCCGACAACCGGTGCCCCTCAGACGACGGCGTGATCATGCCGCAGGGCGCGGAGTCATCGAAGCTCTTGCCGACTTCCCATGGCAGCCGGTTGTCGCGCGCGTCGAACTGGCGGTCTCTGCGCGTCATATCGAGACCGCAGGCATATCCGAAAACATGATCGAGAGCACGGTCGACCGAAATTGCCCGGCCGGACTTTCCGATGGCAACCACCAATTCGCCCTCGAACTGGTAATCGGATGTCAGCGGCGGATAAGCGACCGTCGCGCCGGTCGGAACGATGGCATCGCGTGGCTTCTGGAAGAAGAAAGGCGGATCGCGCTCGTCTGCCTCTTTCATTTCGCGAATATGGTCCAGGTAGTTGCGACCGACGCAATAGATGCGGCGGACAGGGAAGAGGCCGCCGTCAGTCACTGACACGACTGTCTCCGGCATTGCGGGCAGAACATGTCCGGTCATGCTGCCGGCTCCGTCACTTTGGTCGACGTTACAGCGCCGAGGCTGGCGAGCGCCTCGCTGGCGGTCATGACCTGACCAAACGCGCGGCCGATCACCGCAAGCGCCGCCTCGTGCAGCGCGCCGCCGTCCATCGTATCGACGCAGTCCGACACCACAACGACCGCGAAATCGCGGCAGCAGGCCGCGATGGCCGTCGCGATGACGCAGGAATTGGTGTTCACGCCTACGACCAGCACGGTGTTGACGCGGTGCGCACGCAGCGTGAGTTCAAGGTCGGTGGCCGTGAAACAGTCGTAGCGCTTCTTCGCATCGACGACGAAGTCGCTCGGGTCGAGCAGCGACGGCATGACCTCACAGCCCGGCATGCCCTTGATGTTATGGCGAAGAACGTTTCCGCGGGGATTATTGGGATCTTCGCCACGGTGCTTCCATGCCGGATTCAGCCGGATCTCGTCGGAATCGCGATAGGTCGCGACGCAGTGGAAGATCGGAATGCCGGCCGCGCGTGCCTGCCGGAAAAAGCGCTCGTTTGCCGCAACCACCCTGGCGGCGGCTTCGGGCTCGAGCGGCATGGTCGCAACCGCCGGATCGAGGTGACCGCGATGCAGATCGATCGCCACGATGCCGGGTATTGCGACGTCAACGCCCTGAATCACAGCGCCCTCCTAGATCAGCGGATTGGCCGACGTCTTCAGCAACTTGCGCTGATCGATCCCGAACCGGTCGGCCAGCCAGTCTGCCAGCAGTTCCTGGCCAATGGTCGGATTATCATGCTGGCAATGTTCCGCGCCGGTCTCGTCGGTCTCCACGATCCGCAGCGTGACGTCGATCCCGTGCGACTTCGCATAATCGTAGGTCTGGCGCGCCGCCGACACGGTGAGCACATCATGACCGCCATGCAGGATCAGGTACGGACACTGCATGTTTTCCAGATGGCCCTCCAGGGTGAACGGCTTCATGATCTCATGCGCCTCTCGCATCGACGAGGCTCCAAGCACCCATTTGATATGCATGGCGAGGCCGAAATCATCGCCCTTGTTGCCCCACATGTCCGGTACCGACCAGATCGCGCCATGGGAGATGGCTGCCGCCAGACGGTGCTCGTAGCAGCCGGCGCGCGCGGCGTAATAGCCGCCCAGACTGGAGCCGCAGACCGCGATACGGTCGGGGTCGACATCCGCGCGCTGGACCAGCCAGTCGATGCATTTGCCGATCGGGAATTCGGAATCCGGCCGGCTGTGAATACCATGCCGGCGCAGCGTACCGCCCTGACCGGGACCGTCGATCATCAGAACCGAAATGCCGCGCTGCAGGCAGCCATGTGCCTGCATGAACCACATCTCGTCCTTGATGGAGTCCAGACCGCCCATGCAGATCAGCACCGGCAGCCGCTCGCCAGGAAAAGGCGCGCGCACGAAATAGCCGCAGATCGGCTTGCCCGGCTCGTAGGGGATATCGACCGCCTCCCCCGGCGGATTCAGATATCCGATGAACTTCTTCGAGCAGGCTTCCATCTTCTCGAAGGTCGGCAGCCGGCGTGGATCCTTCGGTTCGAGATGAAACTCGGCCTGCCGGTAATAATCGGCCGCTCGCAGGAAGCAGTTCATCGCCGTACGGATGTGGCCTTCACGCTCCTCGGCGAGGCCGCGATCCCAGTTGCGATCCGCAATCCGCATCCACTCCGCGTGCCAGCTCTCCAGATCGCCGGGGATCATACGCGATCCCGCCATCAGAACTTCACTGACCGAGCCGCCGCCTTCCTGGGTCTCACCAAGGCCGCGGCGGAATTGATAGGACAGCCAGGGATGCTCCGGCCAGTGATGCCAGCCAAACGGCTCGTAATGCGCCGAACGATCTGCCGTTATCTGTTCGATGGTATCGTCAGCCACAATCCAGCTCCCTGCCCAATCCAGATCAAGATCCGAAGGCCACGCCGTCGGCCCCGCGCGTGGCCCAGCCCGTGGTGCGCTGTTCAATCGCCACGCAGACGATGTACATGGCGACACCCATCAGACCGGTGACGATGAGGCAGGCGAAGGCGAGCGGCACCTCGAAACGAGACGAGGCGACCAGCATCAGATAGCCGATGCCAGCATTCGCCGCGATGCTCTCGGCCACGATCGAGCCGACGAAGGCGACGGTCATGGCGATCTTCAGCGAGGCGAAGAAATACGGCATCGCGCGCGGCAGACCGACCTTCATGATGACCTGCCGCTTGCTCGCGCCAAGCGCGCGCAGCACATCACGCAGTTCCGGCTCGACGGTCGCTATTCCAGTCGCGACATTGACGAGGATCGGAAAGAAGGCGAGGAGGAAAGCGGTGATGACAGCCGGGATCGTTCCGATGCCGAACCAGATCACCAGCACCGGCACCACCGCCACCTTCGGCACCGAGTTGAATGCGATCAGCGCCGGATAAAAACCGTCATAGGCGACCTGCGACGAACCCAGCGCGACGCCTCCGATCACACCGATGACAATCGCCAACGCGAAACCGATGAGGGTCGTCATCAGCGTTTGCCACGCATTGATGGCAATCGGCTCCCGCCACTGCCACATCGATTTGAAGATGGCGGACGGCGCGGGAAGAACGAACTCCTGGATGGCGAAAAGCCGAACCACGATTTCCCAGATCACGAACATCGCAATGATCACGAACCAGGGCAGCGCGCGGCGAACCGCCTTATGCTCGAAGAAGGTCTTCCGCCGCGTCACCGGCGGCAGATCGTAGGTTTCCGCAACGCTCATCTCGTCGTCCTCAGGCCGCTGCTTGGGCGCGTGCTGCACTGATATGCTCCCGCAGTTCGTGTACCAGCGCGACCGATTCCGGTTCGTAGGTGCTGTCGAGCCGCCGCGGTCGCGGCGTTGGTATCTTGCGATCGAGAATGATGCGCCCCGGCCGTGCGCTCATGACAAGCACGCGATCGGCGAGAAAGACCGCCTCCCGCAAATCGTGCGTCACCAGGATGACGGTCGGGCGGCGCGCGAGCCAAAGGTCCTGCAGCGCAAGCCAAAGCTCTTCGCGCGTGAACATATCCAGCGCACCGAACGGCTCATCGAGCATCAGCAGCGACGGCTCGTGGATCAGCGCGCGGCAGAGCTGCGCACGCTGCTGCATGCCGCCGGAGAGCTGCCACGGATATTTGTCCTCGCAGCCCTTGAGCCCCACCAGGGCAATCAGTTCACGCGCCTTCGCCTCGTAGGCCTCCCAATCGGAGCGCAAGCGGCTCGCATGCGGCTCGACGATCTCGAGCGGCAGCATGACGTTCCGGAGTGTGGTACGCCATGGCAGCAGCGAGGCGTTCTGAAATGCCATGCCGACGAAGCTGAGCGGCGCCGTCACCGGCTTGCCGTCCACCGTCACATGCCCGGCGGTGGCCGGCCACAATCCGGTGACCACCTTCATCAAGGTCGACTTGCCGCAGCCCGATGGCCCGACCACGGCGATGAACTCGCCATTCGCGACGCCGAAGCTCGTCCGGTAGAGCGCGAGCGCGCTTTCGTCCTCGTTGTATTTCAACGAGACCTGTTGCAACTGCACGAAGTCCGGCATGGCGTACTCCACCTATCGGCCGACAAAAGACGGACAATTCAACTTATCCGTCGCGCATTCCATGCAAGTCCCGTACCCAGCCGGCTAACGCTGCAAGATGCTCTTCGGAAGCATCGCGTGCACACCCTTGACGTTGTTCACCGTCTGCGTGACGTGCAGATCAGCTGCGAAGCTGCACATCGCATAGGCTTCGTCCTTATGGATGCCGGTCATCTCGACGATCCAGGAAATCATTTCCTTGAGCGCCTGGCGTGCGGCGTCGTCGAGATCGGTGTCGAGACCGAAAGCGATGTAATGCGTCTGCGTTTCGGCGCGCGGCATCGTCCATTTGAGATCCTTGCGGAGGACGAACTCGAAGGTTCCGGCTAGCGCGGTCTCGATCGCGGTTCCGTCGACTTCGCCATCGCCCTGCGCGGCATGACCGTCGCCGGTCGAAAACAATGCGCCATCGTTCCAGACCGGAAGATAGATCGTGCTGCCCGCCGTCAATTCCTTGCAATCGAGATTGCCGCCGAATTCGCGCGGCTCCTTGCTGTTCTGGCGACCGAAGCTCGCGGCGGGCGCGACCGCAAGCTGGCCGAAGAACGGCGCCAGCGGAATCTTGAAGCCCGATGGCATCAGCGCCACGTTGTTCTTCAGGTCGAGCCGCACATGAGTGAGACGCATGTACGGAAAGTCCTCCGGAATCGTGCCCATGTAACCGCGGAACAGATTCCAGCCCCAGTTCTGGCGGATCTCGATCTCGTGGATCCGAACTTCGAGCACGTCACCGGGCTTGGCGTCACGCACATAGATCGGGCCGGTAAAGATGTGATTGCCCGAGCCTTTCTTGACCTTCTTGTGAATCTCCACGATGTCCGGAAGGAT
Source organism: Pseudorhodoplanes sp. (assembly GCF_059499825.1). Classification (NCBI taxonomy): domain Bacteria; kingdom Pseudomonadati; phylum Pseudomonadota; class Alphaproteobacteria; order Hyphomicrobiales; genus Pseudorhodoplanes; species Pseudorhodoplanes sp. The sequence goes on from NZ_JCABZI010000001.1 coordinate 213,274, forward strand.
ATCGAAGCCGTCCTCAACAGGCGGCATCCACTCGGGATTGCAGGTCGCGCACTCGATGCGCACCCGCTCGCCCGAATTGATCGTGAGCACCGGTTCGATACTGGCGTCGAGATAGCCCCAGTGAACGGTCTCGGGTGTCGCCTTGAGAAGGGTTGTCGGAGCCGCTGTCTTCGCGCTGATATTCATCACAAACTCCCGTTCAGCTGCCGGGGATGATTCCGGGCTTCATGTCGAAGCAATATTTCGCGATGTCCCCGGCGCGCGTGAACCACACCTGATCCGCATTCTTGTGTTCGACGCAATGCTTGATGGCCTGCCGCAAAGGCCGCAGCCGGAATGGCTGACCGACCAGGAAGCCGTGCAGTGACAGGGAAAACACCAGCGGCTGCTTCTCGGACGCTTCGAGCAGTTCTTCGAACTGATCGACGATCATGTCCGCGAATTCGCGCCCGGAATGATCGCGCAGCCCCAGCGTGCCGGCGTCGTTCAATTCCATGGGATAGGGAACGGACAGAAGCGGGCCGCTCCGCGTCTTCATCCAGATCGGCTGGTCGTCCACCGGCCAATCGAGCAGATAGGTGAAGCCAGCCTCTTTCAGCAGGTCCGGCGTGACCCCGCTCTCCGCGGCACCAGCACCCATCCAGCCGGTCGGACGAACGCCGACATGCTTTTCGATCACCTCGACGCACTCCTGGATCACGCGCCGCTCGTCGTCTTCCCACATGCCGCGCAGAAGCTCGGCATTCGTGCGCCCGTGGCCGAGAACATCATCGCCGCGCTCTTTGATCTTGGCGACGATCTGCGGATATTCGTAGCAGACGGTCGAGTTCAGCAGGATCGACGCCGGCAGCTTGAGCTCGTCGAGCATCTCGAACAGGCGCCAGTTGCCGATGCGATTGCCGTAGTCGCGCCATGCCCAGTTGCGGGAGGTCTGCGGGCCGCCGCGGCTGTGCGGGTCCATGCCGAGCCCCGCGCCGAACGCGAAATGCTCGATATTGAGCGCGATGTAGAACGCGAGCCGCTTTTGCCCGGGCCAGCTATACGTCTTCCGCTCGCCGATCGGCGAATAGTCGTAACGCTTGTGGGCCGGCAACCTCAGCATTGATCTTCTCCCGCAATCTAAAGGCGATGGCGGGCGATCCTATGCGTACTCAAGTCACTTGATCAACAAGAAAGTGCTAGAATGCCGGCGGCGTGTTGACGAAAAGGATGCGTGCTTCAGTCGCACCCGGATTGCGGTAACCGTGACCGATTTCGGAACGGAAGCAAAACGTGTCGCCGGCAGACAGACTATAGACCTTGTCACCGACGAACAGCTCGATATCGCCGGCGATCAGATAACCGACCTCCTCCCCCGCATGCGAAATCATGCCGAAGCTGCCGCCACCCGGCGCAACGACATGGATATTGCTCTGAAGCAGATGCCCGCGCGTGTACGGAATCACGCGCTCCATGCGAATGCCGTTTCCGCGCCTGAGAAAATCATCGGTCTCGACAAAAACGCGCTGCCCGGCTCGCGTCACCACAGGATCGTCTTCTTCGGGCGGCGCAAACAGGTCGCCGAGCCCGATTTTCAGCACCGCACATAGCTTTCCGAGCACCTGCAACGACGGCTCGAGCTTGTTGTTCTCGATCTTGGACACAAGACTTTCCGAACAACCGGCCTGGTCGGCAACATCCTTGAGGCGCGCGCCCGTCATCAACCGTGCGTGGCGCAATCGCGTTCCGATCTCGTATCGCGCGAGATCCAGAACATTCGCTTTCTGCGAAGCGGGCGTATCGCTTGTAAGCTTCGGCTCTGCACCCGTCTTGCGCGCGCGAATTGACGCAGTCTTGGGCGCTACCGATCGGGCAGATTTCGATTTTGGTTTTGTTGTCATTGCGCTTTTTTGCCTGGTTAATCTTTGTCGGCGCGCCAGCATACGCCGACCGGAGAGGTCGCTCAATTGACTTTCCCAACACGAAAGTTACTGTTCCTCAGCTGAAGTGAGCCTGGGACTTCGCAAATGTCACCCTCTCAGCAGGAGTTCTCCATGTTAGTGCTTCGCAAATTGCGTCGGATGGTCGGGATTGCCGTTGTCGCTGCCGCCGTAAGCGTCGGCAGCCAGCCGGCGCTGGCCCAGCAAAAAGACGTGCGGATGATGCTCGATTGGGTCATCCAGGCCACTCATGCGCCGTTTTTCGTCGCCCAGCAGAAGGGATACTTCAAGGATAATGGTCTAAACGTTGCCATCGATCCTGGCAAAGGCGCGGGCAACGTCGCGGTCAGCGTCGCCAGCAATGTCTACAATTTCGGCTGGGTCGACCTGCCGACGATGATCAAGTTCAACGCGCAGAACCCCACCTCGCCGCTGGTCGCAGTCTATATCAGCTTCGACGACACCCCGCTGGCGGTGATCACGCTCAAATCGAAGAACTACCGCAAGCCCGCCGATCTTGATGGCGCCAAGATCGCCGGCGGCCCGGGAACCGCGGTGTACGACACCATCTCGATCCTGCTGAAAGCCGCCAACGCCGAAAACGTGAAGATCAACTGGCTGCCGGTCCAGCCTCAGTTGTTCGGCCCGATGGTCGCGCGCGGCGAAGCCGAAGGCACCGCGGGCTTCACCAACTCCAACATTCCCGCCCTGCTCGAGGTTGGGATCAAAATGGAGGACATCTATCCGATCCGTTACGCGGATTTCGGTGCCGACATGTACGGGCTCGCTCTGGTCACGACCAAGAAATATGCGGAGGAGAATCCCGAGGTCGTCCGCGCGATGGTCAAGGCCCTGAACAAGGGTACGATCGACACCATCAAGGATCCGGAGGCCGCCCTGAAGATCATGAAGGCGCGCGACCCGCTGATGAAAGAGAATATCGAAAAGGTTCGGCTTGAGATCGCGCTCGGGCTGACCAACACGAAATGGGTGCAGGACAACGGTCTCAGCGTCGTGCAGCCGGCGCGCATGAAGAAGACGATCGATGCCGTGGTCGGCGCCTTCAATCTGCCGAATGCGCCGGCGGCCGAAGAGATCTATACCGAGAAATTCCTGCCGCCGCTTCAGGAGCGCAAGGTTCAATAGGCCGACAGCCAACCGGATTGACGAGAGAGAACGGGTCGATCGCCGCTGCGCGATCGGCCCGTTACGCAATTTGAGGGCGGCCTCGGTTCGCCAGACGACCGTGTACGGAGAGAAGAATGACGCGAGACTACGCCGCCGGGAAGATCGCCGGGCACGAACATTGGGCCAAGAAGGGCGACGTCAATCTTTTCCTCTGGGAAAAGCAGGCGGTGCCGGGAACGACAAAGCGGGGAACAATCCTGTTCGTGCATGGATCGTCGATGCCGTCGCAGCCGGTCTTCGACCTGCATGTCGCCGGCGTTCCGAATTCCTCCGCCATGGAGTATCTCGCGGAGCGCGGCTTCGATACCTGGTGCATGGACATGGAAGGCTACGGCCGCTCTGACAAGAATCGCGGCATCGACGCCACCATCGCCGACGGCGTCGAAGACCTGGCCGCCGGAACAGCCTATATCGAACAGCATCGGAACTCCGGCCCGCTGATGGTCTACGGCATTTCGTCCGGCGCCTTGCGCGCGGCGGCCTTCGCGCAGCTTTACCCCCAGCGCGTGCGGAGACTGGCGCTCGATGCGTTCGTATGGACCGGCGAAGGCAGCCCGACGCTCGAACAGCGCCGCAAGAAGCTGCCGGACTATCTCAAGACCAAGCGCCGGCCGCTGAGCCGCGAATTCATACGGTCGATCTTCGAACGGGATCACCCGGGCACTGCGGACGATCGCGTTGTCGAAGCGCACACGCAGTACATCCTCGAACTCGACGACTCGATCCCGAACGGAACGTACATCGACATGTGCAACAATCTGCCGCTGGTCGATCCGACCAGGATCACCTGCCCGACAATTATCATGCGAGGCGAGCATGACGGCATCGCGGCGCTGTCGGACCTTTTGAAGTTTTTCGAGCTTCTGCCGAACCCGGACAAGCAGTTTGCGATCATGCCGGGCATTGCGCATGCCTCGCTGCAGCAGAAAAACTACATGATCGTGCTTCACCTGATCCACAGCTTCTTCACGCAGCCGGAACCGGTTCACAAGACTTAACGCATCCGACGGACATTAGGCCGACTGGACCCCCTCCCGGGCGAGCGATCAACCGGCTTGCTCGGGCGTAGCGGCTCCACGAGCCTTCACGGCTTTCTCGTGGTCCGACGGCGCGGGCTCATAATTCTTATCGGGGCGCAGATCGCGGGAGAGCCAGCGTGCGATCCGCGGCCAGGCAGAGGCCATCGTGTCGGCGCTCATGAACAATCCGAGATGCCCGCAGGGTGCGGTATCTTTCTCGATGCAGCTTTCCGGCGTCGCCGTCAGGCCGGCCGCGGCGAAAAGTTGCCCGGGCGCGACCACCTCGTCATCCTGTGCGCACAACAAGTACATCGGCTTTCGTAAGGCGCGGATATCGGCCGCGCGGCCGAGCGCCATGAAACATCCGTCCGCGATCTGGTTTTCCCTGAACACGCGCTCGACGACCTGCATGTAGTAGGTCCCGGGCAAGTCGAGAGTCCATTGATACCACTCGGCAAAACGCCGTTCCAGCGTGTCGAAGTGAGGATCGTCCCGGGAAATCTGCAGGACGTGATGCACATTGGTTGCGTCGGACGACGATCCCCACAAACTCAATGCATGTCGTCCGAGCACGCGGCCATCGCCGAGACGGACCAGGTTCTCGAAAGCGTCAAGAGGAAACTCGTCGACCGCCCTGCTCAATCGCGATTGCGCAGCGCGCACATCCACCGGAGCGCCAACAAGAACAAGCCGGCGCACCTTCTCGGGAAATCTCGCGGCATAGACCAGAGCCATCCATCCGCCCTGGCACAAGCCGATCAGGTCGACGGGCGGTCCAAGCTCGTCGACAGCAACATTGAGATCGGCGAGATAGGTATCGATCGAAAAGTGGCGCATCTCGGCAGTCGCCGACCGCCAATCGGTGACCGCAAGGCGCGTGACCCCTGCCTTCTGCAACGCCTCGACGATGCTATGTCCGGGCGCGAAATCCACGATCGTCGCGCCGTGCAGCGCATACGGCGCGCATATCAGCGTCGGCTGACCTATCTCGCCGGTGGAAACATCGCGCAGCCGCAGCGTCGGCAATTCGAGCACGACCGCATTCGGCGTCGTCCAGAGCGGCTCGACCGCCGGCGCCTCATTGCGTGCGCCATCGAATAGTCCGGCATACCAGTTCAGGAGCGATGAAGCGGATTGGTTCATGGCTCCGGCAAACCGAAGCGGCCAGACAAAAGGCAGCGCGGCGAGCGGCACCTCCCGCTCCAAGTCGTGGCGCTGCGGTTGCGTGGGCGTTGAGGCACGCTTATCCGCTGCAGGGGATTGTCCGGAATGCTCGGTCATCGCTTCAATCGCGCATCTCTGCCGGTTCCGTCAGATCGATCATCCTATCGCAAAAAACGCTCCGCGGCAGGCACATAGCGATCCACGAGCGACTCCCCAAACCCGGACCAGTCGGGTTGTTCCGTGCGGTCGATCTCACTGCATCCCCGTGCCAGCTACGATTCTGAAAACAACGCGTTACAACGCAGAAAAGCCGGGCGGTAACGCCCGGCTTCGTCTTGGCACACCTGGAAGGAAGCCGTGGTCACCGATACTACGCCACCTCAATCAGCCAGCATGACCCGCAGCCTCGAGGATGAGGCGGGTTATCTCGTCGGGATGAGAGATCAGCGAGAGGTGGCTCGACTTCAATTCGATGGTCTTGGCACCCATGCGCTTGGCCATGAACCGCTCAAGATCCGGATTGATCGTGCGATCTTCCGTCGAGACGGCATACCAGCTCGGCTTCGAACGCCAGGCGGCCTGCGTGGTCTTGCCGTCGAGGAGAGCTTTACGGAACGGCTCTTGAACCGCATAGAGCACCCTGGCCTTCGCTTCGGGCAGGTCGCCTGCAAAATCCCGAAGGAAAGCTGTTTCGCTGAGGCGTCCCTCGTCGCCATCGAAAATGATACCTGCGGAGGCCGGCGGCGTCGGATAGGTCTTGGCCAAGGCGGTGTAGTCCTCGCCTGCATCAGGCGCACGAGCCGCGACGTAAACGAGCGCGGAGACGTTGGGATGCGCACCTGCCTCCGTGACGATCATCCCGGCAAAGGAATGACCCACCAGGTCCGTCGGACCATCCTGACGGGCCAGCACGCGCTGAGCCGACGCGACGGCATCAGTCAGGGTCGTCAAGGGGTTTTGAACAGCGGTGGCGTTGAGCCCGGCGGCCTGCAATCTTGCGATCACCTCAGACCAGCATGACCCGTCCGGGAAAAGCCCATGCACAAGGACCACGTTGCGCGCCTTCACGGCTGCGGAAGTCGCGGTCATGCCACGGGTGGAGATGAGGGAAGCAGCGGCGCCGGCGACGAGCGCGGCAGAGAACGTACGTCTGTTCATCATCATGGTTTCGTTTCCTTCATGATCGATTGGCTTTGTCACGGATCTCTTCTTCGCCAGGCAACCGAATGCCGGACACGGCCAGGTTCAGGCGAGGCTTCTGCGATAGGCCGTGGGCGTCGTACCGGTTGTTTTTCGAAAGGTTGCGGTGAAGGAACTGGTCTCGCTGAAGCCCAGGGACAGACCGATCTGGGTCACCGATTGCGTCGCTTCCGCGAGCAGCGCCTTTGCGCGCTCGATCCGGCGGCCGGTATGATAGCGATGCGGTGGTAGCCCGAACGATTCCTTGAACGCGCGGCAGAAATAGTAAGGGCTCAGCCGCGCGAGCTCAGCGAGCTTGGCCAAAGGGATCGATTCGTCGAGATGGTCTTCGATGTACGACGCGACTGCACGTTGCTGCCAACCAGCAAGACCGCCGCGCGCCTGCGTTTTCTTGTTGCTGGTGCGGTCGAGATTAATAAGCTCCTGTACGAGTACCGAGCCCAAAGCCTCCAGATATTGCACATCATGCTCCAGACCGGATTCGATTGCCGAAGCCAGCTTGAACGCTGTATCGCGCAGAGCGGCATTTTCGAACAACAGCTTCGGCGAAATCGACGTCACGCCCGTCCCATCAGGACGAGTCGGCACGATTTCAGGATCGATGTAGAAATAGATTAGTCGCGGCAGAACTCTCGGATCGTGCCATTCGCGATACTCGTGACCAGCAGGCACAAAGGTGAGCTTGTGCCGCAGATCGCGGAGCGTCGAACGTAGCAGACCATCGACCACGCTCTCGCCGTCGCTGCGCGCGCCCTGTTCATAAATCACCAGGAGGTGAGACTGTGCGCGAAACCTGACTTCGACCTTTTCCCGCCGGGTGACCTGGACGATCTCCGCTCGCATACCCGTCCACGCGGCGGCGCGGCGTTTGGCGATTTCCGCGGGCGCGATCTGAACGCTCGCCCCCGGACGAACCGGCTCAGGGTTGCGCAGAGCCGGAATGTTCTGGTGCGCGCATCCAATCGGCTTTTTTTCCATGCCAATCGTCGTCGCATACATGTTTGCGAAGCTGGCATGGTGACTCGTGCTCTTTGCGGCAGTGGATGTTGTCAACATTGGCCTTCACCTTTCACGTTCGAAGCGGTTGTCCCGGCGGGGGTCTCGACTTCGATCATTAGGTTAGGCAGCCAATTGGCTTTGCGATGCTTTACGAAGGTTGGCGCAAGCCCATGTCTTGGTGGGATGCCCTCATACTGAGGTATGATGCCCACAATCGCTCATGCGAGCAGGCACAGCTCCGTTGGAGCAGGCAACGCAGCACCGGCGACGCGATGGCGATCAATTGTGGTCCGGGTACCTACCGCCCTGCATCGCGCGCTCCAGGCACGCGATCAGTTCGTGGCTGGCAAATGGCTTGCTGAGGAACCCGACCGCTCCGGCTTTCAGCGCGCGGTCTTGAGTCGCCTGATCGTGAAAGGCGGTGATGAAGATAAAGGGCACGAGCCGCCCTTCGGACGCGAGCCTGCGCTGCAGCTCCATGCCGCTGAGGCCAGGCATATTCACGTCGCTGATCACACAAGACCATTCGGACCCCGAACACGCCTGCAGAAACTCCTCGGCGGACGCGAACGCCTGGGCCTCAAAGCCCAGCGCCCGTACCAGGTGCCGGGTCGCGACACGTACGGCTTCATCATCGTCAACAATAGCAATCATATGAGCCTTCGAGGCCGCGCCGAATCTTCATGCGGTCGGGGTTGCGCGACCCACATCACATCTCAGTGGAAATAGGCTTCGCCGGACCAGAACGGAATCATACCTACCGGTTAGATTGCCGAACGTTCTCTACGAATTCTCGCGGACGCCCAGCGTCTCGGCCATCCGCACGAGGTCGGCCAAAGACCTCGCCCCCATCTTGCGCATGGCCTGGCCGCGGTGGATCTTGACGGTGATTTCGGACACGCCGAGTTTTCCGGCCACCTGCTTGTTCATCAGACCGGCCGTGACGTGAGCCATCACTTCGCGTTCCCGCGGCGTGAGTGTCTCGAACCGCTGCTTGACGTCAGAGGCAGCAGTCTCGTTCTCGCGCCGCATCCGATCGCGCTCGAGCGCAGCCGTCACCGCGTCCAGCATGTCCTGGTCGCGGAAGGGCTTGCTCAGAAAATCGACCGCACCGGCCTTCATCGCCCTCACCGTCATCGGAATATCGCCGTGCCCGGTGATGAAGATGACCGGAATATGGATGTTCGCTTTTGCCAGTTCGCCCTGGAAGTCGAGACCGCTGAGACCGGGGAGGCGGACATCCAGCACGAGGCAGCACGCTGCGTCGGGCCGTTCGGCGCGCCACAGGTCGGCCGCCGTCGCAAATGTCAGCACTTGCAGCCCGACCGAGCGAAAAAGGCCGGAAAGGGCCTCGCGCATCATGTCATCGTCGTCGACAACAAGCACCGTCGGCTGATTCTTGGATCCGGCTTTCTGGGGCATGCGATCGGCCATGGCTTGACGTCAAATCCGGCTGCGGCCTTCAGGCGCGTTGGCCACATCCCCAACCGAACCGCGATATCTCATCGGCATGGCTCACCCAAAATCGAACGTTCCGAACGCCTCATCATGCGGCAAATACGTGCTCAATCCAACAATCGTGTCCGCATCCCTGCTCCGCCGCAGCAACAAGCGGGCCGGCCGCAGGCTTGACCGTGGCGCCGGTCATCATGTGGGCGCAGCGGCTTCAGCCGCCGGCAGCGTAAACCGGAAGGTCGTCCCCGGACCGGCGTTGCGCGACACCCAGATCCGGCCGCCATGCGATTCGATGATAGAGCGGCTGATCGACAATCCCATGCCCATGCCGTCGGCCCGCTTGGTGAAGAATGCCTGGAAAAGCCTCGGCTCGTCTTCCTGCGCCACGCCTATGCCGTTGTCCTCGACACTGACCATAACGCCCTCATCGTGACGCATCGACGTGACCGTTAATTCCCGAGGCCGGTCATCAATACCGGAAAGAGCCTGAACTCCATTCATCAGCAAATTCATAATGACCTGCTGTAACTGGACACGATCGCCGACCGTCATGAGCGGTGACTTCGCATCGACCTGCAACGACACGCGATGGGCCAACATTTCACGCTGCAACAAGGCAGCGACCTCGGCGACCACGTCTCCGATATCGAGCGGGGATCGCTCGGAGGTTTCGCGGCGGGACAGGTTGCGCAACCGCGCGATCACTTCGCTCGCGCGACGCGCGGCCTGAATCATGCGCGTGACGCCGTCCCGTGTTTCTTTCAGATCCGGCGGATCGCGGTCCATCCATCGCAGACACACCTCGCCATTGGTCACAATCGCCGCCAGCGGCTGATTCACCTCGTGCGCGATTGAGGCAACCAGCTCCCCGAGCGTGGTGACCCGGGAAACATGCGCAAGCTGCACCTGAGCCTGACGCAGGTTTTCCTGAGCGCTGTTGCGCTCTGTTACGTCGGTATTGGTCTCAAGCACGGACGCCGGCTGGCCGCGGTCATCACATTGCAGGGCCCAGCGGCTCGCGACAACCACCTGCCTGTCATCCCGCGCGGTGTGAACGATGTCGCCCTCCCACCGGCCGCTCTCGAGCAACTCTGCTTCGATGGCCGTGCGCGGTCCGGGAAAGACCGTCTGCAGCAAATCATGCGACGATCGGCCGAGCGCCTCGTCTTTTCGCCAGCCATAGAGCTGTTCGGCGCCCCGGTTCCAGTATGCGATCTTTCCGTCCATGTTCCGCACCATGACGGCATCATGGGTGAGATCGAGAAGCTCTGCCTGTTCGCGCAGCCGCATTGTTGTCGCCTGGTTAGACAGGGCGAGAATGGTTGTGATGACGATGGCCGAGAGGCTGACAAGGCAACGCAGGAAAGCCGCATCCGCGTTGAACCCGTGCGAGACCACGAAGGCGGCGACGGTGAGCACCATGCAGACGCCTGACACCAGCAATAGACCACGGCGCTCGAACAGGTTGGCCGCCATCAATACCACGACGACGTAAAGTACGGCGATCGCGATATCGAGCGGTGTGAAGGTATCGACGACAAAGATCAGAGCGCGAACAACACCGTAGCGACTGAAAGCCAGCGCGATCTCACAAGCCGTACGGAGGCCGGATCATTCATTGACGTGCTTTCCCTTGAAGGACCGGCGATTGTTGCGTCCCAAGACTGCCACCGTGGCCACGTGCAGCCGCATTCGCTTCAACTGCCGGAAGATCAATCTCATCCAGGTTTTCAATCACAGGTCTTCGCTGGCCAGAACGTCGAAATCAAACAGGTCGGCGACGAGCTTGGAACCGCACCTTCATGGACCATGCTTGAATGGCGCGCCGGAAGGGATTCGAACCCCTGACCCCCAGATTCGAAGTCTGGTGCTCTATCCAGCTGAGCTACCGGCGCCGTGATGCAGGTGATGGCGCGCCCGAAAGGATTCGAACCTCTGACCCCCAGATTCGTAGTCTGGTGCTCTATCCAGCTGAGCTACGGGCGCATTGTCACGAGAGAGACGGCCTGAGGGTCAATCCGGAACCGCCCCGGATATCGATCCGGAATTGAAGGCTGATCTCGGAAACGGCCACCCAGGACGCAAGGCCGACGCAACGGCGGATAGCTATCGCTCCCCTTCCCCGATGGCAAGGCTTTTTGCCCGGAATCCGGCCTCAGGCGCTCACCCTCTCCTCACGCCAGGAATCGAGATCGACAGCCTGATCGGGGATCGTCAGGTGGAAGGTGGCGCCGATCGTGCCCTCGACGAGGCGGATTTCGCCGCCATGCGCGCGGACCAGTTCTGCGGCGATCGCAAGGCCAAGCCCGGTTCCGCCCGGCCGGGCCGATCCGGAAAAGGCCTGGAACAGATGCTCGCGGGCGCGCGGCGGGAAGCCGGGGCCCGTGTCGGACACCTCGATCACCACAACGCCGCCTTCGCGCCGGCCGGTGACACGGATCTGATCGCGCAGCGGGTTGTTGGGCGCGCGCGCCTCCAGCGCCTGCATGGCGTTGCGGGTGAGGTTGAGCAGCACCCGGAACATGTGATCGTGGTCCGCGTCCATCTCGAGCCCGCGCTCGATCGAGACGATCCAGCCGACATCGCTTGCCGGATTGAGGCCGAGGGTCTCGTGGACCTCGTCGACCAGCGCCTCCACCGAAATCATTCGGCGATCCGGCGGCGCTTCCTGCGCGCGGCCATAGGATAGTGTCGACTGACAGAACTCGATCGCGCGCTCAAGCGTGCGCAAGAGCTTGGGAGCGAAGCGTTGCACCCGCGGATCGCGCACGCTCGACAATTGATCTGAAACGAGCTGCGCCGAAGCCAGCATATTGCGCAGGTCATGGTTGATCTTCGACACGGCCAGCCCGAGCGCGGCAAGCCGCGCCCGCTGGTGCAACATCGAGGTCAGATTGCTCTGCATCGACGCGAGTTCGCGCTCGGTAACGCCGATCTCATCGTTGCGTTTGGACACCCTGATCGTGCGCGAGGGATTTTCCGGGTCGGCCCGGAACGCCATGATATTGCGGGTGATGCGCCGCATCGGCCGCACGAACATGAAATGCAGAGCAAGGTAGACGAGCGCCAGCGTGGAGGCCGAAATAATCAGCGACGCCACCACGACATTGCGCGAAAAGCGCAGCATCGCCTGCTGCAGCGGCTCGTTCCGGATCAGGATTTCGAGGAATTCGCCGTCGCGTGGCGCCGTCCCGATCACCCGCAGGATCGAGTCCTTCGGATCGAACAGTCCGTGATAGGCGCCCCGGACGGCATCGAACCAGCTCACGTCACGCAGATCGAAATTGCGGTGCATCTCCGCCGGCATCTCGGTGACCGCCAGCAGACGCCTGGTCTGGCCGGTCTTCATGACGACCGCCTGGGCCCCGATGCTGGCGAGGATGTCGCGGGCCAGGTCGTCGGGGACCATGCCGCTCGGCGCGGCATAAAGAACGAGCGCGGCAGTCCGCGCGGCGGCGAGCCGGTCGTTGAGCCAGTTCAGCCGAAAGGTGGAGACGGACGGGACATAGATCAGCACCTGCACGATCATGACGAACAGAATCGTGAGAATGAGGAGCTTCCCGGATAGCCCGAAGCGCGGCGCGCGGACCGGGCCTTGATCGTCCAGATCGGTCATCAATGCTGCCTGTACGGGCTCGGCTGAATCGGGCGAGCCTCCGTATTAGGCCCATGATGCGGCAGTAGCATGAACTCGTCAAACCGGGCGCAAAAATGGCCGCCTGAACCGTCCGGATTGGTTAAGAGCGCCGCAGGGGGACTTTGGCGGAACCCGCGGACAGGCGAAAGTTCCCCGCCGTTCCAGCCGATGGCCAATCCCCGATCCTTTTAGGGATCGAGCGGCCCTCACCGGGCCCCCGATCCGGAGACCGGAGGTCGCCAGACGGTCCAGCTGTCGCATTGACGACAGGCCGCCCGGTCCCGTATAAGCGCCCGGAAATCCGGCATCGGCGGACTTTTGCGGCGAGACTTAATCGCGGCGCGAGTGTTGCAGCCTTTGTGCCGGTGCGCACCAACCGAAGCATCCGGCATTGCGCCGCGACCAGCGGAGACTTTCCCCGTGAAACGGACCTATCAACCGAGCAAGCTCGTGCGCAAGCGCCGGCACGGCTTCCGCGCCAGAATGGCCACCACGGGTGGCCGTAAGGTCGTGGCAGCGCGGCGTGCGCGCGGCCGCAAGCGCCTCAGCGCCTGATCCGGGGCGGCCCTGAAGGCCGGCCCTATGGAGCGCCTGAAACAGCGAGCGGATTTCGTGGCCGCAACCGGCGGGGTCAAAGTGCCGTCCGCCGGTTTTGTGCTGCAAGCACGCGACCGAAGCGACAAGGGCCCGGTACGGGTCGGTTTCACGGTGTCCCGCAAGGTCGGCAATGCCCCAGAGCGGAACCGTGTCCGCCGCCGGCTCCGCGAACTGGTCCGGCTGAATTCGGCGGATGCGTTGCAGGCCGGACATGATTATGTGCTTGTCGGGCGTCGGGCGGCGTTGTCGGCCGACTTTTCCGACCTGATCGCCGATTACGGCCGCGCCATCGCGCGCATCCACACGACGCGGCGCAAGCCGAAATCGGATGCAGGTTAACCCGAGACCCGTGAGCTAAGAACACATGATCAGCGACCAGAAGAACATGTTTCTTGCGATCGGGCTTTCGCTGCTCGTGATCCTTGGCTGGCAGTATTTCATCGGCGGCCCGCAGTTGGAGAGACAGCGCGAAGAGGCGAAGCTGCGTCAGCAGCAGCAACAGCAACAACAGGCCCAGCAGACGGCACCGGGTACGATCCCGCAGCCAGGCGCCACACCTGAGCCCGGCGCGACCCAGCAGCCGGGCGCCGCTGCGCCGGCCGTTCCCGGCCAGCCGACCATTCCGGGACAGATCTATACCCGCGAGGCCGTACTCGCCGCCTCGCCGCGGGTGAAGATCGAGACCCCGACCATCCAGGGCTCGGTGTCGCTGCGCGGCGGCCGCATCGACGACGTGTCGCTCATCAAGTATCGCGAGACCGTCGATCCGAAATCGCCAGCGATCGTGCTGCTCGCGCCGTCCGGCAGCCCGCATCCGTTCTACGCACAATTCGGCTGGACCAACGCCGCCGGCAGCAAGGTCAAGGTCCCCGACGACACCACGATCTGGACTCAAGCCGGCTCGGGCGCTCTCGGTGTCGGCAAGCCGATCACACTGACCTGGGACAACGGCGAAGGCCTCGAATTCCGTCGCACGATCGGCGTCGACGAGAACTACCTCTTCACCATCGAGGACAATGTCATCAATCGCGGCAGCGAGCCGCTCACGCTCTATCCCTATGCGCTGATCTCGCGCCACGGCAAGCCGGAGATCCTCGGCTATTACATCCTGCATGAAGGCCTGATCGGCGTCATGGGCGACAAGGGCCTGCAGGAATTCTCGTACAGCAATATCGAGAAAGAAAAGCAGGTCGCATTCGGCATCACCAATGGCTGGCTCGGCATCACCGACAAATATTGGGCGGCGACACTGCTGCCAGAGACCAATGCCAAGCTGCAGGCGACCTTCTCGGCGCGCGACCACAACAATCGCAAGGTCTACCAGACCGATTACCTGCTCGATCCCGTCACCGTCGCGGCCGGCGGCACCGGCAGCGCCAAGGCGCGACTGTTCGCCGGCGCCAAGGAAGTGTCGCTGATCGACGGCTACGACACCACGCTCAAGCTCAACCGGTTCGAACTGCTGATCGACTGGGGCTGGTTCTATTTCATCACCAAGCCGCTGTTCTGGGCGCTGGATTATTTCTTCCGGCTGTTCGGCAATTTCGGCCTCGCGATCCTGGCCGTCACCGTCATCATCAAGATCGTGTTCTTCCCGCTGGCCAACAAGTCTTACGCCTCGATGGCGAAGATGAAGACGGTGCAGCCGCAGATGATGGAGCTGCGCGAGCGCTACAAGGACGACAAGGTCAAGCAGCAGCAGGCCTTGATGGAATTGTACAAGCAGGAAAAGATCAACCCGCTGGCGGGCTGTCTGCCGATCCTGGTGCAGATCCCGGTCTTCTTCGCGCTGTACAAGGTTCTGTTCATCACCATCGAAATGCGGCACGCGCCGTTCTTCGGATGGATCAAGGATCTGGCCGCGCCGGATCCGACCACGATCTTCAATCTGTTCGGGCTCATCCCCTGGAATCCGGCCAACGTGCCGGTGATCGGCGTCTATCTCATGATCGGAATCTGGCCGATCATCATGGGCATCACGATGTTCTTCCAGATGAAGCTGAACCCGTCGCCGCCGGATCCGACGCAGAAGATGATCTTCGACTGGATGCCGCTGCTGTTCACCATCATGCTGGCGAGCTTCCCGGCCGGTCTCGTGATCTACTGGGCCTGGAACAACACGCTGTCGGTGCTGCAGCAGTCCTACATCATGAAAAAGCACGGTGCGAAGATCGAGCTGTGGGACAATCTGTCGGAAATGTTCGGCAAGAAGAAACCGCAGACGCCGAAGGCGTGACGCATCTCAATTGTCACTGCCCGGCTTGACCGGGCGACGAGAATGGCCGGGCTTCGTCCCGGCCATTCTTGTCTCGGGCAGGACGCTCGGACCGAACCGCGTCACCTCGCTCAAGCTTGACTGCAAGCCCGGCACCGACCAAGGGAGGGCCTATGACCACCTATACCCACAGCGAGATCGAGGCCGGACGCAAGCTGTTCGCGGGCGACTGGCAATTCATCTGGGCCGGGGCTTCGGTCGAGACGCTGCCGCCGATGAAGGGGCTGGAGATCGCCTTTGCCGGCCGCTCCAATGCGGGCAAATCCTCGCTGATCAATGCGGTGACCGGACGTAAGGCGCTCGCGCGTACCTCGCATACGCCCGGCCGCACCCAGGAGATCATCTTCTTTCAGGGACCGGACAATCTGCGGCTCGCCGACATGCCGGGCTACGGCTACGCCGAGGCGCCGAAGGCCAAGGTCCGGGCCTGGACCGACCTGATCCATGCCTATCTGCAGGGCCGCGCCAACCTGGCCCGGGTCTATGTGCTGATCGACAGCCGCCACGGCATCAAGGAAGCCGACAAGCCGGCCCTCGACCTGTTGCGCAGCGCCGCGGTGTCGCACCAGATCGTGCTGACCAAATGCGACCAGCTCTCCGCGGCCGACCTCGCGGCGCGCATCGCCGACGTGTCGGCACGGATCGTGAAAAGCGCGGCGGCGTTTCCCGACGTGATCGCAACCTCGTCGCGCGAGGGCACCGGCATTCCGGAACTGCGAGCGGCGATCGCGCGCCTGGTCGCCGAACGCAAATAGGAGAGACACATGCTGCAGGTCCTGACTGGCATCACCGCGCTGTTCGGCTGCGCCGGGATTATTTTCGCGGCCGCCGGCGCCCATGCGAAGCCGGGAACGGGGCTCGACAGCGCCGGCCACATGCTGCTGTTTCACGCGGCCGCGGTGATCGCGGCCTGTGCCGGGATCGCGTCCGGACTTGTCAGCCGGCCGCTCGGGATCGCGGCCGCAATCGTTCTGCTGGCCGGGGTGGCGCTGTTTTCCGGCGATCTCGCGCTGCGCGCCTATGCCGGCCACCGGCTTTTTCCGATGGCGGCGCCGGCGGGCGGCATCGTCATGATCGGCGGCTGGGCCTTGCTGGCGGTGTCGGCCTTCCTCGCGATGCGTTAGGCCTTCCGCAATCAAGGGCGGCCCGCTAAAACCGCCGCGAAATCTCCTGCCGGTTTTCCACGCCAAGGACTCCCCGTAATGACGGTTTCCCCCTTTGACCAGGCCCGTATTCTGTCCGAGGCGCTGCCGCATATGCAGCGCTACGACGAGGAGATCGTCGTGATCAAGTACGGCGGCCACGCCATGGGCGAGGAGGAAGCTGCGCGCGCCTTTGCCCGCGATATCGTGCTGCTGGAGCAGACCGCGATCAACCCGGTGGTGGTGCATGGCGGCGGCCCGCAGATCGCGGCGATGCTGAACCGGCTCGGCATCAAATCGCAATTCTCGGGCGGACTGCGCGTCACCGATGCGGCGACCGTCGAGATCGTCGAGATGGTGCTGGCCGGCTCGATCAACAAGCAGATCGTCAGCCACATCAATCAGGCCGGCGGCAAGGCCGTGGGGTTGTGCGGCAAGGACGGCAACATGGTAGTCGCGCGCAAGGCCGGCAGCCCGAGCGGCGCGTCCGTGGCGGATGTGGTCGATCTCGGATTCGTCGGCGAGCCGGAAAAGATCGACACCTCGGTGCTCGACCAGATCATCGGCCGCGAACTCATTCCGGTGCTGGCGCCGATCGCGTCCGGCCCGAACGGCGAAACCTACAACGTCAATGCCGACACTTTCGCGGGCTATATCGCCGGCGCGCTGAAGGCCAAGCGCCTGCTGCTGCTGACCGACGTGCCGGGCGTGCTCGACAAGAACAAGAAGCTGATCCCTGACATGTCGATGAACGACGTGCGCAAGCTGATCGCCGACGGCACCATCTCCGGCGGCATGATCCCCAAGGTCGAGACCTGCATCACCGCACTTGAGCAGGGCGTCGAGGGCGTGGTGATCCTCGACGGCAAGGAAAAGCATGCCGTGCTGCTGGAATTGTTCACCGACCACGGCGCCGGCACGCTGATCCATCGGTAGGCGGGTTTACCGACACATCGCGCAGCTGCCGAGCCTTGACAACACGCGCCACAACAGTAAATATTACTACATATTTACTGTATATATGAGGCGGCGATGTCGAAATACGACCCGTTGGGGGAGTTTCTCCGCGCCCAATCAGCCAGCGAAGTGCGGCTCAGCTTCGCCGATGTCGAGCGCATTACGCGAACCAAACTGCCGTCCTCGGCGCGGTATCGCGCCTGGTGGAGCAATAACCCGACCAACAGCGTGATGACCAAGGTCTGGCTCGACGCGGGATTTGAGACCGAGCAGGTCGACATGGCCGAACGCAAGCTGGTGTTCAAACGCGTTCGGAAAAGCGAACCATCGCCCTCGACAACCAGCGCACCGGGCCGCCACCCGCTCTTCGGACTTTCAAAGGGCCTCCTTCGCATCAATCCCGGCACCGACGTGACAAAACCAGCCGACCCTCACTGGGGCGACAGGTAACGTGCGCCCGCTGCTGCTCGACACTTGCGCGCTGATCTTCATCGCCGAAGATCATAACATCAGGCGCGAGGCCACGGATTTGATGAACGGCGCTCATGCGGCAGGCGTCCCTACATATATCTCGCCTATCAGCGCATGGGAGATCGGGTTGCTGGCCTCCCGAAACCGAATCCAACTTCTGACCTCGCCGCAGCGATGGTTCTCGCGGATGCTTGAAGCGCCGTTGGTACGCCTCGCCGACATGCGACCTGACCTCTTAGTCGAATCGTCATTCCTGCCGGGCGAACCACCGCGTGATCCCGCTGACCGGATCATCGCGGCCACGGCGCGAGACCTTGCTTGTACCCTCCTCACGCGAGACCGTGCTCTCGTTGCTTACGGCAAGCAAGGGCACGTTCACGTCGTCGAATGCTGATGGGCCAAACTCACCCCCAACCTGACAAACGCCACGGCCGCCCATGGGCGGCCGTGGTCCCTTCCCCCTCGTGCTGCGCTACGCATTACAAAAGCGCTCACGACGGAGTGATTTCAGCGGGCGATCAAGGCATCACATAGGCGTAAATGCGGCCGCGGGGATAAGCCGCTTCGCCCACCCGGCGGTTATGATTGCCGGAAATGATGATGGGATTGCCGGACTTGTCGATCCCGGAGACGATTCCGACGTGCCCGCCACCGCGGCCTCGTGACATCACGGCAATCGCGCCGACCTGCGGGCCGGAGACCCGGCGGCCATAATTGGCAAACGAGCGCGCCATGTTCGATCCGGTGCCGCGCCGGCCGGACCTCTCCAGCACCATATTCATGAAGCGGGCGCACCAGGCCGCGCTCATGCCGGTCGGGTTGGTGCCGAGATAGCTGCGTGCCTTGGCCACCAGCCCGGACGAGCCCATGCCCATAGCCATGCCTGATCCCATGCCCGAAGCCATACCCGCCGTTGGCTGAACTGCGGCATAGGAGCGCCGCGCCGCCCGCGTGACGCGCGGTGAATGCGCACGCGTCGCTCTGGTCGCGGCTGCGCCCGCGTTGCGCCACTGCCGCGTATTCCTTGCGGAGCGCTTTGCCGGCGCTGCCGCGCTTCCATACGCGAGATGCGCATATTGGTTGCCCGAGCCGTGGATACCGCCCGAAACAGGGGCCGTGGCGGTCACGTGATGGCGGACGGTTTTCTGCTTGTAGCGCCGCGCTTCGGCTGTCGTCTGGGAGAGGACGATCGCGGTTGCGATCATGGCGGCGAGTGCGAAGGCCCTGGAGAAGCGTCGTGTCGGCTTTGTTGTGGTCGTGGTGCGTGTGGTCGTTGTCGGTTCGATTGTCGTCAGCTTGAACGTCATCAATGGATCAATCCCGTTTTCTTCTTGTCCCGTTGCAGGTCACCGCACGCGCGCTCGGCGTACGGCGGTCACGAAAACGCCGCCGTGACGGACACGGCGGCGAGGCCTGCGCAATGACGGGAGAAGCGGGCCGGAATGGGACCAGAATCCGGCGGAGTATTCACATCAGCTTTCGAACTGAAACATTGATGCAAACCGGAACGAAATATGGCGCGCGGCGTGCGACAAAGGTCGCAGGCAGAGTGCCTAACGCTTGCGGCTCAGCAGGAACACGGCCTGTTCGCCGAACAAATTCCAGAACCACCACGGCGCATTCAGGCGAAGCTTGCCGCCCCACGCATTCAGCGCGACCGCAGCCTCCATTTTTATGTCGATCTCGTTACAGAGATCGCGAAAATCGCGGATCGTGCAAAAGTGAATGTTCTGGGTGTCGTACCAGGTGTCCGGCAGATTCTTGGTGCGCGGCATGCGGCCGAGGAATAGAAGCTTCAGCCGCATTTTCCAGTGACCGAAATTCGGAAACGATACGATCGCGCGCTCGCCGATACGCAGCATGTGTTCCAGCACCACGCGCGGCCGCCAGGTCGCCTGCAGGGTCTGCGACAGGATGACGTAATCGAACGCATCGTTCGGGTAATCGGCGAGGTCGGTATCGGCATCGCCCTGGATCACAGCGAGCCCCTTGGCGACGCACAGATTGACGCCCTCGCGCGAGATCTCGATGCCGCGTCCGTCGACATTCTTGGTCTCGGTCAGAATCTTGAGCAGTTCGCCGTCGCCGCAGCCGACATCGAGCACCTTGGCGCCGGGCTCGACCATCTGCGATACCACCAGCAGATCGACGCGAGCGCCGGTGGCGGTGCGGGCGGCATGCGGGATCGCCAGTTCGCGTTGCGGGCGGGTATGCATGTTCATAGCTCTATACTCGGCATGACGTAGTCCGAAAACCGCTGCACACTTTTCGGCGTCATGCCCATACCCGGCATGACGTGATCCGAAAACCGCTGCACACTTTTCGGCGTCATGCCACCACGAGCCCCCGCGCCCGCGCAGCGCCGTCGAGGAAGCCGCGAATGATTGCGAACAATTCCGGCTCCTCGAGCAGGAAGGCGTCGTGGCCCTTGTCGGTGACGATCTCGGCGAACGAGACACGCGCTCCTGCGGCATTCAGCGCATGCACGATGGCACGCGATTCCGAGGTCGGGAACAGCCAGTCGCTGGTGAAGCTGACGACGCAGAAGCGCGTCGGCGAATTCTTGAACGCATTCGCCAGCACGCCGTCATGCTCCGCGGCGATATCGAAATAGTCCATCGCGCGGGTGAGATAGAGATAGGAATTCGCATCGAAACGCTCGACGAAGGACGAGCCCTGATGCCGCAGATAGCTCTCGACCTCGAAATCGGCGTCGAACGAGAACGTGGGGTTGGTGCGATCCTGGAATCGGCGCCCGAACTTCCGGTGCAGGGCAGCGTCGGACATATAGGTGATATGCGCACCCATGCGTGCGACCGCTAAACCGCGATGCGGATTGGTGCCCTCGACGGTGTAGCGGCCATGCCGCCATTCCGGGTCGGCCATCACCGCCTGCCGGCCGACCTCGTGGAAGGCGATATTCTGCGCCGAATGCCGGGTGGCGCAGGCGATGGGGAGCACGCTGAACACGCGGTGCGGAAAGCTTTCCGCCCATTGCAGCACCTGCATCCCACCCATCGATCCGCCGGCCACGGCAAACAGCGTATCGATGCCGAGATGGTCGATCAGCATCGCCTGGGCGCGGACCATGTCGCGGATGGTGATGACCGGAAATTCGAGGCCGTAGGGCTGGCCGGTCTTCGGATCGATCGAGGACGGGCCCGACGAGCCCATGCAGCCGCCGACCACATTGGAGCAGATGACGAAATAGCGCTCGGTATCGATCGGCTTGCCCGGGCCGACCATGGTCTCCCACCAGCCGTTCTTGCCGGTGACCGGATGCACACTGGCGGCATGCTGGTCGCCGGTCAGCGCATGGCAGATCAGGATGGCGTTGCTGCGCTGCGCATTGAGCTGGCCGTACGTCTTGTAGGCGATCTGGAACGGCGACAGCGCAATGCCGGAATCGAGCTTCAGCGGACGGTCCGCACCGAAGCGGACCACAAGCGATTCCCGCGGGCTTTCCGCCTCTTGTGCGCGAGAGCGCACGCCTTTCGTGGATTTGAGATCGGCCTCGGCCATTACGCTTTAACCCGACACTCTCCGCCCGGCTCTCGCCTGACGCGGCGGACCCGGCTGTCCCGGCCTGGGAGCCGGTCGTTCTAGGTAGGCCTCACCGCCATTAAGTCAATGTTTTCTTTGATTTCGGGGGCCTGCCCACCTAATCATGAGCCCCAGCGTTAATGAGAAAACCATGTCCGATCAGGCCCAACAATCAGCCCCCTCGCTCGCCGCCCTGCGCGCCGAAATCGACCGGATCGACGAGGCCATGCATGCCCTCCTGATCGAGCGCAGCGAGATCATCGAGAACCTGATCAAGGTGAAGGGCACGCAGGAATCCGGCTCGGCCTTCCGCCCGGCGCGCGAAGTCTCGATGATGCGCAAACTGGTCGAGCGCCATCGCGGCATTCTGCCGCTCGATACCGTCGAGAGCATCTGGCGGGTCATCATCGCGACCTTCACCCATGTCCAGGCGCCCTATTCCGTCCATGCCGACCTTACGGTCGGAGAAGCCGCGATGCGGGATTCCGCGCGCTTTCATTTCGGCTTCACGGTGCCGTTCCTGCCGCATATGGGCGCCGGCCCCGCCATCGCCGCGGTCGCCGCCTCGAAGGGCGATCTCGCTTTGGTGCCGGCGGTCTCGGTCGCCGGCGCCGGCGCCTGGTGGCAATCGCTGGAAGCCGAGAAGGCGCCAAAGATCATCGCCCGCCTGCCTTTCGTGGAGCGTCCGGATCATCCGGCCTCGCTGCCGGTCTTTGCGGTGGCGCATCCGGCGGCCGATGCGGTGATGGCCGAAGTCGAGGTCCATAGCGTCCGGGTCTCGGGCTGGGGCGCTGCCGCGGCCCGCACCCTCGCCCCGCTGGCCGAGGTGATTGCGGAGCCGGACGGCGCCTTCGACGGCGCGGCGCTGCTGATCTCGGTCCCCAAGGGGCAGACCCTCGCCGCCATCACCGACGCGCTGGTGAAGGCTGGGGCTTCGGTCCGCTCCACGGCCCTCGTCGGCAGCCACGCGACCCGCTATACGCTTGCGGAAGCGCGGCCGGTGGCCGCCTCGCGATAGTCGTCCGCTTATTCTCCTGTTGAGGTGTTTCCGAAATGACTGCAGCAACGCGTCCGCAGCCGCGCCCCGGCGTTCTCGACATCGCCGCCTATGTGCCCGGCAAATCCTCGGCACCGGGCGTCGACAAGATCCACAAGCTGTCGTCGAACGAGAGCCCGCTCGGCGCCAGCCCGAAGGCGATCGAGGCGTACAAGTCCGTTGCCAACGAACTGCAGGATTACCCCGACGGCGCCGCGACCGCCTTGCGCGAAGCCATCGGCAGGGCGCTCGGGCTAGACCCGAACCGCATCATTTGCGGCGCCGGCTCCGACGACCTGATCAACCTCCTGGCGCGCGGCTACCTCGCCGACGGCGACGAGGCGATCCACACCACCCACGGCTTCCTGATGTATCCGATTGCAACGCTCGGCGCCGGTGCCAAGCCGGTGATCGCCGCGGAGAAGAACTTCACCGCGGATGTGGATTCAATCCTGAAGGCGGTGACGCCGAAGACCAAGCTGGTCTTCCTCGCCAATCCGAACAATCCGACCGGCACCTACCTCCCGTTCGACGAGGTCAAGCGCCTGCACGCCGGATTGCCGCCGCATGTGATGCTGGTGCTCGATGCGGCCTATTGCGAATACGTCAAGCGCAACGATTACGAGGCCGGCATCGAACTGGTCGCGACATCGGAAAATGTCGTGATGCTGCGCACGTTCTCGAAGATCCATGGGCTCGCCGCGCTGCGGCTCGGCTGGATCTACGGTCCCGCGCATATCATCGATGCGCTGAACCGCATCCGCGGGCCGTTCAATGTCAATGCGCCCGCGATCGCCGCCGGCATCGCCTCGATCAACGACACCGCGCATCTCGACAAGGCGCGCGCGCATAACGAAAAATGGCTGCCCTGGCTCACCACCGAGCTGGAGAAGCTCGGCATCAAGGTGACACCGAGCGTCGGCAATTTCATCCTGCTGCATTTCCCGGAAACGCCGGGCAAGACCGCAGCCGAGGCCGATGCCCTCCTGACCTCGCGCGGCGTGGTCATGCGCGCGGTGCGGGCCTACAAACTGCCGAATTGCCTGCGCATGACCGTCGGCAGCGAGGAAGCCAACCGGCTGACGGTGAAGACGCTGGCCGAGTTCATGGGCAAGTGATGGTAGCGTTTGCGCTGCGCTCTCCTCCTTTTCCCTCCCGCCGCGAAGCGGTGGGGAGGGTCGGTTCGCGTCGCGTCAGCGAGGCGAACCGGGGTGGGGGGCATGCGTCGCATAGCGCACTGGGTTCCGACCTCACGACTGCTCCCCCCACCCCCGACCCCTCCCCGCCGCTTCGCGGGGGGAGGGGAGCAGACTGCGCTCGCGTCGCGCAATGATGACGAACACACCCACCATCTCCCGCCTCGCCGTGATCGGCGCCGGACTGATCGGCGGATCGGTGGCGCGCGCCGCCAAGGCCACGGGCGCGGCGAAGACCGTTGTGGTGACGGACGCCTCTCCAGAGGCGCGAAAGCGCGTGCGCGAGATCGGCGCAAGCTTTGCCGATGACGTCGCCGAGACCAGCGCCGCCGCGGTGAAGGATGCGGACCTTGTCGTGATCGCGGTTCCGGTCGGCGCTTGTGGCGATGTCGCGAAAGAGATCGCGGCCAGCCTCAAGCCCGGTGCGATCCTATCCGATGTCGGTTCGGTGAAAGCCTCGGTCGCGCGCGAAATGGCGCCGTTCGTACCGGAGGGCGTGCATTTCATTCCCGCGCATCCGGTCGCCGGCACCGAGAATTCAGGCCCGGATGCGGGCTTCGCCGAGTTATTCGTCAATCGCTGGTGCATTCTCACGCCGGTCGAAGGTACCGACGCGACCGCGACCGAAACGCTGCAGGCCTTCTGGGAAAAGATCGGCGCCAATGTCGCGGTGATGACGCCGGAGCATCACGATCTGGTTCTCGCGATCACCAGCCATCTCCCGCATCTGATCGCGTACACCATCGTCGGCACCGCGAACGAACTGGGCGATGTCACCGAATCCGAGGTCCTGAAATTCTCCGCCGGCGGCTTCCGCGATTTCACCCGCATCGCGGCCTCGGACCCGACGATGTGGCGAGACGTGTTCCTGCACAACAAGGATGCGGTGCTGGAAATGCTCGGCACCTTCAACGAGGATCTGTCGAAGCTGACCCGCGCGATCCGGCGCGGCGACGGCGAGGCGCTGTTCGAACACTTCACCCGCACGCGCGCGATCCGGCGCGGCATCGTCACCATCGGGCAAGATTCCGCGGCGCCGGACTTTGGCCGCCCGCATGGGCCGCTGCCGATCGCTCCGATCGTGCGGCCCTACGCCTCGGACGACGATTGATTGAACCTCCGCCGTTCGTTCCCGCGAAAGCGGGGACCCAGGGTCAAAGACTGGATTCCCGCTTGCGCGGGAATGAACGGAGTATGTGGCTAAGGTCGGATATTCAAAACAGCGGCGGCGTCTGCCCAAGCTTCACCGGACCGAGCGTCGCAACGCCATCCTTGAACTTGAGCGGCACCTTGGTTGCGCGTTTGCCCTCAAGCTCGACCTGCTCGCCCAGGAGCGACACCGCGCCGGCAATCGCGCCGGGCGCCATCTGATCGAGCAGGTTCAGCGCCGCGCCGAGCCGCTGGCTCCGGCTGCTGCGCTGCTGCGCCAGCATGTCTCGCCCGAG
Organism: Pseudorhodoplanes sp.; assembly: GCF_059499825.1. NCBI lineage: Bacteria > Pseudomonadati > Pseudomonadota > Alphaproteobacteria > Hyphomicrobiales > Pseudorhodoplanes > Pseudorhodoplanes sp. The sequence continues at coordinate 238,517 of NZ_JCABZI010000001.1, forward strand.
TGCGGGCAAAAGCTTCTCGATCCCGCTTGCGGTGACCATCAGTTCGCCGTCGAGATAACCTTGGCGGGTCAGCTTCAGATTGCCGGTTGCAACCGCGAGCATGTCACCCTGCTGAAATCGCGCGTTGCGCACCTCGATCCGGCCGTTGGAGAGCTGAATTTCCTTGAAGCGTTCGGCCCAGGATTTGGGCTGGAAATTGCGCAGGCCGATCAGCCGCGTGTCGCCGTCGAAATCGAATGGCTGTACGAGCGCCGGATGCCACGACGTGGCGCTTGCGGCCCTGAGCATGGCAGCCACATCGATCACCGGATCGTCCCGCACCGTACCGGACGCGAGCCGGCCGTGAAGCTGGCCCTTCTCGGCCGTGAACACCCGCTCCGGCTTGCCGGCACTGTTTTGATCGAGCGAGAACTTCTCGGTAGAGAACGACACCCGCTGCGGATTGCGTGGCGTGCCGCGCAGGCTGATCTGGCCGAGCGACCAGTTCGCGGTCATGCTCGGCGGCTGGCCGGCCTCGGCAACAATCAGCGGTCCCTCGACCTCCGCGATCACCAGCGTCGGCTGGTAGACCTGTACAGCCGCGTGAATATGCGTGGCGGTCAGCTTCAGCGGTGGCCGGGTTTTCTCCAGGTTGGCGCTCGCCAGATTGCAATGGAACTCGATCCGGAACGGAAAGCCGCCGAGCGCCTCCGAGCCACAGGCGTAGACCCGCCCACCGCGTGCTTCGCGCTCGATCCAGCCGGCGATGGTCTCGCGCGCCCGGTCGGCGGCGTAAAACCAGAATGCGCTCCAGCCGGCGGCGATGATCACCAGCACCAGTGCTGGAATGAGCCAGCCGATCGAGCGGCGGCGCCGTGGCGTCGGGTCATAGTCCATGGGCGACATCCATTTTGCCCCTTATAAGCCGCCAAAGGTTCGCCGAATACGGCGTTTCGATGTTGACCGCAGCGTGGTAGTCCCGATCTCGTCCAATGAAGCTCGCAATCGACCAGATTCCCGACGATTTATGGGTTTTCGGCTACGGCTCGCTGCTGTGGCGGCCGGGCTTTTCGTTTGTCGAGAAGGTCCCGGCCCGGGTCACCGGTCTGCACCGCTCGCTCTGCGTCTATTCCTTCGTCCATCGCGGCACCCCGGAGCGGCCGGGATTGGTGCTGGGGCTGGACCGCGGCGGCGCCTGCCGGGGCCTCGCCTTTCGGGTCGCCGCCGCCGACCGCGCCGCGACCATCGCCTATCTGCGCGAGCGCGAACAGATCACCGCGGTCTATCTCGAGGTGCTGCGCAACGTGACGCTGCTCGGCAAGCCGGAACGGAGGATCGAGGCGCTGACCTACATTGTCGATCGCGGCCATCCTCAATATGCTGGCAAGCTGTCGCTCGACCAGCGCCTGCATCTGATCCGGCAGGGGCACGGACGCTCGGGCCCCAATCCGGATTACGTGCTGGCGACGGTGGCTGAACTTGAGCGGCTCGGCTGCCGCGATGCGGAACTGCATGCACTGGCGGAGCGGCTGAAGGGCGCGGGGCACGAGTCTCCCCTTCCCCCGCTGACATAACGCAAGTCCGTAGGGCAATGCGCTGCGCTTGTTGCGCCTTACGTTTCGCGCCCCGGGCGAAGTGATGGTTCAGCCGACGAGCGCGTCCCCATCGCCACCAGTTCTGCGGTCTTGGTTTCGATCGCGTCCTGCAGGCGGTCGTAGAACGTCTGGCGGTCGAGTCCCGGCGGGATCGCCGGCAGGAACTCCACACGCACCACGCCGGGATAGCGGCGGAACGACCGCCGCGGCCAGAACAGTCCCGAATTGAGCGCGACCGGTACGCAGGGCACGCCAAGCTCCGTATAGAGGAAGGCGACGCCGAATTTGTATTTCGGCTCGGCACCCGGTGCGCGCCGCGTGCCTTCCGGGAAGATGATGATCTCGCGGCCTCTCGCCGTTTCGCGTTTGGCGCGCTCGGTCATCGCCGCCAGCGCCTGCGAGCGCCGGCCGCGATCCACCGGGATCATTTCCGCCTTCGCCGCGCACCAGCCGAAGAACGGAATCCAGAGCAGTTCGCGCTTAAGGATATAGGCGGGATCGTCGAGCACGGTGATCAGCGCGAAGGTCTCCCACATCGACTGGTGCTTGGACGCGATCAGCGCGGCGCCCGTCGGGATATTTTCAAGGCCACGGAATTCGCAGCCGATGTTGCAGATGACCTTCAAGAGCCAGAGATTCACGCGGCTCCAGCTCTTCACCATCGCCCATAGCGCGCCGCGCGGCATCGCGAGCGTCGGCATCGCCGCGATCAGGTAAACGAACAGCACCAGATAGAAAATGACATTGAAAATGACGGAGCGGATGACGATCACGGGTTCAGTCCGAATTGATCACGCGAAAAACCGGTCGATCGCAGGAACCTGGATACGCACCAGCGCAGCGACGTATTTCAGATATTCGGTGAACAAAAGCCGCAAGGTCGGGCCATGTGTCCAGCCGGCTTTCAGCTGCTCGCTGATCACGGGAAACTCGATCAGCACGGTGTCGGGAAGCTGATGCGACAATTCCGCCATCGCGCGCGGCATGTGATAGCTTGAGGTCACTACGATCAGCGACTTGAACCCGCGATCCATCGCCCAGCGGCGGGTCTCGGTGGCGTTGGTGATGGTGTTGACGGCGGTGCGGTCGAGATCGACGCAGCAGGCGATGATCTTCTCGTGCTCCGGTCGCAGCCGCGCGATCTCCCGTTCGCTGGTCATCGGGTTGACCCCGGAAATCAGCAGCCGCTGGCCGCGGTTGCTCGCCAGCAGATCGATCGCATCCTCGATCCGCGACGCGCCGCCGGTCAGGACCACGATCCCGTCGGCCTTTTCGGTGAATGCCGGTTCGGTGGCAGGCAGTCGCGCCACGAACCAGACAAAGCCGGCGAAGAAAACCGCAGCGCACAGCAGACCAAGCCCGATCATCCAGCCGACAAGCCGCATCAAAGGGGCAGAACGTAGCCCCTTCGGCGCACGCAGGGGTCGATGTGATTCGGCGGACGGCATCGCTCAACCCTTACCAGACTAACGACAAATTGGCCTACCGGAGCCGGTCAGATCGAGGCAATGGTCTGGTTCACGGTCCGCCGCGACGCTTCGGAGGCGACCGCGGCAATCACCACGATCTGCACGAAAATGACCAGATAACCGGAGAAACCGAGCGTCATCGAGCCGAACAGCGCGGCGAATTGCTCAGGCCCGGCATTGCCGCGAATGATCGCCTCCACCGGCACGATCAGGGCGAATAGCAGGATTGCGGCAAGGCCGCCGATGACGCCGCCCTTCAGCCCAAGCCAGAGAAAATGCCGCTGAAACTGGCCGGCAATGTAGCGGTCCTGCGCGCCGACAAAGTGAAGCACTTCGATCACCGGACGATTGGCGGCCATTGCCCCGCGGGTCGCGAAGTTGACGCACAGGATCGTCACCGCGATCACAAGCCCCAGCACGATAATACCGCCCACCACCACGACATCCGCGACCGCGCGCATCCGTCCGATCCAGCCGCGATGATCGTCAACCGTTGCGGTCGGCACCTTGCTGACCAGCGCATTGCGAAGAGCCGCCACATCGACATTCGCGCCGGAGGCGAGCTTCACCACAATCACACGGGGAACCGGCAGTTCGTCGAGCTTGAGCCCACTGCCGAACCAAGGCTCCAGCAACTTCGCGGATTCCTCGCCCGAATAGGGGCGGACATCGGACACACCGGCAAATCCGCGCGCGAGATCGGATGCCTGCTTGACCGCCGCGTCCAGATCGCCGCCGCCTGGCCTGATCTGGATCGTCACCTCGCGCAGCACTTCCGCCTGCCAGTCGGCGGCATTCATGCGCACCAGCATCACCGCTCCGGTCGTCAGCGATGCGAGAAATGTCATGATCGCGACCACCGCGACGAGTGCGCGCCCTCCGATCGACTGAGGCGGCACGATCGGCGATTCCATCTTCGGCAGTGGCGCAACGGACGCGCGCTGCGCGTCCCTCGCCCCCGTCTGTGCTGTCCTCAATGCGCGCGCCATGCGACCTCAATCGTACAGGTGCAGGCGGCCGCCATGAAGCACAAGGCGGCGCGCGTCAAACTGATCCATTAACGCGATGTCGTGGGTCGCGATCACGATCGACGTGCCGGATTTGTTCAATTCCTGGAACAGATGCAGCAACCGCTTGCCGAGCCCCGGATCGACGTTGCCGGTCGGCTCGTCCGCGAGCAGGAGATGCGGCCGCGCCACCACTGCGCGGGCAATCGCGGCGCGCTGCTTCTCGCCGCCCGACAGGACCGGCGGCAACGCCCACATACGTTCGCCCAGCCCGACCCATTGCAGCAGCTCGATCACCTCGAAGCGATAGGTGCTCTCCTCACGGCCCATGATGCGGAACGGCAGCGCCACATTCTCGTAGGTGGTCATATGGTCGAGCAGCCGGAAATCCTGGAACACGATGCCGATGCGCCGGCGCAAGCTCGCAAGATTGTCGTTGTCGAGTGTGGAGGTATCGCGGCCGAACAGCGTGATCAGGCCGCGGGTCGGCTTCAGCGACAGGAACAGAAGTTTCAGCAGCGAGGTCTTGCCCGCTCCCGAGGGGCCGGTCAGGAACTGGAACGAATTCGGCTCGATCCGGAAGGTCAGGTCACGCAGGATCTCCTGGCCCATCCCGTATCGCAAACCGACATTCTCGAATCGGACCACGCGGCCTCCAGTTTATGCCCGCCAATGCCACGAACATTCAGGTCTTTCCGGGGCGCGCGTCCCGCCGGTCGAGCGGGTGCCGGACCCGCCAATATGGGAAGCACAGCCCGGTATGGTTTCCAATCCGTTAACGAACGGCTGCTAGCGTCGCGGCCGAAAAACTGACCGGCGCGAATCAGCGATGCTCATTGTCTGCCCCAATTGCGCAACCTCCTATCAGGTGAGCCCCGAAAGCATCGGGGAAACCGGTCGCTCGGTTCGCTGCAAGACCTGCCATAATGTCTGGTATGAGCAGCCGCGCCAGTTCGCTGCAGAAGCGGCGTATGCGACGGCGGACGAGGCGCTCGACCCCACCCTGATACGGCCGCCTCTGGACGATGTGGTGCATGTCGGGCTGGCGGGGGCCAGCGGCGGCGGAACCGGCCTGACGGATACAGATCTTCCCCAGGGCGCGGCGACCGCGGCTGACACTTACGACGCCCCTTCGATCGTACCGCCCGACGATCCCGCCTACGATCGTCCACGCATCGGAGCGCCGACCAATGTCGAACGGACCGCGGCTGCGCGCGCAGGCCAACGGCGAGCGCGCCGACGGCTCGTGCTATCGCGACACGCCTTGCCGGCCGCGATCTGCGCGATGGTCCTGGTACTGGCGTGCCTGATTGCGACGCGTCAGCAGGTGGTCCGCTTGCTGCCACAGACCGCCGCGCTTTATGCGGCCATCGGACTGCCGGTCAATCTGCGCGGACTCGCCTTCGAAAACATCAAGACCCTGCGCGATGTGCAGGATGGCATTCCGATGCTGGTGGTCGAGGGTGAAATCGTCGGCACCACCGCACGTCACACCGAAGTCCCGCGGCTGCGCTTTGCGGTGGTCGACAGCAGCGGCAAGGAAATCTATGCTTGGACCGCGAGGCCGTCCCGCACCTTGCTGCCGCCCGGCGAAACCTTGCCGTTCCGGACGCGGCTTGCTTCACCGCCCGCCGAGGCGAATGGCATATCGGTCCGTTTCTTCAACCGGCACGATGCACAAGCCGGGTTCATGTGAGGGGTCATGGCGCGAATACTGCTTGCGGAAGACGAGGATTCACTGCGCGAACTGGTCGCGCGGGCTCTGAAACAAGACGGGCATGAAGTGGTTGCCAATAGCGACGGCGCGGCTGCGCTCGACGCGCTGCTGCGCGACGAGGGCGCATTCGACCTTCTGCTGACCGATATCAAGATGCCGATGATGGACGGGATTGCGCTCGCCCTTGCCGCAAGCCGCGACTATCCGGCGCTGCCGATCCTGCTGATGACCGGCTATGCCGATCAGCGCGAGCGCGCCTCCGGCCTGGAACTTTTGATCCGCGACGTGATTCCGAAGCCATTCACGCTGGCAACGATCTGCGGCGCCGTTCGCGACGCGTTGTCGGTACCGCAGATGCATTGAGCTCCATCCGGGCAAACCGCTCGCGGCGGCTCAGAAATCCTTCAAGAGCCGCTCAAGATAATCGAGTTCGAGCTGCGGCCGCGCCGGATCGGAAAAACGTCGACGCAATTCGTCCAGAATGCGGCGCGCGCGCTGCACGTCGATCTCACCCGGAACCTTGACCGTGGAATCGTCGCTGTAATCGCGACCCTGGCGCAGCGGCCGGCCCAGCGGATCGGTCTCCTGCTGTGCACGCGAGGGTCCGTTGCGGCCGGGCTGCCCCGGCCCCTGGCCCATTCCGGGCTGCTGCTGCATGGCCTGCGCCATGCCCTGAGCGCCGCGACGAAGCGCTTCAAGTGCGCGGCCCTGTGAACCGACGGCACCGTCGGCATTGCCGTCGCCGAGCTGGCCTTCGGCCTCGCCCATGGCTTCGCCGGCCTTGCCGAGCTGATCCATGCCGTTCTGGCCATCCTCGCCCTGCTGACCCATGCCGCGCTGCTTGAGTTGCTCCAGCAGCTTCTGCAATTGATCGCGCAGCGCCTGCTGATTCTGCCGCAATTCGCCGGTGTCGGGCTTTTGCTCGCCCTGCTGGCCTCGCTGGCCCTGTTGCCCGCGCTGACGCTCGCGCCGCTGATCCTGGCCCTGACGGAAAGTCCGATCGCGCAATTGCTGCTGCTCGCGGATCATGTTGCCGAGCTCGTCGAGCGCCGACATCATGTCGTCCGAATCCTGATCGCCCTGCTGACCGGGGCGGGCCATCTGCAGGTTTTCCAGCATCTGCTGCAATTCCTGCAACAGCCGCTGAGCTGCATCCTTGGCTCCGGAGCGGGCAAGCTGCTCCATCCGGTCGATCATGTTCTTGAGATCCTGCGAGCGCAGGTTGCGCGCATTCGGATCCATCTGACGAGCGGTCTGCGGATTCTTGCGCATCTCCTCGGCCAGAGCCTGCAGGAACTTGTCGAGTGCGGCGCGCAGATCGTCGGTGAGCTTCTTGATTTCCTCTTCGGTGGCGCCGCGTTCGAGCGCCTCGCGCAGCGCCTCCTGCGCCGCGCGCAAGGCGGCTTCGACGTCGGAGAGATTACCGTCCTCGATCTTCGTCGCCATGTCCCACAGGCGCGCGACCACGTCACGCAACGAGTCGTCGGACTTGGCGCGGTTCAATTGCCAGTAGATCGAGCGAAGCCCGAGATAGACCGACGCCTCGATCTGGAAGACCTCAGGCGCCATCGCCAGCGCATCGAGCGCTGTCAGCACCCTCGGCTTGGTCTCTGCATCGAGCGCAAGCACGCGCCGCTGCTCGATCAGCGCACGTGCCATCGGCTTTGTGAACAGCCGCTCCGGCAGGCGCATGTCGAAGGGCTCGGACACTCCCTCATTGCCGCCATCGTCGAGTGCGCGCAGCGTCAGCGCGATCTCGGCGCCGGCCCAGGGATGGCTCGACAAATCGCGCAAGGTCTGTCCGACACCGTTGCGTGTGCGCGCCTGCGGCAGGGTCAGCGGCATGTCCGGCGCGTCGAATAACGGACGCGGCGTCTTGAAGCCGCCGCCCTTCATGCCAAACTCGTCAAGCTGCGGCTTCAGGGTGAACAGGGCGCGCGCTTCCGAGACGCCGTAATCGTCCTCAAGCTTGTAATTCAGCATCAGCGAGCCGCGCGCCTGCGGCTCCGGATCCTTGGTCAATGCAATCGACGGCGCACGATCGGGAACGGCGTCGAAGCTCCAAGTGACCGGATCGCCGATGCCGCGCAACGTGACCTCGCCCTTTTCGGCAATCACGTAGCGGCGCTCCTCGGTGCCCGCGGCAGCGGGCTGCGCCGCAGCGTCGGTCTTGTCGTCGATCTTGATGCCGCCACGCAACGCGACATCGAGCCCGGTGGCGCCGCTGGCCCGTATCACCAGAATCGAGTTTGCAGGCACGATCACGGGTGCGGAGGCCCGCTGCACTTCGCCTGACCGTAATCCCGGCAGAATCACCGGCGGACGCTGGGTGTAAGTCGGCGGCGCAACCCAGGCATCGACGCGATAATTCGCTGGCGTCACCGCGCCATGCCAGTTGAAGGCGGCGGCCACGCGCCGGTCCCGGTCGCCGCCGGCTGCAAAAAAGGTCGCGACCGCGAGCACCAGCACCAATGCCCGGATGGCCACCGGATCCCGCGCGGGCAGTCGTGGCATCGGCCAGCCGGCGCGCAGCTTGCGTGCGGCGGCCAGTGCGCGTTCGACATGCACCCGCCACAACGCCTGAGTCATGGCATCGCCCGCATGGGCCGAAAGCCGGTCGGTCAGGGTGATCGCCGGACGATGCGGCAATCCGCTTTCGCGATCCAGCCGTCGCAGCGCCTCGTTGGCGCTCGGCATCCGGACCAGCGCGAAAGGGGACAAGGCGGCCAGTGCCAGCAAGCCGAAAATGACGACGCCAGCGGCTCGCGCCAACGGTGGCAGCCACAGCCACAGCCCAAGCCATGAGAGCGCAAGGAACAGCCCGCAGACCGTCAGGAAAGCGGCAAGAGGAGGCCAGGACCGCTCCCACAGGATCGACCAGCGGGCTTTGGCGATTCCCCTGGCGAGTAACCGGTCGACCTCGCGCTGCGGGGAAACCGTCGTATTTTCAGAGCCCTGCGTCAGGTTGTCGGTCAAAGGCCTGATCCCTTGGGAAGCTGCGATCTACAAAGCTTAACACGCCCCGTCAGCCCACATAGTCACGAAACCTGGAAGTGCGAAGCAAGGAGCAGGCCATGTCGCATGGCTCAGGCATCCGGTTCCGGCGTCACAGCCAGGGCGGCATGCGATCGAGCGCGATCAATGCGTCGGCTTCGAGGCGGGGCCGTACCAGCGACCATGCGTCGCCATTGACGAGCACTTCGGGGATCAGCGCCCGGGTGTTGTAGGTCCCAGCCTGCACCGCGCCATAGGCCCCCGCGGTCATCACCGCCAGCAAGTCCCCGGCCTTGGGTTCCGGCAGGTCGCGGTTGATCGCAAGGTAATCGCCGGTTTCGCAGACTGGCCCGACCACGTCGGCGCGGATCCAGCTATCGCCTGCAATCGGCCGCACCGGGATGATGTCGTGATGGGCCTCATACAGCGTCGGCCGGATCAGATCGTTCATCGCAGCGTCGACGATGACGAAGGTTTTGGCCTCGCCGTGCTTCACGTAGATCACGCGCGTAACCAGAATGCCGGCATTGCCGACGATCAGCCGGCCGGGCTCGAAGATGAGCTTGCAGCCAAGTCCGCGTGTGGCCTCTTTCACCACTTTCGCATAGGCGGCCGGATCGGGCGGGATGTCGTCGCCTTCGCGATACGGAATGCCGAGACCGCCGCCGAGATCGACGTGGGAAATGGTATGGCCGTCGGCGCGCAATTCCTGCACGAAATCCGACAGCAGCGCGAACGCATCCGCGAACGGCGACAACTCGGTGATCTGGCTGCCGATATGCATGTCAACGCCGGCGACATGGATGCCGGGAAGCGAGGCGGCATGCCGGTACACCTCGCGCGCCCGGCTGATCGGAATACCGAATTTGTTCTCGGATTTGCCGGTCGCGATCTTCGCATGCGTTTTTGCGTCGACGTCCGGATTGACGCGGATCGAGATGTCGACGCGGCGCCCCTTTCCGGAGGCGACCTGTGACAACAGATCAAGTTCCGGCTCGGATTCGACATTCACGCACAGGATGCCGGTCTCGACCGCAGCGGCCAGTTCGGCAGCCGTCTTGCCGATGCCGGAAAACATGATCTTCTCCGGCGGAATGCCGGCAGCCAACGCGCGCTTCAGCTCGCCGGCCGACACCACGTCGGCACCGGCGCCGAGCCGCGCCAGCGTCGCAATCACGCCCTGGTTGGAATTGGCCTTGACCGCGTAGCAGACCAGCGACGGCACGTCGGCGAATGCATCCGCAAAGACGCGGTAATGCCGCTCCAGGGTTGCGGTGGAATAGCAGTAGAACGGCGTGCCGACTGCGTCCGCGAGGGCGGTGATATCTACCGCCTCGGCGTGAAGACCACCGTTGCGATAGGCAAAATGGTGCATGGCCTGATTAGTTCAGCAGGACGTCGAGCGGAATGCTGCGGTCCGGGCCGCGGATGATCGGCAAGCCGCGTGCGGACCCTCGCTTGATCACCTCTCCGCCCTCCTCGGTCTCCTCGTCAAGCGAGCCGGTCGGATTGGCCGCGAGGCCGCCAGGCGGTGCATCCAGCGGACCTTTTCGGCCGCAGGCGGAGAGTCCCAGCGCCGCAGCCAGCAAGGCCACGACCGCGAGGCGGTAAAATAAGGTAGACAAGCCACGGATCACTTAGGGAACCCCCCGAACGGCGCGGACCATATCAGACCCGCCGAACATGGCGAAATCCCTGATCGCACGGCATTCCCAACGAAATTCTTTCGCTGCGGCCGAAATACCTCAGTTGCCGCCCTTGCCTAGCCGTTTCAGCCAGCGTCTGGCCTGCAGGCGCACATTCTTCGGCGCGGTGCCGCCATAGCTGGTCCGGCTCTGCACCGAGCGGTCGACGGAGAGCACCTTGAACACGTCGTCGGTGATCCCCGGCTCGACCTTCTGCATCTCGGCCAGCGGTACGCGGTGCAGGGGCAGTCCGGCCTTCGCCGCCTCTGCGACGATGCTGCCGGTGATGTGATGTGCCTGCCGGAAGGGGATATTGAGGCTGCGCACCAGCCAGTCCGCGAGATCAGTCGCGGTGGCATAGCCCTCACCAGCCGCCTTCTTCATGCGGCCCACATCCGGCTCGATGTCGCGCACCATGCCGGTCATGGCGACGATGCAAAGCGACAACGCGCCAAGCGCGTCCATCGCGCCTTCCTTGTCTTCCTGCATGTCCTTCTGATAGGCGAGCGGCAGCCCCTTCATCACCACGACAATGGCCTGAAAGGCCGCTGCGATGCGTGCGGCCTTGGCGCGCACCAGTTCGGCTGCGTCGGGGTTGCGCTTCTGCGGCATGATCGATGAGCCGGTGGTGAATTTGTCCGACAGCCGCATCAGCCCGGTGAGCGGCGACGTCCAGATCACAATCTCTTCCGCGATGCGCGACAAATGCACTGCCGCGATCGTCGCCGCTGCAAGCGTTTCCATCACGAAGTCGCGGTCCGACACCGCATCGAGCGAATTCGCAGTCGGGCGGTCGAAGCCCAAAGCCTTGGCGGTCATCTCGCGGTCGAGCGGAAACGAGGTTCCCGCCAGCGCCGCCGAGCCGAGTGGGCATTCGTTCAAACGCTTGCGCGCATCGGCGAAGCGGCCGCGATCCCGCTCCGCCATTTCGACAAAGGCGAGCAGATGATGGCCGAAGGTCACCGGCTGGGCGGTCTGTAGATGCGTCAGCCCGGGCATGACGGTGTCGGCATGTTCGAGCGCCTTTTCCGCGAGCGCGGTTTGGTAATCGATAAGTGCCGCATCGAGCTGATCGATGGTGTCCCGCATCCAGAGCCGGAAATCGGTAGCAACCTGATCGTTACGCGATCGCGCAGTATGCAGGCGTCCGGCCGCCGGCCCGATCAGGTCGGCCAGACGCGATTCCACGTTCATGTGGACGTCTTCGAGCGCACGCTGGAAGTTGAACCGGCCCTGCTCGATTTCTGACAAAATCGTGTCCAGCCCTGCGGCTATCTGGCTTGCGTCGTCCCTCGCAATGATGCCCTGCTCGGCCAACATTGCCGCATGGGCCTTGCTCGCGGCGATGTCCTGGCGATACAGGTGCCGGTCGACGTCGATCGAGGCATTGATCGCCTCCATGATCGCATCGGGGCTCGACGAGAAGCGCCCGCCCCACATCTTGTTGCTCATGACCGTGACCTGAGAGTGTTCTGATCCATGCCGTCCGATACCCGATCCTTCGCCAAAAAGCGTCTGCTGGTCATGCTTCTGGGCGGGCTCGCGGGCGTCGGCGTGGCGCTGGTGGGGATATACGGGATGGGAGCGCTGGTGCGCAAATCGGCGATTCCGGAGGTTTGCCGGCCGGCGGCGCAGCTGGCGCAGAAACTCCAGCCGCTTGCGCGCGGCGAGGTCGCAGCCCTTGCCCCCGCCAAGAGTCCGATCCCGCTCACGGGGCTCTCTTTCCGCGACAGCGACGGCAAGGATCGGACACTGGCCGACTGGAAGAACAGGACCGTGCTCCTGAACCTGTGGGCCACCTGGTGCGCGCCGTGCAAAAAGGAAATGCCGGCCCTCGACGAATTGCAGCAGAAACTCGGCGGCCCGGATTTCGAGGTCGTGGCGGTCAATATCGACACCCGCAACCCCGAAAAAGCCAAGACCTGGCTGACCGAAACCGGGATCGCCTCGCTCGGCTATTACGCCGACAACAGCGCCAAGATCTTTCAGGAGCTGAAGGAGAAGGGGCGCGCCTTCGGCATGCCGACCACGATCCTCGTCGACCGCAATGGCTGCGAAGTCGCAACCCTCGCCGGCCCTGCGGAATGGGCGAGCGGCGACGCGATCGCGTTCATCCGGACCGCGCTGGGCAAGGCGTCAGACTGATATATCGAGATTGCCGCCGATGCCGGCCGCGACCAGGGACTTCATGTTGTCCTGAGCGGATTCGAGGAGCTGCGCGACGGCGGCCTGCGCATCGGCATCCATCTTCATCATCTTCGCCGCAGCCGCCATCTGCAGCTTCGCCGTAGAGGCGCCTGCGAAAGCTGCTGCCAAAGCTCCGACATCCATAGCCGTCTCACACCGTTACATTGACTTTGATGCCGGTCTTCAGATCGATGACCGTGCCGTCGCTGTGCGTGATCGTATTGGCGGACAGATTGATCTGAGCGCCGCCACTCACCGTCACTGAGTCGTTGTAGCTGAACGCCGATTGTTTCGGCGCCTCGACACGGTTCGCCTCCGCAGCGGCCGCAGCGGCAGCCTTTTCCTGCTTGGCCCTGGCCTCCGCCTGAATACGGGCCAGAGCCTTGTTGGCGGCGGTCTCGCCGATATTGTAGCCGACATCGGTCCATGCGGTCTGCAGCGATGCGACCACATTCTGCATATTGGTTTCGTATTTCTCCTGGAAGGCTTTGCGCTTCTCCCGCCACGCGGTCATGCTTTGGTACGCAGACGGGGTCCGCACCCAATTCATTTTTTTCACGCCATAGCCGGCCATGCTGCGCTCCGCCGCCGATCCTGCAGGAGTGGCGTTACGAATGGCCTAACGCACTCTTAACACCGCATTTACCGCGAACGCCCCGGCCAGCCGGACAACATCCCAATCTTTTCTCCTTGACGCGCCGACTGCCGCCCCTATACTTAACCATATGGTTTACTATCAACATGACGGACTGGACACCACGTTCGCGGCTTTGTCCGACCCTACGCGCCGCGCGATCCTGGCGCGGCTCTCCGAGCAGGACGGCATGTCCGTCAGCGAGATTGCGAAGCCCTTCCCGGTCTCGCTGCCGGCGATCATGAAGCATCTCGACGTGCTCTCCGACGCCAAGCTGATCCGGCGCTCCAAGACGGGGCGCGTCGTTACCTGCGAATTGACGGCCGCTCCCATGGAGGACGCCATGCTGTGGCTGAACCGGTACGCCCAATTCTGGTCGAAGCAGCTCGATCGCCTTGCCGCTTTTGTGGAGGAAGACTCATGTCCGTCGCCCACGCCGACGCCGTTGCCAAGCCAAGCCTCACCCTCAAACGTCGTCTCAATGCGCCGGCGGAAAAAGTCTACGCCGCGTGGACGGACCCGCGGAAAATCGTGAAATGGTTCGGCCCTGATGCCGGGCCTGTAACCAAAGCCGAGATCGATCTGCGCGTCGGCGGCGGCTTCACCATCGCCTTCAGTACCGAGGATGGCGAGCACCATCAGGTCGGCGGCGTCTATCGTGAAGTCGTGCCGAACGAGCGGCTGGTCTTCACCTGGGCCTGGCACACGATGAAGGAGCGTGAGTCGCTCGTTACCGTCACCATCAAGCGCGACGGCGACGGTTCGATCCTGACGCTGCTGCACGAGAAATTCTTCGACGAAGCCGCCCGCGACGGTCACCAGCGCGGCTGGTCCGGCTCGCTCGACAAGCTCGAAAAGCTGTTCGTCTGACAGACCTTTTCGCCTGACAACAGGAGACGCAATCATGAAGCTCTATTATTTCGAGACCATCAACGGACAGAAAGTCTGCGCCGTCGCAAAGTACCTCGATGCGCCGGTCGAATACGTCCGTGTCGACCTTGCTAAAGGCGAGCATAAGTCTCCCGCCTATCTCGCCATCAATCCAAACGGCAAGATCCCTGCGCTCATGGACGGCGACACCGCATTGTGGGAATCCAACGCCATCATGTGCCATCTCGCACACAAGGCGAAATCCGATCTCTGGCCGACCGACCCGGTCAAGCAGATCGAAGTCCTCAAATGGCTGTCATGGAACTCGGAGCATTTCACCCGCCACGCCGGCACGCTGTATTTCAATCACGTGATCAAGCCGAAATTCGGCATCGGCGCTCCGGACGAGAAGGCCGTCGAGGAAGCAATCGGTTTTGCCAAGCAATTCATTGCCGTTCTCGACCGTGAGCTTGAAGGCCGGACCTTTCTGCTGGGCGATCATCTGACGGTGGCTGACTTTGCGGTTTCGGTCACCCTGCCCCAGGCCGAGACGATCAAACTTCCGCTTCAAGGCTTCAAGAACATCGCGCGCTGGAAAGAACAGCTCGAAGATATTCCGGCTTGGCGTGAGCCCTTCCCCTCGACCCAGGCACGCGCGGCCTGACCGCCTCTGAACGAGTGCGCAACATGATCACGATTTCTGCCTTCAGATGGGTTCCGGATTTTGCGCAGGGCCAGGTGCGTGATCTGCGCGTGCGCTGGGCGCTGGAGGAGGCCGGGCTTCCATACAGAACGCGGCTGCTCGATCAAGACGATAAGGACAAACCGGATTATCGGGCGCTGCAGCCCTTCGGTCAGGTTCCAATTCTCGAGGAGGACGGGTTCACACTCTTCGAGTCCGGTGCAATCGTGCTCAATATCGGAGAGCGGTCCGAAGCACTCTTGCCAAGGGAATCGATGGCCCGCGCGCGAGCGACGCAGTGGCTGATCGCCGCTCTCAATTCCATTGAGCCGTTCCTGGTCAACGTTGCCCTGATCGATCTGTTCTACGCGGATCAGGAATGGGCCAAGCTGCGCCGGCCGGGTGCCGTCGAATTCGCACAGCGGCGGCTCGCAGCACTTTCCAAGTCGCTCGGGACGAAATCCTATCTCGATGGCGAGCGTTTCACCGCGGGCGATCTGATGATGACGACGGTGTTGAGAATTCTCGATCACACGGAGATCGTCACAAGCGACAATCGCCTCGCTGCCTACCTGGAGCGCTGCACGGAAAGGCCCGCCTTCAAGCGCGCGCTGAATGCCCAGATCGCCGATTTCAAAATGGCGGCGTGAACGGGCGCAGCGACACAGAACACTGGAGTGAAGCATGTCCGCACACGGCACCTTCCACTGGAACGAATTGCTGACGCGCGACGTCACGCGCGCAAAACAATTCTATTCCGAAACCATCGGCTGGACCTTCGAGGGCATGCCGATGGCGCATGAAGACGGCCGTACCTATTGGTGCGCATTCATGGGTGGCGAGCCGGTCGCCGGATTGTTCGAGCTTGCCTCACCCAAATTCGACGGCGTGCCCGAAGGCTGGATGTCCTATCTCGCGGTCGACAATGTCGATGCACGGGTCGAGCAGGCTGTGAAGGCGGGCGCGCAGCTGATGCGGCCGATTTTCGACGTGCCTGACGTCGGCCGCATCGCCATCCTGCGCGAGCCGGGCGGCGCAGGCATTGGCTGGATGACGCCGGCCACGATGTGAGGAGGCCATGATGTCGCAATCGAATATGTCCGATCACCGGGTCGTTTCGCGCGAAGACTGGCTGCAGGAGCGCAAGACGTTGCTCGTGGAAGAAAAGCAGATGACGCGGCTGCGCGATGAACTGAGCGCGAAGCGGCGTGCACTACCGTGGGTCAGGATCGAGAAGGACTATGTCTTCGACACGCCGGTTGGCCGCAAGTCGCTGTCGGATCTGTTCGACGGCCGCAGCCAGCTCATCGTCAAGCATTTCATGCTGCCCCCCGGCCAGAAGAACCCCTGCGTCGGCTGCTCGTTCGAGGTCGATCACATCGACGGCGTGCTGATGCATATCGAGCATCATGACGTGAGCTATGTTGCGATTGCGCGCACGCCGCTGCCCGAGATCGAGGCCGTGAAGCGACGGATGAACTGGCGCTTCCGCTGGGTCTCGTCCTTCGGCTCGGACTTCAACTACGATTTCGGTGTCTCGTTCACGCCGGACCAGGTCGACAACGGCACGGTCCTCTACAATTACCACGAGATCGCCGTGCCGCTTGAGGATCTGTCGGGTCTCAGCGTGTTCTACAAGGACGAGAGCGGCGCAATCTTCCACACCTACTCGGCCTTCGGGCGCGGGGCCGAGGAAGTGCTTGGCGCCTACATGTATCTCGATCTGACGCCGAAGGGGCGGAACGAAAACGGGCCGAACTTCGACCTCACCGACTGGGTGCGCCATCACGACCGCTACGGTGCGCCCGGACGTGTGAATGCCGTCGGGCGTTGGGAGCCCGCCGTGGTCGCTGGCTGCTGCCATTCCAACTGAGCGCGAGAACGGCTGAACGAAAGCAGCCGGACCACAGATTTTTTCCAGGAGAGTGAGATGCCTTACGTCGACGGATTCATCATCCCGGTGCCGAAGAAGAAGCTGAAGGATTATGAGCGCATCGCCACGCTCGCCGGCAAGGTGTGGAAGGAACACGGCGCGATCAACTATCACGAATGCGTCGCCGACGACGTCAAGCCAGGCAAGTGGACCTCGTTCCCGCAGGCTGTGAAGCTGAAGAAGGGCGAGGTCGTGGTGTTCTCCTGGATCACCTACAAGTCGCGCAAGCAACGCGACTCCATCATGAAGAAGGTGATGAAGGACAAGCGCCTCGCCGAGATGATGAGCGACCCGAAGAAGATGCCGTTCGACACCAAGCGCATGATCTGGGGCGGCTTCAAGAGTTTCGTCGACCTCTAGACCGCTGGCGATCCGCCAGCAACCCGCAACTGTCGTTCAAAACACGCGCATCCTTCGCCGAACGGCGCGCGATCGCCCGGTCATGCGCACCACTCAAGGAGCACCCCGATGCCTACGCCCTATCTGATGTTCAATGGACGATGCAAAGAAGCCCTGACCTTCTACGCGAAAGCGCTCGACGCGAAAATCGACATGCTGATGCGCTTCAAAGACAACCCGGAGACGCCACCGCCCGGCTGCACCCCGGCGGACCCCAACAAGATCATGCACGCGAGCTTTAGCGTGAATGGCTCGCCCGCGATGGCCTCCGATGGAATGGACGCGACGGCGCCGAAATTCGAAGGCTTTACCTTGTCCGTGACGGCAAGAGACGAGCCGGAAGCAGCACGCTTCTTCGCTGCGCTTGCGGAGGGAGGGACGGTCCGGATGCCGCTCACGAAAACCTTCTTCGCGAGAACATTCGGAATGCTCGTCGACCGCTTCGGCGTGAGCTGGATGATTATCGTCCCGGCATAACGCCGCATGTCCGGTCCAAGCCATGAGACTGCCCGCGAAAGTACCGCTTACATGACCGCGACCATGCTCGAACAGGACTTCGTCGTCACCCGCATCGTGAAGGCGCCGCGCGCACGGGTGTGGAAGGCTTACAGCGAGGCCGATCAGATCGCCAAATGGTGGGGACCGAAGGACGCGGCGATCCGCGTGCTGACGTTCGATTTCCGACCCGGCGGCATGTTCCACTATGCGATGGAATTCGAGCCTGGCCAGCCGGTCTACGGACGGTTCATTTATGGGCTGATCCGCGCGCCGGAGCAACTGGAATACGTCAACGGATTCTCCGACGAAAATGGCAGCCTTAGGCGCGCGCCCTTTCCGCGGCTTGAAAGCCGGTTCCCGCTCGAATTCCACAATGTGGTGACCTTTGCGGAGGAAGATGGCGCAACGATCGTGACCGCCCGATCGACGCCGATCAATGCCACGCCGGCCGAGGTTAGTACGTTTGTCGGCATGTTCGATTCGATACACGTCAGCTTCGCCGGCATCTTCGACAAGCTCGATGCCCATCTCGCGAACCAGTAGCGGAACACTGAAATGCTGAAGATCCTGCTCATCATCATCGTCGTACTCGCCGTCGGCGTCGTCGGCGTCGTGGGCTATGCCGTGGCGACCCAGCCCGACACCTTCCGGGTCCAGCGCACCGAGACCATCGCCGCACCACCGGAGAAGCTTGTCGGCATTCTCTCCGATCTGCGGCGCGGCGCGGAATGGTCGCCTTATGAGAAGAAAGATCTCGCCATGAAAAAGACCTTTAGCGGTCCGGCGAGCGGCCCCGGTTCGAAACTCGAATGGGACGGCAACAGCGACGTCGGCGCCGGTTCGCTCACCGTAACGGAGGTGACGCCCGCGAACATCAAGCTCAATCTTGAAATGATCCGCCCGATGAACGCCAACAACATCGTCGAATATACTTTTGCCCCGAAAGGTAACGCCACCAGCATGACCTGGGCGATGCACGGCCCAATGCCGCTGATATCCAAGGTCATGTGCGTATTTGTGGACCTCGACAAGATGCTCGGGGCCGACATGGAACGCGGCCTGAAAGACCTCAAGGCGCTCGCCGAGCGATGAACCGTTTCGCAGCAGAGAGAAGGAGGAAAGCCGATGTCCGTTGCCGAGAATACCGATACCAACCAGGACAACTGCCCGATGATGGCGGAGCCGACCAAGGAACATCGCTGGCTGCTGCGGATGGTGGGCGAGTGGAGCTTCGAGGGCGAGTGCATAATGAGCCCCGACCAGCCGCCGATGAAGTCGACCGGCAATTGCATCACCCGATCGCTTGGCGACCTGTGGACCATCTATGAAGGCTGGGGCGAAATGCCCGGCGGCGGCGACATGCGCAGCATCATCACGCTCGGTTTCGATGCTGCGAAGGGTAAGTTTGTCGGCACCTTCACTGCTTCGATGATGACGCATCTCTGGCTGTACGAAGGCTCGCTCGACGCAGCCGGCAAGGTACTCACGCTCGATGCCGAAGGCCCGAGCATGACGGGCGACGGCGGCATGGCGAAGTACCAGGATATCGTCACGGTCGAGAACGACGACCACTGGATCCTGTCGTCGCAGATGCTTGGCCCGGACGGCCGGTGGCACAAATTCATGACCGCGCATTACCGGCGCAAGAAATAGCGCGCGATCGCGGATCCCGACAATGACAGACCGCGCCATTCAAGGATCGCCGCCGGCACGCCGCCTGCTGCGCAGCACCGGGGCAATTGCTGCCGGCTTTCTATCTGTCGCGGTCCTGTCGCTCGCGACAGATCAGGTTCTTCACATGCTGGATGTCTATCCACCATGGGGCGAGCCGATGCGCGACACAGACGACAACCTGCTCGCGTTGTTCTATCGCAGCGTCTACGCGGTCATCGGCGGCTATGTCACGGCGAGGCTCGCGCCCGCCTCGCCGATGCGCCACGTTCTGATCCTCGGATGCATTGGCACCCTTCTCAGCGCCATCGGCGCTTCCGCCGCGATCGGCATGGATCTGGGCCCAGCCTGGTACCCGATCGCGCTGGTCGTATCCGCGCTGCCGCTCACCTTGGTCGGAGGACGCCTTGGTCAGACGCCTCGGACCACACCGCAAGAACACAACATCGAAAGGCAAACGGGATGACAGGCCTCACGCTCTATTACCACCCGCTATCGTCATTCTGCATGAAAGTTCTGATCGCGCTGTATGAGAACGATACGCCTTTCACGCCGCACATGGTCGATCTGATGGACGAGACCCAGCATGCAGAATTCCTGAAAATATGGCCGGTCGGGAAGTTTCCGGTGCTACGCGACGAGGCGCGCAACCGCATCATCCCGGAGACCAGCGTCATCATCGCGCATCTCGACCGGCATTTCCGCGGCGCCGTGCAGCTGATCCCGGACGATGCCGATGTTGCTTTCGAGATGCACGTGAAGGATCGCGTGTTCGACAATTACGTGAACCTGAACGTGCAGCGGGTCGTCTTTGGCCGCCTGCGACCGGAAGGCCATCGCGATCCCTATGGCGTCGAGCAGGCAAGCACGCACCTGCGCGCGACGCTCGACATGATCGAACGTGACATCGCTGGCAGGACCTGGGCCATGGGCGACACGTTTACGATGGCCGATTGCGCTGCAGCTCCGGCGCTGTTCTACGCCGACAAGATCATTCCGCTAAAGCCTGGTCACCCTGGAATCGCCGGCTATCTCGACCGGCTGAAGCGGCGCCCCTCGTTTTCGCTCGTGCTGGACGAGGCGAAACCCTACCTGCACATGTTCCCGCAGAACGAGGCGGCGTAGCGGGCGTCTGCCCTACGCCTTCGCCGTTTCGCTTCGATCGCGATCGATGAAGGCCACCATGTCCTTGGCCTGGTCGGTGAATAGCTGAAGCTTGCCGGTGTCGAGCGGCTCGGTGAGCAGCTGAAGCAGGAAAAGGTCCGCGCCATCCGCGAAGGCGGGGCCCACGCCGCAAAAGAAGAAGCCGAGGCCGCGGGCCGCATCCGTCAGGTGCCCGAGCCCCGGATCGGCGATCGGAGCGGACAGCTGCACCGAGTGCGCGCCCAGCGCCCGCACGTCACGCAGCGCCTGCTCGAGTTCGATGGCGCAACTCGGACCGATCCGCTCGAACCGGATCATGCCATAGCCGCGATCGTTGACCTTGATGGCGGTGCGCGAGTCCGGGGCAGCCGCGCCCGATGCGTCTGCCACCGTCACCGTCACGTTGAGGCTTTTGTAGATCTTGAGAAGCATCTCGCGGTAGGGCGCAGGCGCCTGGATCGCGCGCGCGGCCGGCGGCTGCACGAACCGGAACGTGCGCAGATAGCTCTGGCGCTGTCCGGCGGTCGGACACGCGATATCCTTGGGCCGGAAGCTTTCCGGATTGGCCCCGAGCAGCACCGCACAGATCGGCATTCCCGCACGCTCGTCATTGCGCTGGGAAAAGGTATGGATGGTGAGCGGCTCCGCATAAATGCCGAGCAGGCCGCGTTTGGGCGCTTCGTCGGAGAGACGCTCGGTCATGCGCTCCAGAAGGTGATGGCCCCGGTATTCCGGCAGCACCACCGCCTCGCCACGTTCGGCGACCAGCGCGCCGGATTCGCGTTCCAGCGCGAGATGGCCGATCACGTCGCCGTCACTGCCCCGCGCGACAACCGGGATCAACTCGCCGCTCTCGACTCTCGACCAGTATCGATGGGGCGAGAACACGTCGGAGTGGACATAGTGATGGCCGTAGACCGCTAGGAAGCAGCGGGCGATCGCCGCCGTATCGGTCTGCTCCGGCAAGTCGATGCGAAACTCGCCCGAGGCAGGCGTTGTCGAGGCCGGTGACTCCACAACCGGCTCGGCTGCAGGCGCCGGTGCCGAGGCCAGCGCCTCGGCGAACCCGCCCAGGCTGCGATGCAGGCTGATCTCCCAGCCGTCGATCCCGGCTTCGCGACACGAGATACCGGCATCGGGCTGCAAGCGGCCGCCCAGCGCCGCCACCACCTTCGCAAATCGCGAGTGGCCGGAGAGTGTAATGCTCGCCTTGATCTCGCGCCGGGCGACCGACAGCGCGATACGGACCCGGTCCTGGCCCGACGCGTCGGCCGACACCGTCAGCCAGACTTCCGCACAATCATCGGCGATCAGGCTCGCGCAGGATACCGGCACACCTTCGGCGAGCGCGGCCTCGCGCACGAAGGCGCGGACCAGGTCGCGGCGCCCGGCGTCGAGCATGAGATGCAATTCGCTATGCCGCGGGCGTGTTGGCGATGTCATCGTCTGGTCGATCCTCGATCGGCGATCGCTTCGAGAATGCCAGAAATTCCTAAATTAAGATTCCAACGAGATGACGCCCCGCACCGCAGGCCGCGCCCTGCGCCAAGCGACGGGATTAACCTGCAGGTCTCACGCACCGCTCGCGGCACAAAGGCCGGCGGTGCGACTTCGCAGATTTCGCAGAGGAGCTTTGGGTCTGCTACCGCGTCGGTACCGGCTTTTCGCCGCGATAGTCGTAGAAGCCGCGCTTCGTCTTGCGGCCGAGCCAGCCGGCCTCGACATACTTCACCAGCAGCGGACAGGGGCGATATTTCGAATCCGCCAGCCCCTCATGCAGCACCTGCATCACCGAGAGGCAGGTATCGAGGCCGATGAAGTCGGCCAGCTCCAGCGGGCCCATCGGATGATGCGCACCAAGCTTCATCGCGGTGTCGATCGCGTCCACGGTGCCGACGCCCTCGTACAGCGTATAGATCGCCTCGTTGATCATCGGCAGCAGGATGCGGTTGACGATGAAGGCGGGGAAATCCTCCGCCACCGCGATGGTCTTGTGCAGGGTGCTAACGAACTGCTTGGACGTCTCGAAGGTGGGATCGCCGGTGGCGATGCCGCGGATGATCTCCACGAGCTCCATCAGCGGAACCGGATTCATGAAATGGATGCCGATGAACTTCTCCGGCCGGTCGGTCGCGGATGCGAGCCGCGTGATCGACAGCGACGATGTGTTGGTCGCAAGAATGGCCTCGGGCTTCAGCGACGGACACAGCTGATTGTAGATCTTCTTTTTGACCTCTTCCTGCTCGGTGGCCGACTCGATCACCAGATCGGACTCGGAGAAGTCTTCCATCGAAGGCGCGGCCACGATCTTCGCGATCGCAGCCTGACGCTGTTCCTCGGTGATGATCTTCTTCGACACCTGGCGCGCCATGTTGCCGTTGATGGTGGCGAGCGCCTGCTTGATGCGGTCGGCGGATACGTCGTGCAGCTTCACGTCATAACCGGCGAGCGAGCAGACATGGGCGATCCCCGAGCCCATCTGGCCTGCCCCGATCACGCCGACCTTTTTGATATGCGCCATTTTGTCCTTCACTCCTCCCCGGCAGGGGAGCTTGATTTTCAGCGCTTGAGCTTGCCGAGTTCGGCGTCCAGCTCCGGCAGCGCCTGATACAGATCGGCGACGAGGCCGTAATCCGCGACCTGGAAGATCGGCGCTTCCTCGTCCTTGTTGATAGCAACGATCACCTTGGAATCCTTCATCCCGGCGAGATGCTGGATCGCGCCCGAAATGCCGACCGCGATGTAGAGTTCCGGCGCCACCACCTTGCCGGTCTGCCCGACCTGCCAGTCGTTCGGGGCATAACCCGCGTCCACCGCGGCGCGCGACGCGCCCATGGCAGCGCCCAGCTTGTCGGCCACCGGCTCGATATACTTGGTAAAGTTCTCGCGATTCTGCATCGCCCTGCCGCCCGAGATGATGATCTTGGCGGAGGTGAGTTCCGGCCGGTCGGATTTCGACAATTCCTCGCCGGCGAAGGCCGACACGCCGGGATCGGCAACGGCCGCCACGGTTTCAACCGGAGCCGAACCGCCCTCGCCCGTCGCCTGGAAGGTCGAGGTGCGGACGGTGATCACTTTCTTCGGGTCGGTCGACTTCACCGTCTGCAGCGCATTGCCGGCATAGATCGGCCGCACGAAGGTGTCCGGAGCTTCGACCTTGATGATGTCGGAGACCTGCATCACGTCGAGCAGCGCCGCGACCCGCGGCATGAAGTTTTTGCCGTTGGTGGTCGCGGGCGCGACGATCGCGTCGTAATCCTTAGCCAGCGAGACGACGAGCGCTGCGACCGGCTCCGCGAGCTGATGTTGATAGGCATCGCCGTCCGCCAGCAGCACTTTTTTCGCACCGTCGAGCTTCGCCGCCGCGTCCGCTACGGCTTGCGCGCCCTTGCCGGCGACGAGGACATGCACATCGCCGCCGAGCGCCCTGGCGGCGGTCATCGCCTTGGCGGTCGCGTCCTTGAGATGAGCGTTGTCGTGCTCGGCGATCAGAAGGGTGGTCATTGCAATACGCCCGCCTCGTTCTTCAGCTTCTCGACAAGTTCGGCAACGGAGCCGACCTTCGCACCGGCCTTGCGGCCGCCCGGCTCCACTGTCTTCAGCACTTCCAGCCGCGGTTTCACGTCGACGCCGTAATCGGCCGGGGCCTTCTCGTCGATCGGCTTCTTCTTTGCTTTCATGATATTGGGAAGGCTCGCATAGCGCGGCTCATTCAGGCGCAGGTCGGTCGTCACGATCGCCGGGCCCTTCAGCTTCACGGTCTGCAGTCCGCCATCGACCTCGCGCGTCACCGACACGTCGCCACCATCGATCACGATCTTTGAGGCGAAAGTGCCCTGTGGCCAGCCCAGCAAGGCGGCAAGCATCTGGCCGGTCTGGTTTGAATCGTCGTCAATCGCCTGCTTGCCCATGATTACGAGGCCGGGTTGCTCCGCCTCGACGATGGCCTTCAGGATTTTGGCGATGGCAAGCGGCTCCGGCATCGCGTCGACCTTGACCAGGATGCCGCGGTCGGCGCCCATGGCAAGCGCGGTGCGGATGGTCTCGGACGCCTGCGCCGGGCCGATCGAGACGGCGACGATTTCGGTCGCCTTGCCGGCCTCCTTCAGACGGATCGCCTCTTCCACCGCGATCTCGTCGAACGGGTTCATCGACATTTTGACGTTGGCGAGTTCGACCCCGGAGCCGTCCGCCTTCACCCGCACTTTGACGTTGTAGTCGATAACCCGTTTGACGGGCACGAGAATTTTCATGATCGAAGCCTTCGCAGATGCGAGATCAGGCGGCTACCTAAGAGTGGGAGGGCGTGGGTGTCAACGGCGTGTATGGCAGACGAACCGTGTGCCCTCTGCACAGCGTTAGTGAGGTTTTGGGGGCCCGGCAAGGGTCGGCGCGTCTCCGGACGCTCCGTCAGCGGTTCTGCCCGGGCTGCCAGAGCACGTCCTTTTCGCCCCGGTCATTGGCATGGCGGCCCGCCACGAACAGAAAGTCCGACAGCCGGTTCACATACTGGATCGCCTCCGGCGTGACGTCTTCGCCCGGCTGATCGCGCAGCGCGACCATCAGCCGCTCGGCGCGCCGGCACATCGTGCGGGCCAGATGCAGGTAGGCCGCGGCCGGCGTCCCGCCCGGCAGGATGAACGAGCGCAGCGGCGGCAAGGTCTCGTTGAGCGCGTCGATCTGCTCCTCGATCCAGCGCACCTGCTTTTCGGTGACGTTAAGCTTCAGGCCGCCGGGTCCCTTGCCCTTGCTGCCGTCGAGAATGCAGAGGTCGGCTTCGACGTCGAAGATATCGTTCTGGATATGCCTCAGCATTCCATCGAGTTGGGCGTCGTCTTTGGTGTGGAGCCGCACGATCCCGATCGCGGCATTGGCTTCGTCGAGCGTGCCATAGGCATCGACCCGCAGATCGTATTTCTTGCGCCGCTCGCCGGAGCCGAGGGAGGTGGTGCCGTCGTCACCGGTGCGCGTGTAGATACGGTTGAGGATCACCATGCGGTCAGCGTCCCATCATCCAAATCGCCAGCATGATGATGACAAGCGCGATCGCCTGCAACAGCACGCGCAGCCGCATCAGCTTCTGTGACAGGTGCGGCGACCCGCCACGTAGCATGTTCACAAGGCCGAAGACGAGAACGATGGCAACCGCACCGATGGCGAACGGAATGAGAGTATAGAACGGATTTGACATTACGGCTTTCTATCACCGGACTGGCAGCGCGACTACCGGTCCGGCAGGCACTCGCCCGCTGTCAGGCCGCGAGATGCTTTTCGATCTCGTAGACCGGCATCTTCACATAATCCTTCTGGACTTCCTCGCGAACCGCCTGTTTCAGCGCATGCGTGTAATGCTGGCGAAGCACCCCGATCGCACGTGGCGGCGCCACGATGATGATCGACTTCATCTGGCCGGACTGCGCGGCAGCATCGAGCTTGATCATGATCGAGCGCAGGAATTCCTCTTCCTGCTGGGTATGAAAATCCGTCTGCTGCACGGAGGACCGGCCAGGCCCCACCGACGAATGTGAGCGGCCCGGCTTGTCGGTGCCCAGTTCACTGGTCGGCGGCACCTCCTGTTCCATCACCTCGCGGGTCTGCAAATTCGGAAACTTCGAATCCCCCGCATTTTGCAGAAACAGCGCCTTGGCGCCGTCACAGACAATAACCCACTCATCCTGCTCGATCTTGATCGATTTCGAAGACATCAAATGCTCTCCTTGCGGGCTGTCAGGGCACCTTATCGCAAATAAGCCCGCCTTGCGGCAGGTCAACGCCTCGGAGCGATTTCGGTTGCCGCGCAGTCGAAGCACGAACGGCGAACGGCCATGTCACGGAGCCGATGCAAATGGTCTCAGTTGCTGCCGTCAAGCAAGCGCTTGGCGATCACCTGCGCCTGGATCTCGGCCGCGCCCTCGAAAATATTGAGAATGCGCGCATCGCACAGGATGCGAGAGGCTGGAAACTCGAGCGCGAAGCCGTTGCCTCCATGGATCTGCACCGCATTGTCGGCGGCGGCCCAGGCGACGCGGGCGGCCAGGAGCTTCGCCATGCCGGCTTCGAGGTCGCAACGCCGCCCTGAATCCTTCTGCCGCGCGGCGTAATAGGTAAGCTGGCGCGCGATCAGGATTTCCACCGCCATCATCGCAAGCTTGTCGGCGACGCGGGGAAATTCGACGATCGGACGGGCGAATTGCGACCGCTGCTGCGCGTAGGCAAGACCCTGATCCATCGCCGCCTGCGCCACGCCGATCGCGCGCGCCGCGGTCTGGATGCGAGCGGCCTCGAAGGTCTGCATCAATTGCTTGAAACCAGCCCCCTCGATGCCGCCGAGCAGGTTGTCGGTGCTGACCTCGAAGCCGTCGAAGGCGATTTCGTACTCCTTCATACCGCGATAGCCCAGCACCTCGATCTCGGTGCCGGACATGCCAGGCGCAGGAAACGGATTCTTGTCATCGCCGCGCGGCTTTTCCGCAAGCAGCATCGACAGGCCGCGATACCCGCTCTGATTTGGATCGGTGCGGACTAGGAGCGTCATCAGGTCGGCGCGCACCGGATGGGTGATCCAGGTCTTGTTGCCGTAGATCTTGTAGACATTACCGTCGCGCACGGCACGGGTCTTGAGTGAGGCGAGATCCGATCCGGTATTCGGCTCGGTGAAAACGGCAGTCGGCAGGATTTCGCCCGAGCCGATCAGCGGCAGCCACTTGCGCTTCTGCTCCTCGGTGCCACTGCCGAGAATGAGTTCGGCTGCGATTTCCGATCGGGTGCCAAGCGAGCCCACGCCGATATAGCCGCGCGACAATTCCTCCGACACCACGCACATGGATTCCTTGCCGAGCCCCATGCCGCCATACTCGTCGGGCAAGGTCAGCCCGAACACGCCGAGTTCCGACATCTGGTCGATCACATCGAGCGGAATATACTGGTTCTTTAGATGCCAGGCCTGGGCATACGGCACCACCTCGCTCGCCGAGAATTTCCTCATCTCTTCACGGATCGCTTCCAGCGTCTCGTCGAGACCGGCATTGCCGTAGGTCGGCTCGGTGTGATGATTGATGATCTCGGCGAGGCGTGCGCGTCGTGCGGACGTGTTGCCGGTGTCGATCAGATGATCGACCGCGGGCTTCATGCGCGACGCCACATCCGCACGCGGCAGGCCGAGATCGGACAGCCGCACCGTCTCGCCCTGGCTCATCGGAATGCCGCCGAGGATCTGCGCCAGATACTCACCGAAGCCGATACGGACCTGCAGGTCCTCGATCTCGCCGTATTTGCCTTCCGCCTGCATCCGCTCGGCATAGGCTACGAGTTGGCGCAGCGCTTCGACATAGGTCGCGAGCCATGCAAGTCCGTGGGTCGCACGCTGCTCGCGGTCGAAGACGCGGTTCATGGTGTCGCCGCCTTCGGTCGCGACGCGCTTCCGCACCGCAATCTGCGCGTCCTGAAACAGCGCTTCCGCAAACGCCACAGCCTCGCGGGCAAGGGGCATGAAAGCATCCGAGACGTCGGACCGTTGCGCTGCGGCTGGCATGGTAAAGCCCCGTTAACAGATGGATCACGGCAACAGACTAATGGTGCAGCGCACAAAAGCAACTGCGAGCTGCGGGGCCGGTATTCCTCCGATAATTAACCATTTCCGGCTTTAATGCTGCTGCCAAATCGCAGGCGAAGCCATCATGCAAGCCGCTCCCCTCCCCAGCGCTGGTCAACCTGTCCGCCGTGTCGGCTGGAGCCCTTCACGGCTGATACGCGCGCTGTCGGTCCGCTCGCGCATTCTTCTGATCGCCCTGATTCCAGTCCTGGGGCTCGCTGCCACCGGCGCCGCTTTCATGGCCGGCGAACGCGAGGTTGCCGACGCCTTCGAGCGCTACCGGCGCGCGGACGCGACCGCCGCTGCCAGCCACAGGCTGAAGGAGGCTATCAGCCAGATGCGGATTGCCGCCCGGGATTTTGCCGCCGACCCCAGCGACGACACGATCAAGGATTTCGAAACCGCAAGTTTGCAGGCGCGCAACAACCTGGCTTTCATCGAAAGATCGCTCGATCAGACGGAGCGCATGCGGATCGCATGGATCCCGAATCGCCTGAAGGACATCGACGGCCGGTTCGCCGAGGTCATACGCGATCAGCGCAAACTCGGATTTTCGGAGAAAGACGGCTTGCGCCGTCAGTTGCACGATACGGGTGTTGCGGTCGAGCGCGTCATCAACCAGGGCATTGCATGGCTGGGCGAAAACGAAGCAAGAAAGCTCCTGGTGTCGCTCCTGATGATGCGGCGCTACGAAGCCGAGCAGCGCCTCAAATCGACCAGCACATCCTACACCTTGTTCTTCGCGGAATACGACAACTTCGCCAACACGATCAAAAGCGTTGCCGCAACGCCCGAGCACCGCGCTGAATTGGAAAGCCGCGTCAAGGCTCTCGCAGATACCTTCGCGGCCTGGTCCGCAACCGCCGACAGGTTGCGTCCCAATCTCAAGATCATCGATCTCGAGACGCAGCAACTCGCACCCGCCGCCGATGCCATCATTCAAACCGCGAGCGTGGGCGCGACCCGTTCAGCAGCGCAACTCTCCGAGGCGCAGAGCCGCACCTGGTCGATCATCCTGTCATTCGGCATCGTCTCGGCGAGTCTCGGTTTGGCGCTGAGTCTGCTGATTGGCTGGAGCATCACCCGGCCCTTACAGAGCCTGGCCGACGCCATGGCGCAATTGGCCAAAGGTGACACCGCGGCGGTGATCCCCGGTACGCGCGCCCGGGACGAGATCGGGGACATGGCGCGGACAGTGATCGTGTTCCGGGACACCATGCTGGAGCGCGAACGTCTCGCCGAATCGCAAAGCGAAACCGCGAAGGCGCGCGAGATGCGCAATTACACCATTGCGGCCACCATCGCGCGTTTCGAGAAGTCGGTGGACGATATGCTCGGCCGGGTCCGCGGAGCGGCGCAGCGTCTCGAAACCGCATCCAGCCGGCTCAATGCATCTGCCGACGACATGTCGGCCGAAGCGCGGACGGCGGAAAGCCGCGTGCTGGCCGCGTCCGGCAATGTCACCGCCGCGGCGGGGTCGGTCGAGGAACTGGCGGCCTCGATCGGGGAAATTGCCGGCCAGGCACATCAGTCGACGCAGGTCGCCGGACGGGCCGTCTCTGAGGCACGCCGGACCAGCGCAACCATGGCGGAACTCGCCAATGCCGCAACGCGGATCGGCGAAGTCGTCAACCTGATTTCGTCGATCGCCGGGCAGACCAATCTGCTGGCGCTGAATGCCACCATCGAAGCCGCTCGCGCGGGCGAGGCCGGCCGCGGCTTTGCGGTGGTGGCCTCGGAAGTCAAATCTCTGGCCGGCCAGACCGCGCGGGCAACCGAAGATATCGCCGGGCAGGTCGGCGCCATCCAGTCGGCCGCTGCGGATGCCACGGATGCGATCACCCAGGTCAACCGTATCATCGAGGATATGTCGTCGCTTGCCGCCAATGTGGCGCTTACCGTCGAACAGCAGAGCACCGCGGTGACGATTATCGCGGAAGGCGTCAGCAATGCCTCCGGCGCGGCTCGCAATGGCGCCGAAGCCATGAGCCGCGTTTCGACGGCGACGGTGGACGCGCGAGCGACGGCGGCGGATGTAAGGGCGCTTGCCGATGCCCTTGCGGTCGAGGCGGAGGGGCTCGATTCCCGGATCCGCCAGTTCCTGATCGAGGTACAGGCGGCCTGATCTCACGCTTAGGCGAGCGCCTCACGCGGCCCTTGAGCCGGCCGCGCGCTTTGCCTATGTCGCTTGAGCAAATGCACCGGGGCGCCCTTTGAAATTGCTCAAACGAACATATCGCGTCGTCATGGACGCCTTCTGGCAGTTCAATGCCGACGATGGCTGGGCCATCGCGAGCCATATCGCGCTGTCGACCCTGATGGCGATGTTCCCGTTTTTCCTGGTGCTGACCGCGCTCGCGGGCGTGTTCGGGTCGCAATATCTCGCCGACGAAGCCGCGAACCTCGTCCTCGAGGCATGGCCGGAAGAGGTGGCCGGTCCGATCTCACGTGAAATTCACAACGTGCTGGTTGGCGCCCATGGACAGGTGCTGACCGTGGGCGTGGTGCTCGCGGTCTATTTCGCGTCGAGCGGAATCGAAAGCCTGCGCATCGGCCTCAACCGCGCCTACACCGCGGTGGAGACCCGCTCGATCTGGCTGCTGCGGCTGGAATCGATCGGCTACGTCATCCTCGGCGCGCTCGGCCTGCTCGCCTTGTCATTCCTGGTTCTGCTTGCGCCATTGATCTGGACCACACTGATCCGGCGCTTCCCGGCGCTTCAGCCCTTCGGCGAAGTGAT
Source organism: Pseudorhodoplanes sp. (assembly GCF_059499825.1). Lineage (NCBI taxonomy): Bacteria > Pseudomonadati > Pseudomonadota > Alphaproteobacteria > Hyphomicrobiales > Pseudorhodoplanes > Pseudorhodoplanes sp. Next base: position 269,311 of record NZ_JCABZI010000001.1, read on the forward strand.
CACGCTGGTGCGGCTCTTAACCGCGAGCGTGCTCCTGATCGTGCCGTTGTTCGTCGTTCACAAATGGCTGCCGGCCGGCAAGCGCAGCCTGATGGAAATCCTGCCGGGCATCCTGGTCACCCTGGCGCTATGGCTGATCACCGGCATCGCGTTCGGCCGCTATCTCGCCGACTTCGCCTTCACCTATTCGGTCTATTATGCCGGCCTTGCCTCACCGATGATCGCGCTGGTCTTTCTCTACTGGACAGCGTCGATCTTCCTCTATGGCGGCAACCTGAACGCCATGATTTCGAGGGCGCGCGCAGATCAGGAGCCGGCGCCCGTCTAACACCCGGCCGCCGGTGGCGGTGAACACACCGGGCCGCGCAGGCACTCCGAGAATAGAGGCGCCGAGGCTACCCGCCCGCCGCCTCGATCGTATCCTCAAGATTGCGCAACCCCGTGCGCGGCGCCGACACCAGCACCGCCATGTTGCCCGGCTTATGCTGGTTCTTCCACATCAGCTGATGCGCGGCCGGGATCTTGTCCCACGGAAACACTTCGCCCATGCAGGGATCGATGCGGCGGTCGATCACGAACTGGTTCGCCGAACTCGCCTGTTTCAGATGGGCGAAGTGCGACCCCTGGATTCGCTTCTGCCGCATCCAGACATAGCGCGCGTCGAACGTGATGTTAAAGCCGGACGTGCCGGCGCAGAACACGACCATGCCGCCGCGCTTGACCACAAGGCATGACACCGGGAACGTCGCTTCGCCCGGATGCTCGAACACGATATCGACATCGCGTTTTCCGGTGATGTCCCAGATCGCCTTGCCGAACTTGCGCGCCTCTTTCACCCAGTCATTGTATTCCGGCGTATTCACCGTCGGCATCTGACCCCAGCAATTGAAATCCTTGCGGTTGATCACGCCCTTGGCGCCGAGACCTAGAACATAGTCGCGCTTGGTTTCGTCCGAGATCACGCCGATCGCGTTGGCGCCCGAGGCCGCGCAAAGCTGCACGCCGAACACGCCAAGACCGCCCGACGCCCCCCACACCAGAACATTGTCGCCCGGCTTCAGCGTATGCGGCGAATGTCCGAACAGCATGCGATAGGCGGTTGCGAGCGTCAGCGTGTAGCAGGCAGCCTCTTCCCAAGTCAGATGCGCGGGCTTCGGCATGAGCTGTCGCGACTGCACCCGACAGAATTGCGCGAACGAACCGTCGGGCGTCTCGTAACCCCAGATGCGCTGCGAGGTCGAGAACATCGGATCGCCGCCGTTGCACTCTTCGTCGTCGCCGTCATCCTGATTGCAGTGGACGATGACCTCGTCGCCGACCTTCCAGCGCTTGACCTTGGGGCCGACCGCCCAGATAACGCCGGAGGCGTCCGAGCCCGCGATGTGATACGGGTGCTTGTGCACATTGAACGGCGAGATCGGCTGACCAAGGCCGGCCCAGATGCCGTTGTAATTCACGCCCGCAGCCATCACCAAAACAAGCACATCGTTCTCGCCGATCGGCCAGGTTGGTAGCTGCTCGATCTGCATCGACTCTTCGGGCGGACCGTGCCGTTCCTGCCGGATCGCCCAGGCATTCATCTTTTCGGGGACGTGTCCCAGCGGCGGGATCTCGCCGACGGCATAGATATCCTTAACCATTTGCAGCTTCGGCGCAGCGGTCATGGCGGTTCGGGCTCCGGCTCGTACGAGCATGAATTGTGACCCAGACCATATTGCGCCGCAACAGAGTTCACGCCACCCAAAAGTTGCAGTGGGAACTTTGCAGGGTGGCGGGGGGAGTTTACCGTGTTGCGGCAGACTGTCGCGCAAGGCGCGCATTTTAGGCCTTTTCTCAGGCTTTCCGGTCGAAATGGGCCTTTCGATCGACGTTCCAGGCGAACTGCATGCTGCGCCCGATCAGCTTCGAGGCCTTGGATACGACCCTGCCGATTTTGTCGCGCGGGTTTCCCGGCATGCGTCCAGGGGACTGGACCTCGGCAATCGCAAGATTGCGTGCCTTCGGCGCATCCGACATGCAGACAGGCGCGGGCTATCTGCTGGAGCACGACGGCAAGGATGTCGGCGTTATTCTCACGATCCCCAGTACACGCAGCGACGACTCTGGCGAGCCGCGCCGCGTCGTCAATCTGTCGAGCTGGTACATCGACCCGGACCACCGCTGGCGCGCGCCGCGGATGTTGCAAACCGTCACGGCGTGCAACGCAACCCTGTTCACCGATCTGACCGCGACACCGTCGGTGCGCAACATGATCGGCCGCCTTGGATTCCGCGGCTGGACCGAGGGCACGCTGGTTTTCGCGCTGCCGTGGCACGCGATGAAAGCCGCCGGATCGTCTCACGTGGTGCCGTTGCGTGACCTGCCACCCGATGCGTTCGCCGGACCGACCCGCCGGATGCTCGACCGGCACGCGGCGCTGGACTGTATCAGCGGCGGATTGTGGGACGGCGCGGCGCTGCACCCGCTGATCTTTTCGCGCAAGATCTATCGCGGCATTCGCGCCGCAAGGCTGGTCTTCGCCGACAGCCGCGCCGCAATGTTCGCGCATTTGCCGGCGATCGCGCGCTTCCTCCTGCGTGAGAGGATCCTGCTGCTCGCGGTCAATGCCGACCAAAGCGAACGCGTCCCCGGCAGCCTGTTCACGCGGCGAACCTCGCCGGCCTTTTACAAGGGGCCGGCCGCGCCAGCACCGTGCGATCTCGCATTCTCCGAATTCGTCTTCCTTCAGATCTGACCGCGACCATGGCAGGAGCAAACATGTTGGCACCCGAAAAGATCGACATCCGAGCCACCGTCGCCGATTTTCTGCGCGAACGATTTCCGGCGCTGGCCGGCAAACCCCTCGACGATGCGACGCCGCTGCTGACCGGCGGCGCCATCGACTCGCTCGGCATTCTCGATCTCGCCGCGTTCCTCGGAGAACGGCTGGGCGTCGAGATCGGGGACGAGGACTTCGAGCCCGCCAACTTCGAGACATTCGGCAGTCTGGTCGCGTTCGTGGAGCGACGGAGATCGTGATCCGCGCGCCACTTCTCGTCCACGATCTGCTCGGAGAAGCGGGAGACGAGGACCGCGTCGCGCTCGTCCACGACTCGCGCCGTCTCGCTTATTCCGACTTGCGCGCGCTCGTTCGCTTGCAGGCGGCTGCGCTTCATGCAGCCGGATTGCAGCGTGGCGACCGGGTCGCGATCCTGCTTCCGAAATCGATCGAGGAATGCGCCGCGATCTTTGCGGTGAGCTGCGCCGGAGGCGTCTGCGTCCCAGTCAATCCGTTGCTGCGGCCGGCCCAGGTGCGCCATATTCTGGAGGATTGCGGCGCCGCGATCCTTCTCACCGATTCAGCGCTCCACGAGACCCACGCGGCGGCGCTTGCGGACCTCGACGGGCTGACGGTCATCGATGCCGGCGCGTTGCCGGCCGCGTCCGAACGCGATCTGCCTTCATCGGGAGCCATCGGCGAGGACCTTGCCGCCATCCTCTACACCTCCGGCTCGACCGGTCGTCCCAAGGGGGTAATGCTCAGCCACCGCAACCTGATCGCGGGTACGCGCATCGTGCGTAGCTATCTCGGGATCAACTCCGACGATCGCATTCTGTCGATCCTGCCGCTGAGCTTCGATTACGGGCTGAACCAGTTGCTGACCGCTGTGGAACAGCGCGCCACGCTCGTTCTGCTGACCTTCCGCTTCGGCGACGAGATCGTACGCACGATCCGCGATCATGGATGCACCGGGTTGGCCGGCGTGCCGACCGTCTGGTCGATCCTGACACGCGCGGCGCCGCTCCTGCCGAAAACGCCACTGCCATCGCTTCGCTACATCACCAATTCCGGCGGCGCCGTGCCGTCAGCGACCACCGCGCGCCTGCGCGAGTTGCTGCCCGACACCAGCATCTACCTGATGTACGGCCTCACGGAAGCCTTCCGCTCGACCTATCTGCCGCCTGATCAGGTGGACCAGCGGCCGACGTCGATCGGCAAGGCCATTCCCGAATGCGAGGTGTTCGTGGTCACGCCTGATGGTCGCCGCGCCTATCCGGGCGAGCCCGGCATCCTGGTGCATCGCGGACCGACGGTGTCGCTCGGCTACTGGAAGCGCCCCGAAGATACCGCGCGGGTGCTGCGCCCGAACCCACTGATCGAGCCCGGCTGTGGCGCCGACATCGTCTGCTATTCCGGCGATCTGGTGACGCAGGACGAGGATGGCTTTTTCTATTTCGTCGGCCGTGACGACGCGATGATCAAGTCGTCGGGCTATCGCATCAGTCCCAGCGAAGTGGAGGAGGTGCTGATGGCCACCGGCGGATTCCGCCAGATTGCCGTCATCGGCCTGCCCGACCCGGTGATTGGTCAGCGCGTACATGCGGTCGCGGTCGCGCGCGAACAACCGATCGATGTGCGAAGCGCGCTGACGGCTGCCGCTGAGAAGCTTGCCGCCTTCATGCTGCCGCGTGACATCGAACTGGTGAGCGAATTGCCCGTCACGCCGAACGGCAAGGTCGATTATAAGGCGCTGGTGGCGAAGCGGGCCGATCATGCCGGTCATTGACGCCTCCGCCAGCCGCTCGCTCGCGCTGACCTTGGTCGCGGAGCATTACGCTGCCCGCGGCAGAGACCTGCTGATTGGGGGCTTCACGATCCAAGCCCTGGCCGAACGCTTCGGTACGCCGCTCTACATCTACGACGCGGAGGCGATGCGCCGTTCGTTCATGGCGCTGAAGATCGCGCTGAGCGGCTTTGCCAGCATCGTCTATTCCATCAAGGCGAATCCGAACCCCGCCATCGCGGGCATCTTCGTCGAACTCGGTGCCGGAATCGAGATCGCATCGGCCGGGGAATACGAGCGCGCGCGGCAGGCCGGCGTTGCCCCTCAAGCCATCCTGTTTGCCGGGCCGGGCAAGCGCGACGACGAACTCAGCCACGTCGTGCAAAACGGCATCGGCGAAATTCATCTGGAAAGTCTCGAGGAGATGATGCGCCTCGATGCAATCGCGGCCCGCGCAGGCGCGCGTGTCGCAGTCTCCCTTCGCATCAATCCGGTTTCCGCTGCGCAGGGCGGCGCGATGCGGATGGGTGGCAAACCGTCTCCCTTCGGGTTTGACGAAGAGCAGAGCGACGAGGTGCTGCGGGCGCTGGCGTCGGCCGTCCATCTCGACCTGTGCGGGGTGCACCTGTTCGCCGGCACCCAAATTCTCGACGCCAATACCCTGCTCGCGCAATGGCGGCATGGGATCGACGTTGCCGCGCGGATCGCCCGCGCGGCGCAACGCCCGCTGCGCAGTATCGATCTCGGCGGCGGCCTCGGCATTCCGTATTACGCCGGCGACGTAACCCTCGATCTCGCGTCCATCCGGAACGGGACCGGCGCGCTTGCCGCGCAGAAGATGGCCGAGCCGCTTTTGCGTGATGCCGGTGTCATCGTTGAGCCCGGCCGCTACCTGGCCGGACCCGGCGGGCTCTATGTCGCCCGCGTGATTGCCAGCAAGATCTCGCGTGGCACCCGCTTCATCGTAACCGATGGCGGCATGCACCATCACCTCGCCGCATCCGGCAATCTCGGCCAGGTGGTGAAGCGGGATTATCCCGTGATCGCACCTGCGCGCATGGATGCGACTTCGTTCGAGCGCGTCGTCGTCGCCGGGCCACTCTGCACGCCGCTCGACACGCTGGCGCGCGCGGTTGACCTCCCCGCGCTCGAAGCCGGCGATCTCGTCGCGGTGATGCAATCCGGCGCTTATGGATTGTCGGCCAGCCCCGTTGGCTTCCTCAGTCACAAGGCTCCGGCTGAGGTGCTTGTGGATAACGGAACCGCCACTGCAATCTAGACCGGCACGTTCCGGGGGCGTCGTGAAGGCCTGCCAACCACGCAATCCCTTCGCCTTGCTGGCAAAACAACCGTTGCGGATCGCACGCAACCGGATATGCTGCGCTGCAATAATATGCTGCAGGTTGGCTGGACGTGCGCTGGATTGCACCCGGTCTTTCGCTGACTTCCGGTTCCGGCCGCAGTAGAATGCTCTCGCTGCAATGCAACAAAGCCGCGGGGGCGGGGCTTAGGCAGCGGGTCCCCGCGCATGTCGGGGAGACAGAAATGGGTATCGAGAGCCTTATCGTCTGGTTGATCGTCGGCGGTGTCGCGGGCTGGCTCGCCGGCCTGATTGTGAAGGGTTACGGCTTCGGCCTGATCGGCAACATCGTGGTCGGCATCGTCGGCGCCTTCATCGCCGGCTGGCTGTTCCCCCGGCTCGGAATCTCGATCGGTGGCGGCATTATCTCGGCGATCATTTACGCGATGATCGGTGCGGTGATCCTGCTCGTGATCATCGGCTTCTTCAAGCGCTAGGGCCAACGCTGCGCGGAGACTGAATGAGCGATAGCGCGAACGATAAGTCGAAGAAGGACAGACCCTGGATTTTCCGGACCTATGCCGGGCATTCGACCGCTGAAAAGTCGAATGCCCTCTACCGGCAGAATCTCTCGAAGGGCCAGACCGGACTGTCCATCGCCTTCGATCTCCCGACCCAGACCGGCTACGATTCCGACCACGTGCTCGCCGCAGGTGAGGTCGGCAAGGTCGGCGTACCGGTTTCCCATCTCGGCGACATGCGGGCGCTGCTCAACGGCATTCCGCTCGCCGAGATGAATACGTCGATGACGATCAACGCGCCGGCGGCCTGGCTGTTGTCGCTGTATGTCGCCGTTGCGGACGAGACCGGCGCGCCGCGCACGAAACTCACCGGCACGACCCAGAACGACATCATCAAGGAATATCTGTCGCGCGGCACCTATGTGTTTCCGCCCGGCCCGTCCATGCGTCTGATCAAGGACACGATCCTGTTCACGACGAAGGAAATGCCGAAATGGAATCCCATGAATGTGTGCTCGTACCACCTGCAGGAAGCAGGCGCGACACCCGTTCAGGAACTCGCTTACGCACTCGCCACGGCGATCTCGGTTCTCGACATGGTGAAGGCCTCGGGCGAAGTGCCGGACGGCCAGATGGGCGAGGTCGTCGGCCGCATCTCGTTCTTCGTCAATGCCGGCATGCGCTTCATCACCGAAATCTGCAAGATGCGCGCCTTCGTCGACATGTGGGACGAGATCACCGCGCAGCGTTATGGGGTCGCCGATCCGAAGCAGCGACTGTTCCGCTATGGCGTACAGGTCAATTCGCTCGGCCTGACCGAGCCGCAGCCGGAAAACAACGTCTACCGCATCTTTCTGGAAATGCTCGCGGTGACGCTGTCGAAAAAGGCCCGTGCCCGCGCCGTGCAACTGCCGGCCTGGAACGAAGCGCTCGGCCTGCCGCGTCCGTTCGATCAGCAATGGTCGCTGCGTGCGCAGCAGATCCTCGCCTATGAATCGGACCTGCTGGAATACGGCGACATCTTCGACGGCTCGACCGAGATTCAGAACAAGGTCGATGCGCTGATCCGCGCGGCCAAGGAAGAGCTGGCCACCATCGACCGGCTGGGCGGCGCCGTTGCCGCGGTCGAGATGGGCTACATGAAGCAGCAGCTGGTCGAGAGCAACACCCGGCGGCTGGAGGCAATCGAAAGCGGTGACAATGTCGTCGTCGGCGTCAACAAGTTCACCGAGAGCGAACCCTCGCCGCTGACCGGCGGCATCGACGCGATCATGACGGTATCGCACGAGGTGGAAGCGGAGCAGATTGCGCGGCTGAATGCCTGGCGATCTTCTCGCGACGCGAAGGCCGTCGATGCTGCGCTCGGCGAACTGCGCCGCGCCGCCAAGGAAGGCATCAACGTGATGCCGGCCTCGATCGACTGCGCCAAGGCAGGCGTCACCACCGGCGAATGGGGCGCGGTGTTCCGCGAGGTGTTCGGCGAATATCGTGCGCCGACCGGTGTGCCGAAGGCCGCGCGCCAGGTGGGCGGCGAATTGCTCGAACCGGTCCGCGCCGAAGTCGAGCGGGTCTCGCACAAGCTTGGCCATCGCATGAAATTCCTGGTCGGCAAGCCCGGCCTCGACGGCCATTCCAACGGCGCCGAGCAGATTGCGGTGCGGGCGCGCGACGTCGGCATGGACGTGATCTATGCCGGCATCCGCTTCACGCCGGCTGAACTCGTGAAGACCGCGAAGGATGAAGGCGTCGACGTGATCGGACTGTCGATCCTCTCGGGGAGCCACGTGCCGCTGGTGCGCGACGTGGTCGAGCGGATGCGCGCCGAGGGGATGGACGACGTGCCGGTGGTGGTCGGCGGCATCGTGCCGCCGGAGGATGAGGCGACGCTCAAAAACGCCGGCGTCGCCGCCGTCTACACGCCGAAGGATTTCCAAATCAACCAGATCATGTCCGACGTGGTGCGGATCGTGGAACAGAAGAATTCGAAAGCCACCGTTTGACGTGTAACTTGTGTCGCCTCACACGGCCGTTTCTTGCTGCCGGGCGACGGCACGTGCCAAGGCTTCCGCCAGAGCCGCCGGACGCACCGGTTTGGTCAGATAATCCGTCATCCCGGCTGCACGCGCCTTCAGGATATCGTCCTCCGAAGATCGTCCCGAAACGCCGATGATCGGGATGCGGCCGGCTTCGCCCGGCAAGGCGCGGATCCGGCGCGTCGCCTCCAGTCCGTCGATATCCGGCAGCGTGACATCCATAAGCACCAGATCGTAGCCGCCGCCTGCCACTGCCGTGATGGCCGCCGCGCCGGTCCCCGCGAAATCCATGCGATGGCCGAACTCGGTCAGCACTGCGTTCAACACCACCCGACCGAACGGATTGTCCTCGGCGCAGAGAATGCGCAGCGAACCTGCAGGCACACCGTTCGCATCGCCGTCGCCATCCGCCGCGCGGGCACGGCCCGATACCGGCTCCACCGCCACCGTCAGCGTGAAGGTCGAGCCCTCGTCCTTCTTGCTGGCAACGCCGAGATCGCCGCCCATCGCCCTGGCCAGCCGCTTCACCAGCACGAGGCCGAGCCCGGTGCCGCCATAGCGCATCGACACTGCGCGGCTGGCCTGGGCGAAGGGACGAAACAGCTTTGTGATCTCCGCTTTGGTCAGGCCGATACCGCTATCGCTCACCGAGAAGCTGAGCCGCACGCGGCCACGCGGTGCGGGCTCCGCTTTCGCCCCAAATCTCACGCCGCCGCGCGCCGTGAATTTCACCGCATTGTCGATGAGATTTTCGAGTGCGGCCCGGATCCGCACCGGATCGCCAATCGCCTGCGCGGGGAGACTGCCCGCAATGTCCATCTCGGCGGCCAAGCCGCTCCGCGCGGCGCGGGCTGACAGCGAAGCCGCAATCGCTTCGGCAAGCTCCACCGGCGAGAACACATCCTTGCGCAAGGCAAGACCGCCGCGGTCGGCCTTCACGGCGTCGAGCACCAGCGACGTTTGCTGAGCCAGATGATCGGCGGCGCTGCGGATTGCCCGTGCCCAGCCGCGTTCGCGCTCGGGCAGATCGCAGGCGATGAGCAAATCCGAGAGCGCGAGGATGCCGGTCAGCGGCGTACGGATATCATGCGCGAGCGAGGCCAGCGCGGCTTCCAATGCCTGGCGATGTGCGGGCACGACAGCTTTGGGCTTGCGCGCGGTTTTGCGCGCCCGCTTCACGGCCTTCCGTTTTGGTGTGCCCCGCCCCATGATTCGATTTTGCCAGCATGACACGGCCCCACAGGGGCGGCCATTCACGGTTCCGGCAGGCTGATCATCCGCCGGATGTCGGCGGGGGTTACACCGCCCGCCCGCAGGGAGCGGAGTGCGGTCGCCTGCGTCGACTTCGACAGCTTGCGGCCGGATGAATCGACGATCAGGCGGTGATGCCGATAGGCCGGAGCCGGCAGCCCCAGCAGCGCCTGCAACAGCCGGTGGACGCTGGTCGACCAGAACAGATCCTGTCCGCGAACCACACGCGTCACGCCCTGGAGTGCATCGTCGACCACGACCGACAGGTGATAGCTCGTCGGCATCTCCTTGCGGGCGAGGATGACGTCGCCCCAGGCGTCCGGCCGCGCCGCGATCTCACCGGTCTCTCCGGCCGGGGCGCGCCCGGCTTCGCTCCAGCTCAATGCACCTGCGCGCGCGACGGCTTTCGCCATATCGAGTCGTAGCGCATAAGGTTCGCCGGCAACCATCCGTGACGTGCGCTCAGCATCGCTCATGCTGTTGCGGCTGCCGGGATAAAGCGGCGCACCGTCCGGATCGCGCGGCCAGTTCGCGCCACGCTCGGTGACGAGGGCCGCAATGTCGCCGCGGCTTTCGAAACTCGCATAGACGAGGTCCTGCGCCTGCAGCGTTTCGAGCGCTTGCCGGTAAGCATCGAAATGTTCCGATTGCCGCCGCACCGGCTGTTCCCATGCCACCCCGAGCCAGGCGAGATCGTCATAAATAGCGCTTTCGTATTCCGGCCTGCAGCGGGTGCGGTCGATATCCTCTATCCGCAACAGCAGGCGGCCTCCGCTTTCGGCAGCGAGATCGGCGTTCATCAGCGCCGACAACGCATGGCCAAGATGCAGAAAGCCGTTCGGTGACGGCGCAAAACGGAAAACGGGTGGCGTCATGTCTGGCCGCTGGCTCTGACACCCTCTCCCCGTGAGGGAGAGGGTTCCGAGCGAAAGCGAGGAACCGGGTGAGGGGTTTCTTGCACAAACAATATTGGAAAGTTACCCCTCACCCGGTTCGCATCTTCGATGCTCGCCACCCTCTCCCTCAAAGGGGAGAGGGTGATGGAGAATGCCGCACGCGACGATGACCCAGTTCCTCCACACCCAATCCGATCTCGCTCTGGCGCTCGCACAGCTTGTGCGGGCCGATCCGCGCCTTGTGCCCGTTCTGGAGAAAGCCGGCGAACCTGCACTTCGTCGCGGCGAGCCCGGATTTCCCGGCATCGCCCGGATCATCTGCGGCCAGCAATTATCGACCGCCAGCGCCGGCGCGATCTGGGGCCGGCTGCAGGCGGCCTTCGATCCCTTCCATCACGATTCGCTCCGCCGCGCGCGCGCCAACCGGCTGGGCCGGCTCGGACTGTCTGCAGCCAAGATCAAATCCATCAAGGCGATCGCGAATGCGCTCGCCAAAGGCGAACTCGATCTCGACCATATCGGACAAAGCGACGCTGACACCGCCCATGCCGCGCTGATCGAGATGCACGGCATCGGCCCCTGGACCGCCGACATCTATCTGCTGTTCTGCCTCGGCCATGCCGATGCGTGGCCGGCCGGCGATCTCGCCTTGCAGGAATCAGCGCGTATCGCGCTCGGTTTGGAGGCCCGGCCCAGCGCCAAGGAACTGACGGCGATCGCTGACGCATGGCGGCCCTGGCGCGGCGTGGCGGCGCATCTGCTCTGGGGCTATTATCATGTGGTCAAGCGGCGCGAGGGCGTTGCGGTCGACACAAAACCGAAGCCATCGGGCAAGAAACCGGCGGCAGCCAAAGCCACAAGGAAAGCGAAGCAGAATGGCCGAACCCAACGTCCCGGTGCTGTCGGGACCAAGCCTCGAACCAAAAAGCGGTAAGGCCAAACGGCTTGTCGTGTTTCTTCACGGCTATGGCGCCGACGGCAACGACCTGATCGATATCGGCCGCGCCTGGCAGCCGATCCTGCCGGACACCGCCTTCGTGTCGCCGCACGCGCCTGAGCCCTGCGGCCAGGCACCGGTCGGACGGCAATGGTTCGGCCTGACCTTTCGCGATCCGGACGAGCGCTGGGTGGGAGTGAATCAGGCGGCGCCGGCCCTGCAGGCCTATCTCGATGCAGAATTGCAGCGGCGGCAATTGCCGCCCTCGGCGCTGGCTCTGGTCGGCTTCAGCCAAGGGACCATGATGTCGCTGCATGCCGGACTGCGCCGGCCGGTCGCGCCGGCGGCCATCGTCGGCTATTCCGGGATGTTCATCATGCCGGGTGACGGTCCGCCCGAAACCGTCGAGGGCGAGATTGCCGCACGCCCGCCGATCCTCCTGATCCACGGCGACCAGGACGAATTGATCCCGGTCCAGGCGCTATTCCACGCCTCGTCGTCACTATCCGCGCTGGATGTGCCGGTGGAATGGCACATTTCGAAGGGCATCGGCCACGGAATCGACCAGGAGGGGCTGCGCCATGGCGGCGAGTTCCTGGCGCGCCGATTCGGGCTGTGACGGGCCTTTCTTCCCCGCCGCCGCCCGGCGCCGGGGAGGAAACAGCGCAGCCGCGGTAAGCCTTAGTCGCACCTTCACATTCCCGTCACGCTCCCCTATACATTAGGGGCTATCCCGGTGCTTGAAAGGAGCGCCATCGCTTGAACGTGCACGTCTCGCCCGCGGGATTTCCGGCACTGGTTCTGAACGCCGATTTCCGGCCGCTGAGTTATTACCCGCTGTCGCTGTGGTCCTGGCAGGACGCGATCAAGGCGGTGTTTCTCGAACGCGTGAACATCGTTGCGAATTACGACCGCGCGGTGCGCTCGCCAAGTTTCGAGATGAAAATTCCGAGCGTCGTCTCGCTCAAGACGTTCGTCAAACCCTCAACGCATCCGGCCTTCACACGCTTCAACGTGTTCCTGCGCGACAGATTCGCCTGCCAGTATTGCGGCGCCGCCGACGACCTGACATTCGATCATCTGATCCCGCGCTCGCGCGGTGGTCTCACCACCTGGGACAACGTGGTGGCCGCCTGCTCGCCCTGCAATCTGCGCAAGGGCAGCAAGACCATGGCGGAAGCGAGCATGCATCCGGCGCAATTGCCGTTCCAGCCGACGGTGCAGCATCTGCATCGCAACGGACGGCTGTTTCCGCCGAACTACCTGCACGAAAGCTGGATGGATTATCTCTACTGGGACACCGAACTGGAGCCGTGACGCGCTTGTTCAACTGCGTCCGTTTTCTTGTTCGGGTCTAAGACGCGTCTAGCCGACACTCAGCTCAGCTTCTCTTTCGGCGGCAGCGTCAGCCACACGCGCCACGCGCCCCAGCCTGCAATCAGCGCCAGCACCAGCGAGATGATCGCGTTGTAGCCCGCGAGCGAAATGCCGAGGAAGCTCCACGGAATTTCGTCGCAGCGCACCACCCTGATGCTTTTCAGCTTGTCGAGCAGACCGCCCGCGGTGCCGAGATCGGTCAGCCCCCCACCGGAGCAATCGCGCGGGCCTTCCCAGAATTTCCACTCCACACCGGCGTGATAGGCGCCGAGACCGGCGTTCCACAGCATGCCGAGCGCGATCACCGCCAGCGCCGCGAACAGCACCTTGCGGGACGCGCCGACAGACGATCCGAGCAGCACCATCAGCGCCAGCGGAATTGAGAAATAATAAGCGTAGCGCTGTTCGAGGCAGAGCGGACAGGGCGGCAGTTCCATAACAATCTGGAAGAACCAGGCGCCCAGAATGGTCGCCAGCCCCAGGATCGCTACCGCGCCCGCGGCGAGCTGCACCGGCTCGTTGCGCTTCATGTGGTCGAAGGTGGCGGCAAGGTCGTTCATGGCATGGCCCGGTAGCGCTTCGATCGGACCCGCATTCACGGGAAAGCAGGCGGTCCGTCAAGACACAGGGCCGCGAGCGAGGCGCACCGGCCCCAACGCTGCGCCGGGCCGGCGGAAAGTCCGGATTGCAAATCCGCTTGATCGCCCGGGTCGATCCCCTTATGTCTGCCGTCGGGCGAGTTTACGCTTGCCCCGCGCCCGAAAAGCGTCTTGTCGCGGCGTTGCCCCTGTGGCGGAACTGGTAGACGCGCCTGACTCAAAATCAGGTGGCCGTAAGGTCGTGCTGGTTCGATTCCGGCCAGGGGCACCACTCAACGCGAAGCAAGCTTGGATATTCATCTCCATCGCGGCACTGACGGCTGCCGACCAAGCGCGCTCGCCGAACGGGGTCATGCGCCCGTCTGCTCCACGCTGATCTCGCGCTGGATGTCGTCGGCCTTGAAGCCGATCGCTTCCGCCGCGCGCACGCCAGGCAGCACCGCGACGTCGTAGAGTTCTTCGATCGTGTGTTCGAAGCGCAGCCATTCGACGATATGTCCGGTATCGATGTCGACCACGAGCAGGCCGCAGCGGGCCTCGGCGTCTTTCGCGCGCAGCCGTTCGTCGAGCGCCAGTCCATCGAAGGTCTTGTTGCGCCGCGGCTTAGACAAGCCGATCACGGCGTGACGGCCGACAAAGGCGAGGCCGCGCGCATAGCCCGGACAGAATGCAACCGCCGTGAAAGCGCCGGTCGCCGGATCGATGATGCCGAATTCCCCGGTCCCGGAATTGTGCAACCACAGTCTGCCGTCATAGAGCCGCGGCGAGTGCGGCATCGACAGGCCACTCGCCACGATTTCGTTCGATGCGACATCGATCACCACACCGCCATCCTGCCGCCGTTCGCGCCAGCCGTCCGCGACATCGGAACGGCTCACCGCGGTGACAAAGGCGGGCCGCGTCCCGTCCATCGCAAGGCCGTTGAGATGGCAGCGATCCTCCGGAGCGAGCGCGCTCAGGAATTTCGGGTGCCACAACGGACGGAAGCTCGCGGTCTGGCTTATGGTGGCGAGGCAGCCGTAAAGTGTGTTGACGAAAATCGGCCGCCGTACGCCCTCGACAGCGCCGAGCGCGATGTCATGGATGTCGGTGCGGCCGGTGATGCGGCCCTCGCGCGGCACGAATTTGCGGTCAGCACCGGCTGGCGTCGTCTCGCCTGCGCGCAGCACATTCTCGAACCGCCAAAGCGTGTAGAGCCCGCTGGTCCACAGCGTCTGTCCGTCGGTCCACAACCCCTGGCATTGCTCGATGATGCGTTCATGCGCCCGCACGCTGCCGTCCGGCTTTCGACCTATGAAAAACAGCCGCCCGGCCTGATAGGTGGTCAGCGCAAGGCTCACATCGGCCGCCTCCAGCCACGCTGCGAAGCGCGGCGATAGCATCAGCGGGTTGGCGTTGCGGGGGATCTCGGTCACGGCGCTTTCCTGCCAGGTTCAGACGGCAGCTCTATCAGCAAAGCCCTACGCCTTGGCTAAGCTGGCGGAATATCCGCTCCGGTTGCGCAACGAAATCCGGCTGCGCGGTAACCATCGGACAGATTGTCACGCGTTTGTGGGTCCTGCCGGGTTGACCGCAGCATGGAACATCGCGCAATTTGCAGTTAAGAAACGTTTAATTCTTGCGGCCAGTCGCTTCCTGTCCGGCGGCAAGCGCAACCAGCCGCTGCGGGGAGCGGTCTTTTCCCTCTGATGCATGTCGCAGTTGCGTCGCCGGTTCGGCGCGCAGGTGTTGCGGTTGCGTGGTGATGTAGAGAGTGAGGAATGCCGCATGACTGCGCCGAAATTAACCGGCCTGACCTCGCCGGCCACGTTTCTGGAAAACACGATCAACGCGGCACCGCAACTGCTTGCCGCCAGCATCATCTTCACCGACCCCGACAACAACTTCGACGGTGGCACGCTGACCGTTGCCGGGCTGTTGGCGGAGGACAGCATCGCGATCCGCAATCAGGGCGCGGGCGCGGGGCAGATCGGCGTCTCCGGCAGCAATGTCAGCTTCGGCGGCACGGTGATCGGCACGTTTGCCGGCGGCAATGGCGCGACGCTGACCGTCACCTTCAACGCTTCGGCCACGGCGGCGGCGATCGACGCGCTGATCCAGAATCTCACCTATGCCAATGCGTCCGATACCCCGACCGCGAGCCGCACGCTCACCGTCACGGTCACCGATGCGGCGGCCGAAGCCACCACGCGCGCAAGCTTCGCCGCGGCGATCGGCACCGCCAATCCGTTCAACGGTGTCACTGTGGGTCGCGTCTCGGCACCGACGTTGGCGGACCTCGACGGCGACGGCGATCTCGACGCCGTGGTGGGCGAGTATGACGGGACGCTGAATTACTTCCTCAACACCGGCAGCGCCACCGCGCCCACCTTCGCGCAGCAGACCGGCGCCGCAAATCCGTTCCCCTTCATCGACGTGGGCAAATGGTTCACCCCCACGCTGGCCGACCTCGATGGTGACGGCGATCTCGATGCCGTGGTCGGGAAATTCGACGGAAATCTGATTTATTTCAAGAACACCGGCAACGCCACCGCGCCCGCCTTCACGCAGCAGACAGGCGCCGAAAATCCGTTCCACTTCATCGACGTGGGCTATCGTGCCAAGCCCACGCTCGCCGACATCGACGGCGACGGCGATTTCGACGCCTTGGTGGGGATGTACTACGGCCCCTATTTTGGGGACGACAATCTGGCCTATTTTCTGAACACCGGCAGCGCCACCGCGCCCGCCTTCGCATATCAGCCCGGCGCCGCCAGTCCGTTCGACGGCATCGTTGGGGGTCCGACTCAGCCCCACGCTGGCCGACCTCGACGGCGACGGCGATCTCGACGCCGTGGTGGGGTTAAACTACGGAACTCTGGCCTATCTCCTCAACACCGGCAGCGCCACC
The DNA here is from genome assembly GCF_059499825.1 of Pseudorhodoplanes sp. Classification (NCBI taxonomy): domain Bacteria; kingdom Pseudomonadati; phylum Pseudomonadota; class Alphaproteobacteria; order Hyphomicrobiales; genus Pseudorhodoplanes; species Pseudorhodoplanes sp. The sequence continues at coordinate 285,659 of NZ_JCABZI010000001.1, forward strand.
GCGCCTGCCTTCGCTTATCAGCCTGGTGCCGCAAATCCGTTCAACGGCATCGATGTGGGATTTGACTCTGTACCCACGCTGGCCGACCTCGACGGCGACGGTGATCTCGACGCCGTGGTGGGGGAAAACTTCGGCGGCAGTCTGATCACCTTCCTCAACACGCCGGCGGCGGGCATTCCGATCGTGGTCAATGTCACGGCGCAGAACGATGCGCCGGTCCTCACCGACGTGACCTCGTCGGTCACGTTCCTGGAAAACACCGTCAACGCTGCGCCGCAGCTGCTAGACACCAGCGTCACCTTCACCGACCCGGACAGCAACTTCGACGGCGGCACGCTGACCGTCACCGGGCTGCTGACGGAGGATAGCGTCTCGATCCGCAACCAGGGCAATGGCGCGGGCGAGATCGGGCGATCCGGCAGCGATGTCAGCTTCGGCGGCACGCTCATCGGCACGCTCGCTGGTGGCAATGGCGCGACGCTCACCATCACCTTCAACGCTTCGGCCACGGCGGCGGCGATCGACGCGCTCATCGAGAACCTCACCTACGCCAATTCATCCGACGCGCCGGCCGCGAGCCGCACGCTGACCGTCACGGTCACCGATGCGGCGGGCGCTGCGATCACGCGGGCGAATTTCGCGCAAGCCACCGGCGCCGCCAATCCGTTCAACGGTGTCTATGGTGGCTACTCCAAGCCCTCACTGGGCGACCTGGACGGTGACGGCGATCTCGACGCCATTGTCGGGCAAGCTGACGGTACGCTGCATTTTTTTCTCAACACCGGCAGCGCCAGCGCGCCCGCCTTTACGCGGCAGACCGGCGCCGCCAATCCGTTCAACTTGATGGATGTAGGGTACAATGCAGCACCGGCGCTGGCCGATCTCGACGGCGACGGCGATCTCGATGTTGTGGTGGGAGCTTTTTTTGGAGATCTGAATTATCTCCTCAACACCGGCAGCGCGACCGCGCCCGCTTTTACGCGTCAGGTCGACGCCGCCAATCCGTTCAACTTCATCCTTCCGGGCTCTTATTCCACCCCCGCCCTGGCCGACCTCGACGGCGACGGCGATCTCGACGCCGTGGTGGGCGAGTATGACGGTACGCTGAATTATTTCCTCAACACCGGCACCGCCAACGCGCCCGCCTTTACGCAACAGACCGGCGCTGCCAATCCGTTCGACGGAATCGATGTGGGAGAGTTATCGACACCCACGCTGGCCGACCTCGACGGCGACGGCGATATCGATGCCGTGGTGGGGGAGTGGTATGGAACGCTGCGCTTTTTCCTCAACACTGGCAGCGGCTCGGCGCCGGTGTTCGTTGAGCAGACCGGTGCCGCCAATCCGTTCGATGGCATCGACGTGGGAAACTCCGCCCTTCCAAGCTGGTCCGCTCCAACATTGGCCGACCTCGACGGCGACGGCGATATCGATGCCGTGGTGGGGGAGACCGACGGCACCCTGGGCACCTTCCTCAACACGCCGTCCGCGGGCATTCAGATCGCGGTCAATATCACGGCGCAGAACGATGCGCCGATGCTCACGAATGTGCCTCGCCGGTCACGTTCCTGGAAAACACCGTCAACGCCGGGCCGCAATTGCTCGATGCGGATGTCACCTTCACCGACGGCGACAACAACTTCGACGGCGGCACGCTGACCGTTGCCGGGCTGTTGGCGGAGGATAGCATCGCGATCCGCAATCAGGGCAATGGCGCGGGCGAGATCGGCGTCTCCGGCAGCGATGTCAGCTTCGGCGGCACGGTGATCGGTACCTTTGCCGGCGGCAATGCCGGTACGACACTTGCCGTCACCTTCAATGCGTCCGCCACGGCGGCGGCGATCGACGCGCTGATCCAGAACCTCACCTACGCCAATTCATCCGACACCCCGACCGCCAGCCGCACGCTGACCGTCACGGTCACCGATGCAGCGGGCGCTTCGACCCGTGACCTGTCGCAGCCGAGCTTTGCGCAAGCCACCGGCACCGCCAATCCGTTCGACGGCATCGATGTGGGATCCGCCTCAGCCCCCACGCTGGCCGACCTCGATGGCGACGGTGATCTCGACGCCGTGGTGGGCGAATTCGACGGCACTCTGAAATACTTCCTCAACACGGGCAGCGCCACCGCGCCCGCCTTCACGGAGCAGACCGGCACCGCCAATCCATTCAACGGCGTCGATGTGGGCTTTTTTTCCGCGTCCACGCTGGCCGACCTCGACGGCGACGGCGATCTCGACGCCGTAGTGGGGGAAGGTGGGGGTACGCTGAAATACTTCCTCAACACGGGCAGCACCGCGGTGCCGGTGTTCGTTGAACAGACCGGCGCAGCCAATCCGTTCGACGGAATCGCTGTGGGAGGGTCATCGACACCCGCGCTGGCCGACCTCGACGGCGACGGCGATCTCGATGCCGTGGTGGGGCAAAATCTTGGCGGTACGCTGAATTATCTTCTCAACACCGGCAGTTCCACGGCGCCGGTGTTCGTTGAGCAGACCGGCGCCGCCAATCCGTTTAATGGTACCCTTCAGCGAAGCAACGCGGCCCCGGCGCTGGTCGACCTGGACGGTGACGGCGACCTCGACGCCGTGGTCGGGGATAGGGATGGAAGGCTGTCGACTTTCCTCAACACCGGCAGTTCCACGGCGCCGACGTTCGTTGAGCAGACCAGCGCCACCAATCCTTTCAACGGCATCGTTTCGGCCATCCCCTACTCCGCACCGACGCTGGCCGACCTCGATGGCGACGGCGATATCGATGCCGTGGTGGGGGATACTTCCGGAGGGCTACGCACCTTCCTAAACACGCCGGCGGCAGGCATTCCGATCACGGTCAATGTCACCGAGCAGAACGACATTGGCGTCACCATCGTTGGGTCAAGAAAAGCCGACCTGGTCGATGCGACCAACACCGTTGCCGGACAGCCGCTGCCGACTAACAACGACGACACCATTTTCGGCAACAGGGGCAATGACGATCTGTCCGGCCTGCTCGGCGACGACACCATCGACGGCGGCAGGGGCAACGACATCCTGCGCGGCGGCGGAGGCAACGACATCCTGCAGGTCAAAAGGGAAGAGGGAGCCGGCGACATTTTCGAGGGCGGCCTGGGTTCAGATACCCTGCAATTCATCGGTGGCGGCAACGTCAAGCTCGCCGGCTTCAATGCCAGCGCATCCTCGATCGAGATTCTTCAGGGCAACGGCAAGGGGCTGAAAGGCACGTCGGCCGCGGATACTTTCGATTTCAGCGGGCTGACGTCGATGTCAGCTGTCGCCTTTGTCGACGGCAATAGCGGAGACGACACGCTGATCGGCTCGGTCTTTGCCGACGATCTGCGGGGAGGAGGAGGCGCCGACCGTCTCGACGGCGGCGATGGCGCCGATCTGTTGAAGGGCGGCAACGGCGCGGATACGTTCGTATTCGCCGACGGCTATGGCGCGGACACCGTGCTCGACTATCAGGCGGGCAAGGACGTCATCGACCTGACCGGGGTCGCGGGCGTCAACGCCTTCGGTGATCTCTTCCTGACCCAGATCGACAAGAAGTCCGTGCTGATCGACTTCGATGGCGTTCTCGGCGGCGACACCCTGACAGTGCAAAAGACCACGATTGCGCAACTGACCGCAAATCAGGCGGATTTCCTGTTCTAGCGAAACGCGTCCGAAACGCGCTTCAATCCGCCAGGGTGAACACCAGGAAATTCTGCCGCGGCAGGAAATCGAACGAGGCTGCCGGCTTGTAGCCCGCCGCTTTCATCTCGTCGGTAATCGTCTCAGCTGAAATCCGCATGTGCTTCGGCGCGCCGGCCGGCGCGTCCGGCCGGAAATCGACGATCGCCACCCGGCCGCCCGGTTTCAGCGACGCGCGCAACCGCCTGAAGTAATCGGAGCGCTTGTCGATGTGATGATAGACATTGAGCATGAACGCCACATCGACCGGCTCGGGCAGGTTCGGCGTGTTTTCGCCTCCAACGACGGCGCGCAAGTTGCCGATCCCCGCCGCCTTGGCGCGCTCTGACATATGCCTGACCATGTTCGGTTCGATATCGACGGCGAATACGTTGCCGTCCTTGAGGGCGCGCGCGAACCGCACCGCCATGTATCCCGTTCCAGCGCCGATATCGGCGACACTGTCGGTCGGACGCAGCGCCAGCGATGCGACGATACGGTCGGGCATCTGCCATTTGTCGCGCTCGGGATCGTCGAACGAGGCCGACCATTTCTTAGGGTCGTCGAAGCGCGGATGATGTCCGTGATGCTTGTGCATGTCCTGCGCGGCGAGCGGCGAAGCCGCGAACAGGCAGATCACTCCGCAAAAAAAGAGTCCTCGCATCCCGCCCATCCGGCTCGTCTCCACGCTGCAGCTCATTTTGGCTCGCGTATCACAAAGCCGGCCGCCTTGTCCCGGCCGGAGTGGGCCGCGTGTGGGCCGTCTTCGTCATGTTCCCGTGATTGACGCACCAACGGCGTGCCAATAGCCTCCCGGGATTCATACAAGCCCGCGGCAAGCGGGCTACGGGAGGATAGCATGTTACAATCGGCCCTCGCATTTCTGATGTTCGTCGCGTTTGCATGGACCGCACCCGCGCAGGCGCAAATGACCGATGCGCAGAAGATGGAGCGCAACAAGAAGAACGTGGTCGAATTCTACAACGCCGTTCTGAACGAGAAGGACTTCGACAAGGCTGCGACCTATGTCGGCGCCACTTATATCCAGCACAATCCGGTCGGCGCCGACGGGCTGGAGGGCATCAAGGGCTTCATCAACTTCCTGAAGGGCAAGTTTCCGAACAACAAGAGCGAGATCAAGCGGGTCTTCGCCGACGGCAACTACGTGATCGTGCATGTGCATGCGGTGCGAAATCCCGGCACCGACGAGCGCGGCTTTGCGATCTTCGACCTGTTCCGGCTCGACGATAACGGCAAGGTGGTGGAGCATTGGGACGCCGTGCAGGCGATCCCCGATCCGGAAAAGGCGCTGAACAAGAACGGGATGTTCTGAGACTTCGCTGCCGCGAATTGACGGTTCATACACTCTCGACGAGAATCCTGCTGGACAGGCGCGACCGATTTCATTCGACTGCGCCTGTCCGTTTCCGATTCGAATCGCGGGGTCGTCATCATGAAGCGCATTGTCGTCGCTGCCGCCTTGTGCCTGTTGGCCACGCCCGTCCTGGCTCAGCAGGATCTGTCGCTGGTCGGCACCTGGACCGGGCAACGAGAGCGGATGGCCAAGGACGACGGCTATCGCGATGGCCTCGCCACCCTCGTCATCACCGAGCAGAAGGGCCGGGCCTTCAAAGGCTATCTCAGCCGCTCCAACAAGGACGGCGACGTCAAGGAAGAGCTGTGGGGTGCTTTCACCCCGAACGGTCATCTGATGGTTGGCTCGGATGAGGAAGGCTTTTACTGGTTCACGCTGGTGAACGTCGACACGCTCGATTATTGCTATTCGGAAGCCGGCAAGTCGGCGCGCACCACCTGTGCGCGGGTGATGCGGCAGAAGAAATAGCAAGGCGGCGCCGCCATTGACGGTACGCGCTACGCCTCCAGCCAGAACGTCTCCATCAGGCCCGCGCCCTTTACCTCGATGGCGCCGCGCGGAACGAAACTGAACTGGCCGGACAACCGGTCCGCCACCGTTTTCGAGACATGCACGCGGTCCGCCGCCCCATGCGATTCCATGCGGCTTGCGATGTTCACCGTGGTGCCCCAGATGTCGTAGGCGAATTTTCGCTCGCCGATCACGCCCGCGATCGCTGGCCCGGTATGGACACCGATGCGCAGCTGGATTGGCGCATCGATTTCGCTGCGGATCTCGGCGAACATCTCGAGCATCTTCAGCGACAGTCGCGCGGCGACCTCGGCATGATCCTCGCGCGGCTCCGGAATGCCGACCGCGACCATGTAGCCGTCGCCGATGGTCTTGATCTTTTCCGCGCCATACTGGTCGACCAGCCGGTCGAAGGCGGAGAAGATGCGGTTCAGCACCCCGACCACGTCCGATGGCGAGAGATTGCCGGAGAACGGCGTGAAGTTGACGATGTCGGCAAAGATGATGGTGGCTTCCGGAATGTGGTCGGCCACCATGGCGGCGCCATCATTGATCCGCTCGACCACGGCGCGCGGCAGGATCGACAGCAGCAGGCTTTCGTTGCGCTCCTTGGCGATCTGGATTTCGCGCATCATCGCCCGCTCGCGGTCGCGCAGCAGCTTGTTCTCCAGCGAGGCGCGGATGCGGGCGCGCAGGATGGCCGGCGCGAACGGCTTCGGCAGATAATCGACCGCGCCGGCCTCGATGCAGCGCACGATCGAATCGATCTCGTCCAGCGCCGAAATCATGATCACCGGGATTTCCGCCGTCCGCGGATCGTGTTTCAGCTTGCTCAGGACTTCGTAGCCGCTCATTTCCGGCATCATCACATCGAGCAGGATCAGGTCGAAGGCACGCTCGGCCGTGAGCGCCAGCGCCTCGCGGCCCGATCCTATCGTTTCCACCGCATGGCCGTCGCGGGTCAACTGCCGCGCGAGCAGATCGCGATTGGAGGCGTTGTCGTCCACCACCAGGATCTGGCCTGCGATCGTCTGCTGAGCCGCCGCCGGCTCGGCGACGCGCAAGGCGTCGACCACGCGCGAGGCGTCGGCGAAGGACGGCTGCTCTCCGTCGAGTGAATCGCCCGAGAAAGCGACCAGCGCGTCGATGCGTTCCAGGATGCCATCCGCCGCGGTGAGCAGCTTCTCGAGATCGGGCAACAGCGACTCGTGACCTGAGTCGCGCGCATCCTCCACGATCATCTCGCCATAGCCCTTCACGGCATTGATCGGCGTGCGCAGATCGTGCCGCAACTTGGTGCGATAGGAGTCGATGTCGTCGACCTCGCCGGTCTGCTGCAACACCTCGTCGAGCAGCGCCTGCAGGCTTAGGCCCGCACTCCTGATGCGGTCGAGGTCGGTCGAATAGTCCGCGAGCCCGGCGCGCTCGGCGTCCTCGATCACGATGTCGGCGAAGCCCACGATCGCGGCCGCCGGCGCCACGAATTCCTGACGCAGATGCGCGCGCAGCGCGTTGTGCAGGCGAGCGCTCTCGCTATCGGCCCGGTCGATCATTTGGGCAGGAGCGCGTTGATCTTCCCGAGCAGCCGCGGCAATTCGATCGGCTTGGTGTCGAAATCGTCGCAGCCGGCCTGCAGCGCCTGCTCGCGGTCGGATTCCATTGCGTGCGCGGTCAGCGCGATGACCGGAATAGCCTTGGTCGAGTCGTCGGCCTTGATCGTGCGGGTCGCGGTCCAGCCATCCATGACCGGCAGGCTCATGTCCATGAGGATGAGATCCGGCCGCTCGCTCTTTGCCATGTCGACGCCTTCCTGCCCGTTCACGGCCATCACGACCTCGAAATTGTTGCGAAGCAGCCGCCGCGACAGCATGTCCCGGTTCATTTCATTGTCTTCGACGAGAAGGATTTTCGGCATTGCAGGGTTCACTTTGCGAAAGTCAGGGTGATCAAGCGTCCTCGTCCCTGAACGGGACAGGACCGGGTCGAAACGGGGTGTCTCACTCGGCGGCCTCCCTCGGCCGCTGCGCAATCGCAGCGAGGGCCGAGCCGAGCGAGGAGAGCGGCTGCGCGCCCTTGGTCAGCACCAGCAGGGTGCGTTCGTTGACCACGCGTCGTTCGTCTTCGGTCAGATCCTTTGCGGTCAGCACCACGATCGGCACCTGCGCCAGTTCTGGCACATCCTTGACCCGCTCGAGGAACATGAACCCGTCCATCACCGGCATCATCAGATCGAGCAAGACCAGTGCGGGGGCCGGGTTTTGCTTCAGCCAGTCGAGCGCGGCCTGCCCGTTTTCGGCCTCGACCGTCTTCAGACCGGCCTTCTCCACGGTCGCGCGCACCACCGCCCGCACATCTTCGGAATCGTCGACCACCAGAACGACAGCCTCGCGCGTCGTTGCCGCAAAACGGCGCAGCAATTCGATCAGGCGATTGCGGTCAACCGGCTTCGTCATGTATTCCGACGCGCCCAGCGAATAGCCCATCGTGCGCTCGTCGACGATGGTCAGCATGATCACCGGGATCGCCGCCAGCGCCGGGTCGGATTTCAGCTTGCCGAGCACGCTCCAGCCATCGAGCTTCGGCATCATCACATCGAGGGTGATCACGTCCGGCTTTTCGCTGCGCGCCAATTCCAGCGCCTGGGCGCCGTCATAGGCATGGAGCAGGCGATAGCCTTCCTTGGCGATGGTCGCGCGCAGCACGTCGTGCACCGTCGGATCGTCGTCGACGACCAGCACGGTTCTGCCGGATAAGTCACCGTCCGCCGCGACGGCGCCGAGAGCGGGGCGCGGCATCGCCACGTCCTTTCCGCCGTCGGGCAAGGTGATGACGAAGGTCGAGCCCTCGCCCGGCGCGCTCGTCACTGTGATGTCGCCGCCCAGCATGGTGCAAAAATGCTTGGAGATGGTGAGGCCTAATCCGGTCCCGCCGTAATTGCGTGTGGTCGAGGCATCGGCCTGGGTGAAGGCCTGGAACAGCCGGGCAAGCTGCTCCTCATTCATGCCGATCCCGGAATCGGAGACCGCGAAGGTGAATGTCGCCGGCCGGTGATCGGATTCTGTCTTGGCGATCGTGAGCTTGATCAGTCCGTCCTTCGTGAATTTCGCGGCGTTGCTGAGCAGGTTGAGCAGGCTCTGCTTCAGCTTGATCAGGTCAACCCGCATGACCCCGATATCGGCGGGGACCTCGACCTCGAGCCGGTTGCCGTTCTTGTCCATCAGCGGCGTCACCAGCATGCGGACCTCGGCGACCAGCCGGTTGAGGTCCACATCCTCGAGATGCAGATCCATGCGGCCGGCTTCGATCTTCGACAGATCGAGGATGTCGTTGATCAGCCCGAGCAGATGCTTGCCGGCGGTTTCGATCTTGACCAGATCGCCTTCGCTCGCCGTGTCGCCGCGGTCCTGCGCGTCTTCGCGCAGGATTTCGCTGTAGCCGATGATGGCGTTGAGCGGCGTGCGCAGTTCATGGCTCATATTGGCCAGGAAGGCGGACTTGGTCCGCGACGCGGCTTCGGCCTGATGGCGCGCCGCTTCCGCCTCTTCCCGGGCATTGCGGATCTCGCGGGCATTGTCACGAAACACGACCAGCGCCCGGCGCATATCGCCGAGTTCGTCAACACCTGCCGGGGGCAAGGGCGCGTCGAGGCGTCCGCTCGCCACGGCGAGCATGGCCGTGGTGACCTTCTGCAGGCGTGCGACCACCGAACGCTGCACGAAAAACCAGGCGACAAACACCGCAACGATGAGGCTGAGCAGCGAAATGCCGATCAGCCAGAAGCGGGTATTCTCCAGCGCGCTGTTGGTGGCGGCCGTAGTTTCGGCAGCAACCGCCTCGACACCGTCGACCAGCGCGGAGATCTGGACCTGCATCTCCGCGGCTGCTTTCTCGAGCCCAAGCTGCAGGACCTCGGCCGCGGCGCGCTCGTCGAGATCGGATGTCCGCAGCGCAAAGATGCCGCCGGCGCCGGACCCCAGTGACAGCACGGAACGCGCCACCTTGTTGATGGCTTCGGCTTCGGCGCGATCGAACGAGGTATCGGCCATCATGAATGCGAGGCCGCCTTCGAACCGCTCCCTGATCTCGTCGAATTGCTTCTGGCCCGTCGCCACCGCGTTTGCATCGCTCGCGGTCGCCGCGCGATACAGCACGCCAACGGAACGGTATGTGTCGCCGCGCAGCCCGTTGATCACCATCTGCAGCTGATCCGGCTGCCGCGGCAGCAGCAACAGCCGCTCCGCCAGTTCGGTGCTGTCGCGGGTGAGGCGGGCAATGGCGTTGTCCAGCGCGGACGCCACCGAAATCCGTTCGCGCACGTTGCGCTCGAGCTGGCCGATCTGGCCGTCGAGCTGCGCGATCAGCGGCTGCAATTTCTCGATCACGGCCGCGTCGTTGGTCGCATCGCGCAATCGCGACAAGGCCGACCAGAGCTGCCCCACCCGCTCCGTCGCGTCGTTCATGCGCGAGAAGCGCTGCGCTTCGGATGTCGCCCCCGCAAGCCGCGCACCGTCGGCTGCGATGGCTCGCGCATTGCTTTCCACCGCAAGGGCGAACTTGACCTCCGGGAGGCTTTCCTCCGTCAGCCGCCCCATCGCCGTTTCGATCCGGCCGAATTGCAGGACCGCGACAAGGGCCGCAATCGCCGTCAGGGCCGCAATCACGATGAAGGCAGCGAGCAGCTTCGCGGCGATGCTCCGCCGCCACGGCCGCCCTGTGCCGACCATCATTGGTTCGTCCACAATCGCCATCCTCAGCCGCCTCTATCCCGCCGCGGTGCAAGCTCATAGCGGATTGCTCACCGCAAGTCTAAGCTACCCGTTAAACTGGAGGTCGCCGACATGAACGAAGATGCCCTTAACAACTCGATTCGGAAATTCCTCAAGGAAGTCGGAGTCACGTCGCAGCGCGAAATCGAAAAGGCCGTGCGGGAGGCCGTGGCCAGCGGCAAGATCAAGGGCAATACCCCGCTGCCGGCGCGCGTGGTGCTGACCATCACGCCGCTCGGCCTGACCCACGAGGTCGATGGAGCGATCAGGATCGACTAGCCGGGAATCCGGTTCCCCCGGAACGGATTGTCGCGTCCCGGCATTGTCGGGCGACAAAACGTGAAACGGAGAATCCCTGGATGCGACTCCTCCTGGCCACCATCGGCACCACCCTCGCCATCGCCGCGGCAACCTTCGCCGCCCCGCCGGCCCAAGCGCGCTTCGACAAGACGATCGTCGCGCCCGACCACGTCGAGGATGTCGCCTGCCGCGTGGTGCGAACCAGGGTGGTGCGGCCAGGTGGCCGGGTCATCTATCGCACTCGACGCGTGTGCGGCCCTGCGGTCGGTCCGCGTTGCCGGGTGGTGCAGCAGCGCACCGTGCGTCCGAACGGCACCGTAGTGGTGCGCACGGTTCGGCGCTGCGGCTAGGCCAAGACGCTGCGTTAAGACGCTTCGGCCGCCGCATTGCGGCGGCCGAACGCCGCTTCCATCTCGCGGCGCACGCGGACGGTAAGGTCCGTCGAGTCATAATCCACGTCGCTCCAGCGCAACACGGCGCCTTCCGCGATGTTGCTCCTCAGCCGAACCTGATGCGCCAGCCCGAGCGGCAAACAGCCGGCATCGAGCGACGCCTGGGCCGGCATCTGTTTGCCCCAGACGCAGAAGCCGCCCTCCCCGTCCAGCATCTCGCCGGCCTTGAGGTCGCGCTTGGCGGTCGCGACAACATCCGAGACAAAATCCACCGGCGCACCGGTCGGCTCGCCTCGCAGCGCCACAGACGCAATTGAGATGCCCAGTTCGAGACCGATCATGTGGGTTGGCCGATACAGCGCCGCGTAACGCCCGCTCGTGTCCGGCATCAGGTGATATTCGCGGAAGCATTGCCGCGCATAGGCACTCTCGCCCTCGAACACCACGAAGGTACCCATCGCCAGATGATGCGGCACGTCGCGCTCTTCGCGATCGACTGAGGAGACAACTTCGGTGACGCCCGCCATCTCCAGCGCGCCACCTTCGGACTTCGGCTTGCAGATATCGGCGAGTTCGAAGCGATTGGCTGGCGGGAAGCCAAGACCGTTTGTCTGAGGCTTGAGGCCGGTGGCGTTGCACACCGCCGTCATCTCGATGCCGGACTTGGTGCCGTCGATAAAGGAATTGAACATTTTCGGATTGATCGAGGCGCGGTCGTCGATCTTCAGATACTTGTCGAGAATTTCCCACACGCTGTCCGGATTGGAGCGATGATAGGTCGGGTGATAGCGCGTGCCCTTGCCGGCGGCGATCACCTTGAAGCCGCAGGCCCTGGCCCAATCGACCTGCTCGCAGATCAGCGCCGGCTGGTCGCCCCATGCGAGGCTGTAGACCACGCCGGCTGAGCGCGCCTTGCGCGCCAGCAGCGGACCCGCCAGTGCGTCGGCTTCGACATTGACCATCACGATATGCTTGCCGTGCGCGATGGCAGCGAGCGCAAAGCGGATGCCGGTCTTCGGATCGCCGGTGGCCTCGACGATCACATCGACATCGGGACAGGCGATCAGCGCGTCCGCGTCGTCGGTGACGGAGGTCGTGCGGGACTTCAGCGCGTCGCCGAGCGAGGCCGCCGCATATTGCGCAGCGTCCCAGCCCGCCGACGCAAGCTGGCTCTTCGCGCGCGAGACGTCGAGGTCGGCCAACCCGACCAGATGCATGCCGGGCGTGCGGCGCACCTGGGTCAGAAACATGGTGCCGAACTTGCCGGCGCCGATCAGACCGATGCGGATCGGTCGTCCGGCGGCTTCGCGCTCAGTGAGTTTGGCGAACAGATTCACGGATGGTCCTCCCGGCTGCGATCAGGCGCGCGTGCCGCTACGCACGGCGTCGCTTCATCACTGACTGCGGACCCATCCTTTTCGCCCGATGGGCTGTCGGGTCAAGCCCGGCGGCGGCGGCGTTACTGGCACGCCGCCTTGATCACCACCGTTTCGGTGCGGCACTGGCTTTCGTCGCGCTGCAACAGCGCGCGCGCCGAGCATTTTTGGGTCGTGGTGATGTCGGCACTCTTGCCGATCGCGAAGCCCTTGCCCTTGCAGATCACTTCGGCAGCGGCCTGACAATCGGGTGAGCCGTTGGCCGCAGTTTCGCAGACCTGTCGACCCTCGATAAGCCGGGTATTGGCGAGATTCTTGAACGCATCGGCGGCCTCTTTCTGGGCCGCCGCAGCTTCTTTCGCGGCCTTTCCGCTCCGTTCGCTGAGTTCGCGCCACTTGGCGTTGTTCTCGTCGACGCTTTGCTTCAGCTTGGCGTTGGTCTCGTCGGTGCTGGCCTTCAGCTTCGCATTGTTTTCCTCGACGCTGGCCCGCCACTTGGCATTGGCCTCGTCGACCTTGGCCTTGAAGTCCCGTGACCAGCGGTTGAACGCGTCGAAGAAACCCTCGGGTTTACGGGGCGCTTCCTGAGCCTGCGGAGGTGTCGGCGGGGTTTCCGCCGCCCTTGGAGCCGCGGCCTCGGGAGCGGTCGGCGGAACTTGCGCGATGCCGGGATGTGCCCAAAGCCACGCGACGGCGCAGGTTGCCAGCGCCGCGCCGACGGCGAGCGGACGTAAGGTTGAAGTTACTGGTACCAATTGGGCCATCGCGCGATCCAAGCTTTCCCCAAATCTCGGATGCCTGTGTGTCGAAGCGATAACACACCGCCTCGGCGTCGCCGACAGCGCTCTTGTAATGCCTGAATGGCGAAAATGAGGTAGCCGCCGGAAAGTCCCGAAAAAACAGGCCTTCCAGAACGCTGTCGTCGGAGATGACACCTTAGAAATAATACATGGCGAAGGCGAGCCCGGCCACGCCCAGCACCGCCGCTATCGCCGTCAGAAGCTCGAGCCGCTGCTCAATCATGGTGCGGGCGCGGTCGCCATAGCGATGCAGCAGGAACGCCACCAGATAAAACCTGGCGCCGCGCGCAATGACCGAAAAGACGATGAACAGCAGCAGGTTATAGCCGGCGAAACCGGATGTGATGGTGATCAGCTTGTAGGGGATCGGGGTGAAGCCGGCCAGCAGGATGATCCATGCGCCCCACTTCGAATACTGGCTGATGAAGACCTCAACCTTGTCGGTCAGGCCATAGGCCGAAATCACCCATTGCCCAACCGAGTCGAACAGCAGCGCGCCGATCGCATAACCGAGCAGGGCGCCTGCGACCGAAGTCCAGGTACACAGGAACGCGTAGGAATAGGCCCTGTCCGGACGCGCCAGCGACATCGGGATCAGCATGGCGTCCGGCGGGATCGGAAAGAATGAGCTCTCGATGAAAGAGACCATCCCCAGGATCCACTTCGCGGCCGGGCGATAGGAGGCCGCGACGCACCAATCATACAACCGGCGAAGCATGCTGACCCTGTCGGTAGACCCGCCGCTGACGTCGGAAGACTTCGGCCGTCATCGATGCGCAGCTCTGGCAGGCCGGAATTGCGCGCGGCAGGAGGGGCCGGATCAATAGCCGGAACGGCGCCGCTTGGGAATGCGGCGGGCTTCCAGCGCCACCACTTTTCGGCGTACAGCCGCGGTTGCGGTCACGGCAACCGGCTCCAACGCCGACGCCGACGTTTTCGGCGGCTTTTCGGCAATCCCGAGCAGCCGCTCGCGGCGGTCCATTTCGGCCCAGACGTCCTGCGGGCGGATGCCGGCATCGGCCCATAGCACCACCAGATGATACAGCAGATCGGCACTCTCGCGGATGGCGGCCTCGCGGTTGCCGCGCATCACATCGACCACGACCTCGACCGCCTCCTCTGCCATCTTCTTGGCGATCTTGGCGCGGCCCGAGCGCATCAGCCGCGCGGTGCGCGACGTCTGCGGATCGCCCTTCTGCAGGGCAACCACGGATTTGTGCAGCCGCTCGAGCGAATCAGTCATGGGACGACAATACCGTCAAACCTTTCAGACATCGTTAACGATTTATGACTGCTTTAGAAATCGGGTCGATGACAAAAAAAAGCCCGGCAGGGCGTCCTGCCGGGCTGTGCAGTCGAAATGTCCGGCTTTGTCCCGCCGGTTTACCAGTCGCGCTGCGGCCGGACGCGCAGGCCGTGCGTCGCAGCGGTGTCTCGTGTGATGCGGCGATGATCTGCGCCGGATGCGTCAGCCTGCTGCCTTCGCCGTCAGGCGCTGATTGCCGCTCGCGCAATTGCCTTCGCGCAATCATCCATGTGACGCGTCGGGCCAACATTTGGCATCGCAATCGCGGCGACGGGAGAGCGCCGCGGATTATGTTTTCGTAATGCCGATGTCATGATGCGGTAATGATCGGCGCTTGCGGCGCCACCGATCCGAGCCGCAAAATCGGCCATGGGCGGCAAATCACGTTTTGCATATTGTTTTTGGCTTCGGTCCCGAATTGTCTCGAAACGAGGCTCACGAGCGTCTATATAAGGTTTATCACCGCGCTCGATCTTGCCTGTGGCATGTCCGGTGACTGAGAGTAGCGCGCGCTCCCGCCATCGACGGAATTGGCTCAGCGATCGACTCTGGTTCGATCGCGTGGCCGATTGACAGGAGCGCCGCCTGCCCGGCGCGAAGACAGCGGATATACGACATCATGATCAAACAGGACACGGCCAGCTTCGACTGGCATGTGGTGGTTGGCGACAGGGAAATGAGCGGCACGGCCCGCACGGCTGCGGAGCGTGACTCCAGACAAACCGGCGCGAGGGATCTGATGGTCCGCGATCCGCAAGCGGGGACCGCAAAATCCGGCGCCTGATCAGGTTTTGAAAGTTATGCCCCGCTTCGGCGGGGCTTTTCATTTGTGGAGATGACAATGCAAGGTCTCACGCTCGTCCTGACTTACGTCGTTCTTCTTATTGCCGGTTTGGCTGTCGCCATCGGGATCGGGCTCGCAACCGACCGGATCAATGCGCCGATCAGCCTGCTCGTCTTCTTTGGCAGCGCCGCCTGCGCCATTGCCCTGACATGGCCGCTTGCTGTCAGGCTCACCAAGCCGGCGGTCTAGCCGCAACGTCGCTTGTTCAGCGCGGGAGTTCTTTACTCCTCCGTCGCCAGCAGGCTCGCATTGCCACCCGACGCCGCGGTGTTGATCGCGATCACCTGCTCGGTCGCGAACCGCCGCAGGTAATTCGGCCCGCCCGCCTTCGGTCCGGTGCCGGACAGCCGCGTGCCGCCGAACGGCTGGGTGCCGACCACCGCGCCGACCATGTTGCGATTCACACAGACGTTGCCGTTGGCGAGACGGTTCGCGATCTCGCTGACCCGCGCGTCGATGCGCGAATGAATGCCGAGCGTCAGCCCGGTGCCATTGCTTTCGATCTCGTCGAGCAGCCTGTGCAACTCATGCGCGCGGAAGCGCACGACATGCAGGATCGGGCCGAACACCTCCTCCTGCAGGTCGGAAGCGCGCTGGAGTTCGATGATCGCCGGCGGCACGAACAGCCCGCGCGCGGGCAGCGCATGATCTTTGTCCCAGCGATAGCGGATGTGCTTCTCGTGCTTCGCGATCCATCCATCCAGCCGCTCCTTCGACTCGGCATCGATCACGGGGCCGACATGGGTCGCAGGATGGGAGGGATCGCCGAGCGTCAGCGTCGCCGCAGCCCCCGCCACCATGTCGAAGATATGATCCGCGACATGCTCCTGCACGCAGAGCAGCCGCAACGCCGAGCACCGCTGTCCGGCCGAACGGAAGACAGAGCCGACCACATCGTCCGTGACCTGTTCCGGCAATGCCGTCGCATCGACGATCATCGCATTGATGCCGCCGGTCTCGGCAATGAAGGGAACGATCGGCCCGTCCTTTGCAGCCAGCGCACGGTTGATGATGCGCCCCACTTCCGTCGATCCGGTAAAGGCGACGCCCGCGACGCGCGGGTCTCCCGTGAGCGCCGCGCCAACCTTGCCGTCGCCCAGCACCAGATGCAGCGCCGCATTGGGCACGCCGGCGTCATGCAGGAGTCGCACCGCGTGATAGGCAACGAGCGGCGTCTGCTCCGCGGGCTTCGCCACCACACTGTTGCCCGCAGCAAGCGCCGCGGTCACCTGGCCTAAAAAGATCGCCAGCGGGAAATTCCATGGCGCGATGCAGACGAACACGCCGCGGCCGCGATAGCGCAATTCGTTGGTCTCGCCGGTTGGTCCCGGCATCATCTGCGGAATGAGCGTCCTGCGCGCCTGCGCGGCGTAATAGCGGCAATAATCGATCGCCTCGCGCCATTCGGCGACGCAATCGTCGAGCGTCTTGCCGCCTTCCCTCTGCAGCAGCGCGATGAAGTCACCGCGGCGCTGTTCGAGCAGGTCGGCGGCGTGATCGAGGATGCGTGCGCGGTCTTCGACCGGTGTCGCGGACCAATGCGTAAAGCCCTTCTGCGCCGCGGCCATCGCATCCTGCGCAACCGCCGCATCGGCCTCGGCCACTTCGCCGATGGACTCGCCGGTTGCCGGGGAGAGCACCGGACGTTTGCTGCCGGCGCGCTCCTTGCCACCGACAATCGATTTCGCCGCACGGACAGGCTTCGCGTTCGCGATCTCATCCAGCAAATCGCGCAAGGCAGCGCTGTCGCCGAATTCCACGCCCGGCGAGTTTTTGCGCTCCGGCATGTAGAGATCGCGCGGCAGCGGAATCTTCGGATGCCGTGCATGCGCGACCGAGGCGATCCATTGCCGCGGCCGCATCAGGATGGTTTCGATCGGGACATTCGGATCGGCAGACACCGACACGAACGAGGTATTCGCGCCGTTCTCCAGCAGCCGCCGCACCAGATAGGCGAGCAGATCGCGATGCCCGCCGACCGGCGCATAGACCCGGCATTCCACCTCCGGATAATCGGCCCGCAGCGCGTCGTAGAGTTCGAGGCCCATACCGTGGAGGCGCTGGAATTCGTAATCCGCAACGCCGCCGGCCTGTTCGATCACGCTCGCGACAGTGAGCGCGTTATGGGTGGCGAATTGCGGATAGAGCCGTGGCCGCGCCTGTAGCAGCAGCGAGACGCAATCCATGTAGCAGAGGTCGGTCATCGCCTTGCGGGTGAACACCGGGTAGTCGGCGAGCCCGCGCTCCTGCGCGCGCTTGACCTCGGTGTCCCAATAGGCGCCCTTGACCAGGCGCACCATCAGCCGGCGCGACAACGCCTCCGCTGCATCGTTGAGCCAGCCGATCACAGCGGGGGCACGCTTCTGATAGGCTTGCACAGCGAGGCCGAAGCCGTCCCAGCCCGAAAGCGAAGGATCGCGTAGCACGTCGCCGATCACGTCGAGCGACAATTCCAGACGATCCGCCTCTTCTGCATCGACCGTGAACGGCAGATCGTAATGCTTCGCCTTGCGCGCCAGCTCCAGCAGCCGCGGCCCCAGTTCGCGGATGACGCGATCCTCCGACACCGCCTCGTAGCGCGGATGCAGCGCCGACAGCTTCACCGAAATGCCGGGCCGCTCATGCAGGTCGGTCGCGCTGGAGGATTTGCCGATCGCCTCGATCGCATGGGCATAGGAGTGGAAATAGCGCTCGGCATCCTTCGCGGTGCGCGCGCCCTCGCCCAGCATGTCGAAGGAATAGCGGCTTTCCGGGTCGGAGGCGGCGCGCCCGAGCGCCTCCTCGATCGTCTGGCCGTGCACGAAATGCGAGCCCAGGAGCCGCATCGCCTGCCGGGTCGCAAGCCGCAGTGCCGGCAGGCCGAGGCGGCGGGTGAGGCTGTCGATGATGTTTTCGGGCGTCTGGCCCGGCGTGATCAGCCGGGCCGAAATGCCCAGCGTCCAGGCCGAGGCCGCCACCAGCAGCGTTTCGCCCTTCTGGTCGGGATGCGACCAGTCGCGGCCAGAGAGCTTGTCCTCGATCAGCCGGTCGGTGGTCTCGGCATCCGGCACCCGCAGCAGTGCCTCGGCCAGCACCATCAGCGCGAGGCCTTCCTGGGTCGACAATGAATAGGCGTGCAGGAAGTCCTCGATCCCGCCGAGGCCGCCGGCATGCGAACGGATCGCCGCGATCAGGCGGGCCGCCAGCGCGTCGACGCGCCGCTCCGCCTCCGCCGCCGGCTGCTGCGCGAGGAAGCGGCGGGCGAATTCCTCGTCCGGCGGGGAATAGGGTGCGCGGAAGGGGGACAGGCCAGCCACCGCGTGTGTCCCGTTATCGTCCAGGCCCGCCATCGTTTCGATCCTCCGCACGCCTTTCATGTAGGAGATTTAACCCGCCACACAGCATCGGCATTTGCAGCCTGCCTGCCAATTCGGCACGATATGCGACAACCCTGTGCAGGGAGAGTGTGCCGCACCGTCCTACCTTGCTCTTTCCGGCGGCATATTCTTTGCTGTGAAGAGGGCTTAGGGCGTGCCCCCAGAGGTGAGATACCGCCTGCCAGGCCAACGGCCCGGCAGGCCGAAGTCGGGAAAGGAAACGAAAAAATGAGTAAGGTTGAGTCGAGGATCCGGCGATGCGGCATGGCCGCCGCGGTCGCCACGTTGCTGGCCTGCGGTTCGGCGTCCGCCCAAACGCCGGTGAAATTCACGCTGGACTGGAAATTCGAGGGCCCGGCCGCGCCGTTCCTGGTCGCCGCCGACAAGGGCTATTACAAGGCCGAAGGCCTGGACGTGACCATCGACACCGCGGGCGGCTCGCTCGAGCCGCTGAACCGCATTGCCTCCGGCACCTATGACATCGGCTTCGGCGACATCAATTCGCTGATCAAGTTCCGCGACGCCAATCCGAACGTGCCGATCAAGGCCATCTTCATGGTCTACAACAAGCCGCCGTTCGCCATCGTCGGCCGCAAGAGCCGCGGTGTGACGAACCCGAAGGATCTCGAAGGCAAGAAGCTCGGCGCACCGGCGCCGGACGGTGCCTATGCGCAGTGGAAGATCTTCACGCAAGCCAACGACATCGATCCGAAAAAGGTGACGATCGAGAATGTCGGCTTCCCGGTGCGCGAGCCGATGCTGGCGGCCGGACAGGTGGACGCCATCACCGGCTTCTCGTTCTCGTCCTACATCAACCTGAAGGACCGCGGCGTTCCGGCCGACGACATTTCCGTCATCCTGATGGCCGACCATGGCGTCAATCTCTACGGCAACGCGATCATCGTGAACCCGAAGTTTGCCGCCGAGAAGCCGGAAGTCGTCAAGAAATTCCTGAATGCCTTCCTGAAAGGCCTGAAGGACACCGTGAAGTCGCCGGACACGGCGGTCGAATCCGTGGTCAAGCGCAATGACGTGGCCAAGAAGCCGGTCGAGCTCGAGCGCCTGCAGATGGCGTTGCGGGACAATATCGTCACGCCGGAAGTGAAGGCGAACGGTTTCGGCGGCGTCGACATGGGCCGTCTCGACAAGTCGATCGACCAGATTGCCATCACCTACGACTTCAAGAATGCGAAGCCGAAGGGCGATGCGATCTTCGATCCGTCATTCCTGCCGCCGGCTGCCGACCGCAAGCTGTAAACCGGGTCTGCCGGTTCATTGAAGACGGCTTGGGGGAGCCAACGGGAATGACGGAGCCAGGCTTCGTATCGCTGACCGGCGTCAGTCACCGCTATGGCGGGATGAATGCCGGCCCGGATGGCGTCCTCGCCGTCGAGGACCTCACCATCAACATCAACCGCGGCGAATTCGCCGCGGTTGTCGGCCCCTCCGGCTGCGGCAAGTCCACATTGATGAAGCTTGCGACCGGGCTGCAATTCCCGTTCGCGGGTCATGTGCATGTCGCGGGCGAAGAGGTGACAAAGCCGGTCAAGATTGCCGGCATGGCGTTCCAGGCGCCAACGCTGCTGCCCTGGCGCACCACGCTCGACAACCTGCTGCTGCCGCTCGAGATCGTGCGGCCGCACCGCAGCGAAATCCGCCGCAACAAGGCGCAATATGTCGAGCGCGCCGAGAAGCTTCTGGAATCGGTCGGCCTTGGCGGCTTCGGCAGCAAGTTTCCCTGGCAATTGTCCGGCGGCATGCAGCAGCGCACCTCGCTGTGCCGCGCGCTGATTCACGAGCCGCAACTGCTGATGCTGGACGAGCCGTTCGGCGCGCTGGATGCCTTCACCCGAGAGGAATTGTGGTGCGTGATCCGCGACCTGCAGGCGGCGCGCAAGATCACCGTGGTGCTGGTCACCCATGACCTGCGCGAGGCCGTTTTCCTCGCCGACCGCATCTTCGTTATGTCGCAGCGCCCCGGCCGCATCGTGGTCGAGCGCAAGGTCGAGTTTCCGCGTCCGCGCGATCTGGACATCACCTATACCAAGGAATTCGCCGACATCGTGCACGACCTGCGCGGTTACATCCATCAGGCCCGCCAATGAACGGTTCCAAAGCCTTTATCCGGATGGCGCCTTGGGCGTTCACCATCGGGCTGTTCGTGTTCTGGGAAATCATCTGCCGCGCCTTTCAGATCCCGGAATTTTTCCTGCCGCCGCCGACTGCGGTGTTCAAGGCGACGGTCGATTACTGGCCGGCGATCCTGCGCAATTCCTGGATCACGCTGGAAGCCACGATGGTCGGCTTTCTGATGGCGGTCGGATTCGGTTTGGCGCTTGGCCTCGTGATCGGCTGGTCGCGGACCATCTATGCCGGCATCTACCCGCTGATGATCGGCTTCAACGCCATCCCGAAAGTCGCGGTGGTGCCGATCCTGGTGCTGTGGTTCGGCATCGGCTTCATCCCGGCGGTGCTGACCGCGTTCCTGATCTCATTCTTCCCGATCGTGGTCAATGTCGCGACCGGGCTTGCCACCATCGAGCCCGAACTCGAGGACGTGCTGAAGGCGCTCGGCGCCTCCAAGCTCGACATCATGCGCAAAGTCGGAATCCCTCGCTCGCTGCCTTACTTTTTCGGTTCGCTGAAGGTCGCGATCACGCTCGCCTTCGTCGGCACCGTGGTGTCGGAAAGCGTCGCGTCGAACAACGGCATCGGCAATCTGATGCTGCAGGCGCAGGCGCAGTTTAACGTGCCGCTGATCTTCGCCGGGCTCCTGGCACTCGCGGTGCTCGGCATCGTCATGTACTGGGTGATGGCGGTGCTGGAACAGCGCATGACCGGCTGGGCGCAGCGCTCGGGCTTTGCGCAGAACTGATGGGTCCCGGTTACGGTCGCTCGGTTCCGGGCAAGCGAAAGTCTTAGGCCTGGACTTCGGCGGCGGTGCGCACCGGATCGGCCGCCTTCGTGTCCCGGGAGGCCGGACGCGGCGCGATGACCTCGTAAATCGAGTCCGCGAGTTTTTCGAGCAGCTCCCGGTCCGCACTTTCGCTCAGATAGATGCCGCAACTGAGCTGCGCGATCGGCGGCAGCGGCGCGTCCTCCCATATGGCAATCCCCGGAACATCCGCGCGGCGGGCTGAGACTGCCGCCACCCCCAGGCCACACCGGACCGCCTCAACGATGCTCGCCTTGCTCTGCCCGATGAACACCACCTCGAAGCTGCGCTGCGCTCGGCTTAGCGCTGCGACCGCGGCCCGGTGCAGTGCCCAGCCTTCGCCGAGCGTCACCAGCGGAACCGGCGCGTCTGGGTCGAGCGTTAAGGACGGACTGCGCACCCAGACCATGTCCTCGCGCCATTGATGACGGGCATCGAGTTCGACACCGGTCTCGGACAGGCCGATCAACAGGCTGAGATCGCCCTGACGCAGATCGCGCGACATCGCATCGAACAGATCGGTTCGCAGCGACAGCCGAATGTCCGGAAAATGCGTGTTTATTTCCCTCAGCAGCTGCGGCAATACCGGGGTCAGGAAGTCTCCCGGAATGCCGATGCGCAAGGTGCGGGATCCGAGGCGCGGCGCCGACAGGTCGATGATCTGGTCGTTGATGCTGAGCATCCGTCGCGCGTAATTCACGACGAGATCGCCCGAATGGGTGAGGCTCACGCCGGGCGCGCTTTTGTCGAGAAGCTCGCAATCGAGAAGTGTTTGCAACCGCTTGATTTGCGCGCTCACCGCCGGTTGCGTCACACCGAGTGAATTGGCCGCCCTCGTAAACGAGCGAAGGTCGACGACCGCAACCAGCGTTCGCAGCAGTTCAGTCGGTATGTTGATCATCGCCAAGTCTTTTGAATTTTATTGTCAGAACCCGTACGCAAGTTATCTTGCCGCGTCGCCGCCGCCGGTCATACTGATACGAGCTGTAGTTTATTACGTTTCAAATCTGGCCCCGCAATGGTGATGAAGCGCGAAGACCCCGGCAGCGGTATCAAGGTATGCATAACTCACTCACCTTGCCGTTATCGGCGCGGTCGTTGACCACGATGCGGGACGGCCGGCGATGAACCTCGTTCGGCTCTACACGCGCGTCCTCGGTCTGCTCGGCCCAGAGGCCAGGCTCGGCTGGCTACTGGCATTCGCCAATCTGGCACTGTCCGCCGCCATGTTCGCCGAGCCGGTCCTGTTCGGCCGGATCATCGATACACTGGCAGGCTCGCAGAAGGCCGGCGCCGAACCGCTGACATTCAACGCGCTCCTGCCGCTGCTCGGGGCCTGGGCCGGCTTCGGTCTTTTCACCATCGTCTGCGGCGTGTTCATCGCGCTGCATGCCGACCGGCTCTCGCACCGGCGCCGGCAGGCCGTGCTGTCGGATTATTTCGAGCACGTCCTGCAACTGCCGCTTGCATATCACGGCGGCTCGCATTCCGGCCGGCTGATGAAGGTGATGCTGACCGGCACCGATTCGCTCTGGGGCCTCTGGCTGTCCTTCTTCCGCGAGAACCTTGCCGCCCTCGTCTCGCTTATCATCCTGCTGCCGCTGTCGTTGTACCTGAACTGGCAGCTTGCCTCACTCCTGATCGTGCTGTGCACGATCTTCGCCGCATTGACGACCTTCGTCCTGCGCAAGACCGGCGAATTGCAGGCCTCGGTCGAGAGATATTATTCCGACCTCGCCGAACGCGCGTCCGATGCGCTCGGCAACGTCGCGCTGGTGCAAAGCTTCGCGCGGATCGAAGCGGAGGTGATGGGGCTGAAGATGGTGGTCGAGCGGCTGCTCGGCGCACAGATGCCGGTGCTGTCGTGGTGGGCGATCATGACGGTGCTGACGCGCGCCTCCACCACGATCACCCTGCTGGCGATCTTCATCGTCGGCACCTGGCTGTTCTTCAAGGGTCTCACCACCATCGGCGAGATCGTCATGTTCATGAGCTTCGCCACCATGCTGGTCGCGCGGCTCGAACAGGTCGCCGGCTTCATCAACAGCGTGTTCATGGTGGCGCCGCGGCTGCAGGAATTCTTCGACGTGCTCGATACCGTGGCGGAGGTGCGCGACGCGCCGCAGGCGATCGATCCCGGCCGCCTGACCGGCCGGGTCGAATTCGACAATGTGTCCTTTTCCTATGACGGCAAGCGCGCCGCCATCGCCGATCTCTCCTTCACCGCCCAGCCCGGCGAAGTGATCGCCCTCGTTGGTCCGACCGGCGCCGGCAAGACCAGTGCGCTCGCGCTGCTGCATCGCGTGTTCGATCCGCAATCCGGTCGCATCACCATCGACGACATCGACCTGCGCGAGATGAAGCTCGCGGCTCTGCGTCGCAATATCGGCGTGGTGTTCCAGGAGGTGCTGCTGTTCAACCGCTCGATCCGCGAGAACCTCACCACCGGCAAGCCGGACGCCACCGACGACGAGATGATGGAAGCCCTGCGGCGCGCGCAGGCTTACGACTTCGTCGCTCGCAATCCGGACGGACTGAATGCGGTGGTCGGCGAGCGCGGCCGCTTCCTGTCGGGCGGCGAGCGCCAGCGGCTGTCGATCGCGCGCGCGCTCCTGAAGAACCCCCCGATCCTGATCCTGGACGAGGCGACCTCGGCACTCGACGCGTCGACCGAAACCAAGGTGCAGGCTGCGCTCGACGAGGTGATGAAAGACCGCACCACTTTCGTGATCGCACACCGGCTGGCGACCATCCGCAACGCCACCCGCATTCTGGTGTTCCGGGATGGCCGCGTGATCGAGAGCGGCAGCTTCGACGAACTGGTGGCGCGCGGCGGCGCCTTCGCAGAGCTGGCGCGTTCGCAGTTTCTGGTGGCGGAGAAGAAGCCGGAAGCGGAAGACGCGGCGGAGTAGGTCTTCCCTCTCCCCGCTTGAGCGCAGAGAGGGAAAAGACCCGGCTTACCGGATCCGCTCCAGGATGCTGACGTAATTCGCCACCGCCGCGCCGCCCATGTTGAAGATGCCGCCGATCCGTGCGTCCTTCACCTGGATATCGCCGGCCGTGCCGAGTAGCTGCATCGCGGTCAGCGCGTGCATCGACACGCCGGTGGCGCCGATCGGGTGGCCTTTGGCCTTCAGCCCACCCGATGGATTCACCGGCAGTCTGCCGTCCCTCTGGGTCATGCCCTCGGCAATCGCACGCGCGCCCTGCCCTTCCGGCACCAGCCCCATCGCCTCGTATTCGATCAGCTCGGCGATGGTGAAGCAGTCATGCGTCTCCACGAAGGACAGATCGGTGAGCGCGATTCCGGCCTGCGCCAGCGCCTGTTTCCAGGCCAGCGAACAGCCCTCGAATTTGAGGATGTCGCGCTTCGCCATCGGCAGGAAATCCTGCACGTGCTGCGCGGCCCGGAACGCGACCGCCTTGTCGAGCCGCAAGGCGGTCTCGACATCGGCCAGCACGATCGCGGCGGCGCCATCCGACACCAGCGAGCAATCGGTACGCTTGAGCGGCCCGGCCACGAACGGGTTCCTGTCGCTCTCCTTGCGGCAGAACTCGAAGCCGAGATCCTTGCGCAATTGCGCATAGGGGTTGCCGACGCCGTTCTTGTGGTTCTTGGCCGCGATCATCGCCAGCGCGTCGGACTGGTCGCCGTATTTCTGGAAATACAGCCCGGCGATCTTGCCGAAGATGCCGGCGAAGCCGCCCTCGATATCGGCCTCGTCGCGGACATAGGAGGCCTTGAGTAGGTTCCTGCCGATCTCGGGACCGGGCGTGGTCGTCATCTGCTCGACACCGACGACCAGCACGATCCGGGCGGACCGCGCAGCGATGCTCTTCAGCCCCTGATGAACCGCGGCCGAACCGGTGGCGCACGCATTCTCCACCCGCGTCGCGCGCTTGAAACGCAGGTCCGGCGAGGCCTGCAGCACCAGCGAGGCGGTGAAGTCCTGCGCCGAAAAACCCGCATTGAAATGGCCGAGCACGATCTCGTCGACGTCCCGCGGCTCGACGCCGGCATCGGCCATCGCATCGGTCGCGACCCGCACGATCAGGCTTTCGACGGTCTCGGCATCGAGCTTGCCGAACCGGCTGTGGGCAAAACCGACGATACAGGCGGTCATGGAATATCCTCCCGGTGCTGGTCGAACTTTGGTCGCTTTCTTGGTGGATGTGCAAGCGGACGGTAGAAAAAAACCGGCGCCCCTCCGGCCCTTCTGCTTTGCGTTCCGGAGCGCGTTCGGCGTAAGTTGCCGGCAAATCACATCCAGGTTCGTTCCGATGGGCCGAAACCAGAAACCCGGACCGTAGCTCGTGACTTTTGGACATTCGGCCTTCTTCCGTTCGGTTCCATTCGCCCTCGGCCTCGCTGCTGCCCTTGTCGGGCTATCGCCCGATCGCGCGTCCGCCCAGGCCATGCTGCTGATCGAGGCCGATAGCGGCCGCGTCCTGCATTCGGAGAATGCGACCCAGCCCTGGTATCCGGCCTCGGTCACCAAGGTGATGACCGCCTATGCGACGCTGAAGGCGGTCAAGGCCGGGCGGCTGTCGCTCGACACGCTGCTGACCGTATCGCCAAATGCGGCGGCGCAGGCGCCGACCAAGATGGGCTTCAAGGTCGGCTCCAAGATCACCGTCGACAACGCGCTGAAGACCATCATGGTCAAGTCGGCAAACGACATGTCGGTGGTGCTGGCCGAAGGCGTGTCCGGCTCGATCGCGGCTTTCGCCGAGGAAATGAACCAGCACGCCGCACGCCTCGGCATGACCCAGACCACCTACGTCAATCCGAACGGACTCCCCGCCGACGAACAGGTCACCTCGGCGCGAGACCAGGCGATCCTCGCGCGCGCGGTCTATAACGAGTTGCCGGAATACGACCGTTACTGGAACATCTCGGCGATCAAGTTCGGCAAGCGCATCATGCGCAACTACAACACGCTGCTCGGCCGCTATCCCGGAACCGACGGACTGAAGACCGGCTTCATCTGCGCATCCGGGTTCAATGTGGTGGTCACCGCCAAGCGCAACGGACGGCGCCTGATCGCGGTGATGCTGGGCGCGCCCTCCGGCGGCGTGCGCGCCGTCAAGGTCGCGCAGATGCTGGAGCGCGGATTTTCGACCGGCGGCTTTTCCTGGCTGACGCCGTCGATGGGGACCGTTGACAGCTTGCAGCCGGTCAACGCCGCGCCGCCGAACCTGCGCGAGGAAGTCTGCGGCAAGAAGCGCAAGCGTCCGGCCCGCGAGTCCGAAGACCTCGAGGACGAGGCGGAAGCCGCGCTGCCGCCCGGTATCGACCCGAATTCTCCGCAAGCGGTGATGCTGTCCAGCCTGCGCACCGCCAACACAAAACCCTCGGCGCTGCTGGGCGACTACACTCCGACATCGCCCACCATCGAGGTGTTTCTCGGCGCGTCCAAGGGTTCGGTCCCGGATGAGGAGCCGCGCACGGCTGGCCGCAAGTCCAAGAAGAAGAACAACGTCGCGGCTACGCCGGCGCCCGCAGCCGCTCCGGCGCCCGCTGCCGCTGCCGCGGTGGCGCAGCCCGCTCCGGCAATTCGCGGCACCCAGCCCACCGCTCCGGCGCAGGGCGTCGCGGCAAAGCCTGCCGCTCCGGCGCAAGGCGTTGCGGCGAAGCCTGGGCAAAAGCCATCACCTTCGGCGGCGCAGGCCTTCCCGACCCCGATCGGACAGAAGCCGCCGGCCAAGAAGAGCACGAAGAAGCCCGATCCTACGGCTGAGGCGACCGCAAAGCCGGCGGCGCAGAAGCGTACGCAACCCGTCGCCCGGTGACCGCGCCCGACCAAGCCCGCCGTCCGCCGCCGCCGATCCCGCTGACGCTCCTCACAGGCTTTCTCGGCGCCGGCAAGACGACGCTGCTGAACACCCTGCTGCGCGATCCGGATTTGCGCGACACCGCCGTCCTGATCAATGAATTCGGCGAGATCGCGCTCGACCATCTGCTGGTCGAAAAGATCGACGGCGACATGATGGTGCTGTCGAGCGGCTGCCTGTGCTGCAACCTGCGTGGCGACCTCATCACCGCGCTCGAAAAGCTGCTGCGCAATCTCGATAATGGCCGCGCCTCCTTCAAACGCGTGATCGTCGAGACCACCGGCCTCGCCGATCCGGCGCCGCTCTTGCAGACCCTGATGCAGCATCCTTATCTCGTCATGCGCTTCCGGCTCGACGGCGTGGTGACGCTGGTCGATGCGGTGAACGGGTCCGACACGCTCGACAATCATCCCGAGGCGGTGAAACAGGCCGCGGTCGCCGATCGCATCGTGCTGACCAAGACCGATCTGCTGCAGAGCGAGGACGGCGCTGCCAAGCGCGACGCCCTGATCGCGCGGCTGCGCAAGCTCAATCCGGCTGCGCCGATCCTCGATGCAGCGGCCGGAGACGCGAGCGTATCGGCCCTGACCGGCTGCGGACTCTACGATCCGGATCGCAAGATTCCGGATGTGTCGCGGTGGCTGGCCGACGAGGCAATTGCTGCCGCGCACAGCCACGGTCATCACCATCATCATCATGACGTCAACCGCCACGACGAACGGGTGCAAGCGTTCACGCTCGCGACCGACCGCGCCATCCCTGCCGCGATGCTCGATCTGTTCCTGGAACTGCTGCGCTCCACGCATGGGCCGAACCTTCTGCGCATGAAGGCGATCGTGAATATCGAGGAGACGCCGGACCGGCCGATGGTGCTGCATGGCGTGCAGCACGTGCTGCATCCCGCAACGCAACTCGATGCCTGGCCGGACGCCGATCATCGCACCCGCATGGTGTTCATCGTCCGCGACATCGAACCGCGCGTCATTCAGGAATTGTTCGACGCCTTCCTGGGCTACACCGCCGCGCCTGACCGGCCGGATGCGCAGGCACTCACCGACAATCCGCTGGTGCCTTTCGGCGGACTCGACCGCTGAGGTCCGCGTTCCGGCCCACGGCCGGCATCCGCAATCGTTAACCACCTCTTGAAACCGGCTGGCGACTCTTCGATGGTAGCCTCATCGCCCGTTGGAGCCGGGAATGGGGTTCTTCAGCCAACTCAAGGGCGATCTGGTGTTTCTGCGGGGCGTATTGCGCGCGCTTCGCATGACAACGCGTATTGCGAAAAATCCAGCCCGCATTTTCCCGAACGTCATCGAGGAACTGGCCGCGCGGCATGGCGACGCACCCGCGCTGCTGTCGCCACGCGAGACCTTCAGCTACCGCCAATTGTTCGACCGTTCGAACCGCTATTCGCGCTGGGCGCTGGGCGAGACCATCGCCAAGGGCGACACCATTTGCCTGCTGATGCCGAACCGGCCGGAATTCATGGCGGTCTGGCTCGGCATCACCCGCATCGGCGGCGTCACCGCCCTGGTCAATACCAACCTGATCGGCGCGTCGCTGGCGCATTGCATCGACATCGTATCGCCGAGGCATGTGATCGTCGCAGCCGAATTCATGGCGCAGTTCGACGCCATCCGGCCGCTGCTGAAATCCGCCCCGAAAGTCTGGGTGCATGGTGCCGACGGCGAACACCGCATCGACACCGTGGCCGACAGCCTGTCCGGCGCGACGCTCGCCGCATCGGAGCGGCGCGCGCTCACCATCGAGGACCCGGCGCTCTACATCTACACCTCCGGCACCACCGGCCTGCCCAAGGCCGCCAACATCAACCATTACCGCGTGATGCTCGCCTGTTTCGGCTTCGCCGGCATGATGGGGACGAAAAAGTCAGACCGCAATTATGTGTGCCTGCCGATGTACCATACCGCCGGCGGTCTCTGCGCCACCGGCTCGCTTTTGGTGAATGGCGGCTCGGTCTATATCCGCGAACGCTTCTCGGTGCGGGAATTCTGGGACGACATCGTCAACAACGATTGCACGATGATGCAATATATCGGCGAACTGTGCCGCTATCTGGTCAACGCGCCGCCCAATCCGAACGAGACCAGACACAAGCTGCGGCTCGCCTGCGGCAACGGCCTGCGCCCCGACATCTGGGATGAGTTCAAGACCCGCTTCCGGATTCCGCTGATCCTGGAATTCTACGCGGCGACCGAAGGCAACGTGCTGATGTTCAATCTCGAGGGCAAGACCGGCGCGGTCGGCCGTCTGCCCTGGTTTCTCGAACACCGCTTTCCCACCGCGCTGGTCAAGTTCGACGTCGAGGCTGAGCAGCCGGAGCGCAACGCCGAAGGTTTCTGTATTCCGTGCGGCCCCAACGAGATCGGCGAGGCGATCGGCAAGATCGTCAACGATGCCAACAAGCCGGGCAACCGCTTCGAAGGCTACGCGCGGCGCGAGGACACCGAAAAGAAGATCCTGCGGCATGTCTTCTCGCCGAACGACATCTGGTTCCGCACTGGCGACCTGATGCGCAAGGACGAGAACGGCTACTTTTATTTCGTCGACCGCATCGGCGATACCTTCCGCTGGAAGGGCGAGAATGTTTCGACGCTCGAAGTCGCCGAAGCGATCAACAAGTTCCCCGGCATCCAGGATACCAACGTCTATGGCGTCGCCGTGCCCGGCCATGAAGGCCGTGCCGGCATGGCCGCGATCGTATGCCAGGATTGCGATCTGCCCGCGCTCTATCTGCATCTGCAGGACTCGCTGCCGGAATACGCGCGGCCGGTTTTCGTACGCGTCCGCCGGGATCTCGATATGACAGCGACCTTCAAGCAGAAGAAGGTCGATCTGGTGAAGCAGGGCTTCGATCCCGACGCGATCGCCGACCCGATCTATTTCAACGATCCGTCACGGCGCGCCTTCATCCCGCTGGACCGCGCGGTCTACACGAGCATCCGGGCCGGCCAGACGCGGGTGTGAGTTGGGTGCAGCCTCCTTCTTAACCTCCCCCTGAAAGGGGAAGGTCGACTGCCGAAGTGCAACGAAGGCGGTCGGGTGGGGGTCAGTTGCGTCCGCAAAATTCGTATGGTCCTTAGACCCCCTCCCCGATCCTCCCCCTTTCAGGGGGAGGGAGACCAATATGGCAGGGCCGATGCAATCAATGACCACCATCAAAACCGCCGAAGACGTCCTCGGCTTCTGGAAACAGGCCGGCCCGGACAAATGGTACAAGAAGGATGACGCCTTCGACCAGGCGATCCGCGACAATTTCCTCTTCACCCATGAAGCCGCCGCCGCGGGCAGCCTGAGGTCATGGGAAAGCGAGCCCGACAGCGCACTTGCGCTCGTCATCGTGCTCGATCAATTTCCGCGCAACATGTTCCGCGACAGCCCGCGCGCCTGGGCGACCGATCCGCTCGCACGCGATGTCGCCGATTCCGCGATCGACAAAGGCCTCGATCAGGCCATCGATAAGGACTTGCGCGTTTTCTTCTATCTTCCGTTCATGCATTCAGAGGATCTGGAGGATCAGCTCCGTTGCGTCGAACTCTGCCGCGCGCTCGGCAACGAGGACAACCACGAATACGCCGAGATCCATGCCGACGTAATCCGCCGCTTCGGCCGCTTCCCGCATCGCAATGACGTGCTCGGTCGCGAGACCACGCCGGAGGAAAAAGCGTTTCTCGAGAGTGGCGGCTTCGCGGGCTAGGTATTTGTTACCCGTCGAAGTGGGCATCCTTCTGGTTTAAATAAAGCGACTGGCATCCCCTGGTGCGTCATCCCCTTGGCGCAACGGCAAACTTGCGACACAGTCGCGTGCCGGTTGCGTTGAGACAAGCGATGATCATCAGGACTGCGGCGGCGCCGACAGCCAACCTGTTCGGGCACCCGAAGGGCCTGACATTCCTGTTCGCGACCGAGATGTGGGAGCGCTTTTCCTATTACGGAATGCGCACGCTCCTCGTCCTCTACATGGTCAAGCACCTGCTGCAACCGGGCCAGGCGGAAGGCGTGATCGGATACGGCGCGATCAAGGGCGCGCTGGAATTCATGTTCGGGCCGCTCGGCGTACAGCCGCTGTCGTCGCATATCTACGGCCTCTACACCGCCTTCGTGTATCTCACGCCGGTGATCGGCGGGCTGATCGCCGATCGCTGGCTCGGCCAGCGCCGCACCGTGATCGGCGGCGCCGTGCTGATGGCGATCGGCCATTTTATGATGGCATTCGAATCGCTGTTCCTGCTGGCGCTGTTCGTGCTCATTCTCGGCAACGGCGCATTCAAGCCGAACATCTCGACCCAGGTTGGTGGCCTTTACGCACCGGGCGATCCGCGTCGCGACCGCGCCTTCTCGATCTTCTATGTCGGGATCAATATCGGCGCGTTCTTCTCGCCTTTGGTCTGCGGCACTCTCGGCGAAGCCTATGGCTGGCATTACGGTTTCGCGGCCGCCGGCATCGGCATGCTGATCGGGACGCTGATCTATGTCGCGGGCTGGCACGCGCTGCCGCCGGACGAGCGGACGCTGCGCGCGGATGCGCCGCGCATCCCACTCGACCGCGATGAGTGGCGGCGCATTCTGGCGCTCGCGCTGCTGTTCCTGCCGGTCTCCCTTTTCTGGGCGACCTATGAGCAGCAGGGCAATACCATCGCGCTGTGGGCCGACGCGCAGACCGACCGCAACGTGAACCTGTGGGTCTGGCAGGGGCAGATCCCGGTGACCTGGTTTCAGGCCTTCAACCCGTTCATGATCTTTGCCTTCACCCCGTTCGTCATCGCGCTATGGGCATGGCAGCCGCGGCGCGGCAACGAGCCGTCGACCGTCGTGAAAATGGCTTTGGGCTGCTTTGGCGTGGCGCTCGCCAATCTCGTGCTCATGCTCGCGGCGTGGCAGGCCGGCATCGGCCAGGCGAGCTGGCTGTGGCTTGCGCTCTATTTCGCCATCGTCACCATCGGCGAGCTTTATCTCTCGCCGACCGGCCTGTCGCTCGTCACCAAGGTTGCGCCGGCGCGCGTTGTATCGATGGTGATGGGGATGTGGCTCGCCACCAGCTTCGCCGGCAATTTCATCGGCGGTTGGCTCGGCAGTTTCTGGAGCGCGATGGACAAGGACTCGTTCTTCCTGATGATCGCCGCCGTCGCCGCATCGGCGGGCGCCGCAATCCTCGCGTTCAATCGTCCGCTGCGGCCGATTCTGAAGACACAATGATCCAAGGCCGCAGAAGACGGAACGTCCGGTCTATTTCGCGCCGACCAGCTTGCCGCCGACCGCGCGTCCCGCCTGCTTAGCTGGCCGCCTTGCGTCGGCTTTGATCCGGCGCAACGCCTTGCCGGGAAGCGGGCGGCGCTCGTACCATCCTTCGCGCCGGCCAAATCCGAGGCTGGTATGCTGTTCGAGCTTGTCAAGCAACGAGACCAGCGTCTTACGCTCGTCCGCAGTCAATCCGCCGAGGAACTCGGTCTCCATGGCGCCAACGACCAAATCAATCTTGTCGTGAATTCGTTTGCCCTTTGCCGAGAGCGTCAGCACCACCTTGCGGCGATCGGCTTCGTCGCTCTTGCGAATGACATAGCTGCGATCCACCAGCGTATCGACGGCGCGGGTGACCTTGTCGGGATCGAGGCTGGTGCGGACGCCAAGCTCGGTCGCCGACAACGGACCGGAAAATGCGATCACCCGAACGATTTTCCAGTGGCTGACCGAGAGGCCGAGCTTTCTTGAATGCATCGCAGCGAACGCCTGATCGAACCGCTTGGCAATGAGAAAGAAACGATGCATCACGCGCTCTTCGAGCGGGACGTGCCGGACCTTGCCGGTCCCGCCTTTGGCTTTGCGCACTGCCTTTGCCACCCGAACGTCCCCCGCATGTTATGAATTGTCGTTGCGCAATGTCGTCGTCGCGCTCCGCGTCTTTTATCAACGCACGAAAGCCGCGGCGCATTGATTGTCACCCATAACATTTGCGAATTGCAACAAACGAAACCGCATGCCTGCGCATCGTTGCGCGCGCCGGCGCGATATACTGTATTCGCTTGAAGCGTAAAGGAATGGACGGCGGTGGCTCGCGTCGCGGCGACACAGTTGTCACAT
Organism: Pseudorhodoplanes sp.; assembly: GCF_059499825.1. NCBI lineage: Bacteria > Pseudomonadati > Pseudomonadota > Alphaproteobacteria > Hyphomicrobiales > Pseudorhodoplanes > Pseudorhodoplanes sp. Next base: position 319,224 of record NZ_JCABZI010000001.1, read on the forward strand.
CATCGCGGAGATCGTGCGGCCAATTTTGGTACGCATCACGGGAAGCGAATTCGCAAGCGAACACAGTTGCGGATCCCACCTTACTGAGCGGATGCTCACTTTTTGGAACAGGGAGGGGTATAGAATGGGGCAGGGATCGGGGCGAAGTCCCGCAGGGACAACGCGTCCCCGGATCGCTGCAGGAATGCACAGTCGATTGCCTCCGCAGCCTCACGCCTGCGACAAAAAGTCGCTAGATTAGGCCCGTCGCCGCGATCGGGAGGCCCGGCCGAGAGAGCATGATCCGCCTCGGCAGCAAACTGTCATGGCCGCCCAGAACTTGGCATGCTGCGTGCAGAAATGGTCGCGAGCCATCGAAAAGGAGAGGATATGCTGCATCACGGTTTTGAGTTGCGTCGCGTCCGCCGTCTGTTGCAGCTGTTGCCGGCGCTGATCCTCGCGGTCGCAGCGGGTCCGCACGCTACCGCTCAGGAGGCTTATCCCTCACGACCCATCAAGATCGTGCAGCCGACAGCGGCGGGCGGACCAAGCGATGTCCTGGTGCGCCTGATTGGAGAAGCGTTGCAGGAACGCCTCGGACAACCGGTCGTGGTCGAAAATCGGCCCGGCGCCGGCGGCGTGATCGGCGCCGATGCGGCGCTGAAGGCGCCGGCCGACGGCTACACCATTCTCTCGGTGGGCAATTTCCATTTCACCACCGCAGCACTGCGCGAGAAGATGCCGTACGACGCGGTGAAGGACTTCGCAGGCATCAGCCTGATTTCGAAGGCGCCAATCGTGATGGTCGCCAACAAGGATTTCCCGGCCGACTCGCTTGCCGAGGTCATCGCGCTCACCAAGAAGTCGCCGGACGGACTGACCTACACCTCGCCGAATTTCGGCGGCGTGCCGTTCCTGGCCGGTCAGCTGCTGATGAAGGAAACCGGCATCAAGTTGCAGCACGTGACCTATAGCGGCAGCCCCGCGGCACAGCTCGATGTCATCGCTGGCCGCGTGCCGCTGATGGTCGACATGTGGTCGTCGGCCAAGCAGCATGTCGAGACCGGGGCCTTGAAGCTGATCGCCGTCGTTACCAAGGATCCGCTGACGGATTCACCGAAGACGCCCCTGATGGGTGCGACCTTTCCGGTATTCGACTTCACCATCAACAATGCGCTGATCGTCAAGGCCGGAACGCCCCAGCCGATCATCGACAAGCTCAACAAGGAAATCGCGGAGATCGTCAACCGTCCGGAGATTCAGGCGCGCATGCGTGCCTTCGGCCTGACCCCGGTCACATCGACGCCGGCGGAATATGACGAGCTTGCCGCCCGGGAGCTCGCCAAGTGGCGCGACCTCGCCGCCGCCAACAAGCTGAGCATCAAGTAAGGCTCATCCGACATCGTCACAACGCGACGGGCAGCGCGGAGCTAGCCAGCCGTCGCGCCTTCCCGCAGACCGCGGGCCAGCCGTCCGGTCAACGTGACGTGCTCGTTCAGCAGCCGGATCGCCTTGCGCGCATCGCGCGCCAGCACCGCCTTGGTCAGTTCGTTATGTTCACCCGCCACATCGCGCGATCCGACCAGGTCGGATCGCAGCGCCAGATTCTGATGCCGCTGCGTCCAGTCGAACAGCTTTTCCGATAATTCGAGCAGCCAGCGCGATCCGCAGGGCGCCAGGATCGACATGTGAAACTCGCGATGCCGGGCGAGATAGTCGTCGTTGGCACCGCCGTCCGAGGTGAAGGGCGGCGTCTTCGACAGATGATAATGGGCAAGCACCACGCGCTCCTCCCAGGCGGCATCGCCATTGGCGAGCGCCGCGGGAAGCATGATCTCGTTCAGCGCGCAGCGCGTGAACAGGATTTCCTCGATATCGGCCGCATTGAGATCGGCGACGGCGAAGCCGCGCTGATCCTTCTGTTCGACGAGCCCTTCCGCCGAGAGACGGTTCAACGCCTCGCGCAGAGGGCTCGCCCCGGCCTGATAGCGCGCGCGCAGCGCATCGATGCGCAGCCAGTCCCGCGGCGGTAGCACGCCGCGGATAATGTCGTCCTTCAAGGCGCGATAGAGCAGCGTGGCGCGCGTCGCGTGGCCGATCGCAGCGCCCTTGTCGTCGGCTGGCGCTCCCTTCGACCGGGCTTTGACGGCACCGATTTTCTTGGGCTTTGCCATCGGGTCAGGCCGACAGATATTCCTGCCACTTGGTCCAGAACACGCGCATGCGGCCCTCGTCGCCGTGCTTGACGAAGCTCATCGGATCCTTCGGCGCCAAGCCGGCCGAGATGTCGTTCCAGCCGCCGTAATCCTCGGCGCCCTTGTAGCCGCGCTGCGCCGCCTCGATTGCCTCGACATCGTCCGGCGTGCCGAAGCCGGCCGGCCCGAGAAAGTCCATGTAGCTGTAGAGGCGCAGCTTGCGGATCTCGGTCGATTCTTCCTTCGGCGCCAGCGTCCAGCTCTGCACCAGCATTTCCGCCGGCGTCTTCGAGAAATAGGTCCGGATCATGATGCCGTGATTGTCGACGATCGCGAGGTTCGGAAAGATCAGGATGTGATGGTCGAAGGTCGCCATCTTGTGCGCGCGCTCCGCGCCCACCCGCTTCACCGCCTTCTCGTAGATCGCTTCCAGCTCCGGCTTGAATTTCGGATCCCAGGTCGGGTGCCATTGCGCGAACGGCCGGCCATGGGTCGAGGGATAGTCATAGGCCATGTGGCCGTTTCCGAGATCGAACTGGAACTTGGTCTTGGTATTCATCAGCGCCTTGTAGCGCCCGCTCATCATCGTCTCGGCGCTGGCCTTCAGTTCGAACTCGTCGACCGACACGCCCTGCGATCTGGCGCGCTCCTTGCCGACCTTGGTGGCATCGCCGGCATAATCGAAATAGGTCTGATGCACGCTGTGGACATGGAACGGGTCCATGCCGTTCTCGTGCCAGAGCTTCCAGTTGGCATCGACCTGGAAATTCTGTCCGCCGGGCACGATCTCCATCGTCAGTTCGGACTGATCGACGATGTTATCGATATATTCCTTGGCGCCGGCCAGATAATCCGACAGCGACATCGCGTTGGCGTCGAGGCAGATGAACCAGAAGCCGCGATATTGCTCGAGCCGCGGCACGTGCACGAGGCCGCGGCTCTCGTTCTTGTAGCCTTCCGGATAGGCGCCTTCCTGCGGGATGCCGCGCAGCGATCCGTCGGTGTTGAACACCCAGCCATGATAGAAGCACTGGAAGATCGTGGCCTTGCCGGACCGCTCGCGGCAGACGCGACCGCCGCGATGCGTGCAGAGATTGTAGAACACCCCGACCTTGCCCGTGGCGTCGCGGTTGAAGATGAAATCGCGACCGGCGACCATCCGCGTGATGAAGGAGCCGGGCTCGGGCAATTCGGTGTCGTGACCGCAATAGAGCCAGCAGCGTTCGAAGATCTTCTCGTGCTCCAGGTCCAGGATGGCCTGGTCGGTGAACACGCGCCGCGACACGTGGAAGGTGCCTTCCGCGGGATTGTGCCGGACTTCGAGTGGCGTTCCGATATGCTGGTCCATGGGACGGCCCTCCGATGGGCTGAGGCTGACGCGAGACGGTGCGGGACGAGATTGCGTTGGGATGCAATCAGAGAATGCGATCTAGAGAATAATGGTCAGCCGGCCCTGTGGCACCAGCTGATCGACGCCGAGATCGCAGCGCTTGTAGCGGATCAGGACATCCTCACCCTGTTTCACCAGGTGGTAGCGCATGCGGCCGAGGAAGATGTCGGTGATGCCGTCGCGGTAGCGCGAGACGTGAAAGACGCCATGCACATGGGTGCCCTCGGCATCCTGCGCGGCGATGCGCAGGTTCGAATACATGTGCACCGTGGTCGAGTGCGGATATTCGGAATGCGCGGTCTTTTTCTTAAGGCGCACGACGCGGCTTTCCATGCGGAAGCGGTCGTCGTTGATCAGGAACAGGCTGGTGTCGGGCGAGCAATCCATCGGCATGCCGGGTGACGGCACCAGATAGGTCATGTCCTCGGTATAAAGCTTCAGCCAGTCGTCCAGCCGCCAGTCGTCCAGCAGATCGCCTTCGAGATAAATCAGCCGCTCCGCTTCCGCGATGGTGATGTCGGCAGGCCGCGGTGCAAGCATGAAGGGCTCCGGTGGTTGACGTTGAATAATTATCGATAAAAATTGTCTCGTCAACAAATCATCGATTATTTTCGCTTCGCACTGCGCGCGCGCCGCCGGCAGGAGCAGGCGGTGATACTTATTTCCGCCTTAGGACCTGCGGCAATTTCACGGTCGCGCCGCAATCTCGCCTTTTCATAAAGGCCGATGATGGGGGAGCGTATCCGGACACTGTTGGAAAGTGCCGCAGCATCACTGCTGGCGACGGCGCTGCTGTCCCCCGCCCATGCCTGTGGCAAGGAGCCGCTGCCGGAGGGCCGCGTCGCGGCGATCGAGGATCCCCGGACGCTGCGCCTCGCCGATGGCCGCCTGATCCGTTTGGCCGGCGTGGAATGGGGCGTGCCCGACGCGGCCGCCCGGGAGGCTTTGGCCGGTCTCGTTCTCGGCCGCCCGGTCAACCTGAAGACCGCGCCCGCGAAAACCGCCGGAACCACCGACCGTTACGGCCGGATTCATGCTTTCCCAGTCGTAAACGGCTCGGAAACTCCGATCCAGTATGCCTTGCTGGATCGGGGTCTGGCGGTCACCGGAACCCGCATCGGCGATCCGACCTGCGCCAAGGCCCTGCTCGTCCGGGAACACGCCGCGCGCACGGCAAGGCTTGGCATCTGGGGCTCCGGGGATTATCGATTGCATCAGGCGGACGACCCGGCGGCGATCCTGCAGGACCTTGGCCGCTTTGCGATTGTGGAAGGCCGCGTGCTGTCGGTGCGCGAGAGCGGCAACACGGTCTACGTGAATTTCGGGCGGCGCTGGTCCGACGATTTCACTGTCACGATCGCGAAGCGGGCGGAGCCTGGCTTTGTATCCGACGGTCTTTCGCCGCGTTCGCTGGCGGGACGCGTGGTGCGGGTGCGGGGTGTGATCGAGGAGCGGGGCGGCCCCTGGATCGAGGCCATCGCGGCGGATCAATTCGACTGGGACGGGCGGCCATGATGAGTGGGTTCATGCGCCGTCGCATGATGGGGATGAGGCGTTTGCCGGATGCGGGGCCCAAAGGGCCGATGTGGCCGATGGTGGGGCAAAAGCGGCCGATGGAGCTGAGGCGGGCCGGGGCGCTGGCGCTGGCGCTGCTGCTCGGCGCCTGTTCGGGCACGTCCTACCAGGCCGCGCGGCATATCACCTTGCCTGAGCCGCCGAAGGCCGAGCGCGCCGAGCCGCTGACCGCGGCACAGCGCGAGCACCGCCGTATCCTCGCAGTCTATGGCGGCGCCTATTCCAATCCGAAACTGGAAGAGCAGCTCAACGCCACGGTGGAAAAGCTGGTCGCCGCCTCCGAGCGTCCGGACCTGCATTACAAGGTCACGATCCTGAACTCGCCCGCGGTCAATGCCTTCGCGCTGCCGACCGGCCAGCTCTATGTCACCCGCGGGTTGCTGGCGCTGGCCAACGACACCTCGGAAGTCGCCTCGGTGCTGTCGCATGAGATGGCGCATGTGATCGCCCGCCACGCCGCCATTCGCGAGGACCAGATCCGTCAGGCCACTCTGGTCAACCGGGTTGCGAGCGACGTTCTCGGCGATCCGCAATCGAGCGCGCTGGCGCTCGCCAAATCGAAGATCGCGCTCGCCACCTTCTCGCGCGGCCAGGAATTCGAGGCCGACGGCATCGGCGTCGGGATTTCCTCGCGCGCCGGCTTCGACCCGTTCGGCGCCACCCGCTTCCTCACCGCGATGGGGCGCAATGCCGAATTGCGCGCGAGCGCGAAAGCCGATCCGCGCACCCAGGAATTCATCTCCTCGCATCCCGCCACGCCCGAACGCGTCGCCAACGCCACCCTCAACGCGCATCAATATACGCAGGGCAATTCCAGCCGCCGCGAGCGCGCGGAATATCTGCGCCAGCTCGACGGACTGATCTATGGCGAGGACCCGAGCGAAGGCTTCGTGCGCGGCCGGCGATTCCTGCATCCGAAGCTCGGCTTCACCTTCACCGCACCGGAAGGCTTCGTGCTCGAGAACACGCCGCAGGCGGTGTTCGGCGTCAAGGATGGCGGCGAACTGGCGCTGCGTCTCGATGTGGTGCGCATTCCCTCCGACCAGAAGCTGACCGATTATCTGAAAGCGGGCTGGATCGAGAATATCGACGAGGCGTCGGTCGAGGAGGTCACTATCAACGGCCTGCCCGCCGCCACCACCATCGCCAAGGGCGACGCATGGGGCTTCCGGCTCTATGCGATCCGCTTCGGCAGCGAGGTCTATCGCTTCATCTTCGCGGCGAAGAACAAGTCGCCCGAACTCGACCGGCAATTCCGCGAAAGCGTCGCGAGCTTCCGGCGCATGAGCAATGCCGAGGCGCGCTCCGCGCGGCCGCTGCGCGTCAAGGTCGTGACCGTGCGGAGCAACGACACGATCGAGCGGCTCGCCGCGCGCATGGCGGTGTCCGACAAGCCGGTGGAGCGCTTCCGCGTGCTGAACGGCATGGACCCGACCGACAAGCTCACGCCCGGCGATCTGGTGAAGCTGATCGTGGAGTAGACGGCTATTGCGCTCATTGATCGCACAACAGGCGTGGCACGCCCACCCGCGTCGTTTGGCAGCGGGCGGCAGATAAGCCTCGACTTCGCGCCATCGAGGGCGCACGCTGACCACAATCGAAGCGCTATCGCAAAGCGTCGATCACCACACATTTCGATGACCGGACCCCATCCTGGGTATCCGTCAGTCGTCCCGGGCCCGTCCCGGACGGAAGGAAAAACTGTGTCCAGAATCCCGGCCTTTCTGCAGGGCGAGTCGATGACCCGCCTGATCCAGGGCGCCTGCATCGGCGCCGTCGCCACCATGGTCGTCGGCTTCTATTGGGGCGGCTGGTCGCTGAACAGCACCGCGCAGAAGATGGCGCAGGAAAAGTCGAATGCCGCCGTGGTGGCGGTGCTGGCTCCGGTCTGCGCCGAAAAATTCCGGGCGCTACCGGATTACGATGCCAAGCAGGTCTCGTTGACCAAGGCCGATTCCTGGAAACGCCGCGATGAATTTCCAAAGGAGCTGGTGACGCTGCCGGGCGAGTCCTATCCAAGCTCGGCGCTCGTGGATGCCTGCTACACGCTGCTGCAGAAGCCGGCCACCTCGGCGGCGGTTAAGTAGGACGTCTGCGGCTGCCGACGGACGCGACGCAAAGCGCGCCCGCCCTCTTCAAGCGAGCGCTGCTTCACTCCCCTCCCGCGCTTGCGTCAATGCCGCGATCGGGATGCACCGGCCTTTCGGGCGCCCGGACGGCTGGAGCGACCCGCTCCTGCCGCTTCGGCCGGCGTCGCGGCGGCGGCCGACCAGGCCGGCAGAACAACACAGACCAACGAAAACGCCCGGCCAGAAGGCCGGGCGCGCATTCGCAGAACAGATGATCGGCTATCGCCCACCACAGGTGGGCCGCCGATCGATGGGCGACAGAGCCGCCCGGACGAATGGCTTACGCCGCCTCGTCCTCGACCTTGTCGGTGTCCTCGTCGGCCTCGTCCTCGGCCGCCGCACCCTCGGCCGGCTTCGGTCCGCGGCGCGGGCCCTTGGCCAGCGCGCCCTCGATTTCCTTCACGGCCTCGGTCTCGGTGATGTGCTGCACCGCCGAAATCTCGCGCGACAGCCGGTCGAGCGCGGCCTCGTAGAGCTGGCGCTCAGAATAGGACTGCTCGGGCTGCTGCTCGGAGCGGTACAGGTCGCGCACCACCTCGGCGATGGCGACGATGTCGCCGGAATTGATCTTGGCCTCGTATTCCTGGGCGCGGCGCGACCACATGGTGCGCTTGACGCGGGCGCGGCCCTTCAGGGTCTCCAGCGCGCGCTTGACCATCGCCGGCTCGGACAATTTGCGCATGCCGACCGACGCGATTTTCGCGGTGGGAACCCGCAGCGTCATCTTGTCCTTGACGAAATTGATCACGAAGAGCTCGAGCTTGGCGCCGGCAACCTCCTGCTCCTCGATCGCCAGGATCTGGCCCACGCCATGGGCCGGATAGACGATGAATTCGGTGGTCTTGAAGCCTTGACGCTGCGTCGTCTTCTTATTGACAGTCATTCCAGAGGGTGCTCCTTCGCCAGCCGGATTGGGTCGGCTGGGCGCTGCTTTGGCCACGGGAGCTCCACGGCCGGCAAGCCGGGAGCCTTGCGAGTTCCGCCTCGTCGGGGCGGAAGGCGTCTGGGCCCGGCGGGCAGTGCCGCTGGGCGCTTTCTTCGACTTCGACGGCTTCGGAGCCGCCGACTTCTGAGATTTCAGCTTTTGGGACGACGATTTCGAACGCGATTTATCGGGCACGGTACGCGCGTGGGGTTTCCACGCCCTCTCTGGAGCGGCTCCTCTGGAACGGACCCGAAAAAATAAGCTCCCCCGGACGTGAATGGTAAAAGGGGGAGCTTCGTTCCGGTTAAGGCGTTCCAATTCCGTGACTATAGCACATTTTCCGCAAAAATCAATGTGTTAAGCCCCCGCAACGGACCGTGCGCAGCGCTCCGGGGGTGAAAAATTCGGACAAGAGGTTAAGAAGCGGCGGTGCCGACCGGCTTAATTTCCGGTTCCCGGTTCGGGCGAAAAATACTGTTCCTTGCCCTCGACGCCTTCCCAGTCCTTGTGATCGGCCGGCGGCTCTTTCTTGGCCGTGATGTTGGGCCACTTGCTGGCGTATTCAGCATTGATCTGCAGCCACTTCTCCAGCCCCGGCTCGGTGTCGGGCTTGATCGCCTCGACCGGGCATTCCGGCTCGCAGACCCCGCAATCGATGCACTCGTCCGGGTGGATGACGAGCATGTTTTCACCCTCGTAGAAGCAGTCCACGGGACAGACTTCCACGCAGTCCATGAACTTGCAGCGGATGCAGTTGTCGTTGACGATATAGGTCATTCAGTACCGACCGGATTCTAGAACGCTGAAAATGTGCGTAGCGTAAGGGTTACGGGCGCGCAAGGGACCGCGCAAGGGATCGCATCGTGATCCGTCAGCCGCTATCGGGCCGCTTCAGCCGCAGAAGCTCGCGGCGCTCGTGTTTGGATGGCCGCCCACCATGTTCCGGTTGAGCATCCGTCTTCATCACAGCCGGTACGGCCGGCGACATATCCTCAAACAAAGGGGCTGCGTCAGCCGCAGAGCCGCGGCGTTCGGCAAAGCCTGCGACGCGCAAGATACGGATACGGTCGAATGCGATGGTGATGACGTCGCCGATGCGGACAACGCGGCTCGCGGCGTCGACCCGCGCGCCGTTGAGCCGGACCAGACCATTGTCAGCGAGGCCCGCGGCCGCGGTGCGGGTGCGCACCACCCGCGCGTGCCACAGCCATTTGTCGATCCGCTGCCGATCCAATCCGTCCGCGCGCGACTAGCGGCGCTCCTTTGAATCCGCCTCGAGCTGCGCCTTCAGGGCGGCCAGTTTCGCGAACGGAGAATTCGGGTCGGGCTCGCGCTCGCGCCGGTCCGGACGCGGCCGCGCATCCTGCGGACGCGGCCGATTGTCCGGCTTGCCATGCCGGGCTGCGTCCTGGCCGCCTTCGGGGCGGCGCGGGCGGCCGCCACGATCCTTGCGCGGCGGACGGGGCCCGTGCTGGCGCTGGTCTTGACGCTGGTCCTGGCGTCGCTCCTGACGGTGCTCCTGCGGCGCAGCACCGGTCTGGGAGGCAGCCTGGTCACCTGCCGGCGCCGCTTCAGGCGATGCCGCTTGCTGGCCCTCCGGAGGCCGGTGACCACCATGCCGCTCGCGGCGATGATGGTTGCGTTGCGGACGCTTCTCGCGGCTTTCGAAACGACCCGGTCGCCACACTTCAATCAGTTCGGGCTCGGCCGGTGCAGTCTGGCTGTCGGCGCCGGCGGCATCGGACGCCGCCTCACCACTTCCGGTCTCTGCCGCCGCGCCGACGACCTGTTCATCGTCGGAAGATGGCTGCCCTTCGTCCGACGCTTCATCGCCAGAAGACACGCAGTCCGGCGCGTTTGCCGGTGCCGCGTCTGCCGATGCATCTGCGATGGTCTGCGAATCTTCTGCCGGCGGGGATTCCGCAACCGTGTCCGGGCTGTCCGGCTCAGGCTCGGCTACGCGATCGGCGGCCGCGTCAGCCGGAGCAAGCGGCGTATTGTCGTTTGCGATTTGAACGGCGGGGTTCTCGGTGCTGTCAGCGGCATCCGCTTCGGCCGGTTGCGGCGCGCTTTCCGCGGCAACCACCTCAGGCTGGGAAACCGGCTCCGGCGGCTTCGGCCGGCGCTCCATGCGGTAACCGAGCGAGCGCAGGATCGAGGCGAAATCCTCTCCGGACGAACCGACCAGCGACGTCATGCCGACGGTCACGGTGAAGCCGGTGCCATCCAGCGCGCCCTGCGGTTTGATGCCCGGCGAATTGTTGCGCCAGGCCAGCGCGGGCCGGATCAGATCGGCAAGACGCTCGAGGATATCGACGCGCACGGCGCGCTCGCCCGCGACCCGGTAACCGGCGACCCGGTACAGATTCTTCGGAACATCCTTGTTGGCCGGAATCGAGGTGCGCCCACTCGATGCCAGTTGCTGAACCTCGTCGAGACCGCGCATGTCGCCGGAATCGTTCTTGATCGCGTAGAGCAGGGTCGCCAACCCGCGCGGAGCGGGCTTCAGGAGCGGCGGCACGTAGAGGTGATAGGCACCGAAGCGCAGTCCGTATTTCCTCAGGGCCGCACGGGAGTTCTGATCCAGACCCTTCACATCGTCAGCAACCTTCTGGCGCTCCAGCACGCCGAGGTCCTCGATCAGCCGATAGGCCACACCGCGCGCGATGCCGGTGACGTCCTCGGCCGCGGCAAGCGCCGACAGCGGACCGAGCAGCTTTTCGATATGCGCCTTGATCCACAGATCGAGCCTCGCCTGCACCTGCTCGCGCGCGGCGCCGGTCAGTTGCTCGTCAGCGAGGATACGGACGCGTGGCCGCAACACCTCTTCGCCAGCCACCAGCTTGCCGACCGTGTCACCCGTCCAGCGGATCGTGCCGTCCGAGGTCAGAACGAATTGCTCGTCCGGCGCCTGAGCCAGCTTTGCCGCCCGTGCGTCGATCTCGCCGGCGAGTGCCTTCTGTGCGGCGGCGTGCAAGGCCTTCGCTTCGGATCCGCCTGCGGACGGGTCCGCAGCAAAACGAAAGCCCTCAAGCCGTCCGAGCAGATGGCCTTCGACGGTGACTTCGCCGGTCTTTGAAATTTCACTTTCCAATGTGGTGTTCTCGCGCAGTCGCCGCATCAACACGCTGGTACGGCGATCGACAAAGCGGGCGGTAAGGCGCTGGTGAAGCGCATCCGACAACTTGTCCTCGACCGCGCGCGTGACGCCCTGCCAGTGTTCTGGATCGGCAAGCCAATCTTGCCTGTTGGCAACGAATGTCCAGGTTCGAACATGCGCGATCCGGTTGGAGAGAGAGTCGATGTCGCCTTCGGGGTGGTCTGCCTGCGCGACCTGGCGGGCAAACCAGTCATCCGGGATTTTACCCTCCCTCATCAGAAATCCATAGAGGGTGGTGACAAGTTCGGCGTGGTTTGCCGGAGCGATCTTCCGGTAGTCCGGAACCTGGCAGGCTTCCCACAAACGCTCGACTGCGTCCCGCGTCTTGGTCAGGGCCCGGATTTCTGCATCACGCGCTGCATGTTCCAGCACCAGAACATCCTCGGCGAGCGGCGCGCGGGTGAGGCCCTGTTCGGCAGGAATCTCGGAAAGTGAAGCTTGCAGGGCGCCGATCGAAGAAAAATCGAGATCGGAGTTGCGCCATTGCAAGAGCTTCAGAGGCTCGAACGAGTGACTTTCCAGCCGCTGGACCAATTCGTCGTCAAACGGAGCGCAACGGCCGGTGGTGCCGAAAGTACCATCGCGCGTGGCGCGGCCGGCGCGGCCGGCGATCTGCGCGAGTTCAGCCGGCGCAAGGTTGCGGAACTGATAGCCGTCGAACTTCCGGTCGGAGGCGAAGGCGACGTGATCCACGTCGAGATTAAGCCCCATACCGATTGCGTCGGTGGCGATGAGGTAATCGACATCACCCGACTGATAGAGCGCAACCTGTGCATTTCGGGTCCGTGGGGACAAGGCTCCCAGAACCACCGCTGCGCCGCCTCGCTGACGCCGCACCAGTTCGGCGATCGCATAAACCTCGTCGGCCGAGAACGCGACGATCGCCGATCGGCTCGGCAGCCGTGTCATCTTGCGGTCGCCGGCAAATGTCAGTTGCGACAGGCGCGGCCGAGACACGATATTGGCGCCGGGAAGCAGCCGCTCGATCATCGGCCGGATCGTGGCGGCCCCGAGAATCAGTGTTTCCTCGCGCCCGCGCCGGTTCAGGATGCGATCGGTGAAGACATGCCCGCGTTCGAAATCCGCCGCGAGCTGGATTTCGTCAATCGCCACGAAAGCCGGATCGAGATCGCGCGGCATCGCCTCGACGGTCGAAACCCAGAAGCGCGGATTGGCGGGCTTGATCTTCTCCTCGCCGGTAATCAGCGCAACCGAATCCGCGCCGACACGGTCTGCAACCTTGTTGTAGACCTCGCGCGCAAGCAGGCGAAGCGGCAGCCCGATCAGGCCGGACGAATGCGCGAGCATCCGCTCGATGGCCAGATGGGTCTTGCCGGTATTGGTCGGGCCGAGCACGGCGGTGACACCGGCGCCGCGCATGCGAGCGTCGCTTCGAACGCCAGGCGAAAATGAAATGGGCATCAAGTTTCCGACAACCGAGGTCTCACGAGGGCGGCGGGCCGGGCCAACGAGGCGCGAGACCGGTGCTTCAGTCAGCAAACGCGCCAGCTTGTCACCCGGACTGTCTCACAACGCAACACTGTCCGTGATTTTTGGCGCCGCCGGTTAAAGTATGGAACGAGTCTGGAACGAAACACGGCCGAATCGCTGACTCAGGCGTGTTCCCATCCGTTCACCGCGAGATGTAGAGCTATTCCTAGAGAACCCCCTATATCGGGTAAAAATCGATGAAATCAGAGCCGACCGATGCGTCCAGCGGCTAACGTCGGCGAGTCCAGAGCCAAGCCAAAGAGTCAACCGGGCCTCAGCGGGAATGTGGAGAACAGCGGGGATATTGCAAGCGACGCAATTGGTCCGATGCGATCTAACGGGCCCAAAAGCACCTAATCGGTTTTCGCGCTGGCCCGGCTCGGCAGCGGCGACACCGCGAGTTGCGTCGCCTGCAGGATCCCTTGCCCAAGCGGCGTCGGGATCACCACCCTGTATGGGACCAGCACCCGCGTGCCGGCGATCGGCACCAGCCAGGTTTCCATATCGCGCTGGTCGATCAGATATTTGACCGCGCTGCGGTTCGGGACATACCCCGCCAGTGGCGCGAAATAGATCGCGCAAACCAGGGCCGGTCCCGAATACCCGTTGGTTTCAACCTGCTCGATCCGCTTGTAGGCCAGCGTGAGATCGTAGCGCATGCGGCCGTCGAAGATCGGGGCGTGCTGCTTGCAGACCTCCGGCGCCATCAGGTCGCCCTTCCCCTGCACCCGCAGTAGCGAACCGGTCATCGGGTCGAGCACATTGCGGCGATGCGCCTCAGTCACGCGAATACGGTCGGGGTGTTCGACCATGGGCGGCTCGATGGTGAGGTCCTTGACCGCCCCATCGGCAATCTTCATCCGCAGGTCTTCGAATTTCTTTCCCCATTTGATCGAGAGGGCGTAGTTCGCCGGCGCGAGCTGCCCGTTCTTGATGGCTCCGCGGGACGCCGTCGTGCCACGCCCGGAGCTGAAAAAGCTCGCCAGCCCGGCGGTCGAACCTTTCGCTTCGGCGGAAAAGCGGTCTTCCCGGACGTCGACCAGCCAGGACCCCTCGCCCAGCTTGATCCCGGCCAGCGAGGCCGTGTAGCGCGCATCGAGGCGCGCCTGGGCGTGGACATCCGGAGCCGAGGCAAGGCCGAGGAACAGCGCGCCCAATGCCGCGCAGATACCGGTCTTTGACAGAAACTGCACCTGGTCCTCGCGGAGCCCGGTCGGGCTCTTCGGTTGGAACTCTGGCCATCCGATCGTGCCGCCACGATCAACGCCTATAAACCTAAGCGATTCGGCACCATTATGCCGTTTCTGTGGTCTTGCCGGGTCGGCAGCCGCCTGACACGAGCCTTGACCTCCCTGCCTGGCGTCTTTATAGGACCGCGTCTTAACGCGAAAACGCAATCACGGCCTGCGCCCCGCGCGGCGCCCCTGGTCATATTCGGGATTTTCAATCATGTCGCGCAAGTGCGACCTCACCGGCAAGGCGTTCCAGACCGGTCACAAGGTGAGCCACTCGAACCGCAAGACCAAGCGGCGGTTCTTGCCGAACCTTGTCAACGTCACGTTGGCTTCGGAAACGCTTGAGCAGTCGATCCGGCTGCGCGTTTCCGCCAATGCGCTCCGCACGGTCGATCATCGTGGCGGTCTCGACGGCTTCCTGGCCAAGGCCAAGGATGTCGAGCTGTCGCCCAAGGCGCTCGACTTCAAGCGCCAGCTCGAAAAGAAGCTCGCTGACGCGAGCTGATTTTCGCCTCCCGTCTGGTTTGGTGATCGTGGCCGGGCTCGTCCCGGCCATTGACGTTTTAGTTTCCGCACAAGGCGTCGAGGCTGGTGCCGTTCGGGGCGGATGCCGCCATGACGATAGAGAGCCTGCGGCTCAGCCGTCGCTTCACCGATCGAGCAGCGTGAATTGCAGCAAGATCGTCCGCTGGATGATCGAGAAATTGTCGTCCGACACCAGCGTCAGCACCGTCTCGCCGCTCGCGGAGCGATGCACGCTGAGGCCTTCCATATTGTCGATCTGAAAACCCATGTCGGACGAAATCAGAACCGTCCCTTCCAGCACGGCGCCCGGTACGACCTCGGACAAGGCAACGCGACGCAACCGCATCGCCACGCCGCGCCGCCACGAAAAATGCCGTTCGAGGATCAAGAGATCGGAATTCGGCGCCAGCGCACAATCGACGACGTCGAAGTCATCGCTCGGCTTCACCGAGAAAAGACCTGGCTTAGGTCCGCCGATCAGAAAGGCCCGGATGTTCTTGGCCGCATCCAGACCGCGCTCCGAAATGGCGATCAGCGCGCCCGCGATCGGCGTTCCCTTCGGCGCGACCACAAGACACTCGACGCCCTTGTTGCTTGGAAGCTTCGCGAATTCGGACGGCACCGGCACGAGTGTCGCCCGCGCCATCAAGCCGCGCTTGCCGTAGTCGAACTTCAGAATGCGGTGCACGCGCTCGATCGACACATAGACAAAACCGCCGTCCTCGGTGAGCGCCTCGGTGTCGTACCAGCCCCGCGCGGTGATCGGCCGGCCATCGGCGTAGAGCATCGGCGCAATTTCGGCACCGGCAATCCCGACCGGCGCATCGCCGCGATAGACAATGCGCCCACGGATCCAGTCGGCCTTGTCGGTCACGGCGAGAAAGTTGCCGTTGTCGGACACCCGAATGCCCGAGAGCCCGCCGAACTGCTTATGCGACGACGACAACTCCAGCCCGCCGCGAAAGATCAGGTTTCCGAATTGACGGCGTTGCGGCTCGCGCGGGTCGAACGCCTCGATCGGCTTGGCCTGGATCTCGAACTTGGTGGGCGGCGTTGCAGGCGGAGACGGCAAACGCTGCGCCGAGGCCGACCATCCGCATAGCAGAAGGCTCGCTGCGATCAGCGCACCGCAAACCCGGCTGCGATCCATCACGAATGCAGCCGCCGCGGAACGCGCCGAACGGCAGCCGCTACTGCACTGGCATCATCGTCGAACAATTCGGCAAGCTTCTCGGTCATCGCGCCGCCAAGCTCCTCCGCATCGACGATGGTCACCGCGCGGCGATAATAACGCGTCACGTCATGACCGATCCCGATCGCGATCAGCTCGACCGGCGAGCGGGTCTCGATTTCCTCGATCACCCAGCGCAGGTGCCGCTCGAGGTAGTTGCCCGCATTCACCGACAGCGTTGAATCGTCGACCGGTGCACCGTCCGAGATCATCATCAGGATCCGGCGCTGTTCGGGACGCGCCATCAGCCGTTGATAGGCCCAGTTCAGCGCTTCGCCGTCGATATTCTCCTTCAGCAGCCCCTCGCGCATCATCAAGCCGAGATTCTTGCGCGCGCGTCGCCACGGTGCGTCGGCCGCCTTGTAGATGATGTGGCGCAGATCGTTGAGCCGGCCGGGATTGGCCGGCTTGCCGGCCGCAAGCCACGCTTCGCGCGACTGCCCGCCCTTCCAGGCGCGCGTGGTGAATCCCAGGATCTCGACCTTGACCCCGCAGCGCTCCAATGTGCGCGCGAGAATATCGGCGCAGGTGGCGGCGACCGTGATCGGCCGTCCGCGCATCGAGCCGGAATTGTCGAGCAGCAGCGTGACCACCGTGTCGCGGAAATTGGTGTCCTTCTCGCGCTTGAACGACAGCGGATGCATCGGATCGACGATGATGCGCGACAGCCGCGCCGGATCGAGCATGCCCTCTTCGAGGTCGAACTCCCAGGCGCGGTTCTGTTGCGCCATCAGGCGGCGTTGCAGGCGGTTGGCGAGGCGCGCGACCACGCCTTGCAGATGCGACAATTGCTTGTCGAGATAGCTGCGCAAGCGGTCCAGTTCGTCCGGCTCGCACAGATCCTCGGCCTCGATCTCTTCGTCGAATTTCGAAACGAAAGCGCCGTATTCCGGCCCGCGATGCTCGTTGTGGCCGCCGCGCGGACGCCACGGCTCCGACGGGGTTTCGGAATCGCCCATGTCGGCGTCGTCGGACATGTCCGAACTCGGCGCGTCGGTGGCCTCGGCGGCGGCCTCCTGGGCATCTTCGGCGGACGCTTCGGCCTGTTCGACCGACATGCGCTGCATGTCTTCGGAGTCCGACGCCTCGCCCTCCTCGCCGTCCTCGTTCTGGCTGCGGTCGTCCTCGCTCTGCTCGGTGTCGTCGTCTTCCTCGGAATCTCGGTTGCGATCCTCACCCATGTCGAGCGAGTCCAGCAGATCGTGGATCGCGTCGCCGAAGCGCGCCTGATCCTCGATCAGATATTCCAGACGGTCGAGCCCGCGCCCGGCCTTGTTCTCGATGATCGGACGCCACAAATCGACAAGCTTCTTCGCCGCCGCCGGCGGCGCCTGGCCGGTCAGGCGCTCGCGCACCATCATCGCGACCGCTTCCTCGATCGGCGCATCGGCGCGGTCGGTGATCTCGTCGAACTTGCCGCGATGAAACTTGTCATCGAGCATCGCCGTGAGATTTTTTGCGACACCCGACATCCGGCGCGCGCCGATCGCTTCGACCCGCGCCTGCTCCACCGCATCGAATACCGCGCGGGCCTGCTGGCCGCCCGGGATCAGCTTGCGATGCACATTGGGATCGTGACAGGCGAGCTTGAGCGCGACCGAATCGGCATGGCCCCGGACGATCGCCGCTTCGCCCTTGGTGAGCTTGCGTGGCGGCTCCGGCAACCGCACCTTGCCACCGATAAGCCCCGGCCGCTCCGCGGCGAAGGCGATCTCCATCTCGGGGCGCTTGGCAATCGCGCGCAGGCAACCGGCCACCGCACGCTTGAACGGCTCGGCGGGGGATTCCTTTTGAGACGGCTTCGATTTGTAGTTCGAGGACATGGCTGCGGCTTGCGGTTCCTGCGTCTTCTTCATGTAGCGGCCAACTTGCCCGTCGTCGATCCGGGGACCGGCAAGGGCTCGATCTTCAACGGCGATGTGACACCCATCGACACATAGATGCTGACGAGCTTTTCCACGCCGATATCCGCCGGCTGAACCCATTCGGCCGGTACATAAGCAAGGCATCCTCCGACCGGAAGCGGCGCGGAGGGAATGAGAACGGCGTGATAGGCCGTCTTGCCGACCATGATCGGCTCGGGCGTCGGCAACAGAGCCAGCACCGCCGCACTTTCGGGACCACCGAAAAAGCACCAGACCGGGCTCATGCTCTTGAGGCCCTCGACGTCTTTCTTGTCCATCAACGCCACGAAGCGATGGATCAGGTCATACAGGTTTCCGATCACCGGGATTCGCCGCATGGTCGAATCCAGAAACTGCGACAGATGGCTGCGCAACCGGGACTCGACCGCGAGGCCGAGCAGATAGACGACCACCAGGAACAGAACGAGCCCGATCACATAGGCCACGAACTGGGACGCCGAGAAACCGAATCCGATCGTCATCAGCGCCTGGCCGACGACGCTGGAGGGGCCGACGTAAGTGATAATGAACTGGCCGAGCCACGCCACCACCGCAAGCGTGATGATCAGCGGCAACAACAGAATGAGGCCGGACACGAATGTACGGAACATATGCGTCATGGGCAGCCACCAGTCCGGTTGCGCAGCGCCGCGGCACGCGACGCGAGCGCTGCAAATCCGGCACCCATCGTATACGCCGCCGCGCCGGCTTGTCCCGCTATGTCAGTGCAACATTCACCGACGATTCCGGCAATTCCTGCCCGAAGCTGCGCTGATAGAATTCCGCGACGATCGGACGCTCCAGTTCGTCGCACTTGTTCACGAATGTGACGCGCAGCGCGAAGCCGACATCGCCGAAAATGTCGGCATTCTCCGCCCAGGTGATGACCGTGCGCGGGCTCATCACGGTCGAGAGATCGCCGTTCATGAACGCGTTGCGGGTGAGATCGGCGACGCGCACCATCTTCGAGACGATGTCGCGGCCTTCCTCGTTGCGGTAGTGCTTGGCCTTGGCCAGCACGATGTCGACTTCCTTGTCGTGCGGCAGATAATTCAGCGTGGTGACGATCGACCAGCGGTCCATCTGTCCCTGATTGATCTGCTGGGTGCCATGGTAGAGCCCGGTGGTGTCGCCCAGCCCCACGGTGTTTGCGGTCGCAAACAGCCGGAAAGAGGGATGCGGCCGGATCACCTTGTTCTGGTCGAGCAGCGTCAGGCGGCCGGACTGTTCGAGCACGCGCTGGATCACGAACATCACGTCGGGGCGGCCGGCGTCGTATTCGTCGAAACACATCGCGATATTGTGCTGGAGCGCCCAGGGCAGAATGCCGTCGCGGAACTCGGTCACCTGCAGACCGTCGCGGATGACGATGGCGTCCTTGCCGACAAGGTCGACACGGCTGATATGGCTGTCCAGATTGACGCGCACGCACGGCCAGTTCAGGCGCGCCGCGACCTGCTCGATATGGGTCGACTTGCCGGTGCCGTGATAGCCCGTGACCATCACCCGGCGATTGCGGGAAAAGCCTGCCAGAATTGCAAGCGTGGTCGGCCGGTCGAACAAGTAATCGGGGTCGAGATCCGGCACATGGGCATCCGGCTCGGAATAGGCCGGGACCTCGAGGTCGGAATCGATGCCGAAAACCTGCCGGACAGAAACCTTCATGTCGGGCAGCCCGCCGGGGCCCTGGGGGATCTCTTCGGATGCAGTAGCCATTGCTTCTCCATGCGCCAGCCGGACCGGGGCGCGCCAATGTCGCTTCAGGTGGGCAAATCGGTCGCCAACCTAGCAGAAACGGCAACCGCCGCGAAACCCGCCAGACCGCGTGCGAATGTCGGGATGCACGGGAAAGATAGGCATTCCGGGGTCTTCGGGAAAGGCGGAACAGGATTGCGCCGGGCGGGAACCGGGAACGACGGCCGGTTCAGCAGAAGCCGACGGATTTGAGATAATTATAGGCCTGAATGATCTCGATCAGCCGGTCCTCGGTCGAGCGGTCGCCGCCATTGCTGTCCGGATGGTGGCGCTTTACGAGGTCGTGAAACTTGGCTTTGATCTCGACCCGTGAGACCCCGATGTCGAGCCCGAGCGTATTGAAGGCCTTGCGCTCGGCGTTGCGTATGGTGCGGCCTTCCGGCTTGGGCTTGGCCCGTCCGCCGGCCGGCGCGGCGCCTTCGCCACCCAGTTCACGGTACATCGCGAACGGATCGATCCCGTTCTCGGCGTAAAAGCGGCCGGGATCGGCATTCTTGCCGGTGCCCATTTTCCAGGTCGGGCGGTGTCCCGTCAGGGCGTCCTTCTGATACTTGCGGACGTCGTCGTCGCTCATACCCTGGAAGAAATTATAGTTCTGGTTGTATTGCCGCACATGATCGAGGCAATAGCGCCAGTAATCCTTCTCGCGGCCCCGACCTTTCGGGGCGCGATGCGATGCCTCATTGGTGCAACCGGGCCACTCGCAAACATGCTCGGTCGCGCGAGCCCGCCGGTCCTCTCCGGGCTTTACGCGAATCTTGTCGAACAGGGGCGAGTCGAATTTCATGGCTTGAGAGTATGCGAAGATTGCGCGTTGAGGTTCAAGACTTGACATTTCCAGGATTGATCTGGCTTCAACCGGATCAAACTGAAGCGAGTATACGACCATGCAAACGAAAGATGTCATCACGAAGAAATTGACGGAAGCTTTCGCGCCCGAGAATCTCCGCGTCGAAGACGAGTCACATCTTCATGCTGGGCATGCCGGACATCGTCCGGGCGGGGAAACGCATTACCGCGTTTATATCGTATCAGAGGCGTTCCGTGGCAAGAGCCGCATCGACCGGCATCGCGCGATCAATGCGGCGCTGTCGGCGGAACTGGCGGGCAGCGTACATGCGCTTGCGCTTCATGCCGCGGCACCGGGCGAAGGCGGGCAATAGCCACACGCGGAGAACGCGACGAACGCGGCCGATCCGTCGCTACGCCGGGTCAGGTCGAAGCGCCTTCGCCATGCCGGCCGCGAGGTCTCGCAATTGCGGGCTGTTTCTTTCCTCGTTGATATAGATTCCAAGTTCCAGCGGAGGCAGGGCGGGCAGGAAATGCTCGCGCGCCACCCTCAAATCGGCGGGCACGACGCGCTCCGGAAGCACGGCAAAACCGAGACCAGACCTGAGTGCCGCAAGATGCGCGCTCAGGTCCGATGCCGCGAAAACGACGGAATAGGACAATCCGGCATTCTCCAGCGCTTCAATCGCCAGCCGGTCCGAAATTCCGTGCGGCCAGCTCTGCAACGGCACCGGAGCGCCCGGGCTCGTCGTGAGGTCGGGCGCACAGACCCAACAAATCTTTTCCTGCCATTGTGCGGCCTGAACGGCCGACGCGACGCTTCCTCTCGATACGAATACGACATCGAGAAAGCCGCTGGCGACGTTGCGTGCCAGTCCGGTAGATGTGTCGCAGGAAAATTGCAGCCTCTCGCCTTTTGCCAGTTCCCGGAAAGTTGCAATCAACGTCGCCAAGGTACTCGAGGCAAACACATTCGGGACCCCAATGCGGACCGTTCTGGCGACCGACGCCGTTCCTGACAGCGACAATATCTGATCGTTCATGGCGAGGATGCGCCGTGCGTAGCGGCTGACGATCTCGCCTTTCGCAGTAAGCGAAACACCAAAGCCCGATCTGACGAAAACCTCGCCGCCAACGATCTGTTGCAATCGCTTGACCTGCGCGCTGATCGCCGGCTGCGTCAAATGCAGCGCCTCGGCCGCTTTGGTGAAGCTTCCGGATTCCTGAATCACAACAAACGAACGCAGGAGTTCGATCGGGATGTTTTGCGCTTCGTGCCGCCGCTGCATGTCAATGAGACGCTGTTGTTGGCCCGGGTTCGGACCTGCTTAGGATCAGTGGACAAACGACTGAGGGCCGCGTCTGGCGTATCGCGAACTCAACACGCGTTGCTCGGCTGGGTTCAACGGATCACGTTTTGATCGGCCCGAAAGCGGATTTGCATCGATGAAACAGGACCGCCGGCCGTCAATCGCGTTGGCAGACGACCCCGCAACCCTTGGATGCAAACAGTCAGATCCGTCCATCGGGCGGCCGGACCGACCTGGTTCGCAGGTACCTGCGGCAGGCCTTTGAATCAACTGGAAATCAAAACTTATGAGGCATCATCCAACAATTTCGGCAATATAGAACTTATTAATGTCACACAATCAATGATTGTGTATCAATTAGTATGATGATGCCATGCCGGAAGCCTCACGCGTCGCCGCGGGTTCGCGCCTGCCAGCCTGGCGCACGCGACAGCGGCGTTATGCGAAGCGACGTCAGCCGGTTTCGGTCCTTCAGCAGGACGCCGAAGCGAAAGCCGTAGAAGGTGAAGGTCTGTCCGACATCGGGAATGGACCGCGCCTCATGAATGACAAGCCCCGCGATCGTGGTCGCCTGCTCATCCGGCAGGTTCCATTCCATCGCGCGGTTGAGATCGCGGATCGGAACGCTGCCTTCGACATGCACGGAGCCATCCGGCTGCGGCCATACACCTGGCAGATCCACGTCGCGCTCGTCGGTGATGTCGCCGACGATCTCCTCGATGATGTCCTCCAGCGTGACGAGGCCCATCACTTCCCCATACTCGTCCACCACGAGGGCCAGCGGGGTCTTCCGGCGGCGGAACGCCTTGAGCTGTTCCGTCAGTGACCGCACGTTCGGGACGAACCACGGCGGCCGCGCGAGCGAAACCACATCGATCTTCGCCAGATTGCCGCCAGCCTGCTGAATCGCGACCAGCAAGTCGCGGACATGCAAGGTTCCGACGAAATTGTCCGGGGTGCGGCTCCAGAGCGGAATGCGGGTCACCGGTGCATCGAGCACCGCTTTCAGAACACTTTCGGGACTCTCGTCGGCGCAAACCGTGATCATCTCGGTGCGATGGATCATCACGTCGGACACCTGCAATTCACGCAGATCCAGAACGCCGCCCATCATGTCACGGTCGTGCTTCTCCACCGCGCCATCGCGATGCAGAAGGTCGACGGCGCCGCGAAGCTCCTCACGCGCGGAGAGGATCGGCTGGCTCTCGCCAACGCGCATGCCGAATGCCGAGAGCAGCAGGCGGACCAGCCTCTCGATCCAGATCAGGATCGGACCGAACACCCTGACGACCCAACGAATTGGCCGGGCGACCAGCAGGGCAATGCGCTCGGGCGCGTTGATGGCGATGGTTTTCGGCAGCACCTCCGTAAAGACCACCACCACCGCCGTCATCACCACCGTTGCATAGACCACCCCGACATCGCCGAACCACGCGAGCATCACGCCGGTGGCGAGCGAGGACGCCGCGATGTTGACGACGTTGTTGCCGAGGAGAATGCCTCCGATCAGCCGCTCGCGCGCATCCGTCAGCCTGTTGACGATGCCGGCATTACGGCTGCCGCCCTTCTCCATGCGCAGCATGCGCGCGCGAGAGAACGCGGTCAGCGCCGTCTCGCTGCCCGAAAAGAAGAACGACAGCGCGAGGCAGAACAGAATGATGAGCAGTGACAGCCAGTCCGGAATATCCATCGGTCAGTCGAGCTGGCTGGTGAGAAAGTCCCGCACATCGGCCACATCGATATCGGGCGCGATGAAGCTTTCGCCGATACCGCGCGCCAAGATGAAGGTCAGCCGGCCCCGCTTGACCTTCTTGTCCTGCCCGATCAGTTCGAGCAGCCGGTCGGCGTCAGGCCGCTCGCCGGGCATCTCGGCAATCCGGGTCGGCAGTCCGACGGACGCCAGATGTCGCGCGACCCGCTCTGCAACCGCCGGCGCGCACAGGCCCCGGCGCGCCGAAAACGCGAAAGCCAGCGCCATCCCGATGGAAATGGCCTCGCCATGATAGAGCTTGTCGGAGAAGCCGGCCGCCGCCTCCAGCGCATGGCCGAAGGTGTGACCGAGATTGAGCAGCGCACGGTCGCCGGTCTCGCGCTCGTCGCGCGCAACGATCTGCGCCTTCATGCGGCAACTCACCGCGATCGCATGCTCGCGCGCGGCCGTGCCGGCAAAGACATCGCGCCAGTTGGTCTCCAGCCACGCAAAGAAATCGGCATCCGCGATCAATCCGTATTTGGCGACCTCGGCATAGCCTGCACGCATGATGCGAAGCGGCAAGGTGTCGAGCAGCGCGGTGTCCGCGACCACCAGGATCGGCTGATGGAAGGCGCCGACCAGGTTCTTGCCATGCCGCGAGTTGACGGCGGTCTTGCCGCCGACTGACGAATCCACCTGCGCCAGCAGCGTTGTCGGTACCTGCACATAGTCGACGCCGCGCCGCACGGCCGAGGCGGCGAAGCCGGCAAGATCGCCGATGACGCCGCCGCCGAGCGCCACCACCAGATCGCCGCGCTCGATGCGTGCCGCAATCACGTCCTCGCAGACACGCTCGAACATCGCGTAGCTTTTGGTTGCTTCGCCGGCGGGAACGACAACGCGGCTGGTCTCGATGCCGGCCTGCGCAAACGAGGCCTCTGCCGCGGCAAGGTGCTGCTTTGCGACAACCTCGTCGGTCACGATGGCAACGCGCGCACCCGGGCGCAACGCGGCCACACGTCCGCCGAGACCGGCCAGAAGACCGCGCCCGATGGCGATGTCATAGGCGCGCCCGGCCAGCGCGACATCGACCACGATCGAAGCGCTCGAGCGAATGGGGACGGTCATGGCTGGCTGCTCCGCGAAATCGAAAAATAATCGGCCAGCGCCGCGATCACTTCCTCGACGATCACTTCATGCGAGACGTCGCGCGACTCGATTGCCAATTCGGCGAGCGCATAAACCGGATAGCGCTCATCGATCAGCCGCTTCAGCGTGGCGTCAGGATCGGCAGTGTGCAGGAGCGGCCGGTCGGTACGGCGCCTGATCCGCCTCATCAGCACATCGAACCCAGCCCGAAGCCAGATCGAAACGCCCTTGTCTTTGATCAGCTTCCGGGTTTCGGCATTCATGTAGGCGCCGCCGCCGGTCGCAAGCACCTGCGGCCCGCCGTCGAGCAGGCGTGCGATCACCCGCGCCTCGCCGGACCGGAACTCGGGTTCGCCGCGGATCTCGAAAATTTCCGGGATGGTCATGCCGGCCGCAGCTTCAATCTCGGTGTCTGCATCGGCAAAGGGCAGGACAAGCCGCGCCGCGAGCTTGCGCCCGACGGAAGACTTGCCCGCACCCATCATGCCGACAAGCACCAGCGAACGGCTGCCGAGCGCGTCCACGATTCCCGCCTCGATCGGGCGGGCGGCAATATCGGCTAAAGTTTGCGTCATGCGACCTTACGGAGGTTCCTTGGCCCGCCACTATACCATGACCGGAAGATTGCAAGGCAGTGGCGGTCCCGGCCGGCCTTGTGTCCGGTCAAATCCTGGCCGTAACCTTGTCAGGACCGCGCGAACATGTTGGTACTCACGTCTCTCATTCATCGAGGCGCCGTCACTCGAGCCGCGATTGTCGATCCATGCCGAGCCTGTTCCGCTTCCTTGCCGCCGTTGCGATCGTCGTTGGAGCGATCTATGCGGGCATGCTCGCCCTCGCGGTGCTGGTGCAGCCGCAACCCCGCGAGATCAGCGTGACGATCCCGCAGGACCGGTTCAGCAAGCAGCGCTAGCGTGGCGGGCCCCGTCATGCCGAACAAGGCGGCCGGAGCGGATACCAGGCAGATCGGGATGTTCCTCGACATGCTGGCGGCCGAACGCGGCGCCCGCCCCAACACGCTCTCGGCCTACCGCTCAGACCTCGACGACTTTTCGGACTATGCGGCGTCGACGGGAAGCAGCGTCGCCGCCGCCACCAGCGACGATATCCGCGGCTATCTCGGCGAACTCGCGCGCCGCGGGTTGGCACCGACGTCCGTTGCGCGAAAGCTTTCGGCGGTACGGCAACTTTTCCGCTTTTTGTATGCCGAGCGGTACCGGTCCGATGATCCGGCCGCGATCCTGGAAGGACCCAAGCGGGGACGCTCGCTGCCGAAAACGCTGACGATTACCGAGACCGATCGCCTGATCGCGGCGGCGCGGGCCTATGCCGACAAGGCGGAACTCTCCGCGGCCGAACGGCAACGCGCGGTCCGCCTGCATTGCCTGCTGGAATTGCTTTACGCGACCGGGTTGCGGGTGTCGGAACTGGTTGGCCTGCCCGCCTCGGCCGCACGCCACGACCAGCGGATGCTGCTGGTCCGCGGCAAAGGCGGCAAGGAACGCATGGTGCCGCTCAACGACGCCGCACGTAACGCGGTATCAAGCTACCGAGCCCTGTTGGGCGACACCAAGCACCGCGATTCTCCCTGGTTGTTCCCATCCTTCGGGCAGGACGGGCACCTCACGCGACAGCATTTCGCGCGCGACCTGAAGGAGCTGGCCGCACAGGCTGGATTGCGGTCGCAGGCCGTCAGTCCTCACGTCCTGCGCCACGCCTTTGCCAGCCACCTGCTGCAGAATGGCGCCGATTTGCGAGTGGTGCAGACGCTGCTCGGCCATTCGGACATTTCGACCACGCAGATCTACACGCATATCCTGGAGGAACGGCTGAAGAGCCTGGTCCGCGATCTGCACCCCCTGAACGATGCCACGCCCCCGGAGCACGGTCGTTAACGCGTCCCGCAGCGCCGCTTGCTTGACTTGCGCGCAGCAAAGGGTCATGTGCGCCCGGCCCCGGGCGCCCCGCCCGCAAGCTCCCCCATAGCGATGCGATCTTATCTCGATTTTGAAAAACCGGTCGCCGAACTCGAAGCCAAGATCGAGGAATTGCGTGCCGTGCTGGCTGACGGCTCCGGCGAGGTGCAGGTCGATGAGGAAATCGCCCGGCTGGAGTCGAAGGCGGCCGCCACGCTCAAGGAACTCTACGAGGATCTGACCCCCTGGCAGAAGACGCAGGTGGCGCGCCATCCGCAGCGGCCGCACTGCCTCGACTTCATCAACGCCATGATCGAGGATTTCGTGCCGCTGGCGGGAGACCGCAAGTTCGGCGACGACGATGCGATCATCGGCGGCTTTGGCCGGTTCCGCGGCGAAAGCATCTGCATCCTCGGCCACGAGAAGGGATCGACCACCGAAGCGCGGCTGAAGCACAATTTCGGCATGGCGCGGCCGGAGGGCTATCGCAAAGCCGTGCGCCTGATGGACATGGCGGATCGTTTCAATATTCCGGTGCTGGCGCTGATCGACACCGCCGGCGCCTATCCTGGCATCGGGGCGGAAGAACGCGGCCAGGCCGAGGCCATCGCCCGCTCCACCGAAGCCTGCCTCAATCTCACCGTACCGAATGTTGCCGTGGTCCTTGGCGAGGGCGGGTCGGGAGGCGCGATTGCGATCGCGACCGCGAATCGCGTCCTGATGCTGGAACACGCGATCTACAGCGTGATCTCGCCGGAAGGGGCGGCGTCGATCCTGTGGCACGACACCACCAAGGCGCAGGAAGCCGCCACCAACATGAAGATCACCGCCCAGGACCTGATTCGGTTCGGCGTGGTGGATGAAATCATCACCGAGCCGGCCGGCGGCGCGCACCGCGACCCGCAGGCCGCAATGAACGCAGCGGCGGACGCGATCGCTGCAGCCTTCGCTGCCATGCGAGACCTGGACGGCCTCGCCATCCGCACGATGCGGCGCGACAAGTTCCTCGCGATCGGCCGCGGAAAATTCTAATTCGGGAGCCCGCACGGGTTACCATCGAGCGTTTTTTCCTTGTGATTTGAGGGGTTAACGTTAACGCTAATCGGCGTTGCCGCGATGTCGCCATAATCCCGCCGCGTTGAAAGTCTGTATTTCCAGTGATTTTACCGGTCGTTCATCGTGATATGCTCAACCGGACGGGGGCTGCTGGCCCTTGCACAGGCTGTGACGGGGGGATAGCAATCCTTCCCGGCGCTTGGGGACGTGATGGTGGGGGCTAAGGGTTTGAGAATGCGCCCTGTTTTGTTGCGGACGCTGATGATCTCGGCGGCCCTTCTGGGCGCTGTGGCGTTGCAGGGCTGCAAGTCCGACGGCAACCTGCCTTACGCCGCCGGCAAGGCAAACGCTCCCATTCCGCCGAAGCTGCTCGCGGAAATCTCCGACAAGAATATGGAAGTCAGCTCGCCGATCCTGGTGCGCGTGTTCAAGACCGAGTCCGAACTCGAAGTCTGGAAGAAGGATCGCTCCGGCCGCTATGCGCTGCTGAAGACCTATCCGATCTGCAAATGGTCGGGCGATCTCGGGCCAAAGGTCAAAGAGGGCGATCGGCAGGCGCCGGAAGGCTTCTACGACATCACCCCGGCGCAGATGAATCCGAACTCGCAATTCTATCTGGCCTTCAATCTCGGCTACCCGAACGCCTTTGACCGTGCCCATGATCGCACCGGCGCGCATCTCATGGTGCACGGCGATTGCTCCTCGCGCGGTTGCTACGCCATGAGCGACGAGCAGATTCTGGAAATTTTCGCACTGGGACGTGAGTCGTTCTTCGGCGGCCAGAAGTCGTTCCAGGTGCAGGCCTATCCGTTCCGCATGACGCCGGCCAACATGGCCAAGCACCGCAACAACCCGAACATCCCGTTCTGGCGGATGCTCAAGGAAGGCTACGATCATTTCGAAGTCACCAGACTCGAGCCGAAGGTCGATGTCTGCGAGCGGCGCTACGTGTTCAACGCGCAGGCGCCGGGCGGCCAGCCGGCCAATTTCAGTCCGCGCGGCAGATGCCCGGCCTACGAAGTCCCGCAGGAGATCGCGTCGGCGGTCTACGACAAGCAGCGCAACGACGAACTGCAATTCGCGCAACTCGCTTCGCGCGGCACTCCGGTTGCGCCGGTTCGCAGCGGCCGGGACGGCGGCATGCATCCGACCTTCGTCGCAAAGCTGCAGCCGCGCGAGGTCGTCGACGAGCGCGGCAACGTGAAGCTGGTCGTCGATCGCAACGCGACCGGAAGTGTCGCGTCCTACAGCGCTCCGACCTGGAACAACAACGAGTTTGCGAATTCGCCGCCGGCTGCAGAGCCTGTGCGTACGGCGAGCGTGCCGTTGCCTCGCGCGACGCCGCAAGCTGCCGCCGAACGGCCTGCAGCCGAGCCGAGCTTTGCGGACAAGCTCGGTAACTTCTTCCGCACCGGCTCCACCAAGCCTGAGCCCGCTCCGGCTCAAGTGGCCGTCGCAGAAGAGCCAAAGCCCGCACCGAAGCGCGAAAGCGTGAAACAGCGGGTCTCGAAGATGGTCGGCCTGCGCGGATCGACCGCACCCGCGGCACCGGCGCCGAGTCAGGCCGCCAGTCGCGATGACGCTGCAAAGGTGAAGACGGCACAGGCGCCTGAGCCCACCCCCGCGCCCGTTCCATCCGGCGCGATGATGAACGGCGCGCAGCCGGCGCCGTCCTCCAACAATTTCGACAGCCGCTGGAGCGCCTTCCGGTAATCCCCCGGCAGGCGCCAGCGGTCAGGCCACCGGATCAGGTGCCGGCACCGTTCGTCGCCGGCTTCACGCGGATCTTGGTCGCCATCGGCCCCGTATCGCCGACCTCCTCGACATAGCTCACCGCATCGCCGCGCCGGAGACGGTCGAAATCGCCGATCAACACGGCGTTGCGGTGGAAATAGAGCAGCCCGCCTTCCTTGGTCATCACGAAGCCATGGTCCTTTTCCGGGGCCATTTCCGCCACCTGGCCCAGAAATTCGTTGGCGGCTTCGTGCGTCGCCGCGGTCTTGGTGCGATCGGCGAGCTTGTCCTTGAACTCGGTGAGTTGCCGTTCGGCGATACGGAACGCCTCGTTGATCGCGTTATGCAAATCCGGCCGCTGGAATTTGCGCTGCAGGCGCTCCGGTTCGTGCGCGACGACTATGTCCTTGTGACCCGGCACTCCGATTTCGATACGCACCACCGGTGGAATCGTCTGATGTGCATTGCTCGCACGCTGATCGACGCGCACCCGGCAAGAGGTCAGCCGCTTGTAGATGTCTTCGAGGCGGGCGACATGGCTTCGAATTTCGCCTTCAGCCCAGTCTGAATGCTCGACATTGTGAAACGCAATTTCGAGAGGGACCTGCATTTTTTGTCACTCGCTGGATCAGCCTGATGAATGCCAACGCGTAGCCGCAAGGTTGGTTCGGCTGCGTTGACAGCGGACACTCCAAGCAGAAAGGCCGGGCGTGAGCCCGGCCTTGACAATTATCAGACTTTTGCGCGAACCGCGATCACATCACCCGAAGCGGCCGTGGCAATGCTTGTACTTCTTGCCGGACCCGCACGGGCAGACCTCGTTGCGCCCGACCTTGCCCCAGGTCGCCGGGTTCTGGGGATCGCGATCGATCGCGCGCTGCGTTCCGTTTCCACCCGCCATCGCCGGGGACAGCGTTGCGTCCGCATACGCCATCTCGTCTTCGCCGGTAAACGGATCGATCTTGTGCGCTTCCATATAGGGAAGCTGCTGCTGCTGATCTTCGGGCGGCGCCTGCATCACCTCGACGCGCATCAATTGCGCCGTCACGCCTTCGCGCATGTTCGCGATCAGCGCCTCGAACAGCTGGAAGGCCTCCGACTTGTATTCCTGCAGCGGATCGCGCTGGCCGTAGCCGCGCAAGCCTACAACCTGTCGCAGATGCTCGAGCATCACCAGATGCTCCCGCCACAGATGATCCAGCGTCTGCAGCAGGATCGACTTCTCGACATAGCCCATCACCTCGGGGCCATATTGCGCGACCTTCGCCGCCATGTGCTCGTCGGCGCGCTTGGTGATACGCTCGCGCACTTCCTCGTCGGCGATGCCCTCTTCCTTCGCCCAGTCCTGAACCGGCAGATCGAGATTGAGGATGTGCTTCACCGCATCCTGAAGGCCGGTCGTGTCCCATTGTTCGGGATAGGCATTCTCCGGAATATGTTTCGACACCATTTCGTCGATCAGCGCGTGGCGCATATCCGCCACGGTGTCGGAGACATTGTCATCCTTCATCAGGTCGATGCGCTGGTCGAAGATCACCTTGCGCTGGTCGTTGGCGACGTCGTCGTATTTCAGGATGTTCTTGCGCAGATCGAAATTGCGCGCCTCGACCTTCTGCTGCGCCTTTTCGAGCGCCTTGTTGATCCAGGGATGGATGATCGCCTCGCCCTCTTTCAGGCCGAGCTTGGTCAGCATGCCCTCGAGCTTGTCCGACCCGAAGATCCGCATCAGGTCGTCGTCCAGCGACAGGAAGAACTTCGAACGGCCGGGATCGCCCTGGCGGCCCGAACGGCCACGCAACTGGTTGTCGATACGGCGGCTTTCATGGCGTTCCGTGCCGAGCACGAACAACCCGCCGGCGGCCAGCGCCTTTTCCTTCAGACGCGCCACCTGATCGCGGATTTCCTTCTCCCGCCTCTCGCGGTCCTCGCCCTCGACCCCGCCAAGCTCCTGCTTGATGCGCATGTCGGCATTGCCGCCGAGCTGGATGTCGGTGCCGCGGCCGGCCATGTTGGTCGCGATCGTGATCGCTCCCGGAACGCCGGCCTGCGAGACGATATAGGCCTCCTGCTCGTGGTAACGCGCGTTCAGGATGGCGAACACCTTGGTCTCCTTGGCGCCCTCATCGCCGGTATAGAGCGCGGCGAAAGCGTTCGGGTCGGTGAAGTCGTGCGCCTGCCAGCCTTCCTTGCGCAGCATGTCCGCAAGGGTCTCCGACTTCTCGATCGAGGTCGTACCGACCAGAACCGGCTGGCCGCGCTGCTTGCAATCTTCCAGCAGCGCGATGATCGCGCGGTATTTCTCCGTGTTGGTGCGGTAGACCTCGTCGTCCTGATCGTCACGGACCATCGGACGGTTGGTCGGCACCTCAACCACCGTGAGATTGTAGATATCGAGAAACTCGTCCGCTTCGGTGAGCGCGGTGCCGGTCATGCCGCCGAGCTTGTCGTACATGCGGAAGTAATTCTGGAAGGTGATCGAGGCGAGCGTCTGGTTTTCAGGCTGGATCGGCTGGTGCTCCTTCGCCTCCAGTGCCTGATGCAGTCCTTCCGAATAGCGGCGCCCCGGCATCATGCGGCCGGTGAACTCGTCGATGATCACGACTTCGCCGTTGCGCACGATGTAGTCCTTGTCCCGCTGGAACAGCTTGTGCGCGCGCAGACCCTGGTTGACGTGATGCACGGTCGAGACGTTCTCGATGTCATAGAGCGAATCGCCCTTGAGCAATTCGTCGGCGCGCAGCCACTGCTCCATCTTTTCCATGCCCGCTTCGGTGAGATGCACCGTGCGCTGCTTCTCGTCGACCTCGTAGTCGGTCTTGTCGAGGCGCGGGATGTACTTGTCGATGGTGTTGTAGAAATCAGAGCGATCGTCAAGCGGACCGGAAATGATCAAAGGCGTGCGCGCCTCGTCGACCAGAATCGAGTCGACTTCGTCGACGATGGCGAAGACATGCCCGCGCTGCACCATGTCCTCGAGCCGGTACTTCATATTATCGCGCAGATAGTCGAAGCCGAGTTCGTTGTTGGTGGCGTAGGTGATGTCGCAATCGTAGGCCTTCTTGCGCTCCTCGTCATCGAGGCCGTGCACGATGATGCCCGTGGTCAGACCGAGAAAGCTGTAGATCTGGTCCATCCACTCGGCGTCGCGCTTGGCGAGATAGTCGTTGACGGTGACGACATGCACGCCCTTGCCGGCGAGCGCATTCAGATACACCGCAAGTGTCGCGACCAGCGTCTTGCCTTCGCCGGTCTTCATTTCGGCGATACCGCCTTCGTGGAGGATCATGCCGCCGATCAGCTGAACGTCGAAATGACGCTGGCCGAGGACGCGCTTGCCGGCCTCGCGGACGGTGGCGAAGGCCGGGACCAGGATGTCGTCGAGGGTCTTGCCCTCCGCCAGCTGTTTCTTGAAATCAGCGGTGCGCGCGCGCAATTCGTCGTCGGACAGCTTCTCGAGTTCGGGCTCGAGCGCGTTGATCTGCTGGACACGCGGCTGGTAGCCCT
Organism: Pseudorhodoplanes sp.; assembly: GCF_059499825.1. Classification (NCBI taxonomy): domain Bacteria; kingdom Pseudomonadati; phylum Pseudomonadota; class Alphaproteobacteria; order Hyphomicrobiales; genus Pseudorhodoplanes; species Pseudorhodoplanes sp. Next base: position 351,869 of record NZ_JCABZI010000001.1, read on the forward strand.
TGATCCGCCGGTCATTGGCGGAGCCGAACAGCTTGCGGGCGACTGCGCCAAGCATACGAAATCCTTTTCTTCAGATCGTCTTTGGTCGGACGACTGGAACCGCGGTTCGGCCCAAGCCGTTCCCACACGAAGTTTTGAAACCGCGGAGACCCCCGGCCAGCCGACCGCAAATCCACCCCGGAAACGGTCTCGGCCGCACCTCAATATAGCGGATCGTGCGCAAATTCGGGGAGTGCGGCCGGGATTATCTGGAGAAATAGGAGGGGGTCACACCCTTGTCAATCAGCGTCCCAGGGGCCGCGATTGCCGAAAATTAAAGGTCTTCGGGCATTGCCAAGCCCCATTGCCTGCGTAAGTGTCCGCCGCAATCGTCGGCGCCACGCCTCTTAAGGAACCCCTATGACCCGGACCCGCACCTCCCTGTTCTCGCTGCCCGCGCTTGCTGCCGCGGCCATGTTTGCCGTCGCCGGCCCCTCGGGCGCAGCGGCCCAGACCGATCCGGTGGTTGCCAAGGTCAATGGCACTGATATTCGCGAAAGCGACCTGGCAGCCGCGGAAGCCGATATCGGCTCCCAGCTTCCGCCGATGGCTCCCGACGCCAAGAAAGACTACCTCATCACCTATGTCGGCGACATGATCCTGGTGTCCAAGGCGGCTGAAGCCAAGAAGCTCGGCGACACCGACGAATTCAAGAAGAAGCTCGCGCTGGCCCGGACCAAGCTCCTGATGGAAGCGCTGCTGCAGGACGAAGCCAAGTCCGCCGTGACCGACGAGGCAATGAAGAAAGTCTATGCCGACGCCATCAAGGAGGTCGGCAACGAGCAGGAGGTCAGCGCCCGCCACATCCTCGTCGAGTCGGAAGACGACGCCAAGGCGATCTCCGCCGATCTCAAGAAGGGCGGCGACTTCGCGGCGATCGCCAAGGAAAAGTCCAAAGACCCCGGGTCGAAGGATAGCGGTGGCGATCTCGGCTTCTTCACCAAGGATCAGATGGTCCCGGAATTCGCCGAAGCCGCATTCAAGCTCGACAAGGGCCAGGTGTCGGACCCGGTGAAGTCCCAGTTCGGCTGGCACGTCATTCGCGTCGACGATAAGCGCACCAAGGAGCCGCCGACCTTCGAGCAGGTGAAAGACCAGATCGAGAATTTCGTGCAGCGCAAGGCGCAGGCCGATCTGATCCAGAAGCTTCGTGCCGACGCCAAGATCGAAAAGATCGGCGACAAGCCGGCGGCTCCGGCTCCAGCCGCGACGCCGGACACCAAGGCCCCGGCGAAGAAATAACCTCCGCTCCAGCAGTGATTTTGAAACGGGACGCGCAGGCGTCCCGTTTTATTTTGGCCGTGGTCCCGCTATGACGTGGGCCGCCCGCATTGTCGCCGGGCTGAGAGGCCCGCAATGTCCACCGCCGTCTCCCCGCTCGCCCCCACACATGTGCCGGACATGCCGCCCATCGAGGGCGTCAGGATCGCCACGGCGCAAGCCGGCATCCGCTACAAGAACCGCACCGACGTGCTGTTCGCATCCTTCGATGCGGGGACGACGGTCGCCGGCGTCTTCACCCGTTCGAAATGCCCGTCGGCGCCGGTGGAATGGTGCCGGGACCGGCTCAAGGGCGGGGCCGCCCGCGCGCTGGTGGTCAATTCCGGCAATGCCAACGCCTTTACCGGCAAGTCGGGCCGCACGGCCACACAGCTCACCGCAAAACTCGCCGCCCAGGCCGTCGGCTGCAAGGCCAGCGATGTCTTCCTCGCCTCTACCGGAGTGATCGGCGAACCGCTCGACGCCAGCAAGTTCGACGGCGTGATGCAGGCGCTGGTCACCGGCGCGGCGCCCGGCCGTTTCCTGGATGCGGCCAAGGCGATCATGACCACCGATACCTTTCCAAAGGTCGCGACCGCGCAGGCCCGCATTGGTAAGACCACGGTCACGATTAACGGCATCGCCAAGGGTGCCGGCATGATCGCACCGGACATGGCGACCATGCTGTCCTTCATCTTCACCGATGCGCCGATATCGGCGCCCGCCTTGCAGAAGCTGCTGAGCGAGGGCGTCGTTGAAACATTCAATGCCGTGACCATCGACGGCGACACCTCGACCTCCGATACCCTGCTCGCCTTTGCGACCGGCGCCGCGGCCGCGCGCGGCGCGCCGAAAATCGCGCGCGCCGCCGATCCGCGCCTCAAAGCGTTCCGCAAGGCGCTACAGGCCGTGCTGGCGGACCTGTCGGAACAGGTCGCGCGCGACGGCGAAGGCGCCCGCAAGCTGGTCGAGATCAAGGTCGAGGGCGCGACATCCGACAAATCGGCACGGCGCATCGCCATGTCGATCGCCAATTCACCGCTGGTGAAGACCGCCATTGCCGGCGAGGACGCCAATTGGGGCCGCGTGGTGATGGCGGTCGGCAAGGCCGGCGAGCCCGCCGACCGCGACAAACTCTCGATCTGGTTCAACGGCATCCGAGTCGCCACCAAGGGCGCGCGGGATCCGTCCTACGACGAAGCCCAGGTGTCCGAGTCCATGCGCAAGCCCGAGATCGCGCTGAAGGTCGCGCTGGGCCTGGGCAAGGGGCGCGACCGCGTGCTGACCTGCGATCTCACCAAGGAATATGTTGCCATCAACGGCGACTACCGGTCGTAGTTTCGACGTATCGTTTAAGCGGCCGTTAACGCCGGGCTTTTTAGAGTGATCGACGGTTGTGAGCGCCAGACTTCTTATTGTCGTTGCCTGTGCCCTCCTCGACGCCGATGGCCGCGTGCTGATTGCACAAAGGCCGGAAGGCAAGGCGATGGCGGGTCTCTGGGAATTTCCCGGCGGCAAGGTGGAGACCGGCGAAACACCGGAGCAAACGCTGATACGCGAATTGCAGGAGGAACTGGGAATTGTTGTCAGGGAAGCCTGTCTTGCGCCCCTGACCTTTGCGAGCCACGCCTATCCTGATTTTCACCTCCTGATGCCACTCTATGTCTGCCGGCGATGGGACGGTGACGTTACCGCAAACCACCATGCGGGGCTCGCCTGGGTCAGACCGAACAAGCTCAGGACTTATGCGATGCCGCCGGCCGACGAGCCGTTGATCGCACACCTGACCGCCCTGTTGTAATGCTTGAGACAGACGGGAAAGCGCATGGATACGGCAAAAGAGAATACCTGGACGATCCGCGGCTTCCTCCGCGACGAGCGCGGTGCGACCGCGATCGAATACGCCCTGATCGCGGCTGGCATTGCCGTCACGATCGTCACCGCCGTCAATTCGCTCGGAGATTCCGTCAAGGCAATGTACGAGACCATCAGCACGGCCATCGCCGGCTAGCCAGGTTTCTCTCCCGCCGGCAATTCGGTGGTCTTCAGTGCATCGGCAAGCCGCGCCTTCGCCGATCCCGGACGCAGCGGTTGCTGCTGGCTTTCATGCGGCGCCCATCCTGACAGCCAGACGATGTCGAAGCTCGCGCGCAGGCGTCCATCCGGATCGCTGAATCGCCTCGCATAGATGTCCGCCATGCGCAGCAAGGTTGCGCGCTTCAATGGCAGACGGCGGCGTTCGACGAGCGCATTGGTCCAGCCCATCCCACGCAGGTCGCGCATCAGATCGAACGCCGTCGCGTAACGCACGGTCACACGGTCGGCATCGACAACCGGCAGCGCGAAACCCGCGCGCTGCAGCAGCGCACCCAGATCGCGCAGGTCGGCAAACGGCGCGACACGCGGCGAAACGCCGCCCTCGACCTCCGCTTCCGCTTCGGCAAATGACTGGCGCAGTTCGGTCAGCGTCTCGCCGCCGAGCAAGGCCGCAAGGAACAGGCCGTCCGGCTTCAGCGCGCGGCGGATCTGCGTCAGCGCTCCGGGCAGGTCGTTGACGGCCTGAAGCGCGAGAGCGGAGACGATCAAGTCGAGCGAGGCATCGGCGAAGGGCAGCGCCTCTTCGTCGGCGGCCACCGATCGGAGTGTGTCACCGCTGCGAAGCGCGCGGACCAGCGGATCGACGGCGATGAGATCGGGCACGAGCCCCTGAGACCGCATCATGGCCCGCAACGCGTCGCCGGGCGTCCCGATATCGGCCGCACGCACAAACGAGCGTTTCACCACCAGAAGCCGCTCCGACAGTTCCTGGGCAACATGCCTGAGCAGAAAATCCACGGGGTCGCCGCGCATCGCTCGCAGCCGACGACGGCGCTGCAAGTCACGGTCGAAGATCCGGGGTGGGCCCACCACTTTCACGTGTCTCCTCGAGGCGCTACGATGGTTCGGGGTTGGGACCTCCGCGCATGCCCGGCATCGCTATAACCGAACGCATCTCCACGCGCCTGTCGCAAATTGCAGCCGCGCTGCGGTTGCCGGTCCGGCTGGCGCTCGATGTGGCGCTGCCGCCGTTGTGCCCGTCCTGTCGCGACCCGGTCGGCGATGGAGCCGGCCTTTGCGCATCGTGCTGGTCCAGGCTTTCGCCGATCGAACGTCCGTTCTGCGAGAGACTTGGCATCCCGTTCACCTATGACCCCGGCCCCGGCATTCTGTCGATGCAGGCGATTGCCAGTCCGCCGGCCTATACCCGCGCCCGCGCCGCGGTCCGCTATGACGACATTTCCCGGGCCATGGTCCACGCTCTGAAATATGGCGACCGGCTCGACCTCGCGCCGGTCATGTCCCGCTGGATGGACCGTGCCGGGGCCGACCTGCTGGCCGACGCCGAGGTCGTGGTGCCGGTTCCGCTGCACTGGCGCCGCATCTGGGCCCGCCGCTTCAATCAGTCGGCGGCGCTGGCGACGCTTCTGGCTGCTTCGCGGGACTTGCCGGTGAGCTACGCGGCCTTGCGCCGGGTCAAGGCCACCCCGCAGCAGGTCGGCCTGTCGAAGGCCGAACGGGCCGCCAACGTGCAGGGAGCATTCCGGGTCGAACCTTCCGGCAAGGCCGACATCGCCCGGCGGCATGTGGTCCTGGTCGACGACGTCCTGACCTCCGGCGCAACCGTGGATGCGTGTTCGCGCGCGCTGCTGCGGGCGGGCGCCCGCCAGGTGGATGTGCTGGTCTTCGCGCGGGTTGTCGACAGCGTGCGCACGCCCATATAGTAATTTCACCAAAGTGAATCCCATGCCTCCGGTCGAAATCTATACAACCGCATATTGTCCCTACTGCGCCTGGGCGAAGGACTTGCTGGTGAAGAAGCGCGTCACCTTCAAGGAGATCGACGTCGGCGGCAATTCCGCATTGCGGGCCGAGATGAGCGCGCGCGCCAACGGCCGCACGTCGGTGCCGCAGATTTTCATCGGCGCGACCCATGTCGGCGGCTGCGACGACCTCTATGCACTGGAGGATTCCGGTAAACTCGATCCGCTGCTGGCGCAGCCCGGTTCCGCAGCATGAATCGGTCTCCCGATCACGGTGGCGGCAAGTTTCTTGCCGGCCTGGTGCAGATGCGTTCCGGGCGAAAGCCGGAGAACAATCTCGATGCGGCGTCGGCGCTCATTCGCGAGGCCGCGGCGGCGGGCGCGCAATACGTGCAGACACCCGAGATGACCAACATCATGGAGCTGTCGCGCGAGAATCTGTTCGCCGCCATCGCGGAAGAGGAGAAGGACATTTGCCTCGCCGCCTTCCGCAAGCTTGCGCGCGATCTGAAAATCCATCTGCATATCGGTTCGCTCGCCATCAAGGTGTCGCCCGAAAAAGCGGCTAACCGCGCCTTCGTGATCGATCCGCGCGGCGAGATCGTCGCCCGCTATGACAAGATCCATATGTTCGATGTCGACCTTGCCGGCGGCGAGAGCTATCGGGAATCGAACAATTTCCGTCCGGGCGAAAGCGCCGTTGCGGTCGATCTGCCGTTCGCGCGGTTCGGACTGACCATCTGCTACGACCTGCGCTTTCCTGCACTCTATCGTGCGCTTGCCGAAGCGGGCGCGACGATGCTGGCGATGCCGGCGGCGTTCACGCGCCAGACCGGGGAAGCGCATTGGCATACGCTGATCCGTGCGCGCGCGATCGAGAACGGATCGTTCGTGCTGGCCGCGGCGCAGGGCGGCGAACACGAAAACGGACGGGCCACCTATGGCCATTCCCTTGTGGTCGACCCCTGGGGCCGCATCCTCGCGGAAGGCGGCACCGAGCCCGGCGTCATCATGGCGGAGATCGACCCCGCCGCGGTGGCGGCTGCGCGGGCCAAAGTACCCTCGCTGCAGCACGGCCGCCGCTTCGACATCATCGAGCCGATGGCGGAGCCGGCGCATCTTCATGTCGTTGGTGATCCGGCATGATCAAATACGCGCTCGTCTGCGAGCGGAAGCATAACTTCGAAATCTGGTTCAGCGACTCAGGGGACTACGACAAGCAGCGCAAGCGCGGGCTTGTCACTTGCCCGGTCTGCGATTCGAAGAAGGTCGAAAAGGCGATCATGGCGCCGGCGCTCGGCCGCGGTGCAAAGAAGCGCAGCGCCCGTATCGAGGCGCCGATGCCGGCAGCGGAAACACCTTCCGCTCCCCCGCCAGAACAGGTGGCGATGATCTCGCCGCAGGAGCAGGAATTCCGGGCGAAGCTGAAAGAGCTGCGCGACCACCTCACGGCGAATGCCGACAATGTCGGCAAGAAATTTCCGGAGGAAGCGCGCAAGATGCATTACGGCGAGGCCGAGCATCGTTCGATCTATGGCGAGGCATCGCCGGACGAAGCCAAGGAATTGCTCGACGAAGGCATCGAATTTCATCCGCTTCCGATATTGCCCGACGAGCGAAACTGATTTCGGCACAGGCGGGACACATTTCCGCTCTATGCAGGCCCGAATTGAGACGCGGAAAACGTTCGCTCAAGATTTCTTTCCGCCGGTAACAAAGTAGTAAGCCTGCCACATCGTGGTCGCATTCGACCGGCAAGCGCGCGCCTTCTCCAACAAAAGAGGGACTTTTTTGGATGCAGGCACGAGCCTACGCATTGGCGTTTGCAGTTTGTCTTTCCTTCGCAGGGGGCGCTCAAGCTGAATCCGGTATTGCATCGGTCTACGGGTCCGGCGACGGTTACGCTGGCCGAAAAACCGCAAGCGGGGAGCGAATGAATCCCGGCGCAATGACAGCCGCACACAAGTCGCTTCCGTTCGGAAGCCGCGTGCGCGTCACCAACAAGAAGAATGGACGCTCCGTCACGGTCCGAATCAACGACCGCGGACCGTTCGTGCGCGGGCGCGTTATCGACCTGTCTCCGGCTGCGGCGCGTGCGCTCGGCTTTGCAGGTCTTGCGCCGGTCTCACTGGCTCGCTGACATTCATCGCGAGCCCACCATTTCAGAAGCCCTCGTTCCGACGTGAACGGGGGCTTCCGCTTTTCAGTGCGCCCATATCAACAGCACCACGCCGATCACGATCAGCGCAATCCCGAGACCTTCTCTCGCCGTGGTCTTGTGCCCGAACACGAAGCTCGATATCGCCTGCGCGAACAGCACTTCGACCAGCGCCAGCGTGCGGACGCTTGCCGCCGTCGCCAGCGCGAAGGCGAGAAACCAGAATTGCGAGGCGGTCGCGCCCATGAAACCGGCGAACAGCGACGGCCGCCAAGCCTTCACGATCGCGCGCATGACCTCCGGGCTGCGCAGCATCAGATAGCCTGACAGCAGCACCGCCTGCATCAGCAGGCCAGCCGTCAGCGTGAAGGTCGCCGCCATCACGAAGTCGGATAGCCCGAGGCTGAGGATACCGCCGCGATAGCCGATCGCCGACAATGCGAACGCGGCGCCGGATGCAAGCCCGAGCAGCATCGGCCGCCAGCTGTCATTCGCGGCGCCGTCGGGCTTCAGCGACATCACGATAACTCCGGAGGTCGCGATCAGGATCGCGGCCACCATGCCAGGCGTGAGCCGGTCACCGAGAAAGATCAGCCCGAACAGCGCCACCTGCACCGGCTCGGTCTTGATATAGGCGATGGTGACGACGAACGAGCGTTCCCCCATCGCCATCAGCATCAGCGCGGTCGCCAAGATCTGCGCGCCCATGCCTAGCAGCACCCACGGCCAGAAGACCGGCGGCGGCGATGGCAGCCGCGCGCCGGTGACCAGCATCAGTCCGGCCAGAAACAGAACCGCGAATGGGAAGCCGAACAGAAACCGCACATGGGTGGCGCCCGCGGTGCCGAGCATCGCGGTCAGTTCGCGCTGCATCGCATTGCGGATCGTCTGTCCGGCGGCCGCCAGCAGCGTGAACACGATCCACAGCCAGCCGGTATCGGGCATCCGGATTCAGAACAGGTTTAATTGGGAGCGAACTGCATGATTTCCGTTCGTGCAGCAAAGCATCGGGACGATCACGCGGTCTCGAGCTGACGTGCCTTGCCGCTCGCGTCCCACTCCGTGACTGTGCCGTTCTCATTGTCGACGAGCGTCATGAGATCGAAATAACGGATGGTCGGATAACCGCCGGTGCGCTTCTTCACGCCTTCGCGCCACTCGTCACCATGGGCCCGCTCGGCGGCTTCGATCGACGGCCAGATATAGACGCCGGCTCCGGTGCCTTCGGCCTCGCCGACACCCCAGAGGAAATGCTTGCGCACCAGATCTTTGTTGGCGGCCCATTTCGCGGTGACACCGCGCACAGCTTCCAGTTCGCTGTCGCGATCATGGCCGGCGGGGAAATTGAAGGTCACGAGTTCGACGATCATGGGCTGCTCCTTAAGCGATGGCCTCGCATCATCGCACAGCTCCAGCCCGGAGGGATAATTTTTCTGCCCGCGTTGCGCCGCACCTAATGCAACGCGATCATGCACCGCGCGCAGCGGTCAGCATGTAGTTCACGTCCATGTCGGACGACAACTCCCAGCGGTCGCCCATCACGCGGTACACCACACCGCGCTCGTCCACCACATTGAGCCCGGCCGCCTTCATCGCGCCCTCCAGTTCGGCCGGGGTGACGAACTTGTCCCAGCGATGGGTGCCGCGCGGCAGCCAGCGCAGCACATATTCGGCGCCGACGATCGCGAGCGCGAAGCTTTTCATGGTGCGGTTGAGGGTGGCCGCGATCATCAGCCCGCTCGGGCGCACCATCTCGGCGCAGCGGCGCATGAACAGGCCGACATCGGCGACATGCTCGACCACCTCCATCGCCAGCACCACGTCGAATTTCTCGTTCTTGTCGGCGAGGTCCTCCGCCGTCACCGCACGGTAATCGATCACAAGGTCGGCCAGCGCCGCATGCTTGCGCGCCACCTCGATATTGGCCTCGGCCGGATCGGCCCCGACCACGCTGGCGCCCAGCCGCGCCAGCGGCTCCGACAGGATGCCGCCGCCGCAGCCGATATCGAGAATGCGCAAGTTCGACAGGCAGCCGATCTGCCGCGGGTTCCGCCCGAAATGGGTGGCGGCCTGGTCGCGGATATAGGCGAGCCGCACCGGATTGAACTTGTGCAGCATGGCCATCGGGCCGCGCTCGTCCCACCATTGCGCGGCGAGCTTCGAAAACTGCTCGACCTCGGCCCGGTCGATTGTGGTCTCACCCCGCTTCGGCATCGTTTCACCCGCATTCCCACCGGCCTGACGAAGCGGCGCGACGCACCGATCCAGACGCTGTCCTTCTAGCCTCCCGGTAGCGCCCCAGCCCATCACTTTTCGCTGACTCCTGCGCCTTGCAGCCGAGGCATGGCGTCGCTATGACTGCGCCGCGCCGGGCGTCCGCCCCAGCCGCCGCGCGCTAACTTTGTCAGGGGCGCCGATCCTTTCATGTCACGTCTCGTGCTGAAATTCGGCGGAACGTCGGTCGCCGATCTCGACCGCATCCGCAACGTCGCGCGCCATGTGCAGCGCGAGTACAAGGCCGGCCACGATGTGGCGGTGGTGGTCTCCGCCATGGCCGGCAAGACCAATGAACTGGTGGCCTGGTGCAAGGACGCCTCGCCGATGCATGACGCGCGCGAATACGACGCGATCGTGTCCTCGGGCGAGAATGTCACCGCCGGGCTCCTTGCCATCGTCCTGCAGAATATGGGCATCACCGCGCGCTCCTGGCAGGGCTGGCAATTGCCGATGTACACCTCGAACGCGCACGGCTCGGCCCGCATTTCCGAACTGAACGGCTCCGAGATCGTCAAGCGCTTCCGCGAGCGCAAGGAGGTCGCGGTGATCGCCGGCTTCCAGGGCATCCACAAGGAGACCGGCCGCATCACCACGCTCGGCCGCGGCGGCTCGGATACCTCGGCGGTAGCGATCGCGGCCGCGATCGAGGCCGACCGCTGCGACATCTATACCGACGTGGACGGCGTCTATACCACCGACCCGCGCGTGGTGCCGAAGGCGCGCCGTCTCGACAAGGTGGCGTTCGAGGAGATGCTGGAACTGGCCTCGCTCGGCGCCAAGGTTCTGCAGGTTCGCTCGGTCGAGCTCGGCATGGTGCACAAGGTGAAGATCTTCGTGCGCTCCAGTTTCGACAAGCCGGAAGACATCGATCCGCACGGCATGCCTCCGGGCACGCTGATCTGCGACGAGGAGGATATCGTGGAGCAACAGGTCGTCACGGGAATCGCGTTCTCGAAGGACGAAGCGCAGATTTCGATCCGCAATGTCGAGGACAAGCCCGGCATTGCCGCCGCGATCTTCGGGCCGCTTGCCGATTCCAGCGTCAATGTGGACATGATCGTCCAGAATGTCTCCGCCGACGGCAAGACGACCGACCTGACCTTCACCGTGCCGGCGAGCGATTATCAGCGCGCCATGGACGTGATCCAGAAATCGAAGGAGACGATCGGCTTCCAGCGCGTGGACGGCGCCACCGATGTGGCGAAGGTGTCGGTGATCGGCATCGGCATGCGCAGCCATGCCGGCGTTGCCGCGCGCGCATTCAAGGCGCTGTCCGAACGCAACATCAACATCCGCGCGATCACCACGTCCGAGATCAAGTTCTCGGTGCTGATCGATGCCGCCTATACCGAGCTTGCGGTGCGCACGCTGCATTCGCTCTACGGGCTGGACAAGGCCTGATGCCTGGGTTTGTGCGTCGGGCGGATTAGCGCAGCGTCATCCGCCATTGTTGCTGCAACCCGGCGGATTACGCCTTCGGCTCATCCGCCCTACGACACCAGCCAAAGCTCCGCCAGCCCTGTTTTTTGGCCGGCGCGGGCGCGCCCGTATTCGTCATCGCATTCCCTCCCTTGGACATCCCAAGGGCGCGCGGAACTCCGGGCTTCCAGGAAGCCCGCAGCCTCGTGTGGTGTTGAGAGAGTATCCACACGAGCATAGTCACCACGGACAGCCGGTCGCCCGGCGTTCCGCGCGCGGTGTTTGAAGGTCTGCTCCATCGTCCCCAGTGGACGTTCCTCCACCGAAACGCCGCGTGGCTAACGCGACGGGACGCGGCTTGAACCTTCCATTGCGAGCGCTACGTCTTGCGTCCCGCAACGGCCACCGCTTCCCGCCCCGCGTCTCATGACGCTGATCAGACGCCCCTTGGACGAGGCGGGATGAAATGACTATATTCCTAACGCAGCAAAATGTCAAGAGGCGCATCGGATCGCAATGGCGCCTTGCCGCGGGATGGGGGCAGTGACATCAATTGACGGTGCCGGTGGCGAATGGAACCGGCCGGCACGGCGCTGCTGCGCGCCTCGGCCCAACCCTGCGGACGCGCAATCCGGCTGGTCGTAGCGTGAATTTGGCGTGAATGGAGAAACCGATGTTACCCACAATCGCCATCATCGCGCAGGGCAGCATGGGCGCAGGCGTTGCGAAGCGGCTGACTGAAAACGGCGTACGCGTGCTTACCTCGCTTCACGGCCGCAGCGAAGCCAGCGCCAGGCGCGCGCAAGCCGCGGGCATGATCGATGCGAGCGATGCCGAAATCGCGGCGGCCGATGTCATTCTCTCGATCGTGCCGCCCGGCGATGCCGCGGCGCTGGCCCAGCGCCTCGCCCCCGCGCTCACCGCCACGACCACCAAGCCGCTTTATGCCGATTGCAATGCGGTCAATCCGGACACCGTGAAGCAGCTCGGCGCGGCCATTGCTCGCACCGGCGCCCCATTCGCCGATGCCGGCATCATCGGCGGACCGCCGCGCGCGGGCTACGGCGGACCGGTGTTCTATTATTCAGGCGCCGACGCTGAGCCGCTCGCACGGCTGAACGATGTCGGACTGGTGTTCCGGCGGGTCGAGGGCGGGATCGGCGCCGCCTCGGCGCTGAAGATGAGCTATGGCGGGATCACCAAAGGGCTCACCGCGGTCGGTTCGGCGATGCTGCTCGCCGCCGAACGGGCCGGCGTCGCCGAGGCGCTGCATGCCGAGCTCAGCGCCAGCCAACCGAATCTGCTGGCCTATTTCCAGCGCAGCGTGCCGGACATGTTCGGCAAGGCCTATCGCTGGGTGGCCGAGATGGAAGAGATCGCCCAGTACACCGGTGGCGGTCCCTCGCGCGAGATGTACGAGGCAATCGCCGACCTGTACGAACGGCTGGCCGCCGACAATCGCAGCGAGAAAACCGATATCGGCGCGCTGGCGAAGTTTTTCGACAATTCGACGAAAAAATAGTCGTCATTCCGGGGCAGTGCGAAGAAGCCCCCCACCCCCAACCCCTCCCCACCACTCGCTCCGCTCGCGGGGGGAGGGGAGAAGAGTTGCTTGCGGCTGGCGTATCGCACCCGCTATAGCCCGGCATAGCCGGTTTCGCCGGCCACCCCTGGAAGGAATTGCCCATGCGAGGCGCAATGGGCGGCCCGCGCGTGCTGCTGCGAAGGCTCCGCGAAGTGATGGCGGAGCCGGTCAGCGCGCAGGACCGGCTCGACCGGATCGTCGTGCTGATCGCCGCCAACATGGTTGCGGAGGTGTGCTCCGTCTACGTCTTGCGCGTGGACGGCACGCTGGAACTGTACGCGACCGAGGGCCTCAACAAGGAAGCGGTCCACCAGACCGTGATGCGGATCGACGAGGGCCTGGTCGGTCTGGTCGCCAGCCAGGCCAATCCGATCAACCTGTCGGACGCGCAGACCCATCCGGCCTTCTCCTACCGCCCGGAAACCGGCGAGGAAATCTACCATTCCTATCTCGGCGTGCCGATCCTGCGCGCCGGCAATACCCTCGGCGTGCTGGTGGTGCAGAACCGCGCCCACCGCAATTATTCCGAGGAAGAGGAAGAAGCGCTCCAGACCACCGCCATGGTGCTCGCCGAGATGATCGCGTCCGGCGAGTTGACCTCGCTCGCCAAGCCCGGCGCCGAACCGGCGGTGCATCCGCGACGGCATCTGTCCGGTACCGTGCTGGCCGAGGGCATCGCACTCGGGCATGCGGTGCTGCATGAGCCGCGCGTGGTGATCAAGAATTTTGTTGCCGACGACGTGCCGGGCGAATTGAAGCGGCTCGACGACGCGATCGGCGCGATGCGCTCCGACGTCGACGTGATGCTGGAGCGCGGCGAGATCGCCGATGGCGGCGAGCACAAGGATATTCTCGAAACCTACCGCATGTTCGCCCATGACCGCGGCTGGCTGTCGCGCATGCGCGAGGCGATCCGCACCGGCCTGACCGCGGAAGCCGGCGTCGAGCGCGTGCAGTCCGACACCCGCGCGCGGATGCTGCGCGCCACCGACCCGTATCTGCGCGAGCGGCTTCACGATCTCGACGATCTCGCCAACCGGCTGATGCGCCAGCTGATGGGCGTGCAGCATGCACCGCACCGCGACCAGCTGCCCGACAATGCCATCGTGGTCGCGCGCATGATGGGACCCGCGGCGCTGCTCGACTACGACCGCAAGCGGCTGCGCGGCGTGATCCTGGAGGAAGGCGGCCCGACCTCGCATATCGCGATCGTTGCGCGCGCGCTCGGCATTCCCGCCGTCGGCGAGGTCGAGAATGCGGCGGGCCTGGTCGAGCCCGGCGACCCGATGATCGTCGACGGCATTTCCGGCGACGTTTATCTGCGGCCGCCGCCCGATATCGAAGCCGCCTATGTCGAGCGGGTGAAGCTGCGCGCGCGCAAGCAGGCGCAATACCAGACGCTGCGCGGCAAGCCCTGCATCACCCGGGACGGGCACGAAATCGCGCTGCATCTCAATGCCGGGCTTCTGGTCGATCTCCCCCATATCGAGGAGACCGGAGCCGCCGGCATCGGCCTGTTTCGCACCGAGCTGCAATTCATGGTCGCGCCGACATTTCCGCGAATCGGCGAACAACTCGCGCTGTACCGCTCGGTGCTGGAAACCGCCGGCGAGAAGCCGGTGACCTTCCGCACGCTCGATATCGGCGGCGACAAGGTGCTGCCCTATATGAGCGCCTTCGAGGAAGAGAACCCGGCCATGGGCTGGCGCGCGATCCGGCTCGGTCTCGACCGGCCCGGCCTGATGCGCAGCCAGATCCGCGCGCTGCTGCGCGCCGCCTCCGGCAAGGCACTGAAGATCATGTTTCCGATGGTGGCGGTGGTCGACGAGTTCACGCAGGGCAAGGCCATGGTCGAGCACGAACTCACCTATCTGCGCCGGCACGGCCATACGCTGCCCGAGCGGGTGGAGATCGGCGTCATGGTCGAGGTGCCGTCGCTGCTGTTCCAGCTCGACGATTTGTTGCCGCAGGTCGATTTCCTGTCGGTCGGCTCGAACGATCTGTGCCAGTTCCTGTTCGCGGCCGATCGCGGCAATTCGCGGGTGGCGGAACGCTACGATCCGATTTCGGTGCCGGTGGTCCGCGCGCTGCGCCTGATCGCGCGCAAGGGCCGCGAACACAAGAAGCCGGTCACCCTGTGCGGCGAACTCGCCTCCAAGCCAATCGGTGCGCTGGCGCTGGTCGCCATCGGCTACCGCGCGCTGTCGCTGACCCCGTCCGCCGTCGGTCCGGTCAAGTCCATGCTGCTCGAACTCGACGCGGAAAAGGCGCTGGCGGCGATCGGGCCATTGCTCGATCACTCGGAAACCGGCATGACGCTGCGCCAGCGGATCGAGCAATTCGCCGCCTCCGAGAATCTGCAGCTTTAATCAATGCTTCCACAGGTCAAACTCGACGCCCTGATCGTGCGTCACGCTGAAATCGAAGCGCGGCTGAGCGGCCAGCTCGCCGCCGACGATTTCGTCAAGCTGTCGCGCGAATTGTCCGACCTCTCGCCGGTGGTGGAGGCGATCCGCAATTACCGCGCGGCCTCGGCCGAACTGGAGGATGTCGAGGCGCTGTTTGCCGATGCCGATTCCGACGGCGAGATGCGCGACATCGCCGATGCCGAGCGCCGCAGCTTGCGCGACAAGCTCGAACAGCTGGAGCATGAAATCCAGCTGCAATTGCTGCCCAAGGATGCGATGGACGAGCGCAGTGTCGTCATCGAAATCCGCGCCGGCACCGGCGGCGACGAGGCCTCTCTATTCGCGGGCGTGCTGTTCCGCATGTACGAGCGCTATGCCGCCAAGCAGGGCTGGAAGGTCGAGATCGTGTCGGCGAGCGAAGGCGCGGTCGGCGGCTACAAGGAAATCATCGCCGACATCACCGGCCGCGGCGTCTATGCCAAGCTGAAATACGAATCCGGCGTACATCGGGTGCAGCGGGTGCCGGAGACCGAAGCGTCGGGACGCATCCATACCTCGGCCGCAACCGTCGCTGTGCTGCCGCAGGCCGAGGATGTCGATATCGATATCCGCGACGACGATCTGAAGATCGACACCATGCGCGCGCAGGGCGCCGGCGGCCAGCACGTCAACAAGACCGAATCGGCGATCCGCATCACCCATCTGCCGTCGGGAATCGTGGTCGCCGTGCAGGAGGACCGCTCGCAGCACAAGAACAAGGCCAAGGCGATGGCGCTGCTGCGCACCAAACTCTACGATTCCGAGCGGGAGAAGCTCGATAGCGCGCGCGCCGCAGACCGCAAGGTGCAGGTCGGCTCCGGCGACCGTTCGGAACGCATCCGCACCTACAATTTCCCGCAAGGCCGCGTCACCGACCACCGCATCAATCTCACGCTCTACAAGCTTCCCGAGATCGTCGAAGGCGAAGCGCTGGGCGAAATCATCGACGCGCTGGTGGCGGAAAACCAGGCCGCCCTGCTGGCGGCGCAGAACGACGCGGCATGAGCCTGATCGATCTCGCGGCCGCAGCGGATATCGCAAGCGCGCGCCGGCTGGTGGCGGCGCGTTTCGAGGCGGCCGGCATCGATACGCCGGCACTCGACGCGCGACTGCTGGTCGGACACGCGCTGTCGCTCGATCACACCGCCCTCGCCTCGCAAGCTGGCCGCGAACTGACCGCCGCCGAGCGCGCGACGATCGCACAGCTTGCCACGCGGCGGATGCGCGGCGAACCCGTGGCGCGCATTCTCGGCGTGAAGGAATTCTGGGGGCTGCCGCTCAAACTGTCGCCGGCAACGCTGGTGCCGCGTCCCGATACCGAGACCGTGGTCGAAGCGGCGCTGGCCGCGCTCGGCGAAAGCCGCAAGCGCGATCCGTTGCGCATTGCCGATCTGGGCACCGGATCGGGCGCGATCCTGTTCGCGCTGCTGCATGAATGTCCGCACGCGACCGGGCTCGGCACCGATATCGAACCGCAGGCGCTGGAGACCGCGCATGCCAATGCGGCCGCGCTCGGGCTGCAATCGCGCACCGGCTTCGTGCTCGCCGATTTCGGCACCGCGCTGAACGAGACGTTCGACCTCGTGGTGTCGAATCCGCCCTATATCCCGACGGCCGAGATCGGGGCGCTGGCGACCGAGGTCCGCGACCACGATCCGATGCGCGCGCTGGATGGCGGCGTCGACGGGCTCGATGCCTACCGCGCGATTGCGCGGGAGGCGCCGCACCTGCTGCACGATGACGGCGTCCTGATCGTCGAGATCGGGCCAGGTCAGAGCGGCGACGTGGCCGCCATCCTGACCGGGGGCGGCCTGGAACAGCGCGCGATCCACCGCGACCTGTCGGGCCGCGAGCGGGCTCTCAGTTTCCGCCGCCGGACGCCCTAAGCGGTTGAAAACCGGTCCATTTGCCATACCCTGACCGCATCCCGTCCCGCAAAAATAACGCTTGGATTATCGGATCGGACAGACTAGCTTCCGCTGCAGATATCGGCCCTGACGCAGGGCCGCCAATTGAGGCCCGGGCGTGGTTCCCGAGGGAAGAGGGCTTCCCCGAACCGGCTCCCGCGAAGGCGGCGGCAAATCAGCATCACGGGCGTAGCCGAAACGGGCATGTAGCCGAAACGGGCATTGATCGACGCAACGGGTCGAACGACGAAATAAGGCCGAACAAAAGACGATTTTGCCGATTTGATCGGGTGCAGCTCCGGCAGCATCGGGCCGATGACGATTAGGATCATCGGCGACCCGATCCACATCGGCTCAAGGTGGCGCGCGTTTGTCGCGCCGGGGGTTGAGAACTGTCGGAGCGATAGCGATCCAAGGAGACGCGGTCCGCCGCACATGCGAGCGGAAGCTGGGTCGTTGCGACACGATGAATTGAGGTTCGAGTGATCCGCAACGCGGCCGCAGGCCGCGCATCAGGAGTTGGCAAACAGGCGAGCCATGAGAAACGGTCAGAACAACAAGCATCGGATGCGGGGTCGTAACAATCGCGGCGGCGGTGGCAAAAGCCACAACCCGCTGACCCGGGTTTACGAATCGAACGGGCCTGACGTGAAGATCCGCGGCACCGCGAATCACGTGGCCGAGAAATACATCCAGCTGGCGCGCGACGCGACCGCGTCCGGCGATCCGGTGGCCGCCGAAAACTACTATCAGCACGCCGAGCATTATTTTCGTCTGATCGCGGCGGCGCAGGAGCAATTCCGTCAGAGCCAGCCGTTCCAGCAACGCGAAGGCGGCGAGCAGCGCAGCAACGACGAGAGCTACGACGACGACGACTCGCAGCCGAATTACGGCAGTGCCGAGCCCTATTCGCCGCGCGAGCAGCCGTATCAGCAACAGCAGCAGCCGCGCGATGCGCAGCCCTACCAGCCGCGCGAGCAGCGCGATCATCAGCCGCGCGGGGATTATCAGCCGCGGCAGGATCGCAATCGCGACAACCGTCAGGACCGTCACGACAACCGGCAGAACGACGCGCGTCAGCATGAGAGCCGTCAGCCGCAGCAGGCCAACGGCAGTCAGGACGAGACGGTCGGCTTGCCGTCCTTTATTACGGGCGCGGCTCCTGCCGGTGCCGGCGACCAGCCCAATGGCGGCCATGAGGCCCAGGGCGATCGCTTCCCGTTGCATCGCCGTCGCCGCCGCGGTCCGCGTGGACCGCGACCCGAGGGCGTTGGCGAAGGCGGCGACGAGGCGCAGACCCAGCCGCCGGCCGGAGAATAAGGCTTCGCGTTTTTAGTTCTCCTCGCTCGCGGGGAGAACTGAATCGCGCGCGGCCCCGCCCGTCGACGGCGCCAGCGCCGGTTCGAGCCGTGGCACCAGCACACGCTTTTCGCGTCGCACCGGAATCGCCCGATAGGCCTGCTTGGTCGCTTCCACGATATGCACACCGGGAAACGGCGACAGCAGCGTCGGCCCCAGACGCTCCCACATACCGGCCGACCGCAGGAACCAGGCGCGCTGAACCGGCGGCACGAACAGCGCCTCGCCCCAGCCTTTCGGCGTGAACATGGTCTCGCGCAGGATGCGGGTGATCTGCGAGCGCGAATAGGGCCGGCCGTGGCCGAAGGGCGTCGTGTCCATCCGCGCCCATAGACCGCGGCGATTTGGCACAACCGCGAGCAGCCGCCCATTCGCGGACAGCACCCGCCACACTTCGCGCAACAGCCGCACCGGATCGTCCGCCATTTCGAGCGCATGCACGAGCAGCACGCGATCGACCGCGGAATCGGTCAGCGGCAATTCGGTCTCGTCGACCAGCGCCGCGAGGCCGGGCCGATTCGACGGCCATTTCACCACGCCCTGCGAGGCCGGCATGAATGCCAAACAGCGCTCCGCATCTTCGCGGAAAATGCCGAGATACGGCGTGGTGTAGCCGACGCCCGCAAGGCGCTCGCCGCGAACGTCGTTCCAGTGCGCGCGGATGGCCTGTCCGACATGGCGCCGGGCCACAGTGCCGAGCGGCTGGGCGTAGAAATTCCGCAGGTCCACGACGTCGATGAACATGCGATCATGCTAGCATGAAACGCGGGGCCGGGCCCCGCATCCACAGGTGGCGGCCCGCATTCTCGAACCCGTGCCGCCGTGTTAGCGTTGACGATCACTCCCACATAACGGAACCGACATGCCGGCGAAAATCCACCAATTCCCCTGTCTTTCAGACAATTTCGGCGTCCTGATCCACGATCCCGAGACCGGCGCCACGGCCGCGATCGACGCGCCGGAGGCGGCCGCGGTGGAACAGGCATTGAAGGACACCGGCTGGACCCTGACCGACATTCTGGTGACGCATCATCATGCCGACCACACCCAGGGCATCCCGGAACTGAAGGCCAGGCATAAATGCCGGGTGACGTCACCGAAGAATGAGGCGTCGAAGATTCCGGATACCGACGCGACCTATGGCGAGGGCGACAGCGTGAAGGTCGGCTCGCTGGAGGCGCGGGTGATCGATACGCCCGGCCATACCGCCGGCCATATCTCGCTCGTCTTCGACAAGGAGAAAATCGGATTTTTCGGTGACACGCTGTTCTCGATCGGCTGCGGCCGGGTGATCGAGGGCACACCCGCGCAGATGTGGGACTCGCTATTGAAGATCCGCGCGCTGCCGGACGACATCAGCTTCTATTGCGGACACGAATACACGCAGGCGAACATCAAGTTCGCGCTGACCATCGAGCCGGACAATCCGGCGCTGCAGAAGCGCGCGGCCGAAGTCGAGGAATTGCGGGCGGCGGACAAGCCGACGCTGCCGCAGACGCTCGGCGCCGAGAAGGCGGCGAACGTATTCCTGCGCGCGGACATGCCGTCGGTTGCGGACGCGGTCGGCCTGAGCGGCAAGCCGGCCGTCGAGGTGTTCACCGAGGTCCGCGCGCGGAAGAACAAGTTTTAGCTTGGCGTTATTCGGACGGCAGGAGATGCGTACTCCGTTCATTCCCGTGAAAGTGGGAATCCAGTGTTCGTGGCTCTGGGTCCCCGCTTTCGCGCGGACGAACGGAGAGTGCGTTCCATGACCCTGCCCCTCTCCGGCCTCCTCGTGGTCTCGCTCGAACAGGCTGTGGCAGCGCCGCAGGCAACCTGCCGGCTTGCGGATGCCGGCGCGCGCGTGATCAAGATCGAGCGGCCGGAGGGCGATTTCGCGCGCGGCTATGACGGCTATGTGCATGGCGAGAGCGCCAATTTCGTCTGGCTCAACCGCGGCAAGGAATCGGTGGTGCTCGATCTCGGCCGCGCCGAGGACAAGACGCTGTTCGCCGCGATGCTGACGAAGGCGGATGTATTCGTGCAGAACCTGAAACCCGGCGCGATTGCCAAACTCGGCTTTCCGATCGCAGAACTGCGCAAGAAACATCCGCGGCTGATCTGCTGCTCGATCTCGGGCTACGGCGAGAGCGGTCCCTACCGAAGGCGCAAGGCGTATGATTTGCTGGTGCAGGCGGAGTCCGGCCTGGCCTCGATCACCGGAGGTCCGGAGGCGCCGGCCCGGGTCGGTTTTTCCGTCGCCGACATCGGCGCCGGCATGAATGCCTATCAGGCGATTCTCGAAGCGCTGATCGCACGCGATCGCACCGGCGAAGGCGCTGCGATTTCGGTTTCGCTGTTCGACGCGATGGCGGAATGGATGACGGTGCCGCTGCTGTCGCACGAAGGCGGTCATCCGTTCAAGCGCATCGGCTTGGCGCACGCGGCGATCGCGCCCTACGGCGTATTCAAGAGCCGCGACGGCGCCGACATCCTGATCTCGATCCAGAACGATCGCGAATGGCGCGTGCTGGCCGACAAGGTGCTGGGCAACGCCGCGCTCGGCACCGATCCGAAATTCGCCACCAGCATCCAGCGCGTGACCCATCGCAGCGAAACCGACGCTGCGGTCGCCGCGGCCTTCGCATCTCATGACGTGGCGGAGTTGATGACGATGCTGGAAACAGCCGATATCGCGTTCGCGCGCGTCAACGATTGCGCGCTGTTGTCGTCGCATCCGCATCTGCGGCGGATCGAGGTCGACACGCCAAGCGGACCGGCGGCCATGCCGGCGCCGGCCCCGATCGTCGACACGCAGCGACGCTACGGCGCCGTGCCGTCTCTCGGCGAGCACAACGACAAGATCCGCAAAGAGTTTTCAGCGAACACCAACGAAGGGAAACGACCATGAACCAGGACATGTACGACAAGGGCCTGTCGATCCGGCGCAAGGTGCTGGGCGATGCCTATGTCGATGCAGCGCTGAAGAACGCCGACGACTTCAACCGGCCGCTGCAGGAACTGGTCACCGAATATTGCTGGGGTTACGTGTGGGGCCGCGAAGGGTTGCCGCTGAAGCAGCGCTCGATGCTGAACCTCGCGATGATCTCGATCCTGAACCGGCCGCACGAACTGAAGGCGCATATCAAGGGCGCGCTGACCAACGGCGTCACCAAGAACGAGATCATGGAAGTGTTCCTGCAGGTTGCGATCTATGCCGGCGTGCCCTGCGCGGTGGATTCGTTCCGGATCGCGCGCGAGGTGTTCGCGGCGGAGGAGAAGGCATGACGCCATGCCGCGCGCGACATGGCTGACTTCCTGATCGCCGATATCGGCGGCACCACCAGCCGTGCGGCGCTGGCGTCGCAGGGCGGCCGGCCGGAGCGGATTGTCACCATCGCCAATGACAGCGTCGAGGGACCGGAGGGCGTGCTGGCGCGGCTGCTCGATGGCGCTAACCAGCGGCCGCGTATGGCAGTGCTGGCCTTCGCCGCGCCGGTCGAAGGCGAGGAAATCACACTCACCAATCGCAACTGGTGTGTGCGGCTGCCGGACCTGTCGCAGCGGCTCGGCATTTCGTCGATCCATGCGGTCAACGATTTCGAGGCGCTGGCCTGGGCGCTGCCGCACCTGCAGCGGGACGATCTACAGCCAATCGGCGACGATCGCGCTTTTGCCGACGGCGTGAAGCTCGTGGTCGGTCCCGGCACGGGACTTGGCGTGGCCGCGCTGGTGCCAACCCGCGATGGGCTGCATGTCATCGCCAGCGAAGCGGGGCATGTGTCATTCGGTCCGGCCTATGCCGATGAGGAAGCCATCTTCCACCGGCTGGCTGAGACACGCACGCCGCTCTCCGCGGAATGCGTGCTGTCGGGCACCGGTCTTGCGGCGCTGCATGAGGCGATGCATCCCGGCACGCTGAAGGTGAAACCGGAAATGATTGTGCGCCAGGCGCGCGCGGGCGATCGCGAGGCGCGCGCGACCGTAGCGATGTTCGTTCGCCTGCTCGGCCGCTTCGCCGGCGACATGGCGCTCGCGTTCCGCGCGACCGGCGGCGTGTATATCGGAGGCGGCGTCGCCACCGGGCTCGGCCCGCTGTTCGATGCGCGGCTGTTCCGCGCGGCGTTCGAACAGCACCCGCCGTATGAAGCGATGCTGAAGGCGACCCCCTCGGCGCTGATCACCTGCAAGGAGCCGGGACTGATCGGCTGCGTCGCGGTGGCTGAGCGGCTGATGAAGGCTTGACTTATCCCAGCCCCATCTCCGCCAGCGCCTCGACATGGCATTGCGCGGATTTCGCATCGAAGCAGCACAGCACCACGCGCGTAATGCCACGGGATTTGGCCGACAGTTCCGACACCACCGTTCCGGCGGCAATGCGCGCGGCGCGTTCGGGCGGAAAGCCGTAGATACCGGTCGAGATCGCCGGAAAGGCAATGCTGTTGAGCCGGTGTTCTGCGGCAATCTCCAGCGAGCGGCGATAGCAGGACGCAAGCAACGCATCCTCATCCTGCGCGCCGCCGCTCCAGACCGGCCCCACCGCATGAATCACATGCCGCGCGGGAAGCATGTAGCCTTCAGTGATTTTTGCATCGCCGGTGTCGCAGCCGCCGAGACTCCCGCATTCCCTGTCGAGTTCCGGGCCGGCTGCACGGAAGATCGCGCCGCACACGCCGCCACCCGGAAGAAGCTGCGCATTCGCCGCGTTGACGATGGCATCGATATCCAGCGTCGTTATATCGGCGATCACGAGGTCGAGTTGCGCGGCGCCGATGTCGTGGGTAATGAGCGGTGTGGGGACAGGCATCCGGAGAATGTATTCGTCTGCCTTCGATCCGTCACGCGGCGGATTTGTCAGGCCGCCGTCTCCTTCACCAGATCCAGCGTCGACCGGTGCCCGATATCGGCGAAATGGCGGTCGAGGAAGCGCCGCGCGGCTCTGCGCCCAGCGCGATGCAGCAGCTTGAAGAAGTCGAAATCGGTCTTGAGACGCGACCCGTTCAGCCGCTTGTCGAGACCATCGAGCAGGATGCGATGCACGTTGATGCCGGGCGCGTTGCCGCGTGCGCCGCGTCCGACGAATTCCAGCGCGCGCAATTCCGCCGCCAGCGATGAGGAAAACGAAATCTCGTTGACGCGGTTGAGAATATCGCGCGCGGATGTCGGCGTGTCGTCGCGCCGCAGGGGCGCGATTTGCACCAGCAGCACGTCGTCCGCATTGGATGCGACCAGCGGCAGGATCGCCGGATTGCCGGTGAAGCCGCCATCCCAGTAGGGCTCGCCATCGATCTCCACGGCACGGAACACATGCGGCAAGGCCGCCGACGCCATCACCACATCGGCGGTGATATCCTCGCGCCGGAATACGCGCAGCCGGCCGCTATGCACATTGGTGGCCGAGACGAACAATTCCATCGGCGCATGATTGCGGATCGCTTCGAAGTCGACGAAGCGCTCGATCAGACCCTTCAGCGGATTGATGTTAAGCGGGTTGAAATCATATGGGCTCATCAGCCGCGACATCGCATCGACGAACATCTGCACCGGCGAGCCGCCGGCGGGGAACAACGCCAGCAGACGGTCGAGCGCGGCGCGCTGCGGTCCGGGAAGATCGCCGCCGAGGCTGGCGCTGCGCCAGAATTCCGCCAGCCGCTTGCGCGCCGCATCGGGACCGCCGCGCGCGAGCCCGTCGGCCAGCATCACCGCATTGATGGCACCGGCCGATGCGCCCGACACGCCGGAAAACGTAAGCCGGCCATCCTCCAGCAGATGGTCGAGCACGCCCCAGGTGAAGGCGCCATGCGCGCCGCCGCCCTGCAGCGCCAGATTGACCCGTTTCACGCCCGGACGGGGCCGGAACCCCGTCAGAATACGGTTAACGCCGGCGGACATGTCTTTCAGCATTCAGCTTCCCAGAATGGTGCCACCCCGCGTGAACGAAGCTAAGCAGGAATTGTTGCGTTGCAATAATCTTTATTGTGCATTGCACAACAGGATTTCGCCACATCTCGCCGTCTTGCGGTTCGAAACGGGGCCTATATGAGAGAAGCATGAGCAGCCCGATCTTCCCCGCGCCGGATCACGACCACAATCGCTGCAGCGTCGACGCGCTTCGCTATGCGGAAACGCTGTGCGATCAGCGCGCGCAGAAGCTGACGCCGACACGCCGGCAGGTGCTCGAGGCGCTTCTAGAAAACCACAAGCCGCTCGGCGCCTACGAGATCATCGACCGCGCGGCGAAAAAGCATGGCACGCGGCACGCACCGATCACGGTGTATCGCGCGCTCGATTTCCTGATCGAGAACGGGCTCGCTCACCGGATCGAAAGCCGCAATGCCTATATCGCCTGCGTGCATCGCCACGACGCCGATGACCTCGTGGTGTTCCTGATCTGCGAGCGCTGCGGCGAAGTTGGCGAAGCGCCGTCGCAGGCGGTGGCGGACTCGCTGAAAGCCGCAACCCGCGCCGCCGGCTTTACCCCGAAAGCGCCGGTGATCGAGATCACCGGCATTTGCGCGCATTGCCGGTAGATTGAATTTTGCAGTGAGTGTCCTTCTCCCCGTCAGAACGGGGAGAGCGAAACACCGCACATGTCCGCCATGCACATGCCCGCTTCCGGCGCAGGCGCATAACCGGTACGAAAGTCGCTGATCATTCCCCGCCGGGAACCCGACCATGACCACAACCACGCAGGCGCCGCATACGGCGGCCACACGCCCGCTCGAACTCGGTGCGGCCGCGGTTGTGGTGTTCCTGTGCCTGTGCTGGGGCTTCAATCAGGTGGCGGTGAAGCTCGCACTGCCGGACATTCCGCCGCTTACGCAGGCGGCGATCCGCTCGGCCGGCGCGGCGCTGATCATCTGGATCTATGCGCGCACGCGCGGCATCTCGCTCGACCTGGGCGGCGAGACGATGAAGGCCGGCCTGCTGGCCGGCTTCTTGTTCGGGCTGGAATTCATCTTCATCTATCCCTCCCTGCTCTACACGACGGCGAGCCGCGCCACCCTGTTCATCTACGTCGCGCCCTTCGTGGTGGTGCTCGGCGCGCATTTCCTGGTGCCGAGCGACCGCTTCCGCTGGACCCAATGGGCCGGCCTGCTGATGTCGTTTTCCGGTCTGGTGCTGGCTTTCGGGGTGCCGACGCCGTCCGCCAACGCGAACCAGTTCCTGGGCGACCTGCTGGCGCTGGCCGGCGGCATCGCCTGGGGCCTCACCACGCTGGTGGTGAAATCCACCTCGCTTTCGCGCGCCGCACCCGAAAAGACGCTGCAATATCAGCTGGTGATCTCGGTGCCGATGCTGGCCGTGGCGGCGTGGCTGCTGGGCGAGACCATCACCAGCATGCCGGGCGCCCTCGCCCTAACCTCGCTGGTCTACCAGACCGTCTGGGTGGTCTCCCTGACGTTTCTGATCTGGTTCACAATGGTGTCAAAATACTCGGCCAGCCGTCTTTCGGCCTTCACATTTCTGACGCCATTATTCGGGGTATTCGCGGGTTATCTGGTCATGGGCGACCCGATCACGCCGCCTTTCGCGGGCGCCGTGGCGCTGGTGATCGGCGGGCTGATCCTGGTGAATCGGCCGCGTTGAGGCTTTCTTTAGCGGCCGGAGCGCCTATACCTCCCGGTTCCGGCCGGAAACAGCGGGCAGATCGACCTCCCGTTTTCACATTGAGATGCTAGATTAGGGTTATGGATCAGATTACCACCCCGGACGTTCTCGGCGGCCCCGCACCGCGCCATTCCTCGGTTGCCGTCGATGTCGGCGGCGTAACCGTCGGCGGCGGCGCGCCGATCGTCGTGCAGTCGATGACCAACACCGACACCGCCGACGTCGAACAGACCACGCGGCAGGTCGCCGCCCTCGCCCGTGCCGGCTCCGAACTCGTGCGCATCACCGTCGATCGCGACGAAGCCGCCGCAGCCGTCCCGCATATCCGCGACCGCCTCGCCAAGATGAATGTGCGGGTGCCGCTGATCGGCGACTTCCATTACATCGGCCACAAGCTCTTGGCCGACCACCCGGCCTGCGCCGAGGCGCTCGACAAGTATCGCATCAATCCCGGCAATGTCGGCTTCAAGGACAAGAAGGACAAGCAGTTCGGGGCCATCATCGAGACCGCGATCCGTCACAACAAGCCGGTGCGGATCGGCGCCAATTGGGGCTCGCTCGACCAGGAATTGCTGACGCATCTGATGGACGAGAACGCCAACTCGGCGGCGCCGCTTGAAGCGCGCGCGGTGATGCGCGAAGCGATGGTGCAGTCCGCTTTGCTGTCCGCCGATCGTGCCGTCGAAATGGGTTTGCCGAAGAACCGCATCGTCCTCTCGGCCAAAGTGTCGGCGGTGCAAGATCTGATCGCGGTCTATCAGGTGCTGGCGACACGCTCCGATTACGCGATCCATCTCGGCCTCACCGAAGCCGGCATGGGATCGAAGGGCATCGTCGCGTCATCCGCCGCGCTCGGCATCCTGCTGCAGCAGGGCATCGGCGATACCATTCGCGTCTCGTTGACGCCGGAGCCGGGCGGCGACCGCACCGTTGAGGTGAAGGTGGCGCAGGAAATCCTGCAGACCATGGGCTTTCGCACCTTCGTGCCGCTGGTCGCAGCCTGCCCCGGTTGCGGCCGCACGACCTCGACCACATTCCAGGAACTGGCGCGCGACATCCAGTCGTTCATCCACACCTCGATGCCGGAATGGAAGACGCGCTATCCCGGCGTCGAGGCGCTCAATGTCGCGGTGATGGGCTGCATCGTGAACGGTCCGGGCGAGAGCAAGCATGCCGATATCGGCATTTCGCTGCCGGGCACCGGCGAAGCGCCGGCCGCGCCGGTGTTCATCGACGGCAAGAAGGCGGTGACGTTGCGCGGCGCCAATGTTGCGGCGGAATTCAAGACCATGGTGATCGATTATATCGAGCAGCGCTATGGTCGCGGCGGCGCGGGACGCACGGCGGCGGAGTAGCGCGCGGTTAGCTCCCACGATCAACCGGATCTCCTCGGCGCGATCGACCGCAGGCCGGCTTTCATATGGGCGGGCCGGCCTTCATATGACTTGCGTCGCCGCTTCAATTTCATTTTTCAACTGCAACGGATGATGCGAAATTGAGCGCAGCTTGGCGGCCGCCCGATGAACCCGGTATCGGGCGGACTCGACAAATGCCGAAACGGAGCGAACGATGCGGTGGCGGCTGGCTCTTGCCCTCGCGCTGGCGGGTGTTGTCCAATTTGCTTCCGGCGTGGAGGCGAATCCGAAAGTCGCGGCGCCACCAGCCTGCTCCGCCTCAAGCTCCGGAGAACCGGAACAGATTGTCAAGGAGTGCACAAGCGCGCTGACTGACAAGCGCAGATCGTCCCAAGAACGCGGGACCTTTTTTAGAATCCGCGCCCACGCGCTTTACCGGCTTGAGAAGCTCGATGCGGCACTGACGGATATTGACGCGGCGATCAAACTCGATCCGCAAAATTACCTGCACCACAACGGCAAAGGCATCATTCTCAGGAAGAAAGGTGATTACGAACAAGCCATCGAAAGCTACACCGCCGCCATCGCATTGAACCCAAAAGTATCGGTCCACTATCTTAACAGGGGTGTCGCCTATCGGTACAAGCGCGATTACGACAAGGCGCTTGCCGATCTGAATACGCTGATCGGCATGAAGCCGACCGAGACACGGGGCCATGTCGAAAGAGCGATCGTGTACCGGTTAAAGGGCGATTTTGCCCGCGCCCGCGCGGATCATGATATATCGATCAAACTCGATGCCAAGAACTGGCTGAACTACGCCGAACGCGCCCGTACCAGCGAAACCGCGCAGGATTACCGCTCTGCGCTGACCGATATCAGGCAAGCCGCAAGCATCGATCCCGGCAACGCGTCACTGACCCGATCGCTTGCAAGGCTCGAGGCCAGACTCGCACAGCAAAGCGGAACCGCCAAAACCCCGGCGGGCAGCAACGCACGTGTCGCGCTGATCATCGGCAACAGCCAATACCGCAACGTAGCTCCCCTCATGAATCCCAGAAGCGACGCGGAGACGCTGAGCAAGGCCCTGACGGCGGTCGGCTTCAATCGCGTCGATCTGAAGCTCGACCTCACGCGCGAGCAACTTGCGACTGCCCTGAAGGATTTTGCAGCGCTTGCCGACCGCGCCGAATGGGCCGTCATCTATTATGCGGGCCACGGAATCGAAGTCGCCGGGACCAATTATCTGGTCCCGGTCGATGCGCGGCTCAAATCGGACAGGGATACGTCTTTCGAGGCGATATCCCTGGATCAGTTGCTGCGCTCCGTCGAGGGTGCAAGCAAGCTGAAGCTCGTCATCCTCGATGCCTGCAGGGACAATCCATTCGCTACCAGCATGACGAGAAGTCTCGGAACGCGTTCGCTCGGCAGAGGACTGGGCAACATCGAACCGGAAGGGGCTACTCTTGTCGCCTACGCAGCGAAGCACGGGCAGACGGCTCTGGACGGCAGCCAGGGCAACTCGCCATTCGCATCTGCGCTCGCCCGCGCCATCCTAACACCCGGCCTCGAAATCAATCTGGTGTTCCGAAAGGTGCGCGACGAGGTGTTGACCGCGACCAACCGCAAGCAGGAGCCATTCACCTACGGTTCGCTGCCGAGCGAGGCGTTCTTTTTCCGCAAGTGATGTCCAACTCAGCTTCTGCGGTCGCCATGCAGCGACGCCGCTTCGATCAAGAACCAAAGCACGCCGAAAACAACTGCGATCAGAATCGTCAACGGAATCAGGTTTTCAACCATGGGCGGTCCTCCTGTCGCCTCTGCGATGAAAACAATTGCTCCTTATCCGCGTTCCGGAAAAAGCGCATCATGACCAGTCGGTAATAATTGCGGCGCACAAAGCGCGGCCTTACTGCGACCATGCGAACAAGCCGCGACGCAGATGCTGCTGTCGCTTGTGTACACAATCAGGGTCGCGTCATTTTGTCCGCTGACGGTGCCGCATTGCGGCCACGCGGCTCAGGTCCCATATCCTTGCCATGTCCTACACCGATCCAACGAAGCCACCCGTGGAACGCCCGCGCGTCGAGCCCGAGATCATCCCGCCCAATGCCAGGCGCGGTGGCGGCGGGTTCGAAAATCTGTTCGTGCGGGTCGAGGAGGGCGACGACGGTTTCCGCCGCGTTCAGATCAAGAAGATCGGTCCGTTCACGCTGGCGATGATCCTGCTCGGGGTCGGACTCGCGGTCGGCATCGTGTTTCTGCTGCTGGCCGGCCTGGTGCTGCTGTGGATCCCGATCGTGATCCTCGGCATCCTGTTCGCCCTGTTCTCGGTATCGGCGCGCGACATGTGGCGCCGCGTCCAAGGCTTTTTCGGCGGACGCACCGGCCGCTGACACCGGACATTTTCATCTCTCTGATGTCGGCCCCTCTCTGACGGGCGCCACGCATTCCGAAAGGCCGTGCATTGTCTGGTGGCGCCGACCAGCCGTCAGCCCAAATACACTTTCTGGTTGCATTTTTATAATTACTATCTAAGATTGTATTTGTTCTTGATTGCACCTGCGCTGCCTTCACACATCGGATTTCGGTCTCCGCCATCACGCATTCGCGTTGCGGCGCATGCCTCTTTGCGCGCGTCGACTGGATGGGCCCGAACCGTCGAGCCGGCAGCGCGCAGCACCGCGCGGGAGGCGGTTCTTCGATGTCTGAACAAATCAGTATTCAACCCGGCCACGGCACCGCCGGACGTCAACCCAATCCAGAATTGCTGGCACGGCAACGGCTACAGGGACACGACGACCCTGGCATGTTCGGCCGCATGTTTCCTGACCTGCCGCCGTTGAAAGTCGCACCTGCGGCATTGCAGGCGCTGGCCAACGCCATGAAGGATGCGAGCCCCGGCGACCCGGCCGGCAACAACAGCAAGATCCCGGCGGGCTTCACCTATCTCGGTCAGTTCGTCGATCACGACGTCACGCTCGACCTCACCTCGATCGGCGACAAGGCCGCCGATCCCGAAGGCATCGAGAACTTCCGAACGCCGGCGCTCGACCTCGATGCAATCTACGGCCTGGGGCCTGACGGCAGCCGGCAACTTTACGCGCGTGAGTCAGGCGCTAACGCCGGCAAGGCACCGGGTCCGAAATTCCTCATCGGCAAGACCATCAATGTCGGCTTCGGCGGTGTCACCGGCGACCATCGCAACGATCTGCCGCGCAATCCGGAAGGATTTGCGCTGATCGGCGATCATCGCAACGACGAGAATCTTGTCGTCGCACAAACGCATCTCGCCTTTCTCAAATTCCACAATGCGGTCTGCAACCGGATTGCAGCGCCCGGCAAGACCGCGGAGCAGACCTTTCTGGAAGCGCGCCGCATCGTCACCTGGCATTATCAATGGATGGTGCTGCACGATTTCGTCGAGCGCATCACCGAACCCGGCATCGTCGCCAAAATTCTCCATCAGGGGCGCAAATTCTACCGTTTCAAGAAGCTGCCCTACATGCCGGTCGAGTTCTCCGCCGCGGCCTATCGCTTCGGCCACAGCATGGTGCGCGAACGTTACAACCATAACCGGATCTTCCCCCAGGCGACACTTCAGCTCTTGTTCGACTTCACCGGACTTTCAGGCGGCATCATCGGCGATCTTGCGCCGGTACCGTCTCCCGCTCCGCTGCCGCAACCGGTGCTGCCGTCGAACTGGATCATCGATTGGCGCCGCTATTATGATTTCAGTCCGCCTGCCAATCCGGCGGACGTCGCACTCAACCCGTCACGCAAGATCGATCCGTTCCTCATTCCGCAATTGCACACACTTCCCGGCGGCGGCGGAAATCTCGCGCTGCGCAATCTGCAGCGCGGCGTGTTTCTCGGCTTGCCGTCCGGTCAGGCCATCGCAGGGGCGATCGGCGTCAAAGCCCTGACCCCGGACGAGATCGCGACCGGTCCCGATGGCAACGCCGCGCGCGAGGGCGGCCTGCATAAGCAGACACCGCTCTGGTACTACATCCTCAAGGAGGCGCAGATCAGAGGCAACGGCGAGAAGCTCGGACCGGTCGGATCAACGATCGTCGCCGAGGTGTTTGTCGGCCTCGTTCACGGCGATCATGAATCGTATCTGTGGCAGAAGGGCGTGAACTGGAAGCCCGACCTGCCCGCCAAGGTGCCCGGCACGTTTACGATGACGGACCTGTTGCGGTTTGTCGGCGATATCAGTCCGATCGACGGCATCACGACATTGCCTTGAGCGGTGGCAACGCGCGCATTCTCCGATCGCTTGCGGAGAATGCGTGCGGTCGCATCGATCACGCCGGCTCCAACCCTCATCCGGCGAGGTATTTGCGCTGGCATCTCGTCATCGAGATGGAATTGCCGCGCTCCCCGACATCCGGCCGTCAGATTTGCAAGCTATTGAATCAATTTGAATCTGACTCCGTCCGCCGCGCGCGGGGCTGCGTTACCGAAGGCCCAATCGCGCCCCAAATTTTGCGGTCGACAGGATTTTAACCCGATCGGTTCATTGAAAGCGGGACGCCACACTGGCGTTGCGCGCCTGGTTTGATCGCAGGGGTCGGATACCATGAAACGCCTTCATCGACTGATTGGAGCGGTTTGCCTATCCGCGGCGATGTTGCCGGCAACATTGCCGCTGCACGCTGCCGACGTGGCCGTGGCGCCCTTCTACGCCAAGGTCATGGCGATGAAGCCGCAAGGCCCGTTGGGGACGGTGATCGCGCAAGAGCCCGTCGAAACGTCGCTCGCAACCGCGCAGGCCTGGCGCATCGCCTACATCTCCTCAGACGTACGTGAGCGGCCAACGATCTCCACTGCACTGGTCATCGCGCCAAAGGGTGAGGCCCCGACAGGTGGCCGGCCGATTCTGGCATGGGCACACGGGACAACCGGCACGGCGCAGAATTGCGGCCCGTCGCAGGTTCTCGATCCGGCGCAGGATCTCAACCAGTATTTCCTCGTCGGCGGAACGTCCTGGACCGATTTCGGAGTACCCGCGCTGTCGGAATTCATCGGCCGAGGCTATGTCGTGGTCGCAACCGATTATCAGGGATTGGGTGGCGGCGGGCGCCACCAATATGCAATCGCCGCCACGCAGGCACGCGACGTCATCAACTCAATTCGCGCCGTCGGGAGCATGGGTCTTTCAGGACAGAACCGAAAAGCTGCGGTCTATGGCTGGTCACAGGGCGGCGGAGCGACGCTCAGCGCAGCCGGCCTGGGTGACTATGTCAGGAAGGCCGGAACGGCCTTTGACGCAATAGACATCGTCGGCTTCGCAGCGTTAGCGCCGCAGGATGTCGCAGCGATCCTTCCCAAGGAAACGCCGGACGCGAAAGCGGCCGACGCGCTCCTCCAGGGTCTGGCGAAGACCTTTTCCGACAACGTCTTCAACTTCACCCATTTCGCGATGATGATGTGGGCGACGCCTGCGGCATTTCCCGAAGTTGCGCTGTCGGATCTGTTCTCGTCGGAAGGCGTGAACGCGCTCGAGGCGATCTTCAGCAAAAAATGCATGCACGCCGCTGCCGATACGATGAACTTTGCATTCGGAGACGAATACAAGTCGTTCCTGAAAGAAAATCCCGCGCGATCGGGGCAATGGGTCAAAACGCTGTTGGACGGCAGCGTCCCGGCAGTGAAGGCGATCGCACCCGTGATCATTTACTGGGGAACGAAAGACACCGTGGTCCCTCCGGTGATGGGTCAGCTTTATCGCGAGCAGATGTGCGGCATGGGCGGCAATGTCGCGCGTGTGCAATTGCCCGGCGAGCAGACGCATTTCTCGACGCCCGGTGCCGCCAAATCCATGTATGTGCAGTGGCTCGCTGACCGCTTTGCCGGCGCGCAGGCCGCCGACGGCTGCAAGTAAATTCGTGGCCGTGAGCGCCGCGGAATGCGGCGCCGCGCCTCACGTATGCCGCAGCGCTTCGATCGGATCGAGGCGCGACGCGCGCAGCGCCGGATACCAGCCGAAGAACACGCCGACCAGTCCTGAGAACACCACCGCGATCACGATCGAGGCCGGCTCGACCAGAAGCGGCCAGCCGGCAGCATTCGAGATCAGATAGGCTGCGCCAACGCCCAGCATCACCCCGATCAGCCCGCCGATCGCGGCGAGGCCTGTCGCCTCGAACAGGAATTGCCGCAGGATGTCCCATTGCCGCGCACCGAGTGCGAGCCGAAGCCCGATCTCGCGGGTGCGTTCGGTGACCGACACCAGCATGATATTCATGATGCCGATGCCGCCGACCGCGAGCGACACGCCGGCGACAGCAGCCAGCAGGATCGCGAGCGTGCGGGCCGAGGCTTCACGGGTGGCGGCGATATCGGCGAGATTGCGGATCGAGAAATCGTCGTCCTGACCGGGCTGCAAACGATGCCGCTGGCGCAGGAGACTTTTCACCTGCTCCTCCATCAGGCTCAAATTCTCGCCGTCCAGCGCCTTCACATAGATCGAGCCAACCGCGCGCGCATTGGCGAGATTGCGGCCGAGCACGCGCTGCCGCGCGGTGTTGAGCGGCACGAAAACAACGTCGTCCTGGTCCTGGCCCCAGGTTGTCTGTCCCTTGCGGCCGGCCACGCCGACGATGCGGAACGGTACGTTGCGGATGCGCAATTCCTGCCCGACCGGATCGAGCCCGCCGAACAGATTGCGGGCCACGGTCTGGCCCAGAACAGCGACCTGCGCACCGCGCGCGATCTCTTCGGGATCGAAGCCGCGGCCAAGTTCGACATCCCAGTCACGCGCCTCGAACCAGCCGGCATCGATGCCGATCAGCGCACTCGCCCAGTTCATTCCGCCGGCCACGAGCTGGCCGGAGCCGCGCATATTGGGCGCTGTGACCTGAACCCCCGGCACTTCCGCCATGATCGCCGCGGCATCGTCATCGGTCAGGGTGGACGCGGCACCCGACCCCATCCGCACGCCACCGGCCGTCACGTTGCCCGGCGTCACGATCAGCAGGTTCGAGCCGAGGCTTCTGATCTGCGCCACCACCTGTTCGCGCGCACCGCCGCCGACCGCGACCATCGCAATGACGGCGCCGACACCGATGATGATGCCGAGCATGGTCAGCGCACTCCGCAGCTTGTGCAGCCGCAGCGCGTCGAGTGCGGAGACGATCGCATCGCGGTTCGTCATTCGGCGGCCTCATGATGCGGATGGGGCTGCTTCATCAGTTCGGCCAGGCGTTCGTCGGCATTGACGGGAACATGCCGGCGATCCGACACCACGTGACCGTCGAGGAAACGGATCAGCCGGTTGGCATAGGCCGCGATGTCCGGCTCATGCGTCACGATCACCACCGTCGTGCCCTCGCGGTTCAATTCCTGGAACAGCGCCATGATCTCGACCGAGGTCCGGCTGTCGAGCGCGCCGGTCGGCTCGTCGGCGAGCAGCATTTTCGGATTGTTCACCAGCGCGCGCGCTACCGCCACACGCTGCTGCTGGCCGCCGGACAATTGCGTCGGACGATGATGGATGCGTTCGCCCAATCCGACCCGCTGCAGCGCCGCAACAGCCTTCTCCTTGCGGCCGGCGCGGTCGGTCTCGGCATAAATCATCGGCAGTTCGACATTGGACAGCGCATCGAGCCGGTCGAGCAGATGGAATTGCTGGAACACGAAGCCGATCTTCTTGTTGCGGACGGTGGCGAGCGCGTCGGCGCTGAGCGTCGATACCAGCTCGCCGTCAAGCCGGTAGGTCCCGGAGCTCGGCTTGTCGAGACAGCCGATCACATTCATGAAGGTCGACTTGCCCGATCCCGACGGTCCCATAACCGCGACGAAATCGCCCTCGTCGACGGACACCGACACGCCATCGAGCGCGGTGACGGTCTCGCCGCCGAGCCTGTAGAGCCGCGTCAGTTGATCGGTCTCGATCAGCGGCATGTCGGTGCCCGACGCGCTGTCATCGTCAGAAGCCGAAGCTCGGACCGCGCTTCTTCGCGCTGCCGGGCCGTCCGGCGCCACCGACGATGACCTCGGCGCCGGCATCCAGCCCCGCGATCACTTCGGTCGAGCCGCCATCGGTCGCACCGATACGAATGGTGACGCCCTGCGGCTCGCCGTCGCGGCCGACGATGAAGACCCGGCCGGATTGAGCCGTCCCCTGACCCGCACCCACCGCCTGCCGCTTCACGATCTCGTCGAAGGCGGACTTCTGCTCGGGCGTCAGGATGCTCGCGATGCGCTGCTCCAGCTCGCGACGCGCGGCGAGGATGCGCTCGCGCCGCGCATTCTGGTCGCTGTCGCCGGCGCCCGCCATGAAGGTCTTGCGCATGTCGCCGAACGCGGCTTCGATCTCGCGCAGTTGGTCGGCACCGGGCTTGATCTCGGCCTTGATCGCCTCGAGGAATTCCCCGCTGTTTCCACCGCTGGCGCGGCGCGGCGCTCCGGCCGGCGCACCAGCCGGCGCACCCGGTGCGGCGGCGTTCCTGACCAGCGGCTGCTCCGCAAGCGACGGCGGCCTCCAGCGCAATGCCGCGTTCGGGATCCGCACCACGTCTTCGCGCCGCTCGGTCTCGACCCGCAGGTTGGCGGTCATCCCCGGCAGCAATTCACGCCGCGGATTCTCGATCGAGATGATGGTGGTGTAGATCACCACATTCTGCACATTCTGCGAGCCAAGCCGCACCTGCTTGACGGTGCCGTCGAAGGTGCGGCCCGGAAACGCATTGACGGTAAAGGTCACGCGCTGGCCCGGCTTGATGCGGCCGATATCGGTCTCGTCGATATTGGCGGAAATCTCCATCTTGCGGAGATCGTCGGCGATGCGGAACAGTTCGGGCGCCTGCAGCGACGCCGCGACCGTTGCGCCGAGTTCGACATTACGCTGCACGATCACGCCGTTGACCGGCGACTTGATTTCCGAATTCGAGAGATCGACCTCGATCTGCCGCACCGCCGCCTCACGCTGCTGGCCCTGCGCGGTGACCGCGGCGAGATTGGCTTTCGCCACCTGCAGATCGGCGGCAAGGCCGAGCAGCGCCGCCTTTGCCGAATTGACCTGGGCACGCGCGGAGGCGAGCGCCGCTTCCTGCGCGTCGCGGGTGGCGCGTGCGGTATCGACAGCGGCGTCGGCGGCGAAGCCGCGCGTGCGCAGGTCGCTCTGGCGCTTGTAGATGCGGTCGGCATCGGCCAGCAGCGCCTCGTTGCGCGTGACCTGCGCCTCCATGTCGACCTGAGCCGCGCGCGCCTTCTCGGTCTCGGCCTTGACCTTTTCGATCTGGCCCTCGGTCACCATCCGCTGCGCGCGCATCTGCGCGAGATCGGCGCGCGCTGCATCGAGCCGTGCCCGGATCTGATCCTGATTGAGCCGCGCCACCACCTGGCCGGCTTTCACTTCGGAATTGTAGTCGGCGAGAATCTCGACCACCTGCCCGGACAATTGCGAGCCGACGATCACCGTCGTGGTCGGGTTGATGGTGCCGGTGGCGCTGACGGTGGCGACGATCTCGCCGCGTTCGGCCTTGGCGGTGCGGTAGCTGCCTTCCGCCGGCGCGACATTC
The DNA here is from genome assembly GCF_059499825.1 of Pseudorhodoplanes sp. Classification (NCBI taxonomy): domain Bacteria; kingdom Pseudomonadati; phylum Pseudomonadota; class Alphaproteobacteria; order Hyphomicrobiales; genus Pseudorhodoplanes; species Pseudorhodoplanes sp. The sequence goes on from NZ_JCABZI010000001.1 coordinate 388,592, forward strand.
CAGCCGGGCACGAAATAGAGCGCGGCGCCGCCGAGCGCGGCCAGCACCAGAACGATCGTCGGCAACTTGCGCATCTTCGTCTACCCCGGGGAACCAGATGTAGTGCTCGACCCGCGCGTCGTCACCTTACGTTTTCGATAGCCTGCGGACACAATTGGACACAAAATCGCCAACCGCGTCCACATCGGCGGCGATGCCGGCCACGCTCATTTCTCGCGCGCGGCAATGAATCGTGCGGTTTCGCGCAGGATCGCGCCGCGCTCGCCGAACGGCGCCAGGGCCGCCTCCGCGTCCGCCACCACGCCCGCGAGCCGCTTCCGCGCGGCCTCGATGCCGAGCACCGAAACCAGCGTGGCCTTACCGACCGCAGCATCCTTGCCGGTCGCCTTGCCGACGGTCGCGGCATCGCCTTCGACATCGAGGAGGTCGTCGGCAATCTGGAAGGCTGTGCCGACCGCGCGGCCGTATGCCGACAGCGCGCGAAGCTGCTCCGCCGATGCGCCGCCGAGAATGCCGCCGGCGATGCAGGCGAAGTGCAGCAGCGCGCCGGTCTTCATCGCCTGCATGGTGATGATGAATGTCTCTTCGCCCGCGGGCATCGCACCGAACCGGCCCTCCGCAGCGAGATCGAGCATCTGTCCGCCCGCCATGCCGCCGAGCCCCGACCCGCGCGCCAGTTCGCGCACCAGCGCGATCCGCACCGCCGGATCGGGATGGGTTTCGTCACGCGAGAGAATGTCGAAGGCAAAGGTGAGCAGCGAGTCGCCGGCAAGGATCGCGGTGGCGTCGTCGTAGGCGCGATGCAGCGTCGGCCGGCCGCGCCGCAGATCGTCATTGTCCATCGACGGCAGGTCGTCATGGACCAGTGAATAGCAATGGACGCATTCGAGCGCGGCGCCCGCCATCAACCCGCGCTGGCGGGGAACATCGAACAGGGCCGCGCTTTCCACGACCAGGAAGGGCCGCAGCCGTTTGCCGCCGCCGAGGCTGGAATAGCGCATCGCATCGAGCAGGCGCTGCGGGCGTTCGATCTCACCCGAAGCAGGTTGCGTCGACAGCAGCGTGCCGAGCAGATCTTCGGTTTCGGACGCGGCGGCATCGAGTGCGTTGGTAAAGCTGGTTTTCATATTCGCCATATTCGCGGCACAGCGCCGCATTCCTTGTCTTGTCACGTTAACGGAGAGTCTCTACGGGGGACTGTCTGCCGGGGCCCGGTTTAATGACCTTATTGCAGCAACGATGGACGGGTTCCAGTCCGCGCCTCCGCCGCGCCGTGAAGGTCGCGGTGCTTGTGGTCCTCGCCGCCCTGCTGCTGCCCTATCTGCTGACACCGCTTTACCTTGTGGTGCGCCCGGTTTCCACGCTGATGGTCTGGCGCTATGTAACATTCCAGCCGGTGACGCGAATCTGGCGCCCGCTCGAGGATATCGCCCCGGTGCTGCCGCGCACCGTGATCGCGTCCGAGGATGGGCAATTCTGTAACCATCGCGGCATCGACTGGCGGAGCCTGCGCGACATCCTCAAGGAGGCAGAGGATCTGGAGGACCTGCGGGGCGGTTCGACCATCACCCAGCAGACCGCCAAGAACCTGTTCCTGTGGCAAGGCCGATCGTATGTCCGCAAGGCGCTGGAACTGCCGCTGGCGGTCTGGATGGACCTGATCCTGGGTAAACGCAGGGTCATGGAAATCTACCTCAACGTGGCCGAATGGGGCCCGAGCGGGCAGTTCGGGGCCGAAGCCGGCGCCCGCCGGGCCTTCAAGACCTCCGCGGCCGATCTGGACGCCCGTCAGGCGGCCCTGATGGCCGCCATGCTGCCCAATCCGAGACGCCGCGACGCCCAGAAGCCCGGACCTGCGGTGCGCCGGCTGGCCGGGATTTACCAGCGCCGGGCCAATAATGCTGGCCTCGACGCCTGCCTGAGACGGGCGCCCCGGGTGGTGAGGGCCGGAGGCCAAAAGCGCTAGCGCAAACGCCTCTATTCCTCTATAAGCCGCCGCAATCCATTACATCCGGTCCGGCAGGGTTCCCCTGAATGGGATGTCCCGGCCGGATTGTCTTTTTTTCGGGAGTTCCGCAAATGGCCGTTCCTAAACGAAAAACCTCGCCGTCGCGGCGCGGGATGCGCCGGTCCGCCGACGCCCTCAAGCAGCCCGCCTATGTCGAGGACAAGGACTCCGGTGAGTTCCGCCGCCCGCACCACCTCGACCTGAAGACCGGCATGTACAAGGGCCGGCAGGTGCTGAAGGTGAAGAGCGCCGAAGCCTGATCGACCGGTCCTGTGGGCGCGAAACCGGCGCCCGCATTGCTGATTGCGCCGTGGACGGGAAAGTCCCGGAGGACATGATCCATGTATCTCGTCGGCTTTCCTCTCCTGCTGGTTCCGCTCGCGATCTACAACATGATCGCGTTCCTGTTCAGCCTCGGCTTCAGCGACACGGCGTTCTCGATTCCGATGATGTCCGGCGCCACGCTCGGCGTCACCACCGGCGATCTGCTGATCATCCTGTCGATCCTGCTGCTGTTCATTGAAATCCTGAAAGCCACCCGCTTCGGCGTGAAGTCGATCGTCGACCACCTGTTGTCGTTCGTGGTGTTCGTCGCTGCCTTGCTCGAATTCATCATGGTGAAGCAGGCCGCGACCTCGACCTTCCTGATCTTTCTCGTGATCTGCGCCGTCGATGTGATCGGCGGCTTCTCGATCTCGATCCGCGCGGCCTCGCGCGACTATTCCGTCGATGGCCATCCTCCGATGGCGCATTGATTGGTGCCAACACCTCCGGCGCTGCTCCCATGACCCGTGATTTTCACCTGCCCGGCCGTTCGCCGGCCTATGCCACAGGCGGCATGGTCGCGACCTCGCACCCGCTCGCCTCGCTGACCGCGGTGGAGATCATGCGCGCTGGCGGCAATGCCGCCGATGCGGCGGTTGCCGCGATGGCGGTTGCCTGTGTCGGCGAGCCGCATATGACGGGCATCGGCGGCGACTGCTTCTGTCTGGTGGCGCGGCCCGGCCAGCCGGTCTGGGGCTATAACGGCTCCGGCCGCAGCGGCGCGGCGATGCGCGCCGAAACACTGATCGCGCAGGGGCTAAAGGACGTCGCGGTCGATTCGGTCCACGCCGTGACGGTGCCGGGCGCGATCGAGGCCTGGGACAAAATCATCAAGACGCATGGCCGTCTCAATCTGGGCCGCGTGCTGCAGCCGGCGATCGACGCGGCCGAAGCCGGCGTCGCGGTGCAGCCGCGGGTCGCGCTCGACTGGTCGCTGGCGGTCGCCAAGCTCAGCAAGCACGCGGCCACTGCGAGGCATCTACTGGTCGACGGACATGCGCCAAAGGCCGGCGATGTCGTGAGATTTCCGGCGCTGGCCCGCACGTTGCGGGCGCTGGCCAAGGACGGTGCCCGCGCCTTCTACGAGGGCGAGATCGCCGACGACATGGTGGCGACGCTTCAATCGCTCGGCGGAGTTCTGACCGCGGCGGATTTCGCGGCGCATCGCGGCGACGAGGTGACGCCGATCTCGACGAATTACCGCGGGCTCGATGTGGTCGAATTGCCGCCCAACGGGCAGGGCCTGGCGGCGCTGGTGATGCTGAATATCCTCGAGCGCTTCGACATGGGCGCGCTCGACGCCAATGGCGCGAAGCGGCTGCATCTCCTGATCGAAGCCAGCCGCCTCGCCTATGCGATGCGCAACACCAATATCGCAGACCCTGCTCTCATGACCGAGAGTGTCGACGCGCTGCTCGATCGCGGCTTCGCGGCAAAGCTCGCCGGCATGATCGATCCGGCGAAGCGCTCGTCCTTTCCGAAGGCGATCAAGCCGATGGGATCGACGGTGCTGGTCTGCGTGGTCGACAAGGACCGCAATGCGGTCACCATGATCAACTCGCTGTTCTCGGCCTTCGGCTCAGGCATCGCGACGGACAAGACCGGCATCCTGCTGCATCACCGCGGCTCGGGCTTCAATCTCACGCCGGGTCATCCGAATTGCATCGGGCCGTCGAAGCGTCCGCTGCATACGATCATTCCCGCTCTGGCCATGCGCGCCGGCCGTGTCGACATGGCATTCGGGGTGATGGGCGGTGCCTATCAGGCCATGGGGCATGCGCATGTCATCTCCAACGTCGTCGATCACGGCATGGATCTTCAGACCGCGATCGACTGGCCGCGCGTGTTCTTCGAGGGCGAGCGCGTCGAGGTGGAGAACGGCGTCAGCGATGACGTGATGCAGGCGATGCGTGCCATGGGTCATGACGTATCCCGCCGCGCGCTACCGCATGGCGGCGGCCAGGCCATCCGCATCGATTGGGACCGCGGGGTGCTGATCGGCGCATCCGATCCGCGCAAGGACGGTCTCGCGCTAGGCTATTAGCGCGACGCGGCGTCAGATCTTCTTCGACAACACGCGTCCGAGCTTCGACGGCTTCTTCGCGCTTTTGCGATAGCTCGCATTCGCGTCGGCGGGATCGGCCCGGCGCTTCTCGCGTTGCTGCGGCGCATCGAACTTGCTGGCAAAGACGTGGGCGAGGAACAGCGCATCGGCATAACGCGATGGCTTGCCCCTGGGCGCCGTTTGCTTCGGATTAACCACGGCAAGATCACGCGACCCGGTGCCAGCCGCCGCGTTGTCCGGGGCGGCATCGTCCGCGCGGGCGCTTGCAGCCTCGCTGGGGAGCGATAATGCGGGCGGACGTTTGATCCTGTCGGCGAACACGGGCCGCTCCTGCGTCAAACTGGGACATCGGCGTCCCCTGAACCTCCAACTCGCAAGGGCTATGCCGCAAGTCCTGTGCCGCAAAGCTGTCTGCCGCGAGCCCCATGCGACGAACGCCACACCGGCCCGGTTGTTCCTAGAATGCAACCGTCTGATTTTTCCGATTCTTTAGAGTTCGCTACTACTTTTCCGTTGTCATGGCGCCGCCCTGATCGTGACGCGCGCATCAACGAGGCCAATGTTGACCGGAGCAGCGAACAGGTCGCGCCCCATACCGGGTGAGCAGCAACGCGACGTTGCTGCCGGCGGCCTTCAATCAAGGGACACGCTGAACTGCGCTGCGATCCTACAGTCGGCGGGCGAAATTCCCTATGAATGGACACTCGATACTGACGCACTGATCTGGGGTGCGGGCGCAGCCCGCCTGTTCGGCCTGCACGACACTGCGCCGATCGCAACCGGCCGCGGCTTCGCCAAACTGCTCGACCCGGCCAACGACACCACCCCGTTCGACGCGATCATGCATTCGGCAAAGGCCGACATGGGCGCCGGAATTCCGTATCAGCTTCAATATGCAATCCGGTCCGATACGCGGTCACCCAAGCTGTGGATCGAGGATACCGGCCGCTGGTTCGCCGGTCCGGACGGCAAGCCATGCAAGGCGCATGGCATCATCCGCGCGATCAACGACCGTCACGAACGCGAACAGAAACTCACCTATCTGTCGCGCTTCGACGTCCTGTCCGGCGAGATCAATCGCTGGAACCTGACCGAGCAACTGGCCGAAGCGTTGCGCGAGGCATTGCTGTCACGAACCTGTTGCGGCTTTCTGCTGGTCGCCATCGACAATCTCGGGCGCATCAACCGGGCTTACGGATATGACGTGGCCGATGAGGTGATCGGCGTGATAGCCAAGCGCCTGCGCGGTCGCATGCGCGGCCTCGACGTCATCGGCCGCTTTTCCGGCAACAAGTTCGGCATCATTCTGAAGAACTGTACGCCGGACGAGATCGGCGTCGCCGCCGAACGCTTTCTGACCGCCATCCGCGACGACGTCGTGATGACCACGGCGGGTCCGGTCTCGGTCACCGGCACGATCGGTGGCGTGACCGCCCCGCGCCACGCCGCCACCGTCGACGAGGTTCTGGTGCGAGCGCAGGAAACGCTCGACCTCGCCAAGAACAGGCGGCCGGGTTCGTTTCTGTCCTATCAACCCAGCATCGAACGCGAGACCCAGCGGCGCGCGAATATCCGCGCTACCGACACGATCATCAATGCGCTGAACGAACGGCGCATCCTTATCGCCTACGAACCGGTGGTCGATGCGCAAACCCGGGAGGTGGCCTTTCACGAATGCCTGCTGCGCATCCGCCGGCCCGACGGCACGCTGGTGCCGGCCGCGGATATCATGCCGATCGCAGAGCCGCTCGGGCTCGCCCGCCTGCTCGATCAGCGCGTGCTGGAGCTTGTGGTCGCGGAGATGGTCGCGCATCCGGACTTTCGTGCGAGCCTCAACGTGTCGGCCTCGTCGACCATGGATCCGGATTGGTGGTCGCGGCTCGAGGCCTCATTGCGTATGCACGACAATGTCGCCGAGCGCCTGATCGTGGAGATCACGGAAACCACCGCCATCCACGACATCGACAACGCCCGCGGCTTCGTGCAGCGCGTGAAGGATCTCGGCGCGCGTATCGCGATCGACGATTTCGGCGCCGGATTTACCTCATTCCGCAATCTGCGCGAGCTCGGCGTCGACCTGATCAAGATCGACGGCGCCTTCGTGCAGAACCTGGCGCGGTCCGAAGACGATCGCACCTTCGTGCGCACCATGCTCGACCTCGCCCGCGGCCTGAAGCTGAAAACCGTCGCCGAATGGGTGCAGGACGAACAGTCGGCCGCCATTCTCGCGGCCTGGGGCTGCGACTATCTGCAGGGCGAACATATCGCGCTGGCGCGGCTCGACTGGTATCAAACGCGGCACGATCAGCCGACGCCGCGCCCGAACCAGGCGCGGTCGTGACCCGGCTCCGCTTAGCCGCTCAGCTCTTGTCGCTGATCTGGTCGATGCGCCGCTGCATCTCTTCGATCTGACGCTTGAGCGCGTCGATGTCTTCTGATGCGCCGGCTGTCTTTTCGGATTCGGCTTTGCCCTGATTGGCGGCGGCGCCGCCCCGGGCGAACGGCGTGAACATGGAAAACGCCTTTTCGAACATCTCCATGTTGCGCCGGACCTGATCCTCCATCGGACCGAAAGGACTGGCGCCGACGCCCACACCGAAGGCCTGCGCCATCTGCTGGCGCATCTTTTCCTGTTCCTTGGTGAAGGATTCCAGCGAGACCTCAAGATAGCGCGGCACCATCATCTGCATGGAATCGCCATAGAACCGGATCAGCTGGCGCAGGAAATTGATCGGCAGAAGGTTCTGACCTTCCTTGTTTTCCTGCTCGAAGATGATCTGGGCGAGCACCGAGCGGGTGATGTCCTCGGAGCTCTTGGCGTCGAAAACGACGAAATTTTCGCCGGCTTTCACCATGGTCGCCAGATCTTCCAGCGTCACATAGGTGCTGGTCCCGGTATTGTAGAGACGGCGGTTGGCGTATTTCTTGATCGTGATGGGATCGTCGGATTTTGCCATGATTTCGCTTGCGGGCGCCCGTTGACATGCGGAATAGGTTCCAAGACCTAAAGAGTAGGCGGTTTCAATCCACCTAGCCACCGTTTTATGCGGGTCAAATCCGGCCATATCGCATGGCCGGAGGTTTTGAGGGCTGAACGCGCCATGCTATGGCGATGCCTAACAGACAGGGAGCAACTTCATGCAGGACGACATCGTCATTGTGGGTGCCGCGCGCACGCCGGTCGGCGCCTTCAACGGAGCTTTCGCGAACCTGCCGGCGCATGAGCTCGGCAAGGTCGCCATCGAGGCGGCCTTGAAGCGCGCCGGAGTGGACGGAAAGGACGTCTCCGAGGTCATTATGGGACAGATCCTGACCGCGGGTCAGGGCCAGAACCCGGCGCGGCAGGCCTCGATCGCCGCCGGAATCCCGGTCGAAAGCCCGGCCTGGGGCGTTAACCAGCTGTGCGGCTCGGGATTGCGGGCGGTTGCGCTCGGCTACCAGGCCATCCTCAACGGCGATTCCGACATCGTGGTCGCCGGGGGCCAGGAATCCATGAGCATGGCGCCGCATTGCGCACATTTGCGCTCTGGCGTGAAGATGGGCGATTTCGCCATGGTCGACACCATGATCAAGGACGGCCTCTGGGACGCCTTCAATGGCTATCACATGGGGACCACCGCCGAGAACGTGGCCAAGCAATATCAGATCACCCGCCAGCAGCAGGACGAGTTCGCGGCCAGTTCGCAGAACAAGGCCGAAGCCGCCATGAAGGCCGGCAAGTTCAAGGACGAGATCGCGCCGGTCACGATCAAGACCCGCAAGGGCGATGTCGTGGTCGACACCGACGAATATCCGAAGGCCGGCGTGACCCCGGATTCGATCGGCAAGCTGCGCCCGGCCTTCGACAAGGAAGGCACCGTGACCGCAGCCAATGCCTCCGGCATCAACGACGGCGCCGCCGCCGTCGTGCTGATGAAGGCATCGCGGGCTAAGAAGGAAGGCCGGCCGATCCTCGCCCGCATCGCCTCCTGGGCGCATGCCGGCGTCGATCCCTCGATCATGGGGACCGGCCCGATCCCGGCGTCGCGCGCGGCGCTGGAAAAGGCCGGCTGGAAGGTCGGCGACCTCGACCTGATCGAGGCCAACGAGGCCTTCGCGGCCCAGGCCTGCGCGGTGAACAAGGAGCTCGGCCTCGACACCTCGAAGGTCAACGTCAATGGCGGCGCCATCGCCATCGGCCACCCGATCGGCGCCTCCGGCGCGCGGGTTCTGACCACGCTGCTGTACGAGATGCAGAAGCGCGATGCCAAGAAGGGCCTCGCCACGTTGTGCATCGGCGGCGGCATGGGGATCGCCATGTGCCTGGAGCGTCCGTAGGACGCGACGGGCACGAGCGGGACCATGTGCCTGGAGCGTCCGTAGGACGCAGCGCCCCGGCGCTTTTCGCCGCAGTTTGAGTTGCGTCATGGCCGGGGCTTGCCCCGGCCATTTACGTCTCTAGTGTAGGCGGTCCGGATCGGTCGTCCGGCCAAGAAACAGGGGGAACAGATGTCTCGGGTGGCACTGGTAACGGGGGGAACGCGCGGGATCGGCGAAGCGATCTGCAAGGCGCTGAAGGCGGCCGGCTACAAGGTCGCGGCGAGCTATGCCGGTAACGACGAAGCCGCCCAGAAATTCAAATCAGAAACCGGCATCCCGGTGTTCAAATGGGACGTGTCGAATTTCGAGGCCTGCGCCGCGGGCATCAAGCAGGTTGAAGCCGAACTCGGGCCGGTCGAGGTGCTGGTCAATAACGCCGGCATCACCAAGGACACGATGTTCCACCGCATGACCGCGGATCAATGGAATGCGGTGATCGGCACCAATCTCGGTTCGCTGTTCAACATGACGCGAAACGTCATCGAAGGCATGCGTGCGCGCAAGTTCGGCCGCATCGTCAATATTTCCTCGATCAACGGCCAGAAGGGCCAGATGGGCCAGGTCAATTATTCCGCCGCCAAGGCTGGCGAGATCGGCTTCACCAAGGCGCTCGCGCAGGAAGGCGCCAAGAGCGGCATCACCGTGAATGCGATCTGTCCCGGCTATATCGGCACCGAGATGGTGAAAGCCGTGCCGCAGGACGTGCTCGAGAAAAGCATCCTGCCGCATATCCCGATGGGACGGCTCGGCGAGCCGGAGGAAATCGCGCGCTGCGTGGTGTTCCTCGCCGCCGACGAATCCGGATTCATCACCGGATCGACGCTGTCGGCGAATGGCGGGCAGTATATGTCCTGACCGCCCGAACGCGGCGTGACGAGCGTGGCGTCAGTCGCGCTCGTTTCGCAGCGTCTTGCCGCTGGTGGCGTCGATATGCAGTTCGCGGCGCTCGCCGGCCTGCGTTCGGCCCTCGATCTCCCACTTGCCGTCGTCGAGCTCGATCTCGCGTATCATCGCCAGACCGGCATCGCGCGCGATCTTAGTGGCTTGTTCGACCGAAATGGCGGGTGCCTGCTGTGCAGAGGCCGCCCATCCCGCCGCGATGGCAACGAATCCGATCATGGCGATGGCGAGTGCCGGCTTCAGCATGACAGTCTCCTGGTATGGCTTGGTCAGGAAACTGAACTCGTCCCACACTGAATGTTTCCACAGGCGGGACAATCCGTCGCGCCGGCTGAGCACTGTGCCGCAACGGTGCGGCACATGGGCCATCGCGTGCCATTGAACCTTCGCTAAGCTTGCTGCGACTCACGCACATCAAGTGTGCCGGAGGCGCAGTCCATGTCCTATTCCTACGTCCTTCCGGGCGAGCGATCCTCGTCCGGACGAGCGAAGCGTTGGCTCCTGGCCTATCCGGTGGCGCAGGTCCTGTGCCTCGGCGCGGCTGCGGCCATTGGCGCATTGGGACGCAGCCTGAAGGACATCTCGCCAGACCTCGACGCCGCGACGGTGACATTCGCGACAGGCCTTGCGGTCGCCTGCGTCTATGGCCTGACCTTCGGATATCTGCGCGGCGGCCTGCTGCGCGAACAACTCGCACGCTTCTCGATGCTGTTGTGGTGCGGCGCGATCGCGGCGGTCAGCGTGTTCTTTCTCCCGCCGGCCCCGGAGGCGCTTCCCGGTCTCACCTCTGCCGTATCGAACCTGCAGACTGCCGCCCACACCGCGACGCCAATTCTGCTGTCCGGATTCGTTTATGGAATCGTCATCGGCGCTGCCGAGGCGCTGAGCCTGCGACGCGCGGCCTTCGGATTGTTCGGCTGGACCATGCTGTCCGGCTTCGCCTGGGGGATCGGGCATGTCGCAGCCACGGCTGCCGCCGCGTTCGCCGCACCGGTTGCCGTGACCGCGTTCCAGGCCGGCACCGTCCATGCCGCCTGCATGGTGTTGCAGGCATCGCTCGCCGGGCTGGTGATGCTGCCCGCTTTGCGGTTGCTGACGCCGCGGCTCAGCTATTACGGGCCGCGCGTCTACCGCTCGGCGCTGCGCACGCGCGGATAAACTTACCCTGGAGACCAGCCTTTCGGGGCGAGTTCGAAGCCGGAAAACTCAAAACCGGGTGCGACCGTGCAGCCGACCAGCGTCCAGTCGCCCAACGACTCGGCGGCCTGCCACGCATGCGTCGGCACGATGCCCTGCGGCCGCTCACCGGCCGCAAGATCGGACCCCAGGATGAGTGTGGTGCGCGTGCCGCTGTCGTGGATGTCGAGGCGGAGGGGTGCGCCGGCATGCCAGTGCCAGGTCTCGACGGCGTCCACCTTGTGCCAGTGCGAGCGCTCACCGCGCGCCAGCAGGAAATAGATCGCGGTCGAGTATGCGCGGCCGGTGTGATCGGTTCGGCTGTCGCGGAAGGTCTCGCAATAGTGCCCGCCCTCCGGATGCGGCTTGAGATCGAGCAGGCGAATGATGTCGGCGGCGGTGACGGACATGGGATCGGGCCCTCAATACGAGCGCGGCAAGCCGAGCACATGTTCGGCAATATAGGACAGGATCAGGTTGGTCGAGATCGGCGCCACCTGATACAGCCGCGTCTCACGAAACTTTCGCTCGACGTCATATTCCTCGGCGAAGCCGAAGCCCCCGAAGGTCTGCACGCACATGTCGGCGGCCCCCCATGATGCATCGGCCGCAAGCAATTTCGCCATGTTGGCCTCCTCGCCGACATCGGCGCCGCTTTCATAACGCTCGGCGGCCTCACGCACCATCAATTCGGCGGCGCGCATCTGCGCATAGGCACGCGCGATCGGAAACTGCACGCCCTGGTTCTGGCCGATCGGCCGGCCGAACACGTTGCGGTCTTTCGCATAGGCCGACGCCTTAGCAATGAACCATTTCGCGTCGCCGATGCATTCGGCCGCAATCAGGATGCGCTCGGCATTCATGCCGGACAGGATGTAGCGGAAGCCCCTGCCCTCCTCGCCGATCAGCGACGACGCCGGCACCCGCATGTTGTCGAAGAAAACTTCCGTGGTGGCGTGATTCATCATGGTGCGGATCGGGCGGATGTCGAGACCCTTTCCTTTCACAGCGCGCATGTCGACCAGCAACACGGAGAGGCCGTCGGTGCGTTTCTGCACCTGATCGCGCGGCGTGGTGCGCGCCAGCAGCAGCATCAGGTCGGAATATTCGGCGCGCGAGGTCCAGATTTTCTGGCCGTTGATGACGTACGCGTCGCCGTCCCGGGTCGCGGTGGTGCGCAGCGACAGCGTGTCCGTCCCCGAAGTCGGCTCGGTGACGCCGAAAGCCTGCAGCCGCAACTCGCCGCGCGCGATCGCCGGCAGATAATCGCGCTTCTGGGCGTCGCTGCCGTGACGCAGCACGGTGCCCATCGTGTACATCTGCGCGTGACAGGCCGCACCGTTGCAGCCGGACGCATGGATTTCTTCCATGATCACCGCCGCGGCGCGCATCGACAATCCGCTGCCGCCATATTGCTCCGGGATCAGCGCCGCGAGGAATCCGGCATTGGTCAGCGCGTCGACGAATGCGGTGGGATAAGTGCGCTCGCGATCGAGTACGCGCCAATATTCGCCGGGAAAATCGGCGCATAATGCGCGCACGCTGCTGCGGATCGCGGCAAGATCGTCGTCGTCGTCACGCATCAATCCACCTCCGCGCGGCCATTGTTGATCGCGACAGCATCGCGCTCGACCACACGCGCGCGGAAACTCACGACATCGCCGTCGCGCCACATCTCCGTGCGGACGGTCTCGCCGGGATAAACCGGCGCGGAGAAGCGCCCGGCGATGGACCTCAAGCGCGCGGGATCGTAATCGCAGACGCTGCGCAGGATTGCATGGCCCGCCACGCCGAAGGTGCCGAGCCCCTGCAGGATCGGCCGCTCGAAGCCTGCGGCACGCGCAACCGCCGGATCGGCATGCAGCGGGTTCACATCCGCCGACAGCCGATAGATCAGCGCCATTTCGGGGCGCGTTTGAAGATCGCAGATCAGGTCCGGCGCGCGGTTCGGGAGCGCATGAACCGGCGGCGATGGCCGCGTGCCACCACTGAAGCCGCCATCGGCACGGCAGAACACGGTCTGGCGAATGGTGGCGAGCGGTTCGCCGGTCGCCTTGTCGGAGATCGCGCGCTGCATCAACAACAACGCGCCCTTGCCCGCGCCCTTGTCGATGACGTCGAGGATGCGAAGGCGCGCGAGGATGGTGCCGGAGGTGGCGAGCGATCGGTGCAGGATGAGGTGCTCCTCGCCATGCACCGTCATTTCGAAATTCACGCCGGCATCGTTATCGCGCAGCAGGAATGGGTCGAAGCCGAGCACCACCGGAAAGGTCGGCAGCACCTTCAGGTTTTTTTCATAGACGAAGGGGAGTTCGCGCTCGTCGACCGGATCGTGCCCGAGGCCGACGCCAAGCGCGTAAAGCATGACGTCTTTTTCGGCGTAATGCTGCTCGATATCCGGCAGCTTCAGCGACAGAAGCCTTTCGGGATCGAGCGGCATCGCAAGGCCTGCAGGCGCGACAAGGCGCTAGTTCGCGCCGAGCCCAAGCCGCTTGATCAGTTCGCCCTTGAACTTGTAATCGGCGACGGTCTGATCGTGGAACTCTTTCCCTTCGAGATAAACAATCGGCGTGCCGGTATTGCCAGCAACTTTCAGCACGCCGTCAGACTTGACCGCGGTCGCGCAGGCCTTCTCGAGCGCGGCTTTCACCTCGGCCGGCAATCCCTTCGGCGCATACAGCCCGTTCTGTCCGGGCGGCACCGACGTCTTCACACCGAGTTCGCCCGCGGTCGGCACATCGGGATACGACGCGCTGCGCTTGCCTGCGAAGATCACAAGCGGACGGATCTGGTCGTTGCCACGGATCGACGACAGCGCCGGCGCGCCGAAATCGAGATCGCCCTTGATCAGCACCGGCAGCATTCCGGCATCGCCGCGGAACGGCAGATGCTGCACCTTGATCTTCATCGCATCGGCGAAATTCTCGACCGAGAGATGCGGAATCGAACCCAGGCCCGCATGGCCGAAATTCAGGCTCTTGTCCTTGGCGGCGGCCAGCAGATCCTGCGCGGTCTTGTAGGGCGAGTTCGGCCCCACGGCGATCGAGAACGGATTCTCGAACACCTGGCAGATATATTCGAACGATTCCGGATTGTAGCGGACGCCCTTGACGAGATAAGGCGCATTGGCAATCGGCGTCGAGGGACCGAAGCCGAGCGTGTAGCCATCCGGCGCCGCGGCCGCGAGCGCGCCGAAGCCGATGGTACCGCCGGCGCCGTCGCGGTTCTGCACGATGACGCTTTGCCCGAGCTGCTCGGCCAGCGACGCTGCGATGGAGCGGCCGATCAGGTCCACGCCGCCGCCGGCGGCGAAGGGAATGATGACCTCGATATTGCGGGAGGGATATTTCTGCGCGGGGGCCACGCCGGTCATCACCAGCAGGGCCGCTGCCGTTGACAGCATCGTCCTGATCATTGTCTCACTCCCGTTTCTCGTAAGGCTCGTATTCAGCTTGGGCGCTTGTATCCCTTCTCAGGCCGTGGTTTGCAAGCCTCGGAACGTTGAGGACAGGACATGCCGCGCCGCATCATCGATATCTCGATCCCGCTCGAAAGCGATGTCGCCAGCGATCCGCCGGTTGCGCTGCCGAAGATCCAGTATCTGCGGCATCATGAGACGATTGAGCGCATCCGCGGCTTCTTCCCCGGATTGCAGGCGGACGATCTGCCGGACGGCGCGGGCTGGGCCCTGGAGAAGGTCGAGATCACGACGCACAACGGCACCCATCTCGACGCGCCGTGGCATTACCATCCGACCATGGATCATGCGCTCGGCGCGCCCAAGCCGGCGATGACCATCGACCAGGTTCCGCTCGACTGGTGCCTGCAGCCGGGCGTGAAACTCGACTTCCGGCATTTCCCCGCAGGCTATGTGGTGACGGCGCAGGATGTCGAAGCGGAGCTGAAGCGCATCGGCCATACGCTGAAGCCGCTGGAAATCGTGCTGGTCAACACCGCGGCCGGCATGAAATACGGTCAGCCCGATTATGTCGATTCAGGCTGCGGCATGGGCCGCGACGCAACGCTTTATCTGACCGAGCGCGGCGTGCGTGTCACGGGCATCGATGGCTGGAGCTGGGACGCGCCATTCTCCTTCACCGCGCAGCGCTACGCGAAGGATCACGACGCATCGATCATCTGGGAGGGCCACAAGGCCGGCCGCGATATCGGCTATTGCCATATCGAGAAGCTGCACAATCTGGAAAGCCTTCCGGCGGACGGCTTCACGGTGTCGTGCTTCCCGGTCAAGGTGAAGGGCGGCTCGGCCGGCTGGACGCGAGCGGTGGCGATCCTGGAAGAGTGACAGCGACCTGAACGCATCCAAACAAGGGGATCATCGACTATGCCCGGCCTGATCGATATCCATGCGCACTTCCTGACCGAAAATTATCTGACCGCAATGCGCGCGGCCGGGATTGAAGACGTCGACGGCTTCCCGTTGCCGGACTGGTCGCCCGACAGCGCCCTCGCACTGATGGACCGGTGCGGGATCGATACCCAGATTCTGTCAATCTCCGCGCCGGGGATCGACTTCGTGACTGGCGAGGCGGCCCGCTCTTTGACGCGCGACATCAACGACGAACTGGCCGGCATTGTCGCGAGCCATCCGCGCCGCTTTCGCGGTTTTGGTTTGCTGCCGCTTCCCGATATCGACGCGGCGCTGCGGGAAACAGCCTACGTGCTCGATACCCTGAAATTCGACGGGATCGGCCTTTATACGAATTTCGGCGGGATTTATCCGGGCGACAGCCGTCTTGATCCGCTGTTTGACGAACTCGACCGCCGCAAGGCCGTGGTCTACGTGCACCCAGTCGCGCCGCCCGGTTTCGACATGTCGCAGTTGGGCTTCCCGGCGCCGACGGTCGAGTATCCGTTCGATACCACGCGGATGATTCTCAATCTGGTGTCATCCGGTACGCTGCGCCGGTTTCCCAACGTTCGCATGATCGTCTCGCATGGCGGCGGCACCTTGCCTCTTTTGGTGCCGCGCATCGCGCGGCACATGGTGCGGTTCGCACGCAGCCCGGTGACGGCACACGAGGTCATGGCCGATTTCCGGTCGCTTTATTTCGACGTCACCGCGGTATCGCATCCGCACGCGATCGACACCTTGCTTGCCATTGCGCCGCGCGATCACCTGCTCTACGGCAGCGATCATCCCTTCATGTTGCCAACGGTGATCCCGCAGGGCATCGACTTCCTTGCGAAATCGCCGAAGTTCGACGAAGCCACCCGGCGCGCGGTGTCCTACGAGAACGCGCAGCGACTGTTCCCCGGACTTGCAGCGGGGTAGCTTATTTTTGCGGGGCGAAGCCGATCTGCTTTACGACCGGTCGCCACACCGCCTGCTCGTTGCGCAGGAAGGCGGTCGTGTCGGCCAGTGACATCGGCCGCACCTGCGTCGCCATCGCACCGAGCTTGTCCTTCACGGACGGCGAGTCCAGAACGGCATTCAGGTCGCGATTGACCTGCTGCACGATCGCGTCCGGCGTACCGCGCGGCGCCACCAGCGCGAACCAGCCGGTCGCCTGGAAGCCCGGCAGCGTCTCGGCCACCGTCGGGATATTCGGAAAATTCTCCAGCCGCGTCAGCGAGGATACGGCCAGCGGCTTGAGTGAGCCGTTCTGGATCGATCCGAGCAGCGTCCCAAGACCCTCGACGATCACCGAGATTCGTCCACCGAGCAGATCCTGCAACCCAGCCGCCGCACCGGGATAGGGAATGTAGGTCATATCGATGCCGGCCTGCGATTTGATGCGCTCGGCAGTGAGATGCGGCAGGGTCCCGCGCGCATTGGCAGCAAAGTTCAACGTCCCTGCCTTCTCCTTGGAGAGCTTGACGAGATCGGCCAGCGAATTGACGTTCAACGATGGGGACACGGCGATCACAAAAGGCTGCTCGGCGAGCAAACCGAGCGGCACGAAATCGCCAAGCATATCGATCTTCAAGGTTGGAAACATCTCCGGCATCACGATGAAGGCCGACGCAGCCGGGACGTATAGCGTGTAACCGTCCGGCTCCGCCTGGATGGCCTGCTTAGCGGCTACGCTGCCGCCGGCACCGGTCGCATTGAGGATGACGATCTGCTGCTTCCAGCGCCGCGACAATTCGTCGGCGACGATGCGCGCCACGACATCCGGGCCGCTGGCCGGCGCTCCCTGCGTGATCATCTTCACGGGAGCGGAGGGATAGGTCTGTGCCTGCACTGCTGATGCTGGCGCAAGACCCAATGCGACACAAAAAAGGAGTTTTGGAGCGCAGCCACTCATGTCTTTCCTCCTGTGCTTGTCGGCGCGTGTGACGGGCCGCCTATCTTCCGGAGGCGGCCGCAGCGTTTATCTCCCCCACACCTCTTCGGCGACCTCGACGCAGAGCCGCAGCTTGGCCCATTGCTCGTCCTCGGCCAGCACGTTGCCTTCCTCGGTCGAGGCGAAGCCGCATTGCGGCGACAGGCAAAGCTGCTCGAGCGGCACCACCTTGGTCGCTTCCTCGATGCGCCTTTTGAGCAGGTCCTTGCTTTCCAGCGTGCCGGTCTTCGAAGTGACCAATCCGAGCACCACGCGCTTGTTGGCCTTCGGCAAAAATCGCAACGGCGCGAAATCGCCGGCGCGATCGGAATCGTATTCCAGGAAATAGCCGTCGATGCCGATCTTGTTGAACAGCACATCGGCCACCGGCTCGTAACCGCCGGACGACACGAAGGTCGAGCGGAAATTGCCGCGGCACAGATGCATCGCCGTGACCATGCCAGCCGGCTTGTCCTTCAGCGCGGAATTGATCATGTCGGCCCAGGCATCGGCGAGCCAGATCGGGTCCTCGCCGCGCGCCTGCAGCGCCGCGCGCCGTTCCTTGTCGCACAGATGCGCGTAAGACGTATCGTCGAGCTGCAGATAACGGCAGCCGGCATCGCCGAACGCCTTGATCGCCTTGCGATAGGCGAGCCCAAGATCGTGCAGCAAGTCTTCCGTCGACTTGTAGAGGCCGTCCTGAATAGGCTTCGGACCGACGCGATATTGCAGCACCGTCGGCGACGGCAGCGTCATCTTCGGCGTGACCTTGCAATTCGCCTCGAGGAATTCGAAATGATCGATCATCGGCGCGCCGGAATAACCGAGCTTGCCGGTGACGGCGATATCCTCCGGACGGGTCTCGACGCCGGCAAACTTGATGCCGTGCGCGGTCCGCACCAGTTCGGCGCCATCGAGCAGCTTGAAGAAATCGAACTGCCACCACGAGCGGCGGAATTCGCCGTCGGTCGCAAGCTTCAAGCCCACCTCTTCCTGCTTCCTGATGATCTTCCTGATTTCTTCATCTTCGACCGCTTTCAGTGCCGCGGCGTCGATCTCGCCCTTCTCGCGTTTCAATCGCGCTTCTTTCAACGGCGCGGTGCGCAGGAGCGAGCCGACGTGATCGGCGCGGAAGGGTGCAGTGGTGTTGGTCATTTTCAGGTCTCTCTTTTCGTACTCACACTTCGCCGCTCCTTACCTCTCCGCGCAATGCGGGGAGAGGTCGATTTGCGAGCGAAGCGATGCAAACCGGGTGAAGGGCCGGCTTAGTACCCATGCGAACTCGCCCCTCACCCGGCTCGCATACGCTCGCCACCCTCTCCCCGCTGACGCGGGGAGAGGGAAGCTGCGGCGCTAATTCCTACCCCAGACCTCGTCGGCGATCTCCACGATCAGCCGCAGCTTGGCCCATTGCTGCTCCTCGGTCAGCGTGTTGCCTTCCTCGGTCGAGGCGAAGCCGCATTGCGGCGACAGGCAGAGCTGATCGAGCGAGATGTATTTCGAGGCCTCGTCAATCCGGCGCTTGATGACATCCTTGCTCTCCAGTTCGCCGGTCTTGGTGGTGATCAGACCCAGCACCACGCGGCGATCCTTCGGCACCAGCCGCAACGGCTCGAAGCCGCCGGCGCGCTCGGTGTCGTATTCCATGAAATAGCCGTGCACCTTGATGCGGTCGAACAGCACCTCGGCCTCGGCGTCGTATCCGCCCGCCCCCATGAAGGTCGATTTGTAGTTGCCCCGGCACAGATGCATGGTGATCGTCATGTCGGAGGGGATATCCGACATCGCCGCGTTGATGAGATCGCCGTAGAGCGGCCCGAGCTTGTCCGGATCGTCACCGCGCTTTCTCATCTGCTCGCAATAATTCGGGTCGCACAGCATCGCGATGAACACCTCGTCGAGCTGCAGATAGCGGCAGCCGGCATCGGCGAAGCCGCGCACCGCCTTCTTGTAGGCATTGCCGAGATCGTGCCAGAACGTGTCCATGTCTGGATAGGCGCTCTTGTCGATGGGCGTTGCGACCGGCCTACCGTAGATCGCCGACGGCGACGGAATGGTGATCTTCGGCGTCTGCTTCGTGTGCGCCGCGACGAACTTGAAATGCTCGACCATCGCATGCGGGCCCGACATACCGAGCTTGCCGGTGACCGCCACGCCCTCGTTGCGTGTGTTGACCGCGGCGAACTTGATGCGGGTGTCCATCACATGCTTTTCGGCGCCGTCGAGGCCCCAGAGAAAATCGAGATGCCACCAGGAGCGGCGGAATTCTCCGTCGGTGATCGCCTTCAGCCCAACCTCTTCCTGCTTTTTGATGACGCGCTCGATCTCGCGATCCTCTATTTCCTTCAATTCACCGGCGCTGATCTCGCCTTTGGCGTGCTTGGTGCGCGCGTCATGGATCGCCTTCGGGCGCAGCAGGCTGCCGACATGGTCGGCACGGAAGGGGGGCTTGGTATCGTTCGTCATGTGAGGTTCCGCCCTATCGGTTTGCCGCTCGCTCCCGCGAAAGCGGGAACCCAGGGAGGCTTGTGAAGTAGCTCTGGGTCCCCGCTTCCGCGGGGACGAACGGAGAGATTGTTCTCAGCCCCCGGTCAATTCCTTGCGCACCATCTTCGTGCCATCGACCATCGCCTTCAGCTTCCCGAATGCCACCTGGCGCGGCAGATATTTCATGCCGCAATCGGGTGCGATCACGAGGCGCTCGGCCGGCACCACCTTGAGCGCGGCACGAATTCGGTCCGCGACGGTCTCCGGCCGCTCGACGACAAGATCGCCAAGGTCGATGACGCCGAGGATGATGGTCTTCGACGGCAGTTGCTTCAGCACATTGAGATCGAGCTTCGGCTGCGCCGCCTCGATCGAGACCTGATGCACGCCGCTATTTTCGAGTTCGCCCAGGAACGAATAGCCGGTCGGCTTTTCATGCACGACCTGCGCATAGCCGAAGCACAGATGGATCGCGATGGTGCCGGTCACTCCGTCGAGCGCGCGGGCCAGCGTCTTCAGCCCGTATTGCCGCGCCTTCTCGGGATGCTGCTGCATCCACGGCTCGTCGATCTGCACGATGTCGGCGCCGGCCGCGAACAGGTCCTTGATCTCTTCATTCACGGCAGCGGCGTAATCCATCGCCACCGCTTCCTCGTTTCCGTAGAAGTCGTCCTGCGCCTGCTTGCCCATGGTGAAGGGGCCGGGCACCGTCGCCTTGATCTTGCGATCGGTATTGGCGCGCAAAATCTTGACGTCGCGCACCTCAACCGGATGCATGCGCCTGATCTTGCCGGCGACACGCGGCACCGGAATGGTCTTGCCGGTGCGGTTGATGGTGGTGCCCGGCTTGTCGAGGTCGATGCCTTCGAGCGCGGTGGCGAAACGGTTGGAATAGCTCTCGCGGCGCTGCTCGCCGTCGCAGATGATATCGAGCCCGGCCCGCTCCTGGTCGCGGATCGCGAGCAGCGTGGCGTCGTCCTGCGCAGCCTCAAGGTGCTTTTCAGGGATAAGCCACAGGTCGTGCATGCGCACCCGCGGCACCTGCTTGGACAGCCGCTCGCGGTCGATCAGCCATTCGGGTTGGGGATAGGAGCCGACGAGACTTGTGGGCAGCAGCATCAAGACGATCCACCTTTTCTTGGACTTGCAGGCTTGGGTTCAGAAGAAAACGGCGCCGCACGATGGCTCGCACGGCGCCGCGATGGTTTCAACCCTCAGCGCGTTACTGCTGCTGCGCCTTTTCGAACGGCAGCACCGCTTCACCGGTCTTGTGCTGATCCGGCGTCAGGATGATCTGGGTATCGAGGCCGCGGAACTGCTCGAGGTCGTTACCCTTGATGCCCTTGTACTGAACCTGCATCATTCCAGACTCGGTCCATTCGCCATTCTTGCCGAACTTAACCGGACCCATGATGGTGTTGATGGTGTTCTGGCGAAGATATTCCGCGATCTTGTCGTCGTTCAGGCTCTTGGCGCCTTCGACTGCCTTGCCAAGCAACTCTGCATAGGCATAGCCCCAGGTACCGAGATAGTAGCCCAGCGGATCGACGCCCTCGGACTTGGCGCGTGACTGATATTCCTTCAGGAACGCCTCAGCGTCCGGATTCAGGAAATGCTTGGTCGGCGCCCAGGTCTCGTAGTTGATCCAGCCATTCATCAACGGGCCAAGCTGGGTCTTGATCGCGCTGATCTGCAGGCCGACCATCGAACCGCCGATCATCTTCGGCTTGAATCCGATTTCATTGACCGCGCGCACCATGCCGACCGAGTCCGGCGGATAGGAGCAGATGACGACGGCTTCCGGATTCGCCGCCTGGATCGCGCGAACGATCGGCGTGAAGTCCGTCGTGGCCGGCGGATATTTCCGATCGTAGACCACCTTGATGTTGTGCTTCTTCGCGTTCGTCCGCGCGCCTTCGCAGGCGTTGTTCGCGAACTCGGCGTCAGCTGCCACCAGCGCAACGGTCTGGATCTTGTTCTTGGCGGCGACTTCGAAGAAGCCCTCAGTGAAAGACGGCTTGGTGTTCTGCCCCGTCGGGATCATCGCGAAATATTTCGGGTAGTTGAATTCGCTGTTAACCGCGAGACCGAACAGGCCGATGATCGTCTTGCCCTTCTGCATGACGACCGGCATCGCCGGTGCGATCATGTTCGTGGCATACGGTCCGAGGATGAGGTCGACTTTGTCGACGTCGATCAGCTTGGTGTAGATGCCCGGCACGGTCGAGGCATTGGTCTGATCGTCATACGCGATGATCCGGACCGGACGCCCGAGCAGGCCGCCCTTCTTGTTGATCTGATCTTCCCAGATTTTAACGCCGAGCAGCGCCTGCTTGCCGGGGCCGGCGAGACCGCCGGTCATTGCGATGCCGAGACCGATCTTGATCGGTTCACCGGATTGCGCGTTCGCTTGCGGGCTTGCGAGCAACGACAGAGCCGCTGCACCCGCCGCAAGCATGCCGGTCAGGTTTCGTAACATGGGTTCCTCCCTTAAAGGCCCTTATTGATTTATGGGGGGATTCTTCCCGATCCGACCGGCGGCTTCAAGCTCTAAAACTCGACACCGCGCCAGCGCGGTTAATCGGCTCGCCCCGAAGCCCTTGGGATCGTTGCCTCCCGCCGCCTCGCGCGGTGAGGTTATCTTTTCGAAATACGGAGGATCTGCCGGGTGGCGGCGAGCCACCCGGCATTGGATCACACCCTGCCGGCGCGAAGCCGGGCTCGGCCTATTTGCCCCATACCTCGTGGGACAATTCGACGATTTCCCGCATCTTGGCCCATTGCTGGTCCTCGGTGAGGATGTTGCCCTCCTCGGTCGAGGCGAAGCCGCATTGCGGCGACAGGCAGAATTGCTCCAGCGGCCCGAATTTCGTCGCCTCGTCGATGCGGCGCTTCACCTCGTCCTTGCTTTCCAGGGTGCCGCTCTTGGAGGTGATCAGCCCGAGAACCACCTGCTTCTCGCCCTTTGGCAGGAAGCGCAGCGGCTCGAAGCCGCCGGCGCGATCGGAATCGTATTCCAGGAAATAGCCGTCGAAATTCACCTCGCCCAGCAGCACCTTGGCCACCGGCTCGTAGCCGCCCGAGGAGATGAAGGTGGAACGGAAATTGCCGCGGCAGGCATGCATGGTCACGGTCATGTCCGCTGGCTTGTCCTTGAGCGACAGGTTGATCATGTCGCGATATTTCTGCTGCAGGTCGTCGGTCTTGTCGCCGCGCTCGCGCGATTGCGCCAATTCCTTCTCCGAGCAGAGATAGGCCCAGACCGTGTCGTCGAATTGCAGATAGCGGCATCCGGCGTCGTAGAAGGCCTTCACCGCCTTGGCGTAAGCCTTGCCCAAATCCTCATAGAAGAGGTCGAGATCGGGATACACATCCTTGCTGATCTTGGCCCGCCCGCCGCGGAAATGCGCCACCGTCGGCGACGGGATCGTCATCTTCGGCACGACCTTGGTGTTGGCCTTCAGAAAGCGGAAATGGTCGAGAAACGGATGATCGTCCGGAAAATCGATCTTGCCCGTGGTGCGGATGTCCCAGGCCTTTGTCTCGGCGCCCTGAAACTTGATGCCCTGCGAATGGTCGTAGAGATCGATGCCGGTCATGCCGCCGAGAAAGTCGAAGTGCCAGAAGGTGCGCCGAAACTCGCCGTCGGTGGCGAGCTGCATGCCGACGTCTTCCTGCTGCTTGATGACCTTCTTGATCTCTTCATCCTCGACGGCCTTGAGCTGCGCCGCGGTGATCTCGCCCTTGTCGCGCCTGGCGCGAGCCTCCTTCAGGCGCTCGGGGCGCAGGAAGCTGCCGACCTGGTCGGCGCGGAAAGGCGGCCTTGTACGTTGCGTCATGAAGCATTCACTCCCATTCTTTTGTGCGTGTTTTCTTGAAGGTCAGTAGCGCGCCGGCACGGCCTTCCTGATGAGAACCGCGCCGGGCACGAGATCGCGGGTGCCCTGGTTGCGGAAGGCCAGCTGCAGATTGCGATGCGCCAGCCGCGCATGCTCGCGCATCAGCGCTTCGGCGCGCGCGCCTTCGCGTTCCTCGATCGCACGCACGACGCAATGATGATGGTCCTGGGCGATGGTCAGAATCTTTCGAGCTTCCGGCAACATGGCCTGAACCATAACGAAACCGCTCGGCGAAGCGAACGGAAGATTGAGTGCGCGATCGATCTGGCGCGCAAGCACGGGCGAGTCCGCGGCATCGATCAGCAGCGCATGAAACTGCCCATTCAGTCCCACATATTGCGAGAAGTCGTCGACGCTCAGAGTGGGCCGGCCCACCAGTTCGTCGAGCTGCGCCAGCCGGTCCTTGATCTCCAGCATGACAGCATTGCGGACGCCGCGTTCGGCCGCGAGCCGCGCCGCGAAACCTTCCAGCGTGCCGCGCATTTCGATCGCGTCGTGAATATCGCGCTCGGAGAATGCCTTCACGGCAAATCCTCCGGACGGTATGGCTTCGAGGAACCCCTCTTCTTCGAGCCTGACAAGGGCCATGCGGATGGGAGTACGGGAAATGCCGAGCCGCTCGACCACGGAAAGCTCGGAAATCCGGTCCCCCGGCTTCAGTTCGCCGGACAGGATCAGGTCGCGCAGCGACAGCTGCGCCTTGACCGTCTGCGACGACGACCGCTCGTTGTCGGCTGCCTGAACCGGCACAGATGCCTCCCCTTCTTCCCGGCCTTGAGATTGCCGGGAATTCATGCTGTATACAATACAGGCAGGAGGGGTGGTTAGTCCATCCGGAGCGCCAAGAAACGTCAATCCAACGCTAAGTTTTCGAAACAGGGACGAAACAGGCAGAGGGTGGGAGCGGCGGCTTTTCGCGCCTCTGTATACAGACACAGACGGATTTGCCGGTCTCAGGGCCAGGGCGGAAACGCCTCGCCTCGCGCAACCGGCCGCCTTGCGGTCCGCCACGCAACACTATCGAACCATCATCGGAGGAACATCAGATGGCTTACAAGAACCTGGAAGAGAAGTTGAAAGCGGCCGGCAATACGGTCGAGATGATGCGCAATTCGCAGATCGGCGCCTATGTGTATCCGGTCGTTGCGCCCGAATTCACCAACTGGCGCGACGAGCAGCGTGCATGGCGCGAGACCTGCGTGCTGTTCGACCAGTCGCACCACATGGTGAACCTGTTCGTGCGCGGCAAGGACACCGTGAAGCTCTTGTCCTATCTCTCCACCAACTCGTTCAAGAATTTCACCGTCGACAAAGCGAAGCAATTCGCGCCGGTGACGCCGTATGGCCATGTGATCGGCGACGGCATCCTGTTCTATCTCGCCGAAAACGAGATGGTGTATGTCGGCCGTAACCCGGCGGCGAACTGGATCGAATTCCACGCCAAGACCGGCGGCTTCGACGTGCAGACCGAATACGACGATCGCTCGCCGTCGCGCCCGATGGGCAAGCCGGTGACCCGGAGCTATTATCGCTATCAGATCCAGGGCCCGAACGCCGAAGGCGTGATCAAGAAGCTGACCGGCGGCACGTTCCCGGATATCAAGTTCTTCAACATGGGCTACGTGACCATGGCCGGCCGCAAGATCCGTGCGCTGCGTCACGGCATGGCCGGCGCGCCCGGTCTCGAAATCTGGGGTCCGTATGCCGAGGGCGACGAAGTTCGCAACGCCATCCTCGAAGCCGGCAAGGATTTCGGCATTGTGCCGGTCGGCGCCCGCGCCTACGCGACCAACACCCTGGAATCGGGCTGGATCCCGTCGCCGGTGCCGGCGATCTATTCCGGCGACAAGCTGAAGGCCTATCGCGAGTGGCTGCCGGAAACGAGCTACGAGGCGGTTGCCGGTCTCGGCGGTTCGTTCGTGTCGAAGAACATCGAGGACTATTACACGACTCCGTATGAGCTCGGCTACAACACCTTCACCAAGTTCGACCACGACTTCATCGGCTCGGATGCGCTGAAGGCGATGGAAGGCAAGAACCACCGCAAGAAGGTGACCTTCGCGTGGGATAACGACGACGTGAATCGCATCAACGCGTCGATGTTCGCTCCGCATGGCGAGAACTTCAAGTTCATCGACCTGCCTCTGTCGAACTACGCCTCGTCGTCCTACGACACCGTGATGGCGAAGGGCGGCAAGATGGCCGGCGCCTCGATGTTCTCGGGCTATTCCTTCAACGAGCGCAAGATGCTGTCGCTCGGCTGGGTGGAAGCCGAATACGCCAAGCCCGGCACCGAACTCACCCTAGTGTGGGGCGAGGAAAACGGCGGCACCAAGAAGACCACGGTCGAGCGCCACAAGCAGACCGAAGTGAAGGTCGTGGTCGGCCCGACTCCGTATGCGGCCGAAGTCCGCGAGGGCTATGAGGGCAAGTGGCGCCACCAGGCGGCATAAGCCTTCGTTCCACGTACCGGAATGACGAAGCCCCCGTGCGATGCACGGGGGCTTTTCTTAGTGCGACCCTTCGGACGTCGAACGCAGCCGCTGCAGAAGGCCGTTTCGCGCGCGCCCGCTTGATCCGCTATTCGACAGCGGCCGGCATCCTCGCCACCGACATCAGCGGCTGGGCCACCTGGTCGAGAAGCTGATCGGCGTTTTGCTCCTCACCGAGGGACTGGGTCAGCAGATGAACAATCACTGGCAGATGCAGCTGCGATGCCAGATTTCTCGCTGCGGTATAGGCCGCAATCTCGTAATGCTCGACGCGCTGGGCCGCTCCGATGAGTGCGATGTCGGCCGGCGCATCTTCCTTCTCCTTACCCTCGCCCATGACCTCTTCGCCTTCGTCGACCAGCCCGGCCATCCCCTTGCAGGGCTTGGCTCTCGCTGCGCCTCCCAGCATTTTGAGACATTCGGTGAGACGATCGACTTGCAGCTCCGTCTCGGCGAGATGGGTTTCGAACAGCGTCCTGAGTTGAGCGGTACGCGCAGCTTTCGCCATTTTTGGCAAGGCTTTCAACAGCTGCTTTTCGGCATGAAGGATATCTCGCAACTGATCGACGAGAAGGGCTTCCAGAATGTCGGAGCTGCCTTCCGAGCTCGCAGCATGAATTGAAGGGTTTTCACCGCCGTCAGCGAAATCCTGAAAAGCAGGAGCCTCCACATATTCCCACGGCTCTCCTTCGTTCCAGGGACCACGTGCATCGACTTCACCGTGATCGCCTTCTCCGGTCGAGTCGTTGAAATACTGATCGACCAATTGCGGCGTGGGCGCAATTCGACCAATCGAGAAAGGCGGTTTGCCCATGCTCTCCAGCGCAGCGGTGAACGCCCGCATATGCGTGATTTCACGCGTCATGAGAAACTGAAGGGCATCTTTGGTGCCGGAGTCCCGGCAGAAGTTGATCAGTCGCTCATAGACGATTTTGGCACGAGCTTCGGCAGCGATGTTGCTGCGCAGATCGACATCGAGCTCGCCCGTGACCTTCAGGTAGTCAGCCGTCCACGCGTTGCCCATCGAATTGAACAGATTTACGCCGCCGCCGCCCGCGATCGCGATCAGGGGATCGGCCTCCGCTTCTTCCCGGATGGATTTCATCGGCTTGAGATGCATCCGCGCCAAGGTCCCGACAATCTCCAGATGGCTCAACTCTTCGGTTCCGATGTCCATCAGCAGATCCTTGCGAGCAGGATCTTCGCAATTGAGACCTTGGACCGAATACTGCATCGCCGCAGCGAGCTCACCGTTGGCGCCGCCAAACTGCTCCAGCAGCATGTTGCCGAATCGGGGGTCGGGCTCATCCACGCGAACCGTGTACATGAGTTTTTTAACGTGATGATACATGACGTGACCTTGTGATTGCGGAAACGGATAGTGGACTTAGGCGAACGCGCCCTGGGCCTGCTCGTTCCGGCTGCAGACTTTATATTGCAGTTCCCATGAGCCTGAATTCACGTCAAAAGACGCACGTCGTTCGAAGACGAGGACATTGCTTCAGCGCCGCCGCAGGACAGCTTTTTGTTTTCATCAATGGAGACGCTATAACGAGTTGTGGCAGCGGATCGCTCTCGAAGTGCGGACCGCCTGATCAGCTTTCGCACCCACGCCCCAGGATCTCCGACGTGCAAGACCACTCGCTACCTCCCGACGCCCACGCCGCCGATTTCTGGCTGGCATGCGGGGCCATCCTCACCGTCGCGATCCTGCAATTCTTTCTGATCAACGATCTCTCGCTCGGGCCGCGCTGGCTCGCGCCGGCTATGGAGATCGCCCTTTTGATTCCGCTCGCCGTGATGTTCCGGATCGAGGAGATGCGGGCGCCGATTGCGATCGCCGATGGCAAGATCGTCGACCCGAAGCGCCGCACCATCCGCCACTTCGCGCTGGCGCTGATCCTGGTCATGACCGTCATGAATTTCGTCGCGCTGAGCGAGCTCGTGCAGGCGCTGCTCGACGGAAAGGCGGAGAACGCGCGGACGCTGCTGGTCGATGCGGTGATCATCTGGGTGATCAACGTGATCGTTTTCGGATTGTGGTTCTGGGGACTGGACGGCGGCGGCCCGGCGATGCGGCATGCGCTGGGCCAGCCCTATTACGAGTTCGTCTTCCCGCAGGCGACGGTCCATCGCGCGAAAGCATCATCGTTTTCGCCCGGCTTTATCGACTATCTGTTCCTGGCATTCACCAACGCGACCGCGTTTTCGCCGGCCGATACCATGCCGCTGTCGCAACGGGCCAAGCTGTTGATGATGGCTGAGGCGATGATCTCGCTGCTGACGGTCGCGTTCGTCGCAGCGCGCGCGGTGGGAATATTGCAGTAGCACCGACCGCGTAAATCCGCAGGGCAATGCACCTCCTCCCGAAGTCGTGAACCGCGATGGGCCGCCCGCTGTAACAGCGGGACAACCCGCCACGAAGATAGTTCGTCGACTGCATATGCGCCGGTCGGCCCTGCGATCTCAGGCATGTCAGCGCATGGGAGGTTTACGAATGCGATTTTCCGCTTTGAATGCAGCGCTTGTCGCTGTCGCCGTGCTGTTCTTTCCCGCTACATCGGCGCTCGCGGCCGACGAGCATTACGTCAAGGATGGCGCAGCCGTAGCCGGCTACGATGTGGTCGCCTATCACACCGTCGGGCAGCCGACGATGGGATCGAACCAGTTCACTGCCGAATATCAGGGCGCGACCTGGCGCTTTGCGTCTGCTGCGAACCGCGATCTGTTTGCTGCGGACCCTGCGAAATATGCTCCGGCTTATGGCGGGTGGTGCTCGGCCGGGGCCAGCAAGGGCAAGAAAGTCGCGACCAAGCCGGAATTCTGGAAGATCGTCGACGGCCAGTTGTATCTGAACAGCTCGGACGCGGCGCATACCAAACTGTTTCTCGCCGATACGTCGAATGTGATCCGGAAAGGCGAATCCAACTGGAAGGTGATTTACGCGACCAGCGCCGACAAGCTCTGATCGAAGAGCGAGTTATAGCCGAAACGCATACGGCCCGGCGCCTTGAGCCGCCGGGCCGTTCGTATGGACTCTGAAACAACAGATCCGCTGGAGCAGCCGCTGCGCTGGGCGCAGCGAATTACACCGCGAAGAACACCGTCTCCTTGTCGCCCTGCATGTGGATGTCCCAGCGCCACACGTCGCCTTGCTTCTTCGCCATCAGCGTGGCGCGGCGATCGGCCGGCACGAGGTTGAGCACCGGATCGGTTGCATTTGCGGCCTCGCCGTCGAAATAGACGCGGGTATAGACCTGCCGCAGCATGCCGCGCGCGAAGATCGCGACCACAATATGCGGCGCCTGCGCCTTGCCGTCGGGACCGGCCACCGCACCCGGCTTCACCGTGTCGAACTGAAACACGCCCGACCCGTCGCAGGCCGAGCGACCGTGGCCCTTGAACGCGGTGTTCGGCAGCCGGCGGCTGCCCGGCTCGTTCGAGTATTTTCCATTTCCGTCGGCCTGCCAGATTTCCAGCATCGCGTCGGGAATTGGCTTGCCGTCGCCGTCATAGATGCCGCCTTCGATGCGAATGCGGTCGCCGACAACATCGGCGGTGACGAGGTTCGAGCCGATGGTCTCCTTCCAAGAATAGGTCCCGTCCGGATCCCAGTGGGCGCGGCCCTTGGGGGTGAGGCCGTAGGCGTAGAACGGGCCGACGGTCTGCGAAGGTGTGAGAACTGACATGGTGTGAAATCCCGTTCGTTTTAATCCAGATCCGGAGGAGTCTGTTCGCGGCCGCGCAGCACGATGTCGAAGCGGAAGCACAGCGCCCAGTCCGGAATGGTGTTTTCGAGGTCGAAGGTCGAGACCATGCGATCCCGGTCCTTCGGGTCGGTCACCGAATTGAAGATCGGATCGAACGGGAACAGGTAATCGCCAGGGAAATACATCTGCGTCACCAGACGCGACAGGAACGAATGGCCGAACACCGAGAAATGGATGTGGTTCGGCCGCCAGGCATTGTGGTGATTGCCCCACGGATAGGCGCCGGGCTTCACGGTGATGAATTTGTAATAGCCGTTCTTGTCGGTGACGGTGCGGCCCGCGCCGGTGAAGTTCGGATCGAGCGGCGCCGGATGCTGATCGACGATATGCACGTAGCGACCGCAGGCATTGGCCTGCCAGATTTCCACGAGCGAATCCACGACCGGCCGCTTGTCCTCGTCGAGCACGTAGCCGTGCACGATGATGCGTTCGCCAAGCGGTTCGCCGCCCTTGCCCTGCTTCGTCAGGTCGTTGTCGTTTTCCTGGATTGCATCGTGGCCGTAGACCGGGCCGGTCAATTCCGACAGCGTATGCGGCGCCAGAATGAGCGGCTTGGTCGGCGAGCGTTTGACCGTGCTTTTGTATTCCGGCGTCAGGTGTTTCGGATAGGCCGACAGGCCGTCCAATGGATAGATCAAGGACATCGTTTTACTTCCCCTCGTATCTCGCCCGCTCATTCCCGCGAAAGCGGGACTCCAGTCTTTTGACTTAGGGTCCCCGCCTTCGCGGGGACGAGCGTTTTTCTCAAATCTTTTCCAGCGCGAGCGACACGCCCTGCCCAACGCCGACGCACATGGTCGCCAGCGCCTTCTTGCCGCCGCGCTTCTCGAGCGCATGCGCCGCGGTCATTGCGATCCGCGCGCCCGACATGCCCAGCGGATGGCCGAGCGCAATCGCACCGCCATTCGGATTGACCTGCTCGGCATCGTCCGGCAGCCCGAGCTGGCGCATCACCGCCAGACCCTGCGAGGCAAACGCTTCGTTCAGCTCGATCACGTCGAAATCGGTGATCTTCAGGCCGAGCTTGTCCATCAGCTTGCGCGTGGACGGTACCGGGCCGATGCCCATGATGCGCGGCGGCACGCCGGCCGACGCCATGCCGAGGATCCGCGCGCGTGGCGTCAGACCGTATTTCTTCACCGCCTCTTCCGAAGCGAGGATCATCGCCGCGGCACCATCGTTCACGCCAGACGCATTGCCGGCGGTGACGGTGCCATTTTCACGGAACGGCGTCTTCAGCTTGGCGAGCTGTTCCAGCGTAGTATCGGCGCGCGGGTGTTCGTCCTTGTCGAAGATCGTGACCTCGCCCTTGCGCCCGGCAATCTCGACCGGAACGATCTCCTCGGCGAAGAAACCGGCCGCCTGCGCCTTGGCAGCGCGCTGCTGCGAGCGATAAGCGAAAGCGTCCTGGTCGGCGCGCGTCACCTGATAATCTTCTGCGACGTTCTCGCCGGTCTCCGGCATGGAGTCGACGCCGTATTGCTTCTTCATCAGCGGATTGATGAAGCGCCAGCCGATGGTCGTATCGAAAATGTCGGCCTGGCGCGCGAAGGCTTCCTGCGACTTGCCCATCACGAACGGGGCGCGGGTCATGGATTCGACGCCGCCCGCGATCGCAAAGTCGATTTCGCCGGCGCGGATACCGCGCGCGGCATCGCCCACCGCATTCAGCCCTGAGGCACAGAGCCGGTTGACGGTGATGCCGGGCACGGAATCTGGCAGCCCCGCCAGCAGCAGCGCCATGCGCGCGACGTTGCGGTTATCCTCGCCGGCCTGATTGGCGCAGCCGAAGATCACCTCGTCGATCGCCGACCAGTCGACATTCGGATTGCGCTTCATCAGCGCCTTGATCGGCACGGCGGCGAGATCGTCCGCCCGCACCTTCGACAGCGAACCGCCATAACGGCCGATGGCGGTACGGGCGGCGTCGCAGAGGAATACTTCACGCATGCTTTGTCATACCTTTCCCCGTCACCCTGAGGTGCTTGCGCGTAAGCGCAAGCCTCGAAGGGCGACGGCCATTGTCTCAAGATCCGGGCCGCTCATCCTTCGAGGCTCGCTTCGCTCGCACCTCAGGATGACGGATAGTCGAGTTACATATAATCGCCGCTCACGCCGCCTCGCCGTGGGCGCGCGCAGTGCGGGCATGCAATTCGCGCAGCACCGACAATTCCTTCTCGGTCGGCGGCGGTGTTTCCGCGACCTTGTCGGCGTATTTCACGGTCCAGCCGGTATTTTCCTGGATCTGCTCGCGGGTCACGCCAGGATGGATCGAGGTGACCGTCATTTCCTTGGTGACCGGGTCGGGCTCGAAGATGCACAGATCGGTGACGAGCTTGGTCGGGCCCTTGGTCTTGACGCCAAGCCGCTCGCGATGATTGCCGCCCTCGCCAAACCCGAGCGAGGTGATGAAATCGAGCTTCTCCACGAACGAGCGCTTGCCCTGCGCCATGATGATGAAGATTTCGCCGCACGAGGTTGCGATCTCCGGCGCGCCGCCGCCACCCGGCAGCCGCACCTTCGGCTTGTCGTAGGGGCCGACCACTGTGGTGTTGAGGTTGGCATATTTGTCGATCTGCGCGCCGCCCAAAAATCCGACGGTGATGCGTCCGCCCTGCAGCCAGTAGCGGAACATTTCCGGCACCGACACCGTGGTCAGCGCGGTCTCGCAGAGTTCGCCATCGCCGATCGACAGCGGCAGCACGGTCGGCTTGGTCGCGAGCGTGCCCGACTCGTAGATCAGGGTGATGTCGGGCGCGTGGGTGAGGCGCGCGAGGTTCGATGCCGCCGAGGGCATGCCGATGCCGACAAAGGTGACGTCGGTATTCTTCAGCGCACGCGCCGCGGCGATGGTCATCATCTCATTGGGCTTGTAATTCATGACTCTCACTCCGCCGCCGTCCGCAGGCCTTCGACATGGCGGGCGAAATCCTCCGGCCGCTTGTCGAGCACATTCTCCTTCATCCAGGCGAGGAAGGAATCGCGGTCGCGCGCGATGCCGTCCCATTGCTTGTAGAAAGCGTTGAAGCGCTTGTAATAGCCTTGAGCATAGGACGGGAACGCGCCGCCCGGCACCACCGCGATTGCGCCGAGCGCCCAGCCCGGAATGATCACCGCGTTGAGATTGCGCGGGCCGAAATCGTCGACGATCTCCTCGACGGTGACGATCGACTTCTTCGCGGCAAGCACCGCTTCCTTCTGCACGCCGAGAATGCCTTCGAGCAGCACATTGCCGCCCTTGTCGGCGCGCAAGGCGTGGATGACTGCGACATCCGGCCGGTGCGCAGGAATCGTGGCCAGCTTTTCGCCGGTATACGGGCATTCGATGAACTTGATCGCCGGATTCACCTTCGGCAGATCGGTGCCGATGTAACCGCGGAACGTCGTGAACGGCAGGCCCGCGGCGCCGGCGGCATAGGCATTCGCCATCGCGGCATGCGAATGCTCGACGATCTCGAGCTTGTTGGGCCATCCGTTCTCGACCGCATCGCGCAGCCGGTGCAGCGAGCCGACGCCCGGATTGCCGCCCCAGGAGAAGATGATCTTGTCGGCGCAGCCCATCCCGATCATCTGGTCGTAGATCAGATCCGGCGTCATCCGCAGAAGCGTCAGATGCTTCTTGCCCTGACGAATGATTTCGTGCCCCGCGGCATGCGGGATCAGATGGGTAAAGCCTTCCATCGCAACCGTATCGCCATCCTTGATGGTCGATGACACGGCCTCGGCAAGCGACATCACACGCGACATATCAAGCGGTTCCTCGGGCGCGTTGTCGCGCCGGTTTGCTTTATTCTATTTACGGAGCGGGTTTCGGAGGGTCAAATGCCAGCGAATTCGCGCCAAGTCCAATATTTTTGGCTGCGGAACGCCCTGCCCTGACGCACGCCCGCCGCACCGCATGACCGCCAGCCGGAAACAACATGAACCTGATCTCGCCCGCGCCCATCCTGACCGTCCACGCAGAACTTGCCGACATCCTCCAGTTCGGGGCGACGCCGATCGGCGAACGGCGCGTCATCAACATTCTTGGCGGAACCGTCACCGGCAAGGTGACAGGCAAAATCCTGCCCGGCGGCGCCGACTGGCAGTTCATCCGTGCCGACGGCGCTGCCCATGTCGAGGCGCGCTACACCATCCAGGCCGACAGCGGCGCCTATATTCTGGTCTATAGCGAGGGCATCCGGCATGGGCCGCCGGAAGTACTGGCGCGCCTCCTGACCGGAGAGCAGGTCGATCCCTCGCTTTATTATTTCCGCACCTGCATGCGATTTGAGACCGGCGACAAGGACCTGGACTGGCTGAACCGCGTCATCACCATCGCCCGCGGGCAGCGCGAGAAGAATGCGGTGAAGCTGGAGGTATACGAGGTCCTTTAGCCCGTCCCTGCCAACCGCCACACCGGCGTGCCGGCAGGCTCAGTGGGCAGAAATCCCTCTATTTGGTGGCTTTTTTCTCCATACCTCCAAGGATGGGGATTGACCCCGGGCCGGTTTTCGGGAATTTGTTGTCAACGACAACGATTAGACCAAGGCCGGACAGGCCGTCTCGGGGACCGATGCCAAGGACCAAGATCGACATTCCAAACCTGCCTGCCTCGATTACCGCCGAACGTGACGGCGAGATCGGATTCCTGCGGCTGTCGCGACCGGAAAAGCGCAACGCCCTGAACGACACGCTGGTGATGGGCATCGAGGCCTATTTCGCCGGCCTGCCCTCCGACATCCGCGCCGTGGTGCTGACCGGCGATGGCGACCATTTCTCCGCCGGCCTCGATCTGTCCGAGTTGACGGTTCGCGGCACGGTCGAGTCTGTGCATCATTCGCGCAACTGGCATCGCGTCTTCGACATGTTCGAATTCGGCAAGGTGCCGGTCATCGCGGTGCTGCATGGCGCGGTTGTTGGCGGCGGCCTCGAACTGGCCTCGGCCTGCCATGTGCGGGTGGCGGAAAAGTCGACCTATTACGCGCTGCCGGAAGGCGTACGCGGCATCTATGTCGGCGGCGGCGGCTCGGTTCGCATTCCACGCCTGATCGGCGCATCGCGCATGATGGACATGATGCTGACCGGCCGCACCTATGGCGCCGAAGATGGGCTGACAATGGGCCTGTCCCACTATCTGGTGGAAAACGGCACCGGCCTGGAGAAGGGTATCGAACTGGCCAGGCGCTGCGCGGCCAATACCGCGATGACGAATTATGCCGTGATGCATGCGCTGCCACGAATTGCGGACATCGACCGTCCGGGCGGCTATATGATGGAAGCTCTGATGGCTGCGATTTCCTCCGGCAGCGAGGAAGCGCAGTCGCGGCTGAAGGATTTTCTTGAGAAACGGGCGCCCAAGGCTCTGCACAAGGGCTGAAGAGAAGGCGCCGGCAGGGTGGATAGCCATGGCGCAAGCGCCTCAGACGACACGTACAGCTACATCGGCTCCGATCCGGCCGGTGAAACTCGAAAAGCCGGAGATCGATATCGAGCGGCGGCCGGACGGCACCATGCTGATCCGTTCGCGCTATCCGCTCGACGATTATCCGGCGCGGATCACCGACCGATTGGTGCATTGGGCTAACAAGACGCCCGACCGCACCTTCATGGCCGCGCGCGATGCCAACGGCGAATGGCGCCACATCAGCTACGCGCAGGCGCTGCAATACGCCAAATGCATCGGCCAGGCCCTGCTCACGCGCAACCTGTCCGCCGAGCGGCCGGTCGCGATCCTGTCCGGCAACGATCTCGAACATGCGATGCTCGCGCTGGGCTGCCTCTATGTCGGCATCCCGTATGCGCCGATCTCGCCGGCTTATTCGCTGGTCTCATCGGATTTCGGCAAGCTGCGCTACATCCTCGATCTGCTCACGCCGGGCATGGTATTCGCCTGCGACGGCCAGCAATATTCTAAGGCGATCGAAGCGATCGTTCCGAAAGAGACCGAACTGGTCTTCACGCGCAACCCGATCCCGGGCCGTCACTCGATCGACTTCAATCATCTCGCCGCCACCATTCCGACCGATGCGGTCGAGGACGCGCATGACAAGGTGGGGCCCGACACGATCGCGAAATTCCTGTTCACCTCGGGCTCGACCGGCATGCCGAAGGGTGTGATCAATACCCAGAGGATGTGGTGCTCGAACCAGATCATGGTGCGCTCGGCGTTGCAGTATCTGCAGGACGAGCCGCCCACGGTGCTGGACTGGGCGCCGTGGCATCACACCGCCGGCGGCAACCACGACGTCGGCCTCGCGCTCTATAATGGCGGCACCTTCTATATCGACGAGGGCAAGCCGCTGCCGGGCGCGATCGAGCACACGGTGCGCAATCTGAAGGACGTTGCCTGCACCTGGTATTTCAACGTACCGAAAGGATACGAGGCATTACTGCCGTTCTTCCGTTCGGACGAGCAACTCCGGCGCAACTTCTTCAGCCGCCTCAAAGTGCTGTGGTACGCGGGCGCCGCCATCGCGCAGCACGTCTATGACGAGTATCAGGACCTCGCGATGCAGACGATCGGGCAGCGCGTCCTGTTCCTCACCGGTCTGGGCTCGACCGAAACCGCGCCCTTCGCGATGAGCCGGATGTGGGAGAGCGTCCACGGGGTCAATATGGGCCTGCCGGCGCGCGGCTCGACGCTGAAACTGGTGCCGGTCGACGGCAAGCTGGAGGCGCGCTTCAAGGGGCCACATATCACGCCGGGTTACTGGCGCCAGCCGGACCTGACCGCGAAAGCCTTCGACGAGGAAGGCTTCTACAAGATCGGCGACGCGCTCAAATTCGAGGATGAGAACAATCCGCTGCAGGGCCTGTTGTTCGACGGCCGCATCGCCGAGGATTTCAAGCTCGGCACCGGCACATGGGTCAGCGTCGGCCCGCTGCGGGCAGCTTTCATCTCGCACTTTGCGCCGTATGTCCGCGACGTGGTGATCGGCGGCGCCGACCGCGACTATATCGGCGTCATCGTCATCCCCGACGTAGAAGCACTGCGCAAATATGCGCCGGACCTGCCGAAGGACGCAGCTGCGGCCGACGTGCTGGACCATGCCGGCGTGAAGGCGAAGTTCAGGGACTTGCTGGCGGACTTCGCAAAGTCCTCGACCGGCTCGTCCAATCGCGTGATGCGGGCGATCCTGCTCGCCGAGCCGCCATCGCTCGATGTCGGTGAAATCACCGACAAGGGCTCGATCAACCAGCGCGCGGTGTTGAGCCATCGCAAGGCGATGGTGGCGGAAATGTATTCCGATCCGCCCTCGCCCCGCGTGATCACCATCGACAAAAAGGCCTGACATGTCTGAAAAAACACGCGGCATCGGCGCCACGTTCACCGATGCATGGCTGGTCGAGGGCGTGCGCACGCCGTTCGCCGATTACAACGGACCGCTGGCGGCGATCTCGCCGACCGATCTTGGCATCAAGGTCGGGCGCGAGGTGCTGAAGCGCGCCGGCGTCAAGGGCGACGATATCGACACCGTCATCACCGGCAACATGGCGCAGGCGAGCTTCGACGTGTTCTGCCTGCCGCGCCATGTGGCGCTTTATTCCGGCGCTCCGATCGAGACGCCGGCGCATCATGTGCAGCGCGTTTGCGGCACCGGCATCGAGGTGCTGTCGCAGGGCGCCGATGCGGTGTCGCTCGGACGCGCGGACGTCGCGCTCTGCGTCGGCACGGAGTCGATGAGCCGCAATCCGGTCGCGTCCTATACCAGCCGCAGCGGCTTCCGCCTCGGCCAGGTCGAGTTCAAGGATTTCCTCTGGGAGGCTTTGCTCGATCCCGCTGCCAAGGTCACGATGGGAGACACCGCGGAAAATCTCGCGCGGCAATATCAGATCACCCGCAAGGAAGTGGACGAGTTTGCCGCGCGTTCGTTCGACCGCGCGCTCGCCGCTCAAAAGGACGGTTTTCTCGATGGCGAGATCGTCCCGGTCACGACCGAGACGTTCGAACTGGAAGGCTACGAACCGCGCGGCATCAAACTGTCGCGCAAGACCCCGGAAGTGAAGGCCGACACCCATGTGCGGCCCTCGCCTGTGGATACGCTCGCGAAAATCCCGCCGGCCTTTGGTGGCGTGCAGACCGGCGGCAATTCGTCGGCGATTGTCGATGGCGCCGCGGCGGCGCTGGTCGCGAGCGGCGATTATCTGAAGAAGAACGGCAAGACGCCGCTGGCGCGCCTGGTGGCGTCCGCGGCTGTCGGCGTGCCGCCGGAGGTGATGGGGATCGGACCTGTGCCGGCCATCAAGGCGGTACTGGAACGCGCCGGGCTGAAGCTTTCCGACATCGACCGCATCGAGATCAACGAGGCCTTCGGTGCGCAGGTCATGGCCTGCGCCCGCGAACTCGGCATCGACGAGGACAAGCTCAACGTCAATGGCGGCGCCATCGCCATCGGCCATCCGCTTGGCGCCACCGGCATTCGCATCACCACGACGCTCGCTCGCGAGTTGAAGCGCAAGGGCCTGCGCTACGGCATCTCGTCGGCCTGCATCGGCGGCGGCCAGGGGATTGCGCTGCTGATCGAGAATACCGAAGCCTCGAAGAATTAGGCGGTCACATGGACATCAACGGACAAGTCGCAATCATCACCGGCGGCGCATCGGGGCTGGGCGCCGCGACCGCGCAAGCCTTCGTCAAGGCGGGCGCCAAGGTGGCGCTGCTCGACATCAATCTGGCCGCAGCCCAACAGGTTGCTGACAAGCTCGGCGGCATCGCAGTCAAATGCGACGTCACCGACGATCAGAGCGCGGCGGACGCGCTGTCCGAGGTGCAGAAGAAATACGGCGTCGGCCGCGTGCTGGTGAATTGCGCCGGCGTCGGCCCGCCCAAGCGCATCGTCGGCCGCGACGGGCCGATGCCGCTTGCCGACTACAAGAAGGTGATCGAGATCAACCTGATCGGCACCTTCAACATGATGCGGCTGTTCGCGGCGGCGTTGAGCAAGGCCGAACCGCTCGATGGTGGCGAGCGCGGCGTCATCATCTCGACCGCATCGGTCGCCGCCTTCGAAGGGCAGATCGGCCAGGCCGCCTATTCGTCGTCGAAGGGCGGCGTGGTGGCACTGACCATGCCGGCGGCGCGTGAATTCGCCCAGTTCGGCATTCGCGTGATGACGATCGCGCCCGGCATTTTCCATACGCCGATGCTCGACGCCTTGCCGGAAGAGGCACAAAAGAGCCTCGGCGCGTCGGTGCCGTTCCCGCCGCGGCTCGGGCGGCCAGAGGAATATGCCGATCTGGCGATGTTCATCGTGCGAAACGGTTATATGAACGGCGAGACCATCCGCATCGACGGCGCCTTGCGCATGGCGCCGCGTTGACTTTTTCCTTCACCTCCCCCTGAAAGGGGGAGGTCGACCGTCGAGCGCAGCGAAGACGGTCGGGCGGGGGTCACGTTACGACCCCCTCCCCCAACCCTCCTCCTTTCAGGGGGAGGGAGTCCAACCACCCCGCATCGCTGCGCGAGAATACGTCAATGCTCAGCAACAGCCGTAGCGTCAGGATCGAGTGGGGGGATTGCGATCCCGCCGGCATCATTTTCTATCCGCGCTATTTCGCGATGTTCGACCATTCGGTCACCATGCTGATCACCGCCGCGTCCGGCGTGAGCAAGGCCGAACTGCTCAAGCGCTACGAGTTCGACGGCTATCCGCTGGTCGCGACCCAAGCCAAATTCATCGTCCCGACCCGGTTCGGAGACGATGTCATCATCCAGTCGACCTTCGTGCGGGTCGGCCGGTCCAGCTTCGAGATCAAGCATCAAATCCGGAAGAACAACCAGGTCGCCGTCGAAGGCCAGGAAACGCGCGCCTGGGTGAAGCGCGAAGCCCACGACAAGTCAAAGATCAAGTCGCATCCGTTGCCGGAGGAACTGGCGGCGCGATTCCGCGGCGAGTTCTGAGCGCCCGCCTGGCGACAGGCGCGGCGCGAACGCTACAGACCTAGCGCCGTCGATATCTTCCGCAACGTCCTGACGAACTGCTCACGCTCCGCCGGCCCGACGATTGCGTCGAGTTCGCTCTCGTGACGCTGCGCGCATTCGTGCATCGCCCGCATCACCTTGCGACCGGCATCGGTCAGCGACAGCTCGTAGAGCCTGCGATCGCTGCGCGTCCGAACCCGGCTGATCAATCCGCGCTTGACCAGATTGTCGAGCACCGGCGTGAGTGTGGATTTGTCGCTACCGATTGCGCGCGCGAGTGCGGTCTGGCTGATCCCGGGATTGCGATCGATCAGGGCCAGAGCGGCAAATCGTCCAGGGCTCAAGCCCACGGATTGGGCATGCCGCGCGAAGGATTGGAACGACGCGATCTGCGCGATCCGAAGCCGGAAACCGATCCAGTC
The DNA here is from genome assembly GCF_059499825.1 of Pseudorhodoplanes sp. Classification (NCBI taxonomy): domain Bacteria; kingdom Pseudomonadati; phylum Pseudomonadota; class Alphaproteobacteria; order Hyphomicrobiales; genus Pseudorhodoplanes; species Pseudorhodoplanes sp. Next base: position 428,685 of record NZ_JCABZI010000001.1, read on the forward strand.
GTCGAACGGACCGAAATCGAGGGTGTCATCCACGCTGGCGCGCGGACTGACATCGCTTTCGGCGCTGCTCAGTGCGACCGTATCGCGCGCCAAAATGTCCCCCTTGATGCGTCGAAAGATCAACCTGAAAATTGTTTTATATCCAACTATTCTCCCCTACAATGCCGGGAAACATCTCGCATCTGCGAAATGCATAAAGAACCGCGATCTCAGACCCGAGGGAGAAACATCCGAATGATATCCAGACAATCCATTTGCTCGCTTGCTGCCGCTGGCGCCCTGCTGGCGTTGGCTTCGCCCGCGATGGCGCAGGACAAGACCTTCGATCTCAAACTTGCCCACTGGGTCCCGCCGTCTCACCCGCTGCAGAAGGCCCTGGAAGACTGGGGCTCGTCGGTCGAGAAGGCCTCGGGCGGAACCATCAAGTTCAAGGTCTATCCGTCGCAGCAACTCGGCAAGGCCTTCGACCATTACGACATGGCGCGCGATGGCATTGCCGACCTCACCTACATCAATCCGGGCTATCAGCCGGGCCGCTTCCCGATCATCGGCGCCGGCGAATTGCCGTTCCTGGTCACCAATGCCAAGGGCGGTTCGCAGGCGCTCGACGCCTGGTACCGCAAATACGCGGGCAAGGAGATGAAGGACGTCAAATTCTGCCTCGCTTTCATGCACGATCCCGGCACTTTCCACTCCGTGAAGAAGAAGATCACCGTGCCCGGCGACATCAAGGGCATGAAGGTGCGGCCGGCGCATGCGACCATGGCGCAATATATTTCGCTGCTTGGCGGATCGAACGTGCAGTCCAGCGCACCGGAAGTGCGTGACATCCTCGAAAAGGGCGTGGCCGAGGCCGTGACCTTCCCCTGGGGCTCGGTGCCGCTCTTCGGCATCGACAAGGTGACGAAATATCACATCGACGCACCGATGTACGCGACCACCTTTGCCTTCGTCTTCAGCCCCTCGACCTACAACCAGATGTCGGCGGCGCAGAAGAAGGTGATCGACGATCACTGCACCAACGAGTGGGCATTGCGGGTCGCGGCCCCGTGGGCAGACTACGAGCATGCCGGCATTGGCAAGCTCAAGGCGGATTCGTCCCGCGAGGTCTACTCGCTGACGCCCGAACAGCTCGCCGAATGGAAGAAGGCCGCCGAACCGCTCGAGAAGGCGTGGGCAGCCAATGTGAAGAAGGCGGGCGGCGATCCGGACGCGGTCATGAAGGAACTGCGGGATTCGCTTTCGAAGTTCAACGCGGCCTATTGATCGCGCGACGCGTTCCAGGCGATATGCAACCGACGGCGGGGGACTTTTCTCCCGCCGTTATGCCGAGAGAGCCGCAGATATTTTGCCGCCGTCCGAACGGCGCCGTGAGGTTGGGGGATGAGCAGAGTCAGCAGATGGATGGACGGCTTCATCGATTCGATCGAATGGGTCGCCGCGTTCTTCATTGGCCTGGTGGCATTCGACGTCTTTATCTCGGTGATCCTGCGCTACTTCTTCGGATACACCATCCCCGACGCCTATGATTTCGGACAGCTGCTGCTCGGCATCGTGATTTTCTGGGGCATCGCCGCGACCAGCTATCGCGGGACCCATATCACCGTCGACCTGCTCTGGGCCAACGTGAACAAGACCTGGCAGCGCGTGATCGACGTGTTCGCAACGCTGGTGCTGCTGTTCGTGGTCTCGGTGCAGACCTACACCCTGTTCGACAAGGTCTCGACCACCTACGGCGCCAACGTACAGACGTTCGACATGCGCATCCCGGTCTGGCCGTTCTTCGCGATCGCATGGATCGGCGATCTGGCCGCCGTTCTGCTGATTGCCGTGCGCACCTACCGGCTGATTTTCCATCCCGAATTGATGAAGCCGGTCGACGAAGCTTCGAAGTCGGGCGAGTGAGAAATTCCGATGTCTACTGACGCAGTTGCCGTAATCGGGTTCGTGTCGCTGTTCACGCTGATGCTGCTGCGCGTGCCGATCGGCATGGCGCTCGGCCTCGTCGGGGTGACCGGCTTCGGCTATCTCACGTCGATGAGCCCGGCGTTGAAGATCGTCGGCCACACAACCATGCGGACGGTCACCGACTTCAACTACGCGGTGGTACCGCTGTTCCTGCTGATGGGCGCATTTGCGACCACCTCGGGCATGAGCCGCGAACTGTTCCGCGCCGCGAATGCCTTCATCGGCCATCTGCGCGGCGGGCTCGGTATCGCCACCATTCTTGCCTGCGGCGGCTTTGCCGCAATCTGCGGCTCGTCGGTCGCCACGGCAGCCACCTTCTCGCGCGTCGCCTATCCTGAGATGCGCCGCTTCAACTACCCGGAAAGCTTCTCGGCCGGCGTCATCGCGGCCGGCGGCACGCTTGGCATTATGATCCCGCCGTCGACGGTTCTGGCGATCTACGGGATCATTACCGAACAGGATATCGGCAAGCTGTTCATCGCCGGCGTCATTCCCGGCATCCTCGCGGTCATCATGTACGCTGCCACGGTGTCGATCATCGGCTGGACGAAGCCAGGCTTCCTGCCGGCGGGCCCGCGTTCGTCCTGGAGCGAGCGCGTCGAAAGCATCAAGGGCGTCTGGGCCACCTTGCTGCTGTTCGCCTTCGTGATCGGCGGCCTCTATGGCGGCATGTTCACCGCGACCGAAGCGGCCGGTGCCGGCGCCGGAGGTGCCTTCATCATCGGCGTCGCTCGCGGGCGGCTTAACGGCAAACAAATCCTGCAATGCCTGCTCGAGACCACCCGCACCACGGCGGCGGTGTTTACAATCCTGATCGGCGCGCTGCTGTTCGGCTATTTCCTCACCATCACCCAGACCCCGCAGAAGGTCACCGCCTTCCTGACCGGTCTCGGCATCGGCAATTACGGCGTGCTGACGCTGATCCTGCTCATGTACCTGCTGCTGGGCTGCCTGATGGACGCGCTCGCGATCGTGATCCTGACCGTCCCGATCATCTTCCCGCTCATCAAGGAGATGGGATTCGACCCAATCTGGTTCGGCATCATCATCGTCATGACGGTGGAGCTCGGCCTGATCCACCCGCCGGTGGGCATGAATATATTCGTCATCAAGAGCGTTCTCGAGGACATCAAGATATCGACGATTTTCATCGGGGTGATCCCGTTCATCATCACCGACCTGATCCGGCTGGTCATCCTCGTCCTGTTCCCGGCGCTGGCGACCTGGCTGCCGTCGCATATGTAGCGGGCAGCTTGTCGCACCATGGCGCGGCGGTTTGAGGGGCCAAACCGCTGCCTTTTATAATTGTGCCAAGGTGCTAAATACCGGACAGACAGCTCACGATTGTCCGGCGGCAGAGGCTCATGGAACGTTCATTCAAGAAGGAAGTGCAGTCCCTGCGGCTCGGCGAGGGCCAGACCTTCCACGGCGAGGGCATCCTGGCCGTGACTAAAGCGTTGCTGCAATCCGGGGTGTCCTATGTCGGCGGCTATCAGGGCGCGCCGGTCTCGCACCTGCTCGACGTCATGGTGGACGCGGAGGATTACCTCAAGGAACTCGGCGTCCATGTCGAGACCTGCACCAACGAGGCCTCCGCCGCCGCCATGCTCGGCGCCTCGATCAACTACCCGATCCGCGGCGCGGTGACCTGGAAGGCGATTGTCGGCACCAACGTCGCCTCCGACGCGCTCTCCAACCTCGCCTCGCCCGGCGTCATGGGTGGCGCCATGATCATCGTCGGCGAGGATTACGGCGAAGGCGGCGCCGTGATCCAGGAGCGCTCGCATGCCTATGCGCTGAAATCCTCGATCTGGCTGCTCGATCCCCGTCCGGACCTGCCGAGCATCGTGCGCATCGTCGAGAAGGGCTTCGAATTGTCGGAGGCGAGCCACGCCCCGGTGATGCTCGAATTGCGCATCCGCGCCTGCCATGTCACCGGTGCGTTCGAGGCAAAGGACAACATCAAGCCGGCCATCTCGGAACTCAGCCGCACTTCGCCCGCACCGCATAACTTCGCGCGGCTCTCGCATCCACCGGTCACCTTCGTCCATGAAAAGCTGAAGGTCGAGCAGCGCATGCCGGTGGCGCGCGACTTCATCCAGCGCGAGAAGCTGAACGAGTTCTTCCCCGGCGACCTGAAGGATATCGGCATCATCGTGCAGGGCGGCCTGTTCAACGGCACGCTGCGCGCGCTTGAGCGGCTGGGCCTAGCCGACACCTTCGGCGAATGCCGCGTGCCGGTGCTCTGCCTCAACGTCACCTATCCGCTGGTGCCCCAGGAGATCCGCTCCTTCTGCGCCGACAAGAAAGCGGTGCTGATCGTCGAGGAAGGCTTCCCGGAGTATATCGAGCAGATGGTCGCGACCGAGTTGCGGCGCGGCGACATCCAGACCAGGCTTTACGGCAAGGACGTGCTGCCGCCGGCCGGTGAATATACCCAGGAAGTGCTGATGCGCGGCCTCGCGCAATTCCTGATCGAAGCCCGCCCCGCCCGTCTCGATACCGCAGCCGTGGGCGATCGCATCAACAAGCTGACCGCGCATCTTCCAGCCGTGTCGCATGCCTTGCGCGACATGCCGCCGCGGCCGCCGACATTCTGCACCGGCTGCCCAGAGCGTCCGGTCTTCTCCGCTCTCAAGCTGACACAGCAGGAAACCGGCAACGCGCATATCTCGGCCGATATCGGCTGCCACTGCTTCGGACTTTTCGCACCATTCAGCATGGGCAATTCCGTTCTTGGCTACGGCATGTCGCTGGCAAGTGCGGCCGCGGTCGGCCCCAATACCAACAAGCGCCCGATCGCGGTGATGGGCGATGGCGGCTTCTGGCACAACGGCCTGATCACCGGCGTCACCTCGAACCTGTTCAACAAGGGCGACGGCCTGCTGATCGTGTTTCAGAACGGCTACACCTCGGCGACCGGCCTGCAATACATGCCTTCATCCAAGGCCAGCCGCTCCGGCGAAGGCCAGACCGCCGATATCGAGCAGACGCTGAAAACCATGGGCGTCAAATGGCTGCGCAAGGTGCGCACCTATTCGGTCGGCAAGATGATGGCGGCCATCAAGGAAGCGCTGGCCAGCGCAGAGCATGGCCTGAAGGTCATCATCGCCGACGGCGAATGCCAGCTCGCGCGGCAGCGCCGGGTGCGCGCCGAGGATGCTGCAAAGCTGACGCGCGGCGAGCGCGTGGTCCGCACCAAGTTCGGCGTCGATGACGAAATCTGTACCGGCGACCATTCCTGCATCCGTCTGTCCGGTTGTCCCTCGCTGACGGTGAAGCCGTCGCCCGATCCGCTGCGCACCGATCCGGTCGCCAGCGTCATCGAATCCTGCGTCGGCTGCGGTCTCTGCGGCGAGGTCGCGCATGCCGCGGTGCTCTGCCCGTCCTTCTATCGCGCCGAGCTCGTGCGCAACGCAACCTGGTGGGATCGCACCCTGTTCAGCATCCGCCGCACCGTGATCGGCTGGTTCGGCGGTCGTCCGCGTGAGGCCGATATGCCCGCAGGCGCGGTGCCTGCCGCTGCGCGCGAACAGGTGACCGCATGACGAAAGAGCAGCGTCCCGTCACCATGTTGATCGCCGCGCTTGGCGGCGAAGGCGGTGGCGTGCTCACCAACTGGATCATGTCGGCCGCGGCCGATCTCGGCTTGCCGGCGCAATCGACCTCGATCCCGGGCGTCGCCCAGCGCACCGGCGGCACGACCTATTATATCGAGATCTACCCGACGCCCTGGCATGAACTCGGACTGCGCCGCCCGGTACTGGCGCTCGCGCCCGGCATCGGCGACATCGACGTGCTGGTATCCTCGGAGTTCATGGAAGCGGGACGCTGCATCGCCAACGGCTTCTGCACCCCCGACCGCACATTGCTGATTTCCTCGACCAGCCGCTTCTACGTGATCAACGAGAAGATGGCGCTGGGCGACGGCCGCTTCGACGATGCACGGCTGCTCGATGTTGCAGAGAAGAATGCGCAGTCGCGCATCCTGTTCGACATGGAATCGGTCGCCAAGGAAGCCGGCGCCATGATCAACGCGGTGATGCTCGGAGCCATTGCCGGCTGCGGCAAACTGCCGATCCCGGTGGAGGCCTTCGAGCGCGCAATTCGCGCCGAGGGCAAGGCGGCGGAGGCCAACCTGCGCGGCTTCAAGGCGGGGCTGACAGCGGCCCGCACCGAAGCCACGACCTTCCGCCGGGCGTCCGAAGGCAAGCGCCGCGAGAAGCCGCGCAACGATCTCGCCAGCCTGGAGCGCGAAATCCGCGAGACCATGCCGCAATCGGCACAGGACGTTGTGATCGAAGGCGTGCGGCGCCTCGCCCGTTTCCAGGACGACAATTACGCCCGCCTGCTCCTCGACCGGCTTGCTCCGGTGCGCGATATCGAGGCGCAGATGCATGGCGACGGCAAGCTTCTGCGCGAAACCGCGCGCCATCTTGCGGTCCGGATGTCGTTCGAGGACCTGATCCGCGTCGCGCAGGCAAAGATCGACCCGGCGCGCATGCAGCGGATCGAGCAGGAGCTGGGCGCCAACAACGGCGAGCCGTACAGCGTCACTGAATTTCTCAAGCCGGGCATCGAGGAGATGTGCCAGGTGCTGCCGCATGCGCTGGCGCGCCGGATCATCGCCTATTCCGAGAAGCGCGGCTGGCTCGATAAAGTGCATGTCGGCATGTACGTGAAAACCACGTCGGTCACCGGCTACCTGCGTTTCTGGCTGCTCGCCAAGCTGCGCCCCCTGCGCCGCTTCATGCATCGCTATGTCGTCGAGCAGGCGCAGATCGAGTCCTGGCTGGCGACGATCCTGCAGGCGGCGCGGCTGTCACCCGCGCTGGCGCTCGAAGTCGCCGAATGCGCGCGGCTGATCAAGGGCTACGGCTCCACCCACAAGCGCGGGACCGAGAACTTTCAGACCATCGAAACGCGCCTGATCCATCCAGCCCTGCAAGGCCAGATCCCGGTCCAGGACGCCATCGACGGCATTGCCAGCGCCCGCACCGCGGCGCTTATGGACCCCGAAGGGCAATCGCTGGCCAAGTGTCTGGACGAGTTCGATGCGCGCCTGTCATTCCGCATCGCTGCGGAATAGCCCGCATTCCCGAGCGGCATTGTAACCCCATCGGTCGTCCGCTAGAGCTAGCGCCGCAAGATCAAAGCCCCGACCCGTTTCGCGCAGCGAGGCTGCCTGGAATGCCGAAAGCCGGGGCGCCGTCGAGGAAGCGCGAACACGCATGGCCAAACAGCAAGGTGACCGCGCCCCGATCGCGGCCGAGATTTTCCTGAAAACGCTGTCCGAGCATGGCGTCGATTATTTCTTCTGCAATCCCGGAACCGATTTCCCGCCGATCGTCGAAGCCTTCACGCGCGCCGAAGGCAGCAATGCCAAGCTCCCGCAGCCGGTGCTGGTGCCGCACGAAAACCTCGCGGTGGCGATGGCGCATGGCGCCTATCTGATGACCGGCCGTCCCCAGGCCGTCATGGTCCACGTCAATGTCGGCACCGGCAACACCATCAACAATGTCACAAATGCCGCCCGCGACCGGGCGCCGTTGATCCTCGCTGCCGGGCGCACGCCCTTCACCGAAAAGGGCAGCTTCGGCTCGCGCAGCCGCTCGATTCACTGGGCGCAGGAAATGTTCGACCAGGCCGGCATGCTGCGCGAACTGGTGAAGTGGGACTACGAGATGAAAGTCCCGGAACAGGCCGCCGACGTGGCCGCCCGCGCCTTCGAGATGACCATGACGTCGCCGCGCGGCCCGGTCTATCTGGTGCTGCCGCGCGAGCCGCTGTCCGCGCCGGTCTCGGACACGCTGTCATCCGCGCCACGGCAATTGCCGTCTCTGGGACATCCCGATCCGCATGCGATCGAGACGCTCGCGGGATGGATCGCCACGGCGCAATCGCCGCTGATCATCACCTCGTCCGACGGCGATCCGCGCGCGGTCGCGGCGCTTGCAAAGCTCGCGGAGACTTACGCGCTGCCCGTGGTCAATCACAATCCGCGCGTGGTCACCTTGCCGTCGAGCCATCCGATGCATGCGGGCTATGATTCCGGCCCGCTGGTGCCGGAGGCCGATCTCATCATCAACGCCGAATGCGACGTCCCGTATTATCCGCATTACGACAAGGTCAAGAGCGGCTGCCAGGTCGCGCATGTCGGCGAAGACCCGACCTATCAGCGCTACCCGATGCGGTCGTTCCCGAGCGATCTGTCGATGGTGGCGCGATCGGCCGACGTGTACGAGGCGCTGCATGCGGCGCTGGAGAAGCACCGGCCGGGCATGGCGTCCGCCATCGAGACGCGCCGCAACAAGATGGCCGAGCGCCGCAAGCTTCGCGCGGAGAAATCGGCGACGGAGGCGCGTGGCTCCGCTGACAAGATTACGCCGGCCTATCTCAGCCATTGCATCGGCGAAGCGTTCGGCACCGACGCCATCATCTTCAACGAATACCCGCTCTCGCTCGAGCATTGTCCGCGCGACAAGGCCGAAAGCTTTTATTCGCTCGGGCCGGCAGGCGGGCTTGGCTGGGGACTTGGCGCCGCAATCGGCGCCAAACTCGCAGCACCGGAAAAACTGATAGTCGCCACGCTCGGCGATGGCAGCTACATGTTCGGCAATCCAACGGTGAGCCACTGGGTGCAGCAGAAGTTCAACCTTCCGATCCTGTCGATCATTTTTAACAACAGCCGCTATGGCGCGGTCCGCAAAGCTACGCTGTCGATGTTCAAGGACGGCGTTGCCGGCGAGACCGATGGCCGTTTCCTCGCCGATCTCGACCCATCCCCGCCATTCGACGAATTCGTGACGGCGCAGGGCGGACATGGCGAGCGCGTCGAGCGCCCCGAGGATGTACCGGCTGCACTCGCCCGCGCCCGCGATGCTGTCATGAAGGACAAGAAGCAGGCGCTGCTGAACGTCATCACCCCGTACTGAAACCACTCGACCACCAATCCGTCCTAACGAGGTTCCCTCCGCATGCGTATCGACGCCTTCAATCACTTCTTCCCGAAAGCCTATTTCGAGAAACTGCTGGCCAGCGGCCTGCCCGATATCGGCAAGCGCGCCACCGAATTACCGGCGCTGCACGACATCGAACATCGCCGCAGGATCATCGGCGGCTTCAAGGACTACAAGCAGGTGATCTCGCTCGCGGCCCCTTCGCTCGAGCAGCTCTCCAAGGGCGATCCCGATCTCGCGGTGGAGTATGCGAGGATCGGCAACGACGGCATGGCCGAGCTGTGTCAGAAATATCCGGACGAGTTCGCGGGCTTCGTTGCGCAGACGCCGCTCACCGCGAAGGATGCCGGCGTTGCCGAAACCACCCGCGCCATCAACGAACTCGGGGCCTGTGGCACGCAGATTTTCACCAATGTCAACGGCAAGCCGCTCGACCGTCCGGAATTCCGGCCGTTCTTCGCGGCGATGGAAAAACTCGACAAGCCGATCTGGGTGCACCCCTCGCGCGCCGCGAACTTCCCGGATTATCTCGACGAGAAAAAGTCGCTTTACGAAATCTGGTGGACCTTCGGCTGGGCGTATGAGACCGCGGCGATGATGTCGCGCCTGGTTTTCTCCAAGATGCTGGACGACATGCCGAAGCTGAAGGTCATCGTCCATCATTTCGGCTCGATCGTGCCGACTCTGGAAGGCCGTATCGGGCCCGGCTGGGATCAGTTCGGCGCCCGCACCTCGGATGAAGATTACGGCGCGCTGCTCAAGAGCCTCAAGAAGCGTCCGCTCGATTATTTCAAGCACGACTTCTATCCGGACACCGCGACCTTCACCTCCGAGGGCGCGATGAAGATCGGCTTCGGCTTCTTCGACTTCGACAAGGTGATCTTCGCGTCGGACTGCCCGTTCGATCCTGAGAAGGGCACGATGTATATCCGCGAGACCCTCCGCATCCTCGACGAATACGGCATGCCGAAGGAGGACCTCGACAAGGTCTATTACAAGAATTTGGAACGGATCACCGGCAAGACCTTTGTGAAATAGCGATTCCGGCCGCAAGAAGCCGAACTCTGAAGACTGCGCCGGGCTTGTCCCGGCGTTTTCTTTTGCGGGGGACGCCGCCTGTGAACGCCGCCCCCAAAACTCATGCCTGTGCCGTTTTGTTCTGCTAGCGTGCCCGTCACCATGGATGCCCCACACAAGCCAACACCGGCCGAAGCCGCGCCCGACACAGCGCGCGTGACGCAAAAGGCGAGCGACGATGCCGCTCGCGTCACGCCAATGATGGAGCAATTCATCGAGATCAAGGCCGCCAATCCGGATTGCCTGCTGTTCTACCGGATGGGCGATTTCTATGAGATGTTCTTCGAGGACGCCGAAATCGCGTCGCGCGCACTCGGCATCGTGCTCACCAAGCGGGGCAAACATCTCGGCAATGACATTCCGATGTGCGGGGTGCCGGTCGAACGCTCCGACGAATATTTGCACAAGCTGATCGCGCTCGGACATCGCGTCGCGGTCTGTGAGCAACTGGAGGATCCGGCAGAAGCGAAGAAGCGTGGGGGCAAGAGCGTCGTGCAGCGCGGCGTGGTCCGCCTCGTCACGCCCGGTACGCTGACGGAAGACACGCTTCTCGATGCCAGGCGCAACAACTATCTTCTTGCGCTTGCACGCGCTCGCGCCTCGTCGGTGGAAGATCAAGGTCGTTTCGCGCTGGCCTGGATCGACATTTCGACCGGCGAGTTCAAGGTCACCGAGAGCGACGCGGGTCAGCTCGCCGCCGAAATCGCCCGCATCGATCCCGGCGAGATCATCGTTTCCGACGCACTTTATGCCGACGCAGACATCGCGCCGCTGTTGCGCGCGTTTGAGCATGTGATGCCGCTGACGCGCGACGTATTCGATGGCGCGACAGCCGAGCGCCGGCTGGCGGACTATTTCAAGGTCGCGACCACGGAGAGCTTCGGCCCGCTGTCGCGGCTCGAACTGACCGCGGCCGCGGCCTGCGTCACCTATGTCGAGCGCACCCAATTCGGCAGGCGGCCGCCATTGTCGCCGCCATTACGCGAAAGCGCCGGTGCGGCACTGGCGATCGATGCCGCCACGCGCGCCAATCTCGAACTGATCCGCACACTGTCAGGAGAACGCCGGGGCTCGCTGCTGGCGGCCATCGACCGGACGGTCACCGCGGCCGGATCGCGTCATCTGGCGCAGCGCCTGGCCGCGCCGCTCACCGATGCGGATGCCATCGAACGCCGGCTGGATGCGGTGGCGCTGTTCGTGTCCGATCCCGCGATACGCGGCGATATGCGCACGAGCCTGAAGTCTGCGCCCGACCTGGCGCGCGCGCTGTCGCGCCTTGTGATCGGACGCGGCGGACCACGCGACCTTGCCGCGATCCGCGACGGACTTGCAGCCGCATCGACGCTGGCGGCGCAGCTCTCAAGCCTTCCCGATCTCCCGCAGGAGATTGCGGAGATCGCACGCGAATTGGGACGGCCGGCGCAAGGCCTGCTCACTGAATTGTCGGCGGCGCTCGCCGAGGAATTGCCGGCGCTCAGGCGTGACGGCGGATTCATCCGCGAGGACTATGATGGCGCGCTCGACGAGACGCGTGCGCTGCGCGACCGCTCGCGCAAGGTGATCGCGCAATTGCAAGCCGGCTATGCCGAGGAAACCGGCATCCGCATTCTCAAGATCCGGCACAACAACGTACTGGGCTATTTCGTCGAGGTCACCGCGCAGCACGGCGACAAGCTGATGGCCGCACCGCTCAATGCGCGCTTCATCCATCGCCAGACGCTGTCCGGTCAGGTGCGCTTCACCACCACCGAACTCGGCGAGCTGGAAGCGAAGATCGTCAGCGCCGCCGACCGCGCGCTCGGACTTGAAATCGAAATATTCGACCGGCTGGCAGCGCAGGTGCAGGCGGCGAGCGACGACATCATGGCGGCAGCCGGAGCGCTCGCGGCGCTCGACGTCGCAACCGCGCTGGCGGCGCTGGCCGTCGAACGCGATTACGTGCGGCCCGTTATCGACCGTTCGCAGGCCTTTGTGATCGAAGGCGGCCGCCATCCCGTGGTCGAGCAATCCCTGAGCGAGCCTTTTATCGCCAATGACTGCGACCTATCGGCGCCACCGCCCAAGGCCGGTCAGGAGGCCCGCGAAACCGGCCGCATCTGGCTGCTCACCGGGCCGAACATGGCCGGCAAGTCAACCTTCCTGCGTCAGAATGCGCTCATTGCAATCCTTGCACAGATGGGAAGCTTCGTACCGGCGCGGCGCGCGCGGATCGGGATCGTCGACCGGCTGTTCTCGCGCGTCGGCGCCGCCGACGACCTCGCCCGCGGCCGCTCCACCTTCATGGTCGAGATGGTGGAGACTGCCGCGATCCTGAACCAGGCGACCGAGCGCTCGCTGGTCATTCTCGACGAGATCGGGCGGGGCACCGCGACGTTCGACGGCCTGTCGATCGCCTGGGCCAGCGTCGAACATCTGCACGAGGTCAATCGCTGCCGCGCGCTGTTCGCCACGCATTTCCACGAACTGACCGCGCTGGCCGCGAAACTGCCGCGCATTCATAACGCCACCATGCGGGTCAAGGAATGGCAGGGCGAAGTCGTGTTCCTGCATGAAGTCGTGCCGGGCGCCGCGGACCGGTCCTATGGCATTCAGGTCGCCAAGCTCGCAGGCTTGCCGGCGAGCGTCATCGAGCGCGCCAAGGTGGTGCTGGCCGAGCTCGAGGCCGAGGATCGCGGAAGACCGGTGCGGGGCTTCGAGGATCTGCCGCTGTTCCAGGCGGCGCGCCCCGCATCATCGGCCCAACCGGCGCCGCTCGACAACGTGATCGCGGCACTGCAGGCGTTGCATCCCGACGAGATGTCGCCGCGCGAGGCGATGGAGGCGCTGTACGCCCTGAAGGCCAAGCTGTCCTCGGCGAAAGATTAATCCATCGGCAGGCGCGCGCTGAGCTGCGTGCGCCAGGCCCAGAGCAGCGCATTCCACAGCAGCGACGCCATCAGCGCGACCAGCAGCGCCCACCACTCACCCAGCGGCACCGCGAGCAAATGGACCGCGAGGAAGGCCGGGATCAGTCCCAGCATCGGGATCTGGGCATGGGCGATCACATTCGAGGTCGCAGGCCCGCCGATGCGGTTGTGCAGGATGACGATGAAACTCGACATCGCAATCGGGAATACGGCGAAAATGCCGGACGCAGTCGCACCGATCGAATGGCTCAGCGTGGTCACGATGATCACAAAGACCGACACGGCGGCGGCGCGCAGCGGGATGTCATAGCGACGCCGCACCACGGCAGCTTTCGGGAACGAGGCTGCCCGCGCCTGCGCCGTCGCCCAGATCGCGACTGCGCCGACCGCCAAATTCAATGCGATCGCCTGCCACATCGTGAAATCAACGCGGCTCAATGTCAGCGCGCTCGCGAACCAAATAACAAGCGCGCCACCGAGGCTGACGATCAGCGACGACTTGCGAGCCAGCAGCGCATATATCGCTGCAAAGGTCACGCCGGCAGCGTTCGCCGTCAAACTGCCGAGTGCCGATTTCGAGATGAAGTCGGGCGAATGCTCGACCGACATCACGATATAGGCCGCGCCGACCGATGTCGGCAGCGACGCAATCATCGCGCCCAGAAAGGCGCCGCCGCGCTCGACGATCAACGAGGCGGTGACGATGATGGTCGACGTCAGCGCTGCCTTGAGCAGCAGCGAGAGCCAGAAATAATCGGACGGGGACATGCGGACGTTTGAAACCGGAGGTTGTTGTTATGTATCGGAGCCAAGCCGCGTATGCCAGCCCTCGCCAGCCAGCGAAGCGTGTTTATGAGCAGGACTGGTCATTTCGAAACTCAATTCGGCGCGAGCACGAGGCGGCCTATCACCTTCCCGTCCTTCAGGTCGCTCAGGCTTGCATTGACGCTATCGAGCGGGCGGACCTCAACCGGCATCCATGGCAATGATGCCTTGCCAAGAAGCGCGATGAGTTCCTTCAGCTCGGGCAGGCTACCGGTATAGGAGCCCTGCAATGTCATCGCCCGCATCGGAATATAGGGCGTCGGCAATGTGATTTCGCCGCCATACAGACCAACCACGATCAGATGGCCGCCCTTTGTCAGCAGATCGATTCCCAGCGTCACGGAGGAACCCGAGCCGACGAAATCGACCACAGCCCAGATCCTGTCATTGACGAGCGCCTGAACCTGCGTCGCAACATCGGCGGCCCGCCCGTCAACCACCGCAAGCGCCCCGGCCCGCATCGCTGCCTCGCGCTTTGTCGGGTCGATATCCACGACGATCGCGCCTCGCGCGCCCATAGCCCGCAGAATGGCAAGCGCCATAAGCCCCACGCCGCCGGCCCCGATCACCACGACCGGTTCGGTCTTCGGCAGATCGCCGAATTTCTTCAGGGCGCCGTAGGCCGTAAGGCCGGAACAAGCGAGTGGCGCGGCCTGCTCGGGCGCCAGATCGCCGTAATCGACGAGGCACCGCGGATGAGGCACCAGGAGATGATCGCTGAAGCCGCCGGGCCGGAATGCGCCGACGAACTGCGGCTTGAGACAAAGCTGTTCGTCGCCGCGCCGGCAGACCGCGCAGGCACCGCACCCGATCCAGGGATAAACCAGACGTTCGTCGCCGATCGCGACGCCGCTGACTTCAGGACCGACCGCAACCACCCGTCCGACATTCTCGTGTCCAAGCGTCAGGGGAAGCTTGAGCCCGCGGTCGGTCAGCCGCATCACTTTGCCGCCGCCGATGTCGTAGACGCCCTCCCAGAAATGGATGTCGCTATGGCAAATCCCGGCAGCGGTCACCTGCAGCAGAACTTCGGTGCCCACCGGTACCGGCGTTGGCTGCTCGCGCAGTTGCAGCGGCGCACCACATTCGCACACTTCGTAGGATCGCATGTTCGCTCCCCCGTTTCGGCGAAAGGCTTGCCCGCTCCCGGGCGCCCGCTTCTTTTGTTGCCGTTAACCACTGATACTGCTGGGCTTTTCATAGCACCTCCAACCGACGAGGCACATTAAACTTCGTCAACCGGCGCGCTTAAGCCCGTGACAGCCGCCAAGCGCTCCGGTATCCCCTTCGGCATGCTGTCACCGGACCAGACATCCCGCGCCGCAGGGGAGGTTTTTGACTCCACCGCCGCCGCGCTCGAGATCGAGGCGCTGGCCTCGACCTATTCGGGGCGCGACCGCGAACTGCGCACGGCTGTTGCCCAGTTCATGAAAGGCGAACTGATCCGCGGCCGGGAAAAGGCTGAGCAACTCCTGCTGAAGGAACGCCAGGGGCGCCGTTGCGCCGAGCGGCTTTGTGCGATGCAGGATGAGATCATTCGCGTCCTGTTCGAATTCGCGAGCAAGCATCTTTACCCGTCCGAGAATCCGTCGGAAGCCGAGCGTATGGCCATCGTCGCGACCGGCGGCTATGGACGCGGATTGCTGGCTCCGGGATCCGACATCGATCTCCTGTTCCTGCTGCCTTACAAGCAGACCGCCTGGGGCGAATCCATCGCCGAAGCGATCCTCTATTGCCTCTGGGACATGGGCCTCAAGGTCGGGCATGCAACGCGCTCGGTGGATGAATGCGTTCGCCAGGCAAAGGCCGACATGACAATCCGCACGGCCGTTCTGGAATCCCGATTCCTGAACGGCGATCGCACTCTGTTCGACGAACTCGTGACCCGCTTCGACCACGACGTAGTGCGCGGCACCGGTCCGGAATTCGTCGCGGCCAAACTCGCCGAGCGCGAAGAACGCCTGCGCCGCACCGGCCAATCGCGCTACCTGGTCGAGCCCAATGTCAAGGACGGCAAAGGCGGCCTGCGCGATTTGCACACGCTGTTCTGGATCGGAAAGTATGTTTACCGCGTGCGCAATGTCGAAGAGCTCGTCGATCACGGCGTGTTCGACAAGGACGAACTGAAACTGTTCCGGCGCTGCGAAGAATTCCTGTGGTCGGTGCGATGCCACCTGCATTTCGTCACCGACCGTCCGGAGGAGCGGCTGTCCTTCGACATCCAGCGCGAGATCGCAGTCCGGCTCGGCTATACCGAACATCCCGGCATGCGCGACGTCGAGCGGTTCATGAAGCACTACTTCCTGACCGCCAAGAATGTCGGCGATCTGACCGCTATCCTGTGCGCGGCCCTTGAGGCCAATCACACCAAATCCGCACCGATGCTCGGTCGGATGATGGCGCGTCTGCGGCCCAATACCGGACGCCGGGCGCTTTCCGAATCCGACGATTTCATCGTCGACAATAACCGGATCAATATCGTCAGGCCCGACGTCTTCGAACGCGATCCGGTCAATCTCATCCGGATATTCTATCTCGCGCAGAAGCACAATCTCGCGTTCCATCCCGATGCGATGCGGACCGCCACTCGGTCGCTGTCGCTGATCAACAAGGAGGTGCGCGAGAACGCCGAGGCCAACCGGCTGTTCTTTGAAATCCTGACGTCGCGCAACGATGTCGAGACAGTTTTGCGCCGCATGAACGAGGCCGGCGTGCTGGGTTCTTTCGTGCGCGCGTTCGGCCGCGTCGTGGCGATGATGCAGTTCAACATGTATCATCACTATACGGTCGACGAGCACCTGATCCGCTGCATGGGCGTGATCTCCGAAATCGAGGCCGGCACCAACGAAGAATACGGGCTCGCCAACGAGCTGGTAAAAAAACTGCCGCCGCGGCAGCGCGCGCTGCTGCGCATCACGTTATTCTTGCACGATATTGCGAAAGGACGGGTGGAGGATCACTCGATCGCCGGCGCCCGGGTGGCGCGGCGTTTCTGCCCGCGCCTTGGTCTCACCAATGCCGAGACCGAAACCGTCGCATGGCTGATCGAAAACCATCTGGTGATGTCCACGGTGGCGCAATCGCGCGATCTGTCCGACCGCAAGACCATCGAGAATTTCGCGGCGATCGCCCAATCGCTCGATCGGCTGAAGCTGCTGCTGGTGCTGACGACGGCGGACATCCGCGCGGTCGGACCGGGCGTCTGGAACGGATGGAAGGCGCAGCTGCTGCGGACCCTTTATTATGAAACCGAACCGGCGCTGACCGGCGGCTTCTCGGAGGTCAATCGCGAGCGGCGTGTTGCGATGGCCCAGGCTGAATTCCGCGACGCGATGAAGAATTGGCCGACCCAGGAAGTGGACGGCTATATCGCACGTCACTACCCGGCCTATTGGCTCAAGGTCGATCTGCCGCGCAAAGTTGCGCATGCGCATTTCCTGCGCGAGGCGTGGAATTCGGGAAAGACGCTCGCGACCCAGGTCTCGTTCGACGCCGCCCGCGGCGTGACCGAGCTGACCGTCATCGCACCCGATCACCCCCGTCTGCTATCGATCATTGCAGGCGCCTGCGCTGCGGCGGGTGGCAACATCGTGGATGCGCAGATCTACACCACAACCGACGGACTGGCGCTCGACACCATCTCACTGACGCGCGAATTCGAGCATGACGAGGACGAAGGCCGCCGTGCCGGCAGGATCGCCGATACCATCGAGAAGGCCCTGCGGGGCGAAATCAAGATGCCCGATGTCGTGGCGCGGCGGGCCCTCCCGAAAGGGCGGCTCAAGGCCTTCGTGCTCGAGCCGGAGGTCAATATCAACAACGAATGGTCGAACCGCTATACGGTCGTGGAAGTCACCGGCCTCGACCGGCCGGGGCTGCTTTATGAACTGACTGCGACCATCTCCAAGCTTTCGCTCAACATCACGTCGGCGCATGTCGCGACGTTTGGCGAACGTGTGGTCGACGTGTTCTATGTCACCGACCTGCTCGGCGCGAAAGTCGCCTCGCCGACGCGGCAGGCCGCAATCAAGCGCGCGCTGCTCGCCCTGTTCGCCCGGCCTGCATCGGAGACCGCGACCCGATAGGCCGATCCCGGCTTTCCAGGCGAGCAAGAAAAAGGCGCCGAAGCATTGCTCCGGCGCCGCAAGATTCCAGCCGCTTGGCCGATTATTTCTTCTTGGGGGCCGGCTTGACAACCCAGATGCTCTGCCAAGCGTAATACGGCTGCATCATCGCGGCATAGACCAGCTTCTGGCCGGCAGCATTCGGGTCGGACGGTGCCTTGGCCTTCTTCGCCGCGAAAGCAGCGGTCGGTGCAGCAGCGAGCACAACGAGAGCGAGCAGTAGAGCGCCTTTGCGCATGGTTTCAATCCCCCAGAGTTTGAACCCACCGGCAGGTCCGGTGCGGTCGGGGATCATGCATAAATCCGCGGTCTTGAGAACACGAAAGTCCCCTGTTTACAGCCATTCTCATCACTGTGTTGAATGCGTCGCATGCGCGTCACCAAGCCCAGCCCGCTGCCTTAACCGGCCCTTAAACCGGGTCCCGTAGCGTTGGCTGCCGAACCGCGCGGCGCCCCCGCCGCGGGGTCCGGCGGGGGATGGCTTTGGGACGGCGAAGCAAGTCCGTACGCCGCGAGCCAAAGTTCGATGTCGGCGTTCCCAACCGCGAGTTGCGCGCCGATCCGCAGGACAGGCTTGCCGGCAGCGAAGACCAGGAGCGTCGCGTGAAGAGCGCGCGCACGCGCAGCCGTGCGGCCAAGACGGCATCGTCAAAGCCACAGCAAAAGCCCGCCGGGAAAAAGGGACGGCGGCGTTCGTTTCTGGGCCGCATGATCTATTGGAGCATCGTGCTCGCGCTGTGGGGCACCATCGCCCTGATCGGCCTCGTGGCATGGGTCGGCGCGCATCTGCCGTCGATCCAGTCGCTCGAAGTTCCCAAGCGCCCGCCCTCGATCCAGATCGCGGGCACCGACGGTCGCATTCTCGCCGTGCGCGGCGACAGCGGCGTCTCGGCGAAGCTGACAGAACTGCCCGCCCACGTGCCGCAGGCCTTCATCGCGATCGAGGACCGCAGATTCAAGTCGCATTTTGGGATCGACCCGATCGGCATCCTGCGAGCGGCGGTCGCCAATGTCATGCACCGCGGCGTTTCGCAAGGCGGCTCCACGATCACGCAGCAATTGGCCAAGAACCTGTTCCTGACCCAGGACCGGACCTGGACGCGCAAGCTGCAGGAAATCGCTCTGGCGCTGTGGCTCGAGCGCAAATTCACCAAGGACGAGATTCTCGAACTGTATCTGAACCGGGTTTATTTCGGCGCCGGCGCCTATGGAGTGGAGGCTGCCGCGCAGCGCTATTTCGGCAAGCATGCGCGCCACACCACCTTGTCGGAAGCCGCGATGCTGGCGGGCCTGGTCCGCTCGCCGTCGCGTCTTGCGCCGACCCGCAACCCGAACGGGGCCGAGCGGCGCGCGCAGGTGGTGATCACGGCCATGGCCGATGCGGGCTTCATCGGCGACCAGGCGGCCAAGATGGCGATCCTGCAGCCGGCGCATGCGCTCAAGCAGAAGACCACCGGCTCGATCAATTACGTCGCCGACTGGATCATGGATGTGCTCGACGACCTGATCGGCCGGGTCGAGGACGACATCGTGGTCGAAACCACGATCGATCCGGCGTTGCAATTGCTGGCCGAACAGGCGTTGTCGGAAGAACTCGCCATGCGCGGCGGCAAACTCGGCGTCGAACAGGGCGCCGTGCTGTCCATGTCGCCCGATGGCGCAGTGCGGGCGATGATCGGTGGCAAGGATTATTCGGAAAGCCAGTTCAACCGCGCGGTTGCGGCAAAGCGGCAGCCCGGCTCTGCATTCAAGCCGTTCGTCTATCTTACGGCGCTTGAGCGGGGCCTGACGCCGGACACGGTGCGCGAGGATCGCCCGATCGTGGTGAGAGGCTGGCGCCCGGAAAACTACACGCGCGAATATCACGGCCCGGTGACGCTGACCCAGGCGCTGGCAATGTCGCTGAATACGGTGTCGGTGCGCCTCACGCTCGAGTTCGGAGCGACCGCCGTGACGCGCACCGCGCACCGGCTCGGCATCGCATCGAAGCTCGAGCCCAATGCCTCGATCGCGCTCGGCACCTCGGAAGTCTCCGTCCTCGAAATGGCGTCGGCTTTCGCAACCTTCGCCAATAACGGCATGGCGATCACGCCGCATGTGGTCGAAAGCATCCGTGGCAAGGACGGCAAGGTCCGCTTCCAGCGACGACCGCAAAGCCTCGGCCAGATCGTCGAGCCGCGCTATGTCGCGATGATGAATACAATGATGCAGGAAACACTGCTGACCGGCACCGGCCGCAAGGCCGATCTCGGCGGACGGCCAGCCGCCGGCAAGACCGGCACCAGCCAGGATTTCCGCGACGGTTGGTTCGTCGGCTACACCGCGCAGCTCGTCACCGCGGTCTGGCTCGGCAATGACGATTCCTCGCCGACCAAGAAGATGACGGGCGGCGGATTGCCGTCGGAAATCTGGGCGCGCTTCATGAAGAATGCGCATCGCAACGTGCCGGTCGCCAGCCTGCCCGGCGTGCATGGCGGCATCGCCACGCCCTTCCCCGGTGCGCCGTCGCAGACTTATGGCCAGGGTTCGCAAGATTCGTATCAGGGCTCATATCAGGACTCTCGCCCGGTGCCGCCGGGATCGATCCCCGGACGCGGCGCACCTGCACCGGCCGGCCGCAACGATGGCATGGACAGCTGGCTGCTCGACCGCCTGTTCGGCCGCAGATAGGTTTCTTTGCATTGACGCGTTTTCTTCACGCGAACCGGTACCCACTTCGCTCGAAAACGCTTTAGACCCGCCTCGACGGCGCGAGCCACAGGACGAGCCACAGCAGCAGTACCAGCGCCGCCATCGCCAGCACGGCCAGTGCCGCCGGCCAGGCGCCCGACGCGATCGACGCCACTACCCAGGCGCTCAGGGTGGCTGCACTCACCTGCGGCGCAAAGCCGAGCAGCGACGACGCCGCCCCGGCGCGCTCCGCCGCACAGGACAGCCCGCCCGCCATGGTCTGCGGAAACAAGAGACCGAACCCAACCAGATTGATCCCGACCGCGATGGTGACCGGGATCACCGAATTCAGGTCGAGCGCGACCGCGGCGCAGATCGCCAGCGCGCCGGCCAGCATAACCACGGCGCCCATGCCCATTGTGCGGACGATACCGGTCCTGACCACGATCCGGGTCGCGATCATGGTGCCGATCAGATAGCCGACGGCGCTCGCGGAAATCGACAGCGACATCAGGAACGGCGTCAGGCCGTATCGCTTCTGATAGAGGAACGGCATCGACGCCAACCACGCGATCAGCCCGGTATAGGATGCGGCTCCGATCATCAGATACAGATTGAAGTCGCGGATGCGGATCAGGTCGCGGTAGCCTGCCAGCATCGATGACAGCGACATCGCCACGTCCGGCTTTTCGGTGAGCGTCTCCGGCATCTTGCGCACCACCATCGCCGTCAGCGCGACCCCGAACACGAGCAGCGCGGCAAAAGCCGAACGCCAGCCGAACATCGCATGCAAGGCGCCGCCGATCAGCGGCGCCGAGACCGGACCGAAGGCCATGACCAGGCCCATCATCGACAATTCCTTGCCGGCGCGCGCGCCGCTGTAGAAATCGCGCACCACGGCGCGCGCCAGCACGATCGCACCGGAGCCGCCGAAGGCCTGCAGCACCCGCGCGCCGATCAGCACGTCGATGGACGGCGCCAGCAGGCAGATCAGGCTGCCGAGGCAATAGCAGCACAAAGCCACCATCAGGCCGGAGCGCCGGCCGTACCAGTCCGAGATCGGGCCATAGCTGATCTGGCCGAGCGCGAAGCCGACGAGATAGCCCGACAAGGTCAGTTGCACCTGCGACGGCGACACGCCGAAGGCGCGGCCGATATCCGGCAAGGTCGGCAGATAAAGATCGGTCGACAGCGGCGCGAGCGCGGTCAATGCGGCGAGCAGCGCAGTCAGCGCGAAGGTGTCGGGCTTCAGCATCGAAGAGTGACGGCGTCTCAACGCCGCGGCTGGCGTCTTCCATCGACCGGAACGTCGGGCTCGATCCTTGCCCGCGGCGAACCATAGCGGTGAAGCTCAGGCCCGTGCATGTCAAGCCACGCTTTTGCACGCCTCACATTCGGACACAGCCGGTCCACCACCCGCCAGAAACGCTGTGAGTGATTCATCTCGACCAGATGGGCGACCTCATGGGCGGCGAGATAATCGAGCACGAAGGGTGGCGCGAGAATGAGCCGCCAGGAATAGGACAGCACCCCGGTGGTGGAGCACGAACCCCAGCGGCTCGACGGATCGCGGATCGAGACCGTCTTCACCGACACGCCCAGTTTCTGGGCCAGCGCGCGGCTGGCCTGTTCGAGATCCCGCCGCGCCTCCTTGCGCAGGAAATCGCCGACCCGCCGGTCGATATGCGGCACCTCGCCAGCGACGCACAGCCGACGCTCGCCGTCGTCACCAGTCTCGACCCAGACCGTGCCGCGCTCGCCCTTGCGATGGACGATGCGGTGCGGCTGCCCGCGCAACGGCACCACGCCGCCATGCGCGAACGGTTCGGCCGCGGGCAGATGATGCAGCCGCGACGCGATCCAGCCGCCGTGCTTCTGGGCGAATTCCCTGGCTTCCTTGAGACAGCCGCGCGGCGGCATGGTCAGCACGACCTCGCGGGTCGCGGCCTGGATACGCAGCGTGTAGCGGCGCGCCTGCCGGTGCCGGCGCACGCGCACCAGATAGATGTTCTTGTCGTGGACGACCTGGATCGCCTTCGGTTCGGCCGGTCGCCGGTACAGGAGCGCGCGGAGCGGCATGTCACCCTCGACTGCTTCGGCCTGCGATACTGCCATAGACCGGTTGCCAAACATCCCTTCGGGCAAAAAATAAAACAGACGCCGGCCAAGGTAGGAGGCGGCGGCGGACACACCATATCTTGATTGAAAAAGTGGATAAAGATTCATTCCTTCGTCCAGCCGGGGTGCCCTCTGGCGGGCGGGCGCGAATCATCGCCGCCGCGATGCCTTGCAGCATCCGGGTTGCGATGGGTGGACGCAAACCGGAACACCCGGCTTGCATCGAGAGGGGCGGACGGCGCGCCGACAGACGCAGGGCCGTTCCTGAATGCCGCGCCCCATTGCTGAGACGCAGCCGCCTCTCGGCGCACCGTCCTGGCGGCGTTCTTATCCCGGCGCCGGGCCGCGCTTTGCCTCCATGCGCCTTGATCTGCGCATGGCGTCAGCCAGCTCCTGGCAGGGGTCCCTAGTGACCCCGGGCGGAGCCCCGGCGCCGCCCGAGTGCTGGATTGCGAATCCAGCCCGCAGGCGCCGCACCCTGCTCCGCCATCAAGAACGCCTCCGGACGGCGCCCCTCATTGAGCAAGGCAATAGGACTATAATGCTAATAGGAATATTGTCAAGACGCCCGACGGTGCTCGGGACGGGCGACCACCAGGCACACCCGTCATTGCAAGGAGCGAAGCGACGAAGCCACCCATCGCAGCACCGAAGGGCCCCGTGGATTGCTTCGCTGCGCTCGCAATGACGCGAGAGGAAAGCGCAGAGGCGAAACAGCGGTCGATTACGACGCTGCGCGTTCGACGACGCGGGGGAATTTCGCCGCCGCCTTGCCCTGCTTGCTCTGGCTGGTCAGCATGAAGTCGGAAATGCGCGGCGCGATCTCGGAGCGGAAGCGCGAACCGTTGAACACGCCATAATGCCCGACGCCTGGCTGCACGTAATGCGCCTTGCGATCCGGCGGAATGTTGGTGCAGAGCTTGTGCGCCGCTTCGGTCTGGCCGAGACCGGAGATGTCGTCCTTTTCGCCTTCGATCGTGAGCAGCGCAACATTTCGGATGGCCGACGGATCGATCCGCACACCGCGATGCATCATCTCGCCTTTCGGCAGCAGGTGCTTGACGAACACCGTGTCCACCGTCTGCAGATAGAACTCAGCGGTCAGGTCCATGACGGCGAGATACTCGTCGTAGAACTCGCGATGCTTCTGCGCGGAATCGCCGTCGCCCTTCACCAGATTGAAGAACAGGTTCTTGTGCGCATCGAGATGCCGGTCGAGATTCATGCTGACGAAGCCGTTGAGCTGCAAAAAGCCCGGATAGACTTCGCGCATCACACCCGGATGCGGGAACGGCACCTTGGTGATGACATTGCGGCGGAACCAGTCGATGCCGCGGTCCTCGGCGAGCTTGTTGACGCCGGTCGGGTTGACGCGGGTATCGATCGGCCCGCCCATCAGCGTCATCGAATGCGGCACATACGGATCGCGCTCCGCTTCCATCCGCGCGACCGCAGCCAGCACCGGGACCGACGGCTGGCATACCGCGATCAGATGACAATCGCCGCCAAGCGCATGCAGGATCGAGATGATGTAGTCAATATAGTCGTCGAGGTCGAAACGGCCTTCGGCGAGCGGCACCAGACGCGCGTCCACCCATTCGGTGATGTAGACGTCATGGTTCGGCAGAAAGGCCTCGACGGTGCCGCGCAACAGCGTCGCGTAATGCCCGGACATCGGCGCCACGATCACCACCTTCGGCTGCGGACGACGCGGCGGCGATTTCATCACCCGCTCGAAATGCAGCAGCCGGCAGAACGGCCGCTCCCAGACCGGCGTGATATGCACGTCGACGCGCTCGCCGCCGACCATTGTGTCGTGGATGTCCCAGTCCGGCTTGCTGTAGCGGCGAGTGAAGCGCTCGAACATTTCCGCCGATGCAGCGACGGTCTTGCCGAATGTGGTGTGCGACCACGGATTCAAGGGATTCTTGAGATAGAGGCGGGTGACATCGGAGAACGCCCGCGCCGGATTGAGCGCGGCGTGGCTCATCTCGTAGAGCCAGTACATGCCGGTGGAAACGACGGGGCCGGCCTCGACGGGCAGGTCAGGTGCGGCGCCGAATTCCCCGATTGCGATGTTCTTTTCCGGCATTCTTTGCGTTCTCTCGGCTTTTTCTCGGCCCCGGGTCATTTTGCAACGCAACATCCGGCCTTTTGTTCAAGACGTCAATATAGGCGAAATACATTCCCAAGTGCTTACGAAATCATCATTCGCCGCTCTGCACCAGCGATCCCGCAATCCTCGCGCTGTGGAGAAGTGCCAGAAACCCAATGATCGCGGCGATAAAATAGGCCGCATTCAGCGCGAAGGCCCACACCATCAGGTCGGCCCGGAAGGTGTGGTCGATCAGCAACGCGCGCATGCCCTCGAACACATAGGTCGGCGGCAGCAGCCAGGCCACCGGCTGCAACCATGCCGGCAGCACCGCGACGGGATAATACACGCAGGCCAGCGGCAGCAGCAGGAACATGATGGTCCAGGCCATGCTCTCCGCGCCCATGCCATTGCGCAGGACGATGCCGGATACGAGGATACCGACCGCCCAGCTTGTCAGGATCAGGTTCATGAAGAACACCGCGAGCGCGAATCCCAGGCTGTAGAGATTGAAGTCGAAAAACGCGAACGCCATGATCGTGACCGGCACCATGCCGATGGCGAGCCGCACGATGCTCATGATCATCAGCGCGCAGATGAACTCGACGGGGCGCAGCGGGCTCATCATCAGATTGCCCATGTTGCGCGCCCACATCTCCTCGAGAAACGAGATCGAGAATCCGAGCTGGCCGCGAAACAGGATGTCCCACAGCAGCACCGCGCCGATGAAGGTGCCGCCCGCCTTGGCGAAGAAGCCGGCATTCTCCGACACGTAAAGCTGCAGGAAGCCCCACATCAGCATCTGCACCGCCGGCCAGTAGACCAGTTCGAGCACACGCGGCCAGGACGAGCGCAGCAGATACCAGTAGCGCAGGACCATCGCGAAGATGCGGGCGGGCGAGAACGCGATCGCCTCGCGCACCGGATATTGCCGCGGCTCGTTCGTCATGTCGCCGCTCCGGCTGCGAGATCCTGCGCCTGCCTTCGGTCGCGCGCGATGTCGAGGAACACCTCTTCCAGGCTCTCGCGACCGTAGCGCGCCAGCAGCTTTGCAGGGGCTTCGTCATCGACGATTTCGCCGCGCTTCATCATGATGACGCGATCGCAAAGCCGCTCGACCTCGGCCATGTTATGCGACGCGAGCAGGATGGTGGCGCCGCGCTCGCGGCGATAGCGCTCGAGTTCGGCGCGCACCCAGTCCGCGGTATCGGGATCGAGCGAGGCGGTCGGCTCGTCGAGCAGCAGGATTTCCGGATGGTTGAGCAGCGCCTTGGCGAGCGACACCCGGGTCTTCTGTCCGGACGACAGCTTGCCGGTGGGACGATCCAGGAAAGCGTTGAGATCGAATTGCGCCGCGAGTTCGCGGATGCGTTCGCGGACCGGTGACACACCATAGAGCTTGCCGAACACGGTCAGGTTCTGCCGCACCGTGAGCCGCATCGGCATGTCGACATAGGGGCTCTCGAAATTCATCCGGTGCAGCACGCGATGGCGCTGCCGCGGCATCTGCGCGCCGAGCACGGCGACACGGCCGGAGGTCGGCGTCACCAGCCCCATGATCATGGCGATGGTGGTGGTCTTGCCGGCGCCGTTGCCGCCGAGCAGCGCGGTCACCGACCCCGCCGGAAGCGCGAAGGAGATGCCGCCGACCGCCATGCCGCCCTTGTAGATCTTGACGGCGCGGTCGAGCGAAATGGCAGGTTCGGCAGCGTTCATTGAGACCCGGGCGGCTGGTCCCGACCATGTGCCCTCCTGCTCTCGGAAGCGCAAGGGTACGGGGCGCATGGGACGCAAACGGACGGAAACACAAGAGGCCGGGGCCGCGCTCATTGACGCTGCGCGCAATGGCCTCGTTTTATGCTACGAGCCGCCTGACTAGAACGTGAGGCATGTTACCGATGGACCTCGAGCGCCTGCCCATGCCCCGCCGCAACGTGCGGCTCGATACGCTGGTGCGCCTGCGCTGGCTGTCGATCATCGGGCAGACCGCCGCCGTGCTGGTGGTCTATTTCGGGCTTGAATTCGACCTGCCGATCTATGCCTGCCTGTCGGTGATCGCGCTGTCGGCGTGGCTGAATATCGCGCTCCGCATCCGGTTCCAGCAGGCGCGGCGGCTCGAGCCGAGCCGCGCCGCGTGGCTGCTGGCCTTCGATATCGGCCAGCTTGCCGTGCTGATGTATCTGACCGGCGGACTCGACAATCCGTTCTCGTTCTTCTTTGCCGGTCCGGTGCTGCTGTCGGCCACCGCGCTGCCGGCGCGCATGACCATTCTGATCGGCCTGCTGGCGATCACCTGCGCGACACTTCTGATCTTCTTCCACGAGCCGCTGCCCTGGTCGGAAGACTACGGTCCGATGCCGGTGCTGCCGAATCTCTACATGATGGGCGTCTGGTTCTCGATCGCGCTGGCGATCTTCTTCATCAGCATCTATGCGTGGCAGATCAGCGAGGAATCGCGCCAGCTCATCAATGCGCTCGCGGCGACCGAACTGGTGCTTGCCCGCGAACAGCACATCACCCAGATCGATGGACTGGCCGCCGCCGCCGCGCACGCGCTGGGCACGCCGCTATCGACGATCTCGCTGATCGCGCGCGAACTGGAGCGCGAGATCGATCCGAAATCGCCGCATGCCGACGACGTCAAAATGCTGCGCGAGCAGGCGCAACGCTGCCGCGACATTCTCGCCAAGCTCAACGAATTGCAGGCCGAAGGCGTCCCGTTCGACGGCCTGCCGCTGTCGAACCTGCTGGAGGAGGTCGCGGAGCCGCACCGGCATTTCGGTATCGCCATCGACGTCAAATTGCCCGCCGGCCAGCCTTCGCCGGTCGCCGCCCGCAATCCGGCGATCGTCTACGGGCTGGGAAACCTGGTCGAGAATGCCGTCGATTTCGCCCGCGAGCGCGTCGAGATTGCAGCGGATTGGACCGCCGACACCGTGACGGTCGTCGTCAGCGATGACGGTCCGGGCTTCGCCCCGGAGGTCATCAGCCGCATCGGGGAGCCCTATGTCCGCAGCCGCAGGCTGCGCCGCATGTATGCCACCGGCGAAACCGGAATGGGGCTCGGTTTCTTCATCGCCAAGACCCTGCTGGAGCGCACCGGCGCCAAATTAACTTTCGTCAACAAAGCCTTGCCCGAGAGCGGCGCCGTGGTTGCCATCCGCTGGCCGCGTTCGGTTTTCGAGTTTACCGGCCCGGCCGAGCTTGAGCAGAAGGCTGCAAGTACCTAATTATGGAAGATTGGCGGCTTCGGAGAGTTCCATGACCCTGCAACCGGCCATTTCGAGCGAGCGCTCGCTCCTGATCGTCGAGGACGACAAGTCCTTCCTGATGCGGCTTGCCCGCGCCATGGAAGGTCGCGGTTTCACTGTCACCACTGCGGAAACGGTGTCGGAAGGCCTGATGCAGGTCGAGCGCTCCGCGCCGGCCTTCGCCGTGGTCGACATGCGGCTCGGCGACGGCAACGGACTCGACGTCATTTCGGCGCTGAAACGCCGGCGCCCCGATGCGCGCGGCATCGTGCTGACCGGATACGGCAACATCGCCACCGCGGTGAATGCGGTGAAGCTCGGCGCTGTCGATTACCTCGCCAAGCCGGCCGACGCCGACGATGTCATCAACGCCCTGCTCTCGATCGAGGGCCGCAAGCCCGAGCCGCCGGAAAATCCGATGTCGGCCGATCGCGTGCGCTGGGAGCATATCCAGCGCATCTACGAATTGTGCGGCCGCAACGTCTCCGAAACCGCGCGCCAGCTCAACATGCATCGCCGCACCTTGCAGCGCATCCTGGCGAAGCGCGCACCGCGGTAGTCTCGCTTGGTCATTCCGGGGCGCTTGCGAAGCAAGCGAACCCGGAATGACAGCGGGTTACATCTCATTCCCATAAGGCCCGGCCGGATCCATCAGCGATTGCAGCCGCAGCGATGCGCATTGCGCGACCCGCAGCGTCATCACTTTGCGCGTCGGAGCCGGCAGCTTGTGCTCGGGCGCGTCGCAAACGAATTCCCCGCCGAAGCCGTCGGCGACGATCAGCCCGGTATCCTTCGGAAAGATCTCGCAGGGCACCTCGACCGTCGTTGCAAAGAACAGCCGGTCGCAATGCATGCGGTAATCCATCCATTTCTGGTCCGCACGAAAGTCCGCGATCGACGACTTGATCTCGACGATCCAGATTTCGCCGCTGCGGCCGATGCCGACGAGATCGGCGCGGCGGCCCGACGGCAACGGCAATTCACTCACGCAGGTAAAGCCGTGCGAGAGCAGCAGTCGCATGGTGCCGCGCGCCACCGTGAGCGCGGTCTGCGACTGCCGGCCGTCCACCGGCATCTCGGCGATGCGGCGGATCAGTTCGCTCATTCGGCAGCCTGCCGCGGCTGTTGCATCGACGGATGATCCGGAAACGCCGCTTCCAGCGCCTCGCGCGAGGCCGCGAGCACGCCGCGTTCGGTGATGAGCCCGGTGACAAGCCGCGCCGGCGTAACATCGAAGGCGTGGTTGGCGACAGCCGAGCCATCGGGCACGATCGTTACCGTTTCGACTCGGCCATCGGCGGTGCGGCCGGTCATGGTCGCAACCTCCGCCGCGTCGCGCTGCTCGATCGGAATTTCTGCCACACCGTCACCGAGAGAGAAATCGATCGTTGGCGATGGCAGGCCGACATAGAACGGCACACCGTTGTCGTGCGCCGCCAGCGCCTTGAGATAGGTGCCGATCTTGTTGCAGACGTCGCCGTCGCCGGTGGTCCGGTCGGTGCCGACGATCACCAGGTCGACCTGGCCGTGCTGCATGAGATGCCCGCCGACATTGTCGGCGATGACGGTGTGCGGCACGCCATGCTGACCCAGCTCGAAAGCCGTGAGCGAGGCGCCCTGATTGCGCGGACGGGTTTCGTCGACGAAAACGTGAACGGCAATACCCTTGTCATGTGCGGTGTAGATCGGCGCGGTCGCGGTGCCGAGATCGACGGTCGCAAGCCATCCGGCATTGCAATGGGTGAGGATGTTGACCGGCTCGCCCGGTTTCTTGCGCGCGGCGATGGCTTCGATCAGCGGCAGCCCGTGCCGGCCGATCGCCTGGTTGATGGCGACATCCTCGTCGCAGATCGCGGCCGCGCGCCGGTAGGCCGCGTCCATCCGCTGCGCAGGCTGGAGATGCCGGACCTCTGCCGAGATCTGGTCCAGCGCCCATTTCAGGTTGATTGCGGTCGGCCGGGCGGCGAGCAGCAACGCATACGCGCGTGCGAGATTGTCGTCGGAGGCGTCCTCGCGCAGCGCCAGTGCGAGCCCATAGGCCGCGACCGCACCGATCAGCGGCGCGCCGCGCGTCTGCATGCTGACGATGGCATGCACGGCGTCGCCGACGCTTCGCAGCGTCACCCTCTCGATCCGCCACGGCAGCAGGGTCTGGTCGAAAATGCCGACTGACCAGCCATCCGGCTCGAGCCAGATGCTCCGCGTCGCGATGCCATTCACCTTCATGAGCCAGAGATAAACCGGTTCAGCGCGCAAGCGAAAGCAATTTCGCAGGACCCGAAGGAACCCCTGGTTTCCGGGGCCAAATATCGGCCGCAGATGCTTGAATGCCGGGATATTTTTGCGGCCCGGCCATGAGCGCTGATCGCTTGCACCGGGCGTTTCGCTGACGCAATCTCCCGCCGGATTTTATCTGGCGGAGCTTCCCGGAATGGCGATCGACAATAGCGCAGCCTATAACAACCGCGCGGCGGTGCCTGATTTCCCGAATATCGTGACGCAGTGGCAGCGCGACGCCGCTGCCTATCGCGAGATGATGATCAAGGACGGCCGCGCCGAACTCGATATCCGCTACGGGCGGAGCGAGCGTCAATATATCGATTTGTTCAAGGCCAAGGACGACGAGGCGCCGGTCGCGCTGTTCATTCATGGCGGCTATTGGCGCGCGATGAGCCCGAAGGAACACAGCCATCTGGCGCGTGGGTTGACCGGTAACGGCGTCACCGTTGCGGTCGCGGGCTATGACCTGACGCCGCAGGTGTCGATCGCGCAGATCGTCGATGAGATGCGCGCCGCCGTGCTGTTCCTGTGGAAGCGCTTCGGCAAGCGCATCATGGTCTATGGCCATTCGGCTGGCGGCCATCTCACCGCCTGCATGATGGCGACCGACTGGCAGGCGCTCGATCCGACCGCGCCGGCCGACCTGATCCCGGCGGGCTCCGCCATCTCCGGCGTGTTCGACCTGACCGGGCTCGTCACCACCGACATGAACGCGGATTTCAAGCTGGACGAGGCCTCGGCGCGGGCGAGTTCGCCGCTATTCTGGCCGGCACCGAAGGGCCGCGTGCTCGATGTCGTGGTCGGCGCCGACGAATTGCCGGAATTCATCCGGCTGTCGCATGTCATGGCCGACACATGGGGCGCCGCGGGTGTGGAAACGCGATACGAGGCGGTGCCCGGTACGCATCATTTCAACGTGGTGGCGCCGTTCGCGGACCCGCTCAGCGCGATGACCGGACGCCTCGTCGAATTGTGCGAGCTGACGCGGAGATAATTGCGTCACGCAAGCGGCGCTTCAGAACCAGTAGCGCCACGCATAGACGGTGGTCAGCACCACGCCGATGCCGGTGACCACCCAGCGCATCAGTTCGCGCGGCGCATGCCGCGCGATCCGCGCGCCGATCACCGATCCGACCAGGGCGCCGCACATCATGGCAAGCGCGGCCGGCCAGTTGATGCTGCCCTGAACCGCAAACACCGTCATCGCCACCGATCCGTTCAGGGCGGCAACCAGGTTCTTGGTGGCGTTGGCCGGCCGGTATTCGCCGGAGGTCGCAAGCTGCAGCACCGCGATCAGCAGCACGCCGAGCCCGGCGCCGAAATAGCCGCCATAGACGGAGACCGGCAACAGCATCGGAATCGAGGTGAGCTTGATCTCCGGCTCGCGACCGTGCTTCGCGAGCGCGCGCGCACGCACCACCGCACTGATTTTTTCCCCGAACGCGAACAGGATGGTCGCAAAGCCGATCAGGAGCGGCACCAGAATCTCGAACACTCGATTCGACGTCAGCATCAGTAGCAGCGCGCCGATGCCGGCGCCGAGCACCGAGGCGAGAACCAGACCGATAAAGCCGCGGTCGAGCGGCGGCAATTGGGTCCGGTCGGACAGGGCCGCTATCAGGCTGCCCGGAGTCAGGGCCGCGATGTTGGTGGCAATGGCGGCAATCGGGGTCAGCCCGACGGCGAGAAAGGTCGGAAAGGTGATCAGCGCCGCGCCGCCAGCGAGGCTCGCAATCGTGCCGCCGGCGAGCCCGGCCGTTGCCAGCAATGCGGTCGACGCGATGTCCATGATTCAACCAGTCGGGAAAAAAGCCTGCCGCGACGGCGACACACTGCCGGGGCAATCCGACCTGTAAAGACATGAATGCCCGGCGCAAGGCCGGGCATCACAGGAGAGTTATGCTTTCCAGCAGAGCGACAGGCAGACGATCAGAAGAACGCCTGAATACCGGTCTGCGCGCGGCCGAGGATCAGCGCATGGATGTCGTGCGTGCCCTCGTAGGTATTGACCGTCTCCAGGTTGGCGACGTGGCGCATGACATGGAACTCGTCGGCAATGCCGTTGCCGCCATGCATGTCGCGGGCGACGCGGGCGATATCGAGCGCCTTGCCGCAATTGTTGCGCTTCATCAGCGAGATTGCAGGCGGACCCGCACGGCCCTCCTCGATCAGGCGGCCGAGACGCAACACGCCGTGCAGGCCGAGCGTGATTTCGGTCTGCATGTCGGCGAGCTTTTTCTGAATCAGCTGGTTCGCGGCGAGCGGCCGGCCGAACTGCTTGCGGTCGAGGGTGTATTGACGCGCGGCATGCCAGCAGAATTCCGCAGCGCCCAGCGAACCCCAGGCGATGCCGTATCGCGCATTGTTGAGGCAGCCGAACGGCCCCGCGAGGCCGGACACATTCGGCAGCAGCGCATCCTCCGGCACGAAGGCGTTATCGAGCACGATTTCGCCGGTCACCGAGGCACGTAACGACAGCTTGCCCTCGATCTTCGGGGTGGAGAAACCCTCGGTGCCGCGCTCGACCACGAAGCCGCGGATCTTGCCGTCCAGCTTCGCCCAGACGATGGCGATGTCGGCGATCGGCGAGTTCGAGATCCACATCTTGGCGCCGGTCAGCCGGTAGCCGTTCGGCACCTTTTCGGCGCGGGTGACCATCGAGCCGGGATCGGAGCCGTGATCCGGCTCGGTCAGGCCGAAGCAGCCGACCATCTGGCCTGAGGCGAGCTTCGGCAGGTATTTCTTCTTCTGCGCCTCGGTGCCGTAGGCGTAGATCGGGTGCATCACCAGCGAGGACTGCACCGACAGGGTGGAGCGGTATCCCGAATCGACCCGCTCGATCTCGCGGTTGATCAAACCGTAGGCAACATAGCCCAGGCCCGCACCGCCATACTCCTCGGGAAGCGTCGGGCCCAGAAGGCCGAGTTCGCCCATCTCGGGCAGCAGGGTGCGGTCGACCTTTTCGTCGCGATAGGCCTCGATCACCCGCGGCATCAATTTGTCTTGAGCATAGCCGCGCGCGGTATCGCGGACCATGCGCTCCTCTTCGGTCAGTTCCCCCTCCAGATCGAGCGGGTCTTCCCAATTGAAATGCGCGTCCTTGATGGACCCGGGGCGCTGGGCTGTAAGCTTTTCTGCGGCCTGACTCATGATGCTTTCTCTCCCTGCAGGAGCCTGTCTGCCGGCTATCCGTCAGATATTCACCGTAAATGCAACACTAACGATGCGAATGCTGGCCGCCAAACGACCGGACATGATCCTGAAAGTTACATCCACTAACATTATGTTCGGAATCGGCACCTAAGATGCGGCTTTCCGGGGGCGAGGGTTAGGACCGTGTTTATCAAGAGTGCGTTTTTCCGCCTGAAAGCTGGAGCGCTCGGCGGGGCCAGCATGCTGACCCTGGCATTCGCGACCGGGTCGGTGTCCCCGGCCGTGGCGCAGGACTTTTTGTTCTTCCGGGATAGCCCCCGCTATGACCGGTATGACGGGCCGCCGCCGCGCCTCGAAAGCCGCAGGCCGGAACCGCGCCAGCGCCTCACCCCCCGGCAGCCGGCCCGCTCGGCCGGCAAACCGCCCAAGTCGGAGATCGCCAGACCTGCGAAGGAGGCACCGCCTCCCGCCGGCCCGCACATGCTGATCGTGTCGGTGAAGTCGCAGAATGTGTCATTCTACGCCAACGGCAAGCTGGTGTCGCAATCCCCGGTTTCAACCGGCAAGGCCACCAACCCCACGCCTTTTGGCGTATTCAGCGTCATCCAGCGCAACCGGCACCACCGCTCCAATATCTATAGCGGCGCGCCGATGCCCTACATGCAGCGGCTGACCTGGTCGGGCATCGCCCTGCATGAAGGAAAGCTGCCGGGCTACCCCGCGTCTCATGGCTGCATCCGGCTGCCGGAGCGCTATGCGGATTACCTGTGGCGCACCATCCGGATGAACACGCGCGTGATTGTGTCACGCGAGGATGTCGAACCCGTGGACGTGGCGCATCCGTTGCTGTTCCAGCCCAAGCCGCCGGTTGCTGCCGTCGAGACGCTGCCGGACCTGCGCAAGACGCTGGACACCACGATGCCGGAACGGGTGCGGACCGCCAGTGCCGCATTGATCGCCACCGACGGCGCCGGTGAAGCCGCAGAGGGCACCGATGCAAAGCCTGCCATGCGCGACCTGACGTCCTCGGTCGAACAGGCCGGCACGCATGTGGAAGCTGAGGCCACCCCCGAAGCAAAGACCGCGGCCGAGGTTCAGGACAGCGAGCGCAATTCCGACACGACCGCCTCGATCTATCCGCAGCCTGCGAATATCCCGGGGCCGATCCTCGCGAGCTTCGCGCAATCGCTGGACGCCAAGCAAAAGAAAGCGCCACCCAAGGGCGCGATCACGGTCTTCATCAGCAAGAAGGACAAGACGCTGTACGTGCGCCAGCACTTCATTCCGCTGTTCAGCGCACCGGTGACCTTCAAGGACGACAAGCCGAATTTCGGCACCCATGTCTTTACTGCGCTGGCGAAAGACGGCAGCGACACCGAGGTGAACTGGAAGGCGGTCACAATGCCGCCGGAACTGCCGAAAGCCGAGAACGTCAAGACCCGCGTCGAAACCGATCGTCGCGGCCGTCCGATCGAAGTTTCGGCGAAGCGGCTGAGCAAGGCCCCCGAACCGACGCAGAGCCTCGGCGCAGCGGCGGTACTGGACCGGATCGAAATCGCGCCCGAGGTGGTCGAGCGAATCTCGGAATATGTCACCCCCGGCGCCTCGCTGATCGTCTCGGACCATGGGCTTGGCCACGAGACCGGGCTTTACACCGACTTCATCGTGGTGACGCGGTAAGCCGCGCCGCGGCCCGCGTCATTCCTTCCGCACCACCTGATGCGGCTGCTCGTCATAGGGCGGCCCGTAGATCACCAGCATCCGGATCACCGGGCTGGTGACCTTGATGTCGTGAAACACCTTTGCCGGAAAGTACACGAGATCGCCGGCCCTGATATCATGCGGGACGTCGTCGATCCGCACCACCGCCTCGCCCTCAAGCACATAAACCGCCTGTTCGAGATCGGGATGCATATGCGCAATTGCGCCTTCGTTGCGCTCGATCTCGCCCAGCACAATTTCGAGGTGCCGCGCGCCATTGACGCGCGGTCCGATCAGCCGCTTGTTGCGGGTGCCGGTGTGATTGGCCGGTGAATAGGCTTCGATCTCTTCGGACCGAATGATGTATTTCGAACGCTGCGACATGGCGTCACCTGATCCCGTTCAAGACCTCGTCAATGACGGCCCGTCAATCTCCGCCGGCAGCAGGCCGCGATCACGTGCCAGCTTGGTCACGATCGCGGCCACCGTGTCGAGCGTCGGCGTTGCGATATTCGCCGCGCGCGCGAACGCAACCGGCGCCAGCACGATCTCGGCAATCTCCATCGGACGATGCTGCTCGTAGTCCTGCAGGATCGACGCCTTGTGGTCGAGCAGCCGTGCCAGCATGCGTTTCGGTTCTATATCGAGGGCATAGCCATGCGCGGCGGAAATGCTGAGACCTTCGCGCATCACGCGGCAGTAGATTTCAGCCAGCGCCGGGTCCTTGCGCGCACCATCTGACGGGCTCGCGGTCGCCAGGCCGATGGTCGATCCGCTCATGTTGTTGACGAGCTTGGTCCAGACCGCAACGCGGATGTCGCCGGGATCGGGCGACAGGATGCCGGCCTGCTGGAGGGTTTCGCGGACTTCGGCGATCCGCCCGGGTGCATCCGCGCGTCCTGGCGCGGCATTGTCGGCAATCGAAGCCAATTCCAGCCGGTTATGTGTGGGCGAATTGTTCTTGATGACGCCCGGCGTCTCGACTTCGTTGGCGGAATAGATGATGCCGCCGAGCACCTGATCCATGCGCATCGCCGCAAGAAAGGGTTTCGCCAGTTCGAAGACGGGAAGCGCCGGCGGCTGCGGATGCTGCGATGGCAGTCCGACCGGGTACCACCAGGTCATGCCGTTTTGCGGAAACAGCACCAGCGTGTCCTTGCCGACCAGCGGCGCGATATGCGGAGCGATCGCCGCCAACGCCGTCGCTTTGGTGGCGACAATCACCAGATCCTGCGGACCGAGATCGCGCGGCGTGTCCGTGGCTGTAACCTCTGCCGCCAGAAGGTCGGCGCCGGTCTTGAGTTGCAGGCCGCGCTCGCGGATCGCCGCCAGATGCGGCCCCCGCGCGATCACCGAGACGTCGTGGCCCGCGCGCGCAAGCCGCACCGCGAAATGCCCGCCGCTGGCCCCGGCTCCGAAAATGCAGATGCGCACGGCTCACCTATTGCTTTTCGATCTTCGCGGTCTCGACCGCTCCGCGCCAGAACTTCAGATCGTCCGCGATCAGCCGGTCGAAAGCTACCGGCCCCATGGGAACGGGTGTCATGCCGAGCGCAAGCATCTTTTCTCGTACGTCTGGCATCGCCATCGCGGCAGCCACGATCTTCGCCAGCCGCTCCCGGATGTCCATCGGGGTTCCTGCGGGTGCGAGCATCCCGACCCACGAGGTTGTCTCTACTCCCGCAATGGTCTCGTTGATCGTCGGCAGGTCCGGCAGACCCGGATAGCGCTTCGGCTCCGCCAGAGCCACGAGACGAAGCTGCCCGCCGGTCACGAGCGGCATCACCGACGGCAGCGTGGCAAAGCTCATGTCGATATGGCCGCCGGCGAGATTTTGCACGGCCGGTGCGCCACCCTGAAACGGCACATGATTTACATTGATGCCAGCCTTGGCGTTGAGCAGCGCGCCTGCAATCTGGTGCGCGGAGCCAACACCGGCGCTACCAAATGTAAGCTGCCCGGGCTTCTCCTTGGCAAGCTTGATCACATCCGCCACCGACTTGATCGGCGAGTCGCTGCGAACGACCAGCGCAAGGTAGGTCTCGGTCAGCAACGACACCCCGGCCAATCCATTCGACGGATCGAACGGATAGCTCTTCTGCAGCGCGGGCCCCATGACGACGGGAGCGTTGACGCTGACGAGCAGCGTATATCCATCCGGCTGCGCGCGGGCGACTGCCGCCGTGCCGGTCACGCCGCCGGCGCCGCCCCGGTTCTCGATCGCCACCGACTGGCCGAGCGCCTCGGCGAGTTTCGGCTGAAGGATCCGCGCGGCGGCATCCGATAGCGCACCAGCCGGAAACGGCACGATGATCGTAATCGGACGCGTGGGGTAGCTTTGCGCATTGACCGAGGAGGCGGCAGCGGCACAAGCCACGCCAAGCGAGATCAGCAGGGTGACGAATCGTTTCATCAGCTCACTCCTCACGCTGTCGTGGAGTCCGCGCCTCGACTTCCTGTGCCAATGCGCGCGGCGCCTTGATCTTCATTTCCAGCGCCATCTGACCGAAGGCCTTGCCCTGCGAATCGATACGCCGCGAGGCCATGCCGCCACCGCCGAGCGCGTCTTCGAGCAGGAAGTTGAAAGCATGAAGCCCCGGCGCTTCGTATCGTGTGACCTTGCCATGGACGAGGCCCTCGAAATGGGCCGCCATTTTCTCGGGCGTCACCTCACGGCGGATCAGCGACACGTATTTCGGATCGCGTGCGATGATCGCGATGTTGGATGAATTGCCCTTGTCGCCGGAGCGCGCCACGGCGAGCGAGCGCAAGGCGACTTCGGATTCACCATCGTTTTGCTCGCTTGGCTCCGCAGCAAGCGTCGCGCCCGCTGGCGCGGCATAGCCGCCTTGCGCAGGAACATCCACATCGAACGGCTCGCCGTCGCCGATCTGGACCTTCGGCGATCCAAGCACCGACTTGTCGACAAAGAACGTGAACAAACGCACGACCGGCGTCGGCTTAGGCCGCCCGGACAAAATGCCGGTCGTGCCCTGCGCGAAGCTGATGCCGACGGAGCCGAGTTCGCGCGCGAAAATATCGATCGCTTCGCGGTCGGCATGGTCGACCACCAGACGCAACAGCACTTCGCGCACGCCGCGCGCGTTTGCTTTTGGCCCGTAGGCGGATTCCGAGCCCAGCACTTCGGTGTGCGTTGCCGTGAAATCGGGAAGCTGACGCTGGCGGAACAGCATGCGCGCACGCGCCAGCAGTGCTTCCGCTGTGCGCTCGGCCTTCGCGACCGCATCCGGTCCAACGATGGAGACCGTGGCCACGCCGCGCCAGCCATCCTGCCAGGTGGCCGAGACCTTGTATTGCGATGTCGGCGGATAACCCTTCGCGCCCGAGATGCGCACGCGGTTCTCACCCACCTGTTCGAGGATGACCTGCGTGAAATCGGCGACAACGTCCGGCAGCATGTACGCGGCCGGATCGCCGACTTCGTACAGCACCTGCTCGGCAACGGAGGCCGGCACGATCAGCCCGCCGGTATTGTCGGGCTTCCACAGCGTGAAGCTGCCGTCGATTTTGCAGGACGCGATCGGATAACCGATATTCTCCCAACCAGGCACCTTGTCCCAGTCCGTGTGCACGCCACCGGTCGATTGCGGCCCGCATTCCAGGATGTGCCCGACGAGGCTGCCGGCAGCGAGCTTGTCGTAATCGTCGGCTTTCCAGCCGAATTCATGCATCAGGATGCCGAGCGCCAGCGCCGAATCCGCGCAACGGCCGGTGATGACGATGTCGGCGCCGCGATCGAGGGCAGCGGCGATCGGCAGCGCCCCGAGATAGGCGTTGGCGGTGAGCAGTTTCGGCGGCAGCGCTTCACCGGTCGCGGCCTCGCGCGTGGTTGCACGCAGCGCGTCGATGCGCGGCATCACGTCGTCGCCTTCGACCACCGCAATCTTCAGCGACAGTCCAAGCTCGGCACAGGCTGCGTCCAGCGCGCGCTTGGCGCCTTGCGGATTGACCGCGCCGCCATTGCTGACAACCTTGATCTTGCGCTTGGCGATTTCCGGCAGCGAGCGCTTGAGATAGGCGACGAAATCCGGCGGAAAGCCGGCATTGGGATCCTTCATGCGCGCGCGGGCCAGAAGCGACATCGTCACTTCGGCGAGATAATCCATCATCAGGTAATGGACATCGGCGGTCAGCAATTGCGGAATCGCCATCGGGCTGTCGCCCCAGGCCCCCGACGCGCCGCCGATATTGATGACCTTTTCGGCCATGTCGTGCCCCACGCGCTCTGTCAGTATGACTTCGGCAGGCCGAGTTCGCGCTCGGCAAGGAAGTTGAGCACCATCTCGCGCGACACCGGCGCAAGCCGCATCACCACCGCTTCGCGGAAATAGCGCTCGACGTGGAATTCCGCAGCATAGCCCATGCCGCCATGCGTGCGCACCGCCTGGTCGGCGGCCTTGAAGGCTGCGTCGCCGGCGAAGTATTTCGCCGCGTTCGCTTCCGCACCGCATGGCTGTCCGCTGTCATACAGTTCCGCCGCGCGAAGCGTGAGCAACTCGGCGGCCAGCAATTCCGTCCAGTTCTCGGCCAGCGGATGCTGGATCGACTGATTCTGGCCGATCGGCCGTCCGAACACCACGCGCTGTCCGGCATAGTTCACCGCACGCTCGAGGCAGCGCCGGCCGATGCCGACGCATTCGGCGGCGTTCAGGATGCGCTCGGGATTGAGGCTGTCGAGGATGTAACGGAAGCCCTTGCCGTCCTCGCCGATGCGATGCTCCACCGGCACTTCGAGGTTGTCGTAGAAGGTCTGGTTCGAATTGACCGCGTGCCGCCCCATTTTCAGGATTTCGCGCACCTCGATCTTCGAGCGGTCGAAGTCGGTATAGAACAGCGTCAATCCGTCGGTCGGCTTCTTGCACTCCTCGATCGGGTTGGTGCGTGCCAGCAGCACGATCTTATCGGCCTGCTGCGCGGTCGAGGTCCAGATTTTCTGACCGTTGACGACATAATGGTCGCCCTTCAGCACCGCGCGGGTCTTGATCTTCGAGGTATCGAGGCCGGCATCCGGCTCGGTGACGCCGAAACAGGTGCGTGACGAGCCATCGATGATCGAGGGCAGCCACGCCTTCTTCTGCGCGTCGGTGCCGTGCTTGACGATGGAATGCAGTCCGAAAATGTTGATATGCACGGTCGAGCAGGCGGCGAACGCGCCGGCCGAATGCGCCACCTCCTGCATCATGATCGCGGCTTCGGTGACGCCAAGCCCCGCGCCGCCATATTCCTCCGGCATCGCAATGCCGAGCCATCCGCCATCGGCCATCGCCTTGGCGAACTCGAACGGAAAGGCGTGCGCCTTGTCTTTTTCGAGCCAGTAATCGTCATTGAAGCGGTCGCAGATCGCGCGAACGGCGTCACGGATTTCGCGCCGTTCCGGCGTGTTGCACAGCGCGTCGAAGGTCTTCACTTGCGTCAGCTCCCGGTGCTGGTTTTCGGCTTTGATTTTGATATGGCGGCGCGCTTCTTCGCACGCTCGGGCAGGATTACGTCGGTGTGCTCTCCGAGATTCGGCGCAAGACAGCGGATCCGGGCCGGCGTCTTCGAAAATTTCACCGGGAAGCGCGAAACCTTCACCCTGCCTTCCGTCGGATGCTCCATCTCGGGGAACATCTCCACCGCTTTGAGGTGCGGATCGTCGAACAGATCTTCCAGACGGTTCACCGCATGCGCCGGTATGTCGGCTAAG
Source organism: Pseudorhodoplanes sp. (assembly GCF_059499825.1). Classification (NCBI taxonomy): domain Bacteria; kingdom Pseudomonadati; phylum Pseudomonadota; class Alphaproteobacteria; order Hyphomicrobiales; genus Pseudorhodoplanes; species Pseudorhodoplanes sp. The sequence continues at coordinate 469,519 of NZ_JCABZI010000001.1, forward strand.
TGCAACGCCGCGATCCACTCCGCTGTGGCCTTTTGCGGCAAATGCTCTTTCAGGAAATGCCCCATATCCTCGGAATGCCGGGTGCGTGTTTCCTGCGTCCTGAACCTTGGATCGGTATCGAGCAGATCGGGCTTGCCGACCATCGCCGAAAATGCGCGCCAGTGCTTGTCGGTATAGACCACGAGCGAAAGATGGCTGTCCTTGGTTGGATAAGGCCCGCGCACGCGTGACATCAGGCGTTTGTAGCCCATCGTGTCGAGTGGCGGAACGAACGCGCCGCCGCCCATGTGATCGGCGAGCACGAATTGCGCCATGGTCTCCAGCATCGGCACTTCGATTTCCTGCCCTTCGCCCGTCACGGCACGATGATGCAAGGCCGCAATGATGGAGATCGCGACATAGAGACCGACCACGCGGTCGCACATATTCACCGGCGTGTAGCGTGGCGTGCCATCGATCGCGCCGAACAATCCGGCGACGCCCGCGCCCGCCTGGGTAAGATCGTCATACACGGCCTGGCCGGATTTCGGTCCATCGGAGCCGTATCCGACCGCGAGGCAGTACACGATCTCGGGATTTACAGCCCGGACCTCGTCGTAACCAAGCCCGAGCCGCGCCATCGCCTGCGGCCGCACGTTGGAGACGAACACGTCGGCATCGGACACAAGCGACAGCAGCGCCCCGCGATCCTCGGCATCCTTCAGATCGAGAACGACGCTGCGCTTGTTGCGGTTGGCATTGAGGTAGAGCGGCCCCATGCCGTCGGTGCGGTTCGGACCGATCCAGCGCAGGGAATCGCCGCCAGCGGACTCGATCTTGATCACGTCGGCACCGAGATCGCCGAGAATCTGCGTCGCCGACGGCCCCATGATGACCGTCGTCAGATCGATGACGCGGATGCCTGACAATGGGCCCCTTGGGCCACGTGCGTCCCGCGTTTCGGCCGCCCCGGACGCTTCCACCCGCTTCGTCATATTTCGCTATACCGAAAGAACTATCGCTATTTCGAATATTTCTATGGCCGGGCGACGCCGGTGTCAATCGACCGGCGTCGCTTCACCAAGGCGCCCTATCCGCCCTGCCCGAGCGTTTTGCATGCTTCGGTGACGAGCTTGATCGCCTGATCGAATTTGCCCGTCATGCGTGAGGTCGGCCCGGCAATGGTCACGATGTAATCGGCGCCCTGCCACCGGAACAGCGACGACACCGTGGTGGCGTCCTCGAAGCTTTCCGCCTGATTGAGGAAATAGCCGCGGCGTCGGGACGCCTCGATATCCTCGCGCAAGTCCTGCTTCGAGCGGATGGTTTTCGCCGTCATCGGAACGAGCTTTGCGGCTTTCAGCCAGGCCTCGAATTCTTCTTGGCCGAGGCTGCCGAGAAAGGCCTTGCCGGCCGAGGTCGCATGCAGGCTGCGCACCTGGCCGCCGGCATCGACGATAAAGCGCAGCGGATGGCTGGGTTCGAATACCAGCAGATAGGTCGCGTTGGTCTTGCCCGCCTTCGCCAGCGACACCGACTCGTCGATGGCGTCGCGTATCTTTCGCAGCAGCAATTCGGCGCGCAGCAGGATCGGATCGTGCTGCGAGATGGTCGTTGACAGATTCAGCAGCCGCACCGTCGGATAGAAGCCCGCACGCGGTCCAATCTCGTAGATATAACCGCGCGCCAGCAGCGCCCGCAGCACATCGTGGCAGCTCGACGCCGGAATGCCGAGCAGCCGCGAAATGTCGGACAGCGACAACGGCCGCCGCTCGGTCGCAAACAATTCGATGAAATCCAGCGTCCGCTCGACGATCTTGGACATGCTCTGGTCGCCCCCGGAGGCCATCGCGATACCTGCGATGCATACAATGAATGGGCCGAATGCCAAAGCGGCTTGCAACGCGGCTCGCGATTGACGCCATGCGGGCGCCTGCTACACACAATCCCACGAGCGAGGTCGTCCCATGAGCGCGCGCAAACAGATTTCCTATATCGGCGGCTATATCGACCCGGGATTCGATCGCAGCATCGAGGCCTGCGCCGATCTCTCGCTGATCCGGATCGACAAGTCGCAACCGTTCGAAGCTCTCCATGCAACGCTTGCTGCGTCGCACGCAATCCAGATCGATTCGGCGCGTCTCGACATTCCCGAACATCTGCGGGTCGGACGCGAATTCCTGTCGCGATGCCCGAATGTGCTGGTGGTGTCGGCGAGCGGCGCAGGCTTCGACGCCATCGATGTCGACGCCTGTACCGAAGCCGGCGTGATCGCGGTCAACCAGACCGGCGGCAACCGCGAAGCCGTCGGCGAGCATACGCTCGGCATGATGCTGTCGCTGACCAAGCGCATCGGTGAGGTCGACAAGGCGCTGCGATCCGGCGAGGTGGTCGACCGCATCGCCTATATGGGCGACGATCTCTACGGCAAGACCGTGGGGATTGTCGGCTTCGGCAATACCGGAACGCGGGTCGCGGAATTGTGCAGCGGCCTGTTCGCCATGACGGTGCTGGCCTATGACCCCTATGTCGGCGAGAACGTGATGACCGCTCGCGGCGTCCGCAAGGTCGATCTGCACGAACTGCTGCAACAGTCGGATTTCGTGTCGCTGCATTGCCCGCTCACCGCCGAGACCACGCGCATGATCGGCGCGCCGGAATACGCGCGGATGAAGAAGGGCGCGTTCTTCGTCACGGCCGCGCGCGGCGGCATCCATGACGAAAAGGCGCTCTACGATGCCTTGAAATCCGGCCATCTTGCCGGCGCCGGCGTCGACGTCTGGGAGCAGGAACCGCCGCCCGCCGATCATCCGCTGCTGACATTGCGCAATGTGATCGCCAGCCCGCACACCGCCGGCGTGACTCATGCCGCGCGACAGCGCCTCGCCTTGATGGCGGCCGAACAGCTCATCGACATCCTGCGCGGCGGCCAGCCGCAACGCATGCTGAACGCCGAGGCATTGCCGCGCTTCCGAGAGAGATTCGCGCAGGTGTTCGCGCATGCGTGACGTCACTCGCAATCCCGCGGCGGCGGCGCCGCCTGCGCTGAACCGGCGGCTGCTCGATATCCTGTCGCTCGAGGATCTGGAGCCTGCAGCAGAACGCTATCTGCCGCATTGCATCTACAGCTTCATCTCGGGCGCGGTGGAGACCAACGCCTCACGGCATGAGAACCGCGCCGCGTTCCAGGACTACGACTTTCATCCCCGCGTTCTGATCGACGTGTCGGCGCGAACCACCGCGACAACGCTGTTCGGGGAGACATTCAGTGCGCCGTTCGGCATCGCGCCGATGGGCGGATCGGGACTGGCCGGCTATCGCGCCGATCTTGCGCTGGCATCTGCCGCTGCGGCCGAGAATGTCCCGTTCATCCTGAGCGGCGCGTCCCTGGTGCGGCTGGAGGAGATCGCAAAAGCCAATCCGCTGGCCTGGTTTCAGGCCTATCTGCCGGTCGATCGTGGCGCCATCGGCGGCTTGATCGATCGCGTCTCAGCCGCCGGCTACCGGCACCTGGTCGTCACCGCCGACGTACCGGTCGGCGGCAATCGCGAAAATCTGGTGCGCGCCGGCTATACCTCGCCGCTGCGTCCGACGCTGAAACTCGCGCTCGATGGGCTTGCTCATCCGCGCTGGCTGTTCGGCACCGCGCTGCGCACATTGCGCCATCACGGCATGCCCTATTACGAGAATTCGAGCGTCGAACGCGGCATGGCGGTGTTCTCCAATGCGGCAACGCGCGCGCACCTGCGTGACTCGTTGTCGTGGCAAGACCTCGAATGGATCCGCGAGCGCTGGCAAGGCAAGCTGATCATCAAGGGCATCCTGTCTGCGCCGGATGCGGAGACCGCGCGCCGGATTGGCTGCGACGGTGTCATCGTCTCGAACCATGGCGGGCGGCAACTCGATGGCGCAGCCGCCCCGTTGCGCGTGCTGCCCCGCATCGCTGAAGCGGCGCAGGGCATGACAGTGATGATGGACAGCGGCATCCGCCGCGGCAGCGACGTGATCAAGGCGCTCGCACTCGGCGCCGCTTTCGTGTTTGCCGGACGGCCGTTTCTTTATGCTGCGGCAATCGGACAGGAAGCCGGCGTGCGCCGCGCGATCGATCTGCTGCGCAGCGAAATCCACCGCAATCTGGCGTTCCTTGGATCGCGCGATCCGTCCGACTTCGACGGACGGGTGATGCGGATCGCGCGTTGAGATGTCATTCAGCGCTGGTGGACGTAAGTGCCCGGCGCAGGGCATAGCGGCGCAAGCCCGCGATGCACCGCGCCCATCGGCGGCGGCGCAACGCGGCCGCTGCTGCTGCGGGTCAGCAGCCAGTCGGCCAGGGCAGGCCACCACGATCCTTCGGCCCGCGTCGCCTGTTCGAGCCAGCTATCGGGGTCGAGATAACGATCGAACGGACGCCGCATCCCGAAGGAATAATGTCGGTCGGTGCGGCCGGGCTCAGACACGATGCCGACATTGTGCCCGCCATTGGTCAACACGAAGGTCAGCTCATTGTCCGTGAAGAGGCTGATTTTGTAGACCGAACGCCACGGCGCGATGTGGTCGCTCTCCGTGCCCACGACGAACATCGGCGCGTGGATATCCTTCAGGGCAATCACTCGCCCGTCGACGGCATAGCGCCCGGCCGTGATCCTGTTCTCGAGGAACAGCGCGCGCAGATATTGCGAATGCATGCGGGCTGGCATCCGCGTCCGGTCGGCGTTCCATGATGTCAGCGCATTCGCCTTCTCGCGCTCGCCCAGCCAGTATTCCTTCAGCATCGTCCGCCAGATCAGGTCGTTCGCGCGCAGAATCCGGAAAGCGCCCGCCATCTGGCGGGTATCGAGCACGCCCTGATCCCACATCATGTCTTCGAGGAAGGCGATCTGGCTCTCGTCCACGAACAGCATCAGGTCGCCGGCTTCGCTGAAATCGACCTGCGCCGCGAGCAGCGCGATGGTCGCAAGCCGCTCGTCGCCTTCGCGCGCCATCGTCGCGGCCGCGATCGACAGCAGCGTGCCGCCGATACAATAGCCGCACGCGTGCACCTTGCGGTCGGGGACGATCGCGTTGATGGCATCGAGCGCGGCCATCACGCCGGACAGGCGGTAATCGTCGAACGACACATCGCGATCGTCGGCGTCCGGATTGCGCCAGGAGATCATGAACACGGTGAAGCCGCGCTCGACCAGATAGCGGACCAGGGAATTATGCGCCTCCAGATCGAGGACATAATATTTCATGATCCAGGCCGGAACGATCAGCACCGGCTCGGCGACGACCGCATCGCCGGCCGGCCGATACTGGATGAGTTCCATCAGGTGATTGCGGAACACGACGTCGCCCGGCGTGGCGGCCACATGCTTGCCGACCTCGAAGCCGTCGCGGATCGGCAGCTCCTTCGACGACAGCAGGGCAAAAATATCCTCGGTGTAGTTCTTCGCGCCGCGCACGAGATTGGCGCCACTCTCGCGCAGGGTGGCCTCCACAATCTCTGGATTGAGCCACGGGTTGTTGGACGGCGAGGCTGCATTGAGAATTTGGTTGACCATGAAGCGGACGCGTTTGGCCCTGATCGGACTCATGCCCCGCACCTCGCGGGTCGCCTCGCACCACCATCGCTCCTGAGCGAGTTGCGCCTGCTGCCAGAAAACAAGTGGCGCCTTGCTCCACGCCTCGTGCTGGAAGCGCCGGTCGTGCGGCTGGGCATGAAATGGCGGCGGCGGCATTGCTCCGGTCAGCGCCTGTGCGACGAAGCGCGAATACAGCGTTGCGATCTGCGCGGCGGCGATGCCCAGTTCCGCTTGCCGGCCGGGCGCGCGCGCGAGATGCGACGCCCAGTCGAACCACGCCGCCGCTTGTGCGTGGGGCGACAATCCCTGAGTCAGGCGCGCGGCCGTCGCCCGCAGGACACGATTCCAGTTCTCGAACGACGGCACCGAAATGCCATCGTCCGCATCGGCAGCAGGCGCCGCCTGCGACGCCGCCGCGACACGGGTCTCCGTTCGCGCCGGCAAGTTCAGGACGCTCAACGTCTGCCGATCGTCGTGCAAGGCCATCGATCGCTCCCATTCCGAGGCCGATGAGGGACCTGCGGACCAGACCCGCAACATCCTCTTCGTGGCCGATAAAGGTTTTGCGTCAGATCAAGCCGGGCCTGTGACAATATCGCGCCTCCGCGACGATTCAGCCACAGGACGCTTCCGCCGCTGCCACCGTCTGATATCTGTGTGCCAAGGAATTCCTACCCGCACCCAGGAGCGACTGATGAAGGCCGGCCTTGCCTCCCCGAACGGCATTACAATTCACGACGTGCCGCAACCGGCCCCAGGCCCGGCGGACCTTCTGGTCGCAGTGAAGGCGATCGGGCTGAACCGCGCCGACCTCGGCGCTGCCAAAGCCGGGGCGAGCGACGGCGGCAAGCCGATCGGAATCGAATTTGCCGGCGAGGTCGTCGCGACCGGCGCTGAGGTGCAAGGCTTCGCCGCCGGCGACCGCATCATGTGCCACGCGACCGGCAGTCACGCCGAATTTGCGCTGTGCGACTACCGCCGCGCGCTCAAGATTCCGGAGGGTATGAGCTATGAGACGGCCGCGACACTGCCGGTCGGCCTCAACACGCTGCACAATGCACTGGTCACGGCCGGCCGTCTCAAGCCAGGCGAGAACGTGCTGGTGCAAGGTGCGAGTTCCGGCGTCGGCATCATCGGGCTGCAGATGGCGAAGCTGCTCGGCGCGAAATGCGTCATCGGCACCTCGACCAACGATGCCAGACGCGCGCGGCTGACGGAATTCGGCGCGGACGTCGCCCTCAACACGGCCGATGCCGACTGGCCCGAGCAGGTTCTCAAGGCGACCGGCGGCCGAGGTCTCGATCTGACCGTCGACATGCTGTCCGGTCCGACCGTCAACCAGACCATGCGCTGCACGGCGCTCAAGGGCCGTATCGTCAATATCGGACGCCTCGCCGGCGCGCGTGCCGAATTCGACTTCGACGAGCATGCACGCCGCCGCATCGATTATATCGGCGTGACGTTCCGGACACGCAACATCGATGAGGTTCACGACATCATGGTCCGGATGCGCGACGATCTGTGGGATCACGTCAAGGCCGGCCGCCTCGGGGTGCCGGTCGACCGCAGCTTCAGCCTCGCGCAAGCCGCCGAAGCGCATGCCTACATGCGGGCGAACAAACACTTCGGCAAGGTTCTGCTGATCCCCTAGCGCCGCCCGACTCTTGTGCGACGCCGGCTGGTGACACGAGCGCCAGCCGCGGCAAGTAAGGTTAACCTCAGCCACGCATGGAACCGGTCCGGCAGCACCAGTATGAGTTTTCGTCCGCCGCAAACGCGGCCCGAAAAGAAATCAATGAAGCCTTCGCCGAGTCACTCGCCGCACCAGACGCGCTTGGAAACGCCGACCTTCTACTGCGTCGATAGCGGTGATGGCACGCAGACCAGTCCGTTCTGGCTAACCGACGTGTCGGCGCGCGGCGCGAGATTGATGGGCCGAAGCGTCGCCGACATGCCCGACATTTTTCAATTGCGGGTCAAAGGCCATGAGGACGGACTCTGGCAATGCCAGGTCGTGTGGCGTTCGGAAAACGAAATCGGGATCGCAATCCTTCGATCCGGCGCGCAAAGCGAATAGCCGCACGTCCCAGTTGATACACAATGTGTGCGCACGGAGCGTTCCGTGCTTCAGGCCGCCTGTCCGGCAATGAGCTGCCGATGCCGCGCGAAATGCCGGTCGAGCTGCACGTCGACCGAAAACGGCATCGCGCAGTCCCGGATCGCGTCGACGGACAACGCGTCGCGCTGGATCGCCGACCAGACAGCGGCCAGCCGGTCCGCCAATGCGTCGGCGAGGCGCTCGTCGTCGATCATGCGCCCGGCCTCGTCCAGGCGATCGACCAGATAGCCGCTCTTGCCCGGCGCGATCACCAGCTTGTATTGCGGCAATGTCACCGCAACGACCGGCCGTCCGACCGACAGCAATTCAAGCAGGTAGCACGGCATCCCCTCGAACCATGAGGTCAGAATGCCGGCGTGGCACCGCTTCACGATGTCAGCCACCTCGCGCGAGGTCCGGAAGCCATGGAACGTCGTGAACGGCCGCACTAGCTCGAATTCGGGATAGCGCGACGGGTCGCTGGTGCCGATGTAATGAAACTCGACCTTGCCGCCCAGACGCTCGTGCAGGCGTCGCAGGCTCTTGAACATCAAAGGCGGATTCTTGAACTCATCGAACCGGCCTGCAAACACCACACGAAAGATGCCATCCGCCTTGTCGAACGCCGCCGCCTTGAAAATCTCAGCATCGACCGCGACCGGCATGAACACCGCGCGTCTCGCTGCGTCCGGCTTCTCGCGCTCGAGCCGTGCGAGGATGTTCGGATTCACGCAAATGATTCCGCCAGCCAGGCGGATCGCGATCTCCTCGTTCATCCGATGCAGGAACCAGAATTTCTTGATCAGCGAATCCATCTTGTCGGACTTTGAGCCTTCGCCGTGGATCACCTGAACGGTCGGACGACCGAGCAGCGGTCCAAGAACCGCGAATTCGAACCGCTGCAGTTCGATGGTGGCGCTGGGCGTTGCCCGGATCGCGCGCCGCAGCGTCGCGAAATGCCTAAGCAAGCCGGCCCCAAACCGGAACGTCAGCGAGGCAAAGATTGATCGCGCCGCCTGCGTCTGGTCGTCCGGAAAATGCAGCACCGGTAGAAAATCGAACGTCCGCCCTTCCAGCGTCAGGCGCTGTATTTCGCCGAGCCGGCAATCGCCGCGGCCGTCAACGCCGACCAGCAGGACTTGCCAGTCGCGCGGCGCGTGCGCCAGCAGCATGCGAACATGGGTCTCGATGCCGCCGACCTTGTTGCCGCGCGGATCGATCGGATGGATCAGGCAGAGCATGTGCGGACGCGAGGCCCGCGACGCCTGAACGCCATCCGCCTCATTCATAACGTCCGGCAGTTCCTGTCTTGCCAGCATCTCAATCACCGCCCTTGCGATTCGATGGTCGGCAGCGCCTGCAATCTGCCCGCTTGCGTTTCAGGCGATCAGCCCGCCAGAATTCGACTGAGGCTGACCGACAAAGCCTGCCACGGAGACGGCACCGACGCCGGCACGCTCACATGCGGCGGGACGAAAATGAAATTGTTGATGTAGTCCTTGTAGCTTGCGCGGTCGCCCGCGCCGATCAGCGATGTCGATTGATGGCGGGCGATGTCGAATTCATGGATCGGGCGGATCAGTTCGCCTTCGACGAAATAGCTGCGATAGCCGTGCCCCTCCATGAAAGCCACGATGTCCGCAACCGATCCGCGACGGTGCCGTTCTTCGATCTCGATCAGGAAGACCGGCTTGTCTTGTTCAACGATCCGGAGCGCGCCCTCGAGCACTTCGCGTTCATGGCCTTCGACATCGACCTTCACGAAGCCGACCGGCTCCTGAACGATGTCGTCCATACGGAACAGCCGCACCCGCTGTGAGCGCCACCGGCCGTCGTCCTCGCCGCCGAAGTCCAGATGCGACAGCGAGTCCCATTCGCGCAAGGGAATACGCAGCGTCGCCTCACCGGTCTCGCGCGACAATGCACCCTCGATCAGCGTAGTGCGCGGCGGCATCGATTTCCGCAGCGTCTGCGCCAGATGATATTGCGGTTCGACCGAAACCACGCGGCGGGAAAACAGACTGGTGCCGAGCGTGTAGATTCCGTGATGCGCTCCGATATCCAGCGACACGAGCGAGCGGTTACACAAAAACGGAAGCAGCCGCAATTCGACTTCGCCGCGGAACAGCGCCTTGATGTATCGCGCATACACGGCCTGTTTCGGGAAACGGGACAGCAGTTTCTGCTTTGGGCTGTTGAGACGGCCCAGTTCGACGTCATACGTTGTCATGGGGGATACGGCACTTTTCACTATTTCAACATCGGCTGACAAATTGAGCATCACCAAATTTCGCCGCTCGCATCAGCCAATCATTGCTGATTTGTAAGGTTCCTGCGTCGTCCCCCGCGTGTGATTGAACCGGGCATCGCACGCATCGTGGTTTTATATGACCTCCTTTCGCTCATGACAGCCCAATTGGCGGATTAACCAAAACGCCATAGCCTTTACCTTAATGCGCGCCGCCGCAGCGGCTGACTTTTCGTTGTTTTGACCGCCTTCACGGTGCGTGATAGCGACCGCCATGCACCTGGAAATCCCCAGCGATCGCCGGAACGTCCTGCGCGGCATGGCAGCCCTTGCCGGAGCGACGTTTCTCGGCGCGTCCCCGGCGCGCAGCGTGGTCGCCCCTGCAAAGAAAGCGCGCGACGTCGCGGCGGCGCGCGGCATTCTGTTCGGGTCGGCATTCGACCAGCACATTTACGCGAACCCGCCCTATGCGAAGCTTCTCTGCGACGAATGCGCGATCCTGACACCCGACTACAGCCTGAAATTCGGCGCGCTGCGTGGTGGTCCGGATACGATCGACTTCACGGTCGCAGACCGCCTGTTCGCGTTCGCGGCGACATGCAATCTGAAGATGCGCGGACACACGCTGATCTGGAACGACTTCATGCCGGACTGGACGCGTCGCATGTCCGCGCGCGAGATGGAACGGCTGCTGGATCGCCATATCGACGACGTGGCCGGCCGCTATGCCGGGCGCGTGCATTCGTGGGACGTGGTCAACGAGCCGATCTGGATCGAGAGCGGGCATGAAGGCGGCCTGCGTGGCGGGCCGTGGTACAATGCCATGGGCCGCGATTACATTGCCCGCAGCTTCAGGCGCGCCAGGCAGGCCGATCCGGCCGCCAAACTGGTGCTGAACGAGGCCTTTCTCGAGTATAAATGGTACGATTCCCCGTTCGCGAAGAACCGGTCCCGCAAGCCGGACTCGCCATGGTCGAAATTCCGCAGCCACTTCCTCGACCTGGTCAGGCGCCTGCGTGACGAGAATGTGCCGCTCGACGCGATCGGCATGGAATCGCACATGTCACCGAAATTCCGCGACGAATATGATCGCGATTCCCTGCTCGCGTTCATGCATGCGATCAAGGCGATGGGCCTCGACATCTACATCACCGAACTCGACGTGGACGATTCGCCGTTTCCCGACGATTTCGCAAAGCGCGACAAGGGCGTCGCGGATTTTTACCAGATGTATCTCAGGGATGTCCTGTCGGTCGACGCAGTCAAGCTGCTCGTTACCTGGGAGCTCAGCGACAGGCATACATCGGTCGCGGAAAACATCATGGCCGGGCGCCTCTCCGATGTGAGGATGCCGCGCACCCTGCCGTTCGATTTCGACATGCGGCCGAAGCCAGCCTACAACGCCATCGTCTCGGCGCTCATGGGCAAATAAGCGAAGCACCGGCGCGCGCAAGGCGACCGGATTGACGTAACTCAGCCGGCGGCCGATCCGCCGGCCCCGACCTCGTGATACCCTTGCGTCAGGCCGCGTCCGGCATCTGACGTCTGCCGTCTACCGCGCGCGCGGGACTGTCGGACACCTTCTCCAGCCATTCTTCGCGCCACCACGGATAAATTGCGCGCGGACAGAGCATCCGGCAATCACTGTAGCGGGATTGACACCAGACATTCTCCAGCATGACGGCGCCGGCCTTGAGCGCGACCAGCTTGCCGGTTTTTTCGTTCAGAAAATTTTTGACTCTGGACCTGACGCGATAGGTGCCGCCGCAGAACGGCACCATCTCAGCATCGAAGAACAAGCCACCAAGCTTGTTGCCCCGGTCGAGGGTCGACAGAATCTCGTCATAGGATTTGATCCGAACAACATCGCCCGGCTCGAACTGCTGTTCGTCTGTCGCCGGCCTCCCGTCCGGTAGCCGGCCCTTCTTTCGAGGAAACGGAACGCCCTGCCACAGGGATTGAGTGACATCGTAGAGCCAACGCGCCGGCCGGCCGATTTTGTCACGATAGGCCAGGGTCCCATTATAATATGCGGCGTAAAGAGCCCCGCGCACGATTCGGCCGAGCGATGTGTTGCCGGACGTATAGTCCTCGACATATTGCCTGAGGTCCCACCACGGCAACGGCGTTGTGAAGCGCGGCAGCTCGGTTGCCTGGCACGCGTAGCGGATCTCTTTAGGATTTGCGCTGTCGACGCGTCGAACGGCCTTCCAGACATCGTCTTCCGTGCAGACCGCGCCCTTGCCTACATTCAGGGCCCTGTCACTCGACGCCGCCATGGACACGTCCGCGGCATCGACTGTTTTGAGCCAGGCTTCCTTCCAGAAGATCAGGCACGCAGCCTGACAGCCGCCATAAGCCTTGCCGTCGCAACGAAGGTCGAGATGGACAGTGTCGGGAAGGCTGCGGCCGCCGGTTCGATCCACGGTATCGCAGGTCTTGTGCGCCCGTTTGAAAACCTGAAAGCGCTTTCCGCAAAAGCCGAACATCTGCGGCATGAACGGAAGTCCTTCAAGGCGACCCTGCTTGTCGAGGGTTTTCAGGATTTCGTCCTTACCGCGAACTTCGATCCAATCACCTGCACGCAACATCACTAACGTCCCAGTGTCGGCCAGATCAGAGACGCTCCGTCAGGGAGATCTCGGATGGCCAGCTTTCGTTTCGCCGCCCCGCGCTCAGAAAAAAACTACAGTAGAGTTCCGTAGGTATTAGCACTTGAAGGTTGTTTCAAGCCACGAAGCACATCCAGATAGAGGTCTTTCTGTCTTAAGATAAACAGCAGAACGACAGCGTAGATCACAGCCATCGCACCACCGCCGAGGCACAACCTCATCAGCGGCGACAGCGCATAAGCGTCGTTAACGTAAAGGCCGATCCCGATCACTGCGCCGGCGGCGATGAGCCCTGACAGCAGCGGGCGACTGATGGCGGAAAACAGCTCCTTCAGGGAGATGGACGTGCCGTGCAGACACCACGCGATATGCGGGACGAGCCAGAGCGCCATTACCGAGGAATACGCAGCCGCGACGCCATTCGCGCCGTAAGGCAGGCCGATCAGATATGCGCCCACCAGCAGCGGCGTCATCGTGAGAGAAATTTTCAGGCTCCTCCGCTGCAATCCAACCGAGAAGAGCACCCACGACAGCGGGTTGATCATCGCGAATATCAGAATGGTCGGCGACATCAGGCGGAAAATCGGCGCCGCTTCACTCCATTGCCGCCCCAGCACGATCGTCACAATCTCGTCGGCGAATACCCCACAGAAAATCGTGACCGGAATCGTCATCGACACGACCAGCGAATAACCCTTGAGGAAATAAGCCTTGAAGCGAACCGGATCATCCTGAAGCCGCGACAGCGCGGAAAAGGCGACCCCTCCCACCGCCACGTTCAGATTTGAGATCGGGATATTGATAAGCTGATAGGCCCTTCCGTAGACGCCGAGTGCTTCGACGCCCCACACCCGGCCGAGCAGCACCTTATCGAGATTGTAGGCGATATAGACGATCACGCCGCTCAGGGTCACCGTCCCGCCGTAGCGCAACATCGAACCGATACTCGTCGACGCGTCGAAGCGGCCGGGGATCCACCTGGTGACCGCGACCGCACAAATGGTCGACACCGCCTGCACGGTGACGGCTGCGCCCACAATCGCCCAATAGCCAAATCCGGCGAGCGCCATCCCGATTCCGACGGCGATGCTGGACAGCAACGCAATGATCTCGATCACCGTGATCGTGACGTAGCGCAACTGACGCTGCAAGATCGCCATGTGCTGCACGCCGGCCGCACCGAACAGGAATGCCGGCGCCATCGCAATCGTGACCCATAACAGCCGCGGTTCATGGAAGAAGCTGACGAGCACTGGCGCCGTTGCGACACACAGAAGCGCGAGCAAGGCGCCAACCAGCAGGTTGACCCAGAACAACTTGGAAATCTGCTGGTTGGTGATCGTCGCCTGCTGAACCATCGCCGACGACAACCCGGCAGACGTAAAAAGCTCAAACACACCCGTCACCACGGTGACCATGGCAACAAGACCAAAGTCTTCCGGTGTCAGCAGCCGGGCGAGGATCATGAGGTAGGCGAAACGCAAAGCAAAGTTCGCGCCCTGGCCGCAAACCTTGGCAAGGCCTCCGCGAAGTGTCCGCCCTTTCAAATTATCCATGACGATCCCGCCTCAAAGCCCCGCCGAACCGGCGGGCTTGCCGGGCAGGAAGCGGCGAACCATGGCCGGCGGAAGCCCTGCAATTGCAACCACCGCCAGGATATTCTTCGCGCGCTTCCAGAGGGGAATGCCGGGATAAGTGATGAACTTCTTGATCGCCTGCGCGGCAGCGAACGGGAATCCAATGTCGCCTACTTTCGTAATGTCGCGATAGCCCCTGTTCAGGAGCAGGATCGTTCGGAAGTCATAAGGCCCGAGATATTGCAAAGGCGCATCCGCGTTCAGTCCGAAGCGAGCCATGTTGCGGACCAGCCCCTCCCGAAACTTGATGTCATTCAGAAGCTGACGCTGAAGAGACTGCGCGTTGACGCTTGCGGACGGGGACGCGTTCCGCCCATGAACACGATAGTATCCCAGGCTCCGGTCGATCTGTCCGACCTGGCCGTAGAGCGGTGCGCAATACACAAGGTATCCGTCAGCGGCCATGTGATCGCTGGGCGCAGGCACCGAGAACAAGCTGGCGAGATACGCTCGCGAGAACGCATTTCCCGACATCGGCGAAGACGGGATATATCCATAGCGCAACAGGAAGCCCAGATGACCGTCGGCGACGAATTTCTGGTTGGGATAGGAACCGATCGTCCTGCCTGCGCCGTCGATGATCTCGAGGCCATATTGCAGAAGCGATAACTCCGCGCGCCAGGCCTGCGTGATTTCGTGACACGCATCGAGTGCGAGGAAATCGTCGGAGTCCAGATAGACGACAATGTCTCCGCTCGCCTGCGCGAAGCCCGCCTGCAGGGCAGATAATTGACCGCCATTGCTTTTGTAGACGCGTTTGACGCCCGGATAGGACTCGATGACGGATCGCGATCCGTCCGTCGACCCGTCATCGACGACGATGCATTCCACTTCGACGCCGACCTGCCCGAGCGCGGACTCGATCGCCGCCCCGACATACTCGGCGTAATTGTAGTTGTTGATGACGACCGAGATCGACCAATCACGCATTGGTGCCCCGGTAGCTTGAGACCGCGGGGCGCTTCCATGATCGCAGCGCGTGGCTGATCTGCCCGATCCAGTTCGTGACGAAACGTGGAAACAGGATAATTGCGGCCGGTCTTGCCAGGTTACCGATGTCGCCCGGCTCCAGGCCGAGATATGCGAGCTCACCCCTGCATCGCCAGATCACAGGCAACACAGACTTCAGCGAAGCACCACTCTTGCGGTATGACGCAAGAATAGCGACCACGTCGCGCGCCACATAACGGCGCGCCTGCCGCTTGACCCTGGCCCGCACCTTCGGGTCGTGAACATATCGCTCCGCCGCGGCGTCAATCGTATCGACAAACTGACGATCGGCATCAAGCCGCAGATCGATCGAGAAATGCGACGTGGCATTCTCGCTGTGCCACGCGAAGGTCCCGCAACTCGTGTTGACCAGCCCCGCCCGGCCGGACATCAGCAGCCGGCCCCACATGGCAGTGTCGCCCGCATAGGGCCAATCGTTGACGAACCCGCCGTCCTTGCGAAGCGCATCCGTGCGCATCACGATGCCGCAGAGCTGCACAGACAAATGGCCCCTCAGATATTCGAGGAAGATCTCGACACCCTCGTGAATGCCCGTATCGAGCGACCGGCTGGCGATAGCGGGCAGCGTTCTGCGTTCGTCGGTCAGCCGGACATCGCTTAACGCGACGACCGCCACAAGCCCGGGCTCCTGCTTCAGCAGATTGACACAGCTCTCAAGCATCCATGGCGACATTCGATCGTCGTCGGGAAGGAAGACGATAAGTTCGCCCTTCGCGGCCATCAGACAGGCATTCCAGTTCGGCATCAGCCCGATATTGGTCTGGTGAGCGATCGTTCGCAGCCGCGGATCGCTAAACTCCCTCATAACGTCCTGCGTGTCGTCGGTCGAAGCATTGTCCGACACCAGCACTTCAATATTCCGGTAGGACTGCGAAAGTGCGGAGCGCACGCAATCGCCGAGCCATGACGCACGATTGAACGTTGGGATCGCAATCGTAATCATCGGGTTCGCGGTCGACTCCGCCGCAATCGAGACCGGCTGCATCATCGCTCTCCGAACCGCTGCGCGCCGGCAGGATGGCCGACCATCCGCGCCGAATGGCGAGACACCGCGTGTCGACCGACCGGAGCCTTGCGAAGTGCATACGCGCGCCGCTCCTCCTGCGGAACGGCCAGATCTTTTCGCAGGAACGCGAAAATGACCGCGAGGCCGGTGGCAAAGGCGGTATTCTTCGCCCACAGATCGTTAGTCGCGTTTGACAGAATAAGCTGAAGCAGCGCGACGTAGTAGATGCCGGAGGTGCAATAGCGCGGGTTGGATTTGAACATGAACAGGAGATAGCTGACCAGCAGCGGGATCGTGAATACGAGGCCGCAGATCAGTGCGAAATTGATCCAGCCATTCTCGATCGCGACCAGCCCGAATTGCCTCTGCAGGTTCACAACATCCGCCAACGGCATTCCAAACCAGAGATCTTCGGGGCGCGACTCCAGCAAGATTTGCAACGCATATTCGCGGCTCAACGTACTGCCGTCGTCTCTCGCGAAGCGCGCGAGCATGGTATCGAAAACATCGAAATGATACATGACCGGCAGCATCAGAATCACGCAGGTCAGGAACAGGACGAACCAGACAAGTCCTGCCTTGCTGAAAGATCCTCTTGCCAAGCTGCGAAAGGCCGCCAATGCGACAAACGCAGCCATGATCAGCCCACCGACCAGGAGTCCGGAGCGGCCGCCGGTCGGGAAGATCGCCAGAAATGCAAGGGCGGATAGCAGCAGTCTGGTCATACACCCGATTGTCAACCGCATCGGCGTCGATACGAGATTCAGGATGGCGTACAAGGCGAAGAACCCGGCTGCGGCAAGCGGGTGACCGAAAATGCCGGCGGCACGGAATTCAGTGGTCACGATCTGCTGGGTGATGGGATCGTAGAATGCCACGTTCTCGAAAATGATGCTGCGACGAAGGACAAATTCGCCAAGGACCGTCACGACCCCGACAATGAAGAGCAGATCGATAAATCGCCGGAACCAGATCATCGGCCCGCGTGGCATCGCCACGATGGACAACCTCACGATCAGGGCCAGGGCAAATGTCTCGATCAAATTCGCGGCCGATGCACCCCGCGCGACGATTGCGAACAGCGACGTCGCCAGTGCGGCAATTCCGAACGCAACGAAGGCGTAATCCGTGGTCAGCTGAACCATGCAGCGCCGACGAAACGCACCATCGACAATCAGCGCCAGCGGAAACACGGCCAACAGCAGGTAAGTCGCCGGATGGAGCTTCTGGAATTCCGGTCCGCCGCCAAAATAGTGCCATCCAATGGATGGAAGAAGGCTGCCCGGAAGCAAGAAAAACATCGCCACGAAGAGCATGATTGCCGAGGCCGGCGACATGGCCGGCCGCGAGCCTGTCACGTGCTCGTGACCATATCCGGTAACGATCGGGGGCCGGCCGACGTTGATCATCTACTGAGCTGTCCAGCAACAGGGCCCGGGTGGGCGTTCGCCCGATCTATCGCATGACAATGCCGCTCAATGTGGGGCGAAACTTCCGCCGCGCCGCCAAATGCGCATTAACCTAAACGGTCGCGCGGTCGGGCAAGCATGGATACCGGGCCCCGCCGCTCGTGCCGACAACGATCTTCATGGACAAGTGCGCGCAGGGCTTTGCTTCACACACAGCCGCTACGACGTCACGTTAGTCTTAATTGACCGGCACCATTGACTGACTGGCGCGAATTGCGCTCCCCTCCGCCGATCCGAGACGTCGCTTCGCGACGACGATGGCCGCATGGCGTCTCCCGCAGCACGATTGTCGCGCGGACGCTGCATGAAGAATGGCCCCGAGCTTAGTATAGGGAGTGAATGATGCGCGTTCTTCTTACCGGCCATATGGGATACATCGGCACCGTCATGACGCCGATGCTGATCAAGGCCGGACATGACGTCGTCGGCCTGGACAGCGATCTATATTCGCGATGCACGTTCGCGAACGGTGGCGATATCGTAAAGGTTCCCGCGATCCGCAAAGACACGCGAGACATCACGGCCAGCGATCTGGCGGGCATCGACGCAGTGGTGCATCTGGCAGCGCTCTCGAACGATCCCCTCGGCGACCTGCAGCCCGGCCTGACAGACGATATCAATCACCGCGCGAGCGTTCGGCTCGCTGAGCTGGCGAAAAGCGCCGGAGTCCGGCGCTTCCTGTTTGCATCCTCGTGCAGCAATTATGGCCAGGCCGGGGATACGATGATCGATGAAACCGCCCCGCTCAACCCGGTCACCGCGTACGGCGAATCCAAGGTGATGTCCGAACGGGGCATATCGAGGCTGGCCGGTGACGGCTTCTGTCCGGTCTACCTGCGCCCGGCCACCGCTTATGGCGTTTCGCCGCGGCTTCGGTTCGACATCGTCCTGAACAATCTTGTGGCCTTCGCTCTCACCACGGGAAACATCTTCCTGAAATCGGACGGCACGCCCTGGCGCCCGATTGTTCATATCGAGGACATTTCACGCGCCTTCATCGCCGCGCTCGAGGCCCCGGAAGCTGCCGTATTCAACGAAGCCTTCAATGTCGGCCAGACCGAACACAATTACCGCATCCGCGACCTCGCGGAAATCGTCGCCAGGACCGTGCCCGGATGCAAGCTTGCATTTGCCGACGATGCCGGCCCGGACAAGCGTTCCTATCGCGTGAACTTCGACAAGATCCGGCGCAAGCTGCCTGGGTTCAAGCCCCAATGGGACGCGCAACGGGGCGCCGAACAGCTCTACAGGGCCTATCGCGAGGCGCGCCTGACGCTGGAGGATTTCGAGGGGCCGCGCTATCAGCGCATCAGCCATATCAAGATGCTGCTGTCGGACGGCGTTCTCGACTCCCGCCTCCGCCATACCCAGCTCGTCGCCGCCTGACAGACGGCGCGGCCGCGCGGAAACACGCGCGGCCGGACTGTCTTCCGACGTCTCTTCCTGCCCGTAAACCTTGAGTGCCTCATCTGCGGTGCGTGAGCGCTACCGCAATTGCTGGCCACGCCAGCCGCCCTGAAGCGAAAAGCTTGCAACACCGCGCAGGATCGAAGGCCCGCCGGATCTCAGATGGAGATGCCGGCGGCTTCGCTGACCTGGGCAGTGATCAGGCGGCGACTTTCAGGGCCTCTTCCAGCCAGGTCGCTCCGAGGAAATGGCGGTATTGTTCGGCGCGCAGGCGATCCGAGATGCGGCCCTGCGGCAACACCACATCGTCGTACCGGATTACGCCGTCCTTGCTGATGTCGCGAACCAGCTTGCAGCCTTCGACCAATCCTTCCGGCAGGTAGCGCTGCTCGCACATCTCCTCGGCATTCACGGCTTCGCCGTAGGTCATGTACATGCCGTAATCGTCGAGAACTTCGCCGGCCTTCAGATCGCGCTTGGCAACCGCACAGACCTCCACCACCGGACCGCCGAGCGGCTTGGCGACCGGATCGCGGAACAGCGCGACGCGGGCGATCGCGTTCGGCACTTCGAAATGCACCAGATGATACGGAACGAAGAAGGAATAGAGCGGCCCCTCGCCCATCTTGTAGAGATTGAGATAGTGCTGCTGCTTCGGATCGGTGTGTTCCGCCAGCACATAGACCTTGGTCAGCGGCGTACCGACCACGTAATCGATGATGCCACCGAGCCGACGGCACTCGTCGATGTCGTAGAGCTGGCCGATCTGCATGACGTCGCCGCGATATTCCAGCCCGCGCGACATGCCGCGCGACCGCACCTTGAAGCCGGTCGCATTCGCCACGATCGCCTGTTCGAAGCTGATCTTGGAGCCATCGGCAAAGCTCGTGACCATGGCCGGATTCTGGCCCCACTTCTCGGCGAAGCCCTGCTGTGTCGTCGGATTGCGATAAGGATCCTGCAGCCCCTTCACGTTGCCGATCACCCGCGGCGTCAGGCCGAGACCCTTCACCCAGCGATACAGGTTCATCTGCGCGCCCGGCTCGTCGCCGTCGCAGGCCGACAGGATGACGCCGTGCTTTGCCGCATAGGTCTGGAGAATGGGACCGATCGTGGCGTCGATCTCCGCATTCAACAGCACGACGTCCTTGCCGTGCTTGAACGCTTCAAGCGTCACCCGGGCGCCGAATTCGACCGAGCCGGTGGCGTCGACCAGAACATCGACCAGGCCGGATCGTGCGAGCAGGAACGCATCCTCGGTGACCACCGGCCGCCCGCACGCAATCGCGTCGTCAAGCGCGCGCTGTGTATCGGCGAATGCGACGTCCTGATAGCCGGAATACTTGAACACGCCGGCGGCGCGCTCGACCTTCCGGTTCGAGATCGCGACGACCTGCATCCCCGCAACGCTATGCGCGATCTGATTGGTCAGGCCCTGGCACATGAAGCCAGCGCCAACCACGCCAACGCGGATCGGATTGCCGGCGGCCTCGCGGGCTTGGAGAGCGTCATCGACGAGTATCATGTCATATCCCTTGTCAGCACAGGCCTGTGATCGATCCGTCCCGGCTCATGCCGGTTCGAGCACGCGGCTCATCTTGCGCTTCAGTTCACCCTCGATCTCGCGATAGAGCGGGAATTTCTGGTCCTTGTCGGAGATCACGCTTACCGGCAGCGGCCAGTTCAGTTTCAGGCTCGGATCGTCATAGAGCAGCCCGCCCTCCGCATCCGGCGTGTAGAATTCGCCGACCAGATAGCTGGTGTCGGTCTTGTCGGTCAGGGTCTGATAGCCGTGCGCGAAACGCTCCGGCACATAGAGCGCGCGCTGATTGTCCTCGTTCAGCTCTACGCCGATATGCTGGAGATAGGTCGGGCTTTCCGGTCTGAGGTCGACGATGATGTCGTAGATCGCGCCGCGCGTGCAGCGAACGAGCTTGCTCTCCGCCGCGGGCGGATACTGAAAATGCATGCCGCGAAGCGTACCGGCCTTGATATTCGAGGCAATGTTGCCCTGGGCCACGGTCGGCTTCAATCCGTGCGCCCTGAACTCGTTCTGGCAGAACCCGCGCGCGAAAAATCCGCGCGAATCCTCGCGCCGTTCGAGTTCGATAATGAATGCGCCCTTCAGCTTGGTTTCCGTGAAGATCACGCTGGCCTCCTCGTCGATATCTGATGACCTGCTATCACGCGGCGCGCAAAGCGGCTGGACAGCCGCACGTTAACCTTAAGCAGGACGTTGCAATTTTATCGATGCTTCAACGCGCTTCTCGGACTTGCTCTTTTGTGGTGCGCACCGATCTACGATAAAGGCGCTCGATCAACGAGGCGCTGAAAACACCAGTCGTTATTGCTGTTTACGCTAACGCTCACATCCTGCGACTACGATGCGTGCAACACTTGATTCCGCACCGCCGCTTGCGCAGAGATTGTGGTGCGAGATGACAAAGAGAAAACCCGGCGCGGCGTGAGTTCAACAACGCGTTACTCATCGCCACCGGGAAAAAAGCAGGCGGATCACCGATGAAGGTCGTATTGTTCTGCGGAGGCCTTGGAACCCGCATTCGGGAATATTCCGAAAGCATTCCGAAGCCGATGATCCCGGTCGGATCGCACCCGATCATGTGGCACGTCATGCAATATTACAGCCGGTACGGGCACCGCGATTTCGTGCTCTGCCTCGGCTACAAGGCCAACGTCATCAAGGACTATTTCCTGCACCTCGATTCCGCCGCCACCCACAATTGCGTGGTGTCGCAATTCGGCAAGAAAATCGAGATCCTGGGCGAACAGCAACCGGACTGGCGCCTGACCATGATCGACACCGGCGTGTGGCGCAACATCGGCCAGCGGCTGGTTGCGGTGAAGGAACACGTCAAGGACGAAGAGATTTTTCTGGCGAACTACAGCGACGGGCTCACCGACGCGCCACTGCCCGAGATGATCGACTTCTTCAAGGCCAGCGGTAAGCTCGCCTGCTTCATCGCGGTTCGTCCGCCGTTCAATTTCCATCTCGCCGAATTCGACGAAGGCGGCCTGGTCAAGCGGCTTCGCGCGAACACCGAGTCCGAAGTCTGGATCAACGGCGGCTATTTCATCTTCCGCAATGAAATCTTTGATTACATCCAGGACGGCGAAGAACTGGTGCTGCAACCCTTCAACCGGTTGATCAAGGACAACAACCTGGTCGCCTTCAAATACGAAGGGTTCTGGCGCGCCATGGACACGCTGCGGGACCGCCAGGTGCTGGAGGAAATGGTCGAGAACGGCCAGATGCCCTGGGCGCCCGAAAGCGAGAACCAGCGCGAACGCAATCTGGTCCGGCGGATCTGACGCTCACATGCTCTCCCTCAATCTGCCCGCTCCCGGTGAGCGTTTGTCCGTTCTGTGCCTGGGTGCCCATTCCGACGATATCGAGATCGGATTGGGCGGCACCCTGCTCGGCCTGATTGCTCGCGGAATCCAGCTCGACGTGCATTGGTGCGTCCTGAGCGCCGCCGGCGATCGTGAAGCGGAGGCGCGCAACTCGGCGACCGACTTTCTTTCCGGCGCGGCTGGGCAAAGCATCCAGACCCTCGCGTTCCGCGACGGCTTTTTCCCCCAGCAGGGTGAGGCCATCAAGTCGTGGTTTGAGGATCTCAAGGCGCGCGTGTCACCCGACCTGATCTTCACACATCGCAAGGACGATGCGCATCAGGATCATCGCGAGGTGTGCCGGCTGACCTGGAACACTTTCCGCGATCACTTCATCCTCGAATACGAAATTCCGAAATGGGATGGCGATCTCGGGCAGCCGAACCTTTTCGTGTCGATGCCGGCCGCAATCCTGCAACGCAAGATCGAGCTGCTGGACAAGCATTTCGCGACCCAGCGTTCCAAGCAATGGTTCGACGCCGATACCTTCCAGGGCCTCGCCCGGTTGCGGGGAATGGAGTGCCGCGCGCCTGAGCGATTTGCCGAAGGCTTTTTCGCGCGCAAGATATCGATGCTCTGATCTCAGCCTCGCTTCAGGAGCGGGACTGAGCCGGCCACCAGTTGCGCCATGCGTAGCCGGCGTAGAGTCTCGCAAATAACGCAGCGCAGGCCGCATAGCGCGGCACCAGGCGACGCGGACTGGACGCAGCGCGCCACGCCCATTCGAGATTGAGTTTCCGCACCAGCAGCGGACAGCGCGTCTGACTGCCGGCGATGAAATCGAGCGACGCGCCGATTCCCAGGAATGCCATGCCCGCCGTCTTGTCGACCGCGCGTGCCGAAAACAACTCCTGCCGTGGCGCTCCCAGGGCGACCAGGCAGATGCGGGCGCCGGATTGTCCGATGATGGCGATGGCGTCGTCCGACACCGGCGAGACGACGTCGAAGTTTTGCGGCGGCGCCATGATTCCCGCGATCTGCAGGCCCGGGATCGTCGCCGAAAGATTGCGGCCGGCAACGCGCAGCGTTTCGAATGTCGAGCCGAACAGATAGACCGGATAGCCCAGCGCTGCGGCCTCGCGGCATAGCGGCACGATCAGGTCGGCGCCGGTCGCCCGTTCGAGAGACACGCCCTCCATCTTTGCGAAAGCGACGATCGGAAATCCATCCGGCATTACGATCTCGGCCTTTGCGTAGGCATCGCGAAAACGCGGATCGCTGCGCAGCTTCACAAGATGGTCGAGATTGAGAGTGCAGACCAGAAACGACTTCATCTCACCGAGACGCCGCACGATCGCGCCGACCGAGTCGGAGAGATTGCGGGTGGTGATGACCTGGCCGTCGATTTCGACGAGTCCATAACGGTTACGCATAGACTGGCATTCCATTGCAAACACGAACGAGCGATCCGGAGCGCACCCGGCGCGACGTCATCGCGACCGGAGCGCTGGTCCGGACCATGTCGAATTTTATCGGCGTTTCAGCCGGAACAGGGAGGATTGGCGTGTTAAGCCTAACCGCCGCAAGAGCGGGAGACCGGCATGTTTGGGCCGGCGAAACCGGCGCGGTTCAGAAGCGCTGAACGTTGAATCGCGGATCGACAATCCGGAACTGGCTCGGATTGGTATTGTAGTTGAGCGAGTCGACCCGCGAGCGAATTCGTGAATCCGTCCGATTGCTCAGCCCATACTGGCTTTGTGAATCGTTCGGCCCGAGCGTGCTCGGATTGGAATTGTATCTCAGCGAATCAACGCGGGAATTGATCCGAGCCGGCGTCGGCGCGGTCTGCGCTTCGGCATAAGCGGACGCCGCGATCAGAAAAGCTCCGGCGAGAAGGAATGGCTTCATGCGAGCGCCTCCCGAGACGGTGATTCAGCGCGCAATCTGCTGCCGGTATGGTTAACGAAATCTAAACAGCCGCCCGCAGACGCTGGTGGCAACGTTATGCAGCGCGGGAGTGCGCCGGCGCGGCGTCGGCGATATCGCGCATTGGCCGCTCCAGGCCCAGCATCTGCGCGAACATGCCGCACACCGCCGCATGATCGCTCTCGGCCAGCGCGTTCCAGCGCGCGACATTGGCCAGAGCCGCCTCGGTGGATCGGGCGCGCCAGCCCTCCGACGCGTACAGCGTCGCGATCGCGGCCGCCGCTGCGCCAGCATTCTCCGCATCGACCAGCAGGCCCGAACGTCCCAGCACTTCACGAAACACCGGCATATCCGGTGCGATCACCGGCACGCCGCCATGCTGGACTTCGAGCAGCGGAAGGCCGAGGCCTTCGTCGCGAGAGGTGCAGATCAGAAAGTCGGCGGCCTCGATCGCAGCGCGCGCGTCCCGGTCCGGCAGCGGACCGAGCAGCTTCACATACGGCTGTTGCGCCAGCCATTCCGCATCGGCGCCCCAGCCCGGGCGTCCGATAATGTGCAGATGCACCGGAATACCGAGGCGGACCGCGAGCGCTGCGCAGATCTGCGCCGCCGCCCGGAAATTCTTGCGGGGTTCGATCGTCCCGATCGCGCACATGGTCAGCGAGCCCGGCACGTCGGTGCGGGATGCGCGGTCGCCGACTTTGAGCCCGAACACATTGCGCACCGAGGGGCGGCACAGCGTGATGCTCGCATCGGCTCGGCAGAACGGCCGTAGCGTCGAAGCCGTGTATTCGGAATTGGTCAGGAAGTATTTCAGCGAACGCACCGCGAGCGCGAACAGAGGTGCGAAATAGAGACGCGCGGCGAGATTCAGTTCGGCGCGCCGCGTCAGGAGAAACACGTCGTGCACGTAAAGAATCGTGCTTTCGCGGCGGGCGAGAGAAAAATACGGAGACGGCGGGAAACCGGGAAACAAGAAGACATCGTCGCTGTGCCGCAGCGCCTCGCGCGGCAGCGTCATATTCTGCGCCATGACCACGCCGAGGCGCCCGCTCCCCGCGGTGACGGTCTCCACCGGCAGCGGCGACAACACCGATGGACTGAACAACTCGCGGGTGATGCGCTCGATTCCGGTCGAGCGCCGGCCCATATGGGTATGATCGATGCGCAGGCGGCGCTGAACGGGCTCGCGTTTACCGGTCACCGAATGCTCCCGCCTGTCGCGGCAAATCCGCGGTTGCCGGCCGCGTATACCCGGTGAGGGCCGCATCGAAGATGGCTTCGGTCTCGCCGGCTGCCTTGCGCCACGAGAAGCGCGCGGCATTGTCGAGACTGGCTTGCGACATCCGCCGCTGCAATTGCGCATCGCCGAAAATCGATCTGATCCGGCTGGCCAGCGCCGCCGCGTCATGCGGCGGAAAGAACAGCGCGCCCTCGCCGGCGACCTCGCGCAGCACCGGAATATCGGCACAGATGACCGGCGCGCCGAGAGACTGCGCCTCGACCACCGGGAGGCAGAAGCCCTCGTTCAGCGACGTATTGATGAAGCAGGTCGCGCCGCGATAGGCGCTGACGAGGTCGGCATCCGACAGCGTGCCCATCTTGCGGATGATGTTGCCGCCCGCGCGCCGTTCCGCCTCGGCCAGAAGCCCGGCCTGGTCACGACCGATGTGACAGATGACGGGCGCATCGCCATCCCGCTTCAGCTGCTTCAGCGCTTCGACGAGAATGGCGACATTCTTGTTCGGCGAGACATTGCCGACATAAAGGCCATAGGGTGCGTCGAACCGGCCATCCGGCTGCGGCACGCCGGGTTGCGCAGCATCGATGATCGGCGCTTCATGGACCACAGCGAGCTTGTCCCGGGCGAACGGATGTCGCGTCTCGACATCGCGCCGCGTGGCCTGCGACACGCAGACGACCGCCGAGGCCGCTCGCAAGCTGAGCGGAAACAACGCTTTCCACCACAGGCGATGCCTCAGCGGATAGGAAGCCGGCATCGTCTCCATGTACATGTCGTGCACGGTGATGACGCGTGGCCAGCCTCCCCAGAAACACCCGACCGGATTGCAGTTGAACTCGAGCGCGGCGCCGGTCTCGCGCATCAGCCGCGGCACGGTCGCGACCTGGCTCATGACGTTGACCGGCGTCTTCGGATGATAGGGAAGAGTGCGGATGTCGATCGCCCTCCGCCGCAACGATGCCGGGAGACTTTCGGCATCCCATGTGGTCGCGAGCACGTAGCGATAGCGCCGCGACTGCGCCAGTTCCTCGAGCAACGCAAACAGATAGCGCGAGATCCCGGAAATCAGGTTCGGCGGCTCGAGCAGATGATTGACGAGAATCGTGCCGGTCATCGCGGACACAATCCCCGGGACGAAGGCCGCTTGACCGCGCTAGCGCGCTTCATGCCCTCATGCCCCTCTTGTAGCCCTGGCCCGCGCGATACCGATCGTAATAGTTGCTCTCGCCGTTCCGGCAATAGTGACTGAGCTTGTCCACGTCGGCCTTGTTCAGAAGACAACCGAGAAGCTTGTCCTCGATGCCGGGCGCGGCCCGGAGCGCGGACAACGCCGCGTCGCGGCTCGTATTGCCCCATTCGACGATGAAGACGAACGAATCGACGACGTCGATCATCGCGCGAACATCCGCGAATGGGACGATGGGCGGAAGATCGAGCACGACGAAGTCGTACCGTTTGCGGAGCGCCTCGACGAGATCCTGCAGGCCCGCCGAAGCGAGCAGATCGTGCGGATTGTGAACCTGCCCCTGCGAAGCGGCAGGCATGAACGCCATTCTTGTGAGACTGTCCGTCCAGACCGCGCCGTCCAGCGCCGCCCGCCCCTTGACGATTTCGGCCAAACCGTAATCCGCTTCCGGGCTGAGCATATAGGTCAGCGCCGGATACCGCAGATCGCAGTCGACCAGAATGCAACTCCGGCCGCTATCGGCCATCGCCTCGGCGAAGTTCGCGGCGACGAAGCTCTTGCCTTCACCTGGTCTGGTCGAGCAGAAGCCGATCACCTGGCCGCCACTTGCGACCGGCGCAATGGCGGCCGCCTCAAGCTTGACGTGGCGCAACGTCTCGGCGAAGTGCGACGTG
The DNA here is from genome assembly GCF_059499825.1 of Pseudorhodoplanes sp. Taxonomy (NCBI): domain Bacteria; kingdom Pseudomonadati; phylum Pseudomonadota; class Alphaproteobacteria; order Hyphomicrobiales; genus Pseudorhodoplanes; species Pseudorhodoplanes sp. Next base: position 496,930 of record NZ_JCABZI010000001.1, read on the forward strand.
GGATTGTCGACTGCATAGCGCAGCGATCCGAGATCGTCGCTGAGCAAGCGTTTTCCGGGACCGGCGCGCGCCATCGAACCGCTGCGCAGCGTGCGGTACGGCAATGTCGGATGGCCGATGTCCGGCAAAATTCCCAGCGCCTTGCAGCCGAGAACGTCTTCGACTTGACCCTGTGTGCGGAAGGTCGAGTCGGTCGCCTCGAGGCCGAGAGCGAAAATCAGGCCGAGAAACAGACCGAGAAAGCCGCTCCCCAGTGTGATGCGGGTAGTCGCGGGGGAGCTCTTGTAGCGGGGCGTCTTCGCCGTCGAGATGATCCGCGCCTCGGTGACCGGGAAGGATTCCTGCTGCGCGATTTCCATGTATTTCTTGAGGAAATTTTCCTGCACTTCGCGCGACGTCTGGACGGCGCTTTCCAGGGCACGAAGCTTGACCTGCGCCTGATTGGTGTTCTGTGTCTGCGACACGAGCGCATCGAGGCTGTTCTGCAGGGTCGTCTCGCGAAGCTTTGCGATTTCGTAATCGCTTTTGTAGCTCTGCGCGATGCGCCGGAGCTCATCCTTGATGTTGTCGAGAAGCTGGTTCTTTTCGGTTCGCAGATTGACCGCGGCCATGTGCTTGAAGCCATAGCGCGCCGACAGCTCGGCTTCGCGCCGCGCGACTTCCAGATATTGCTGGCGGAGCCTGACAATGACGTCGTTGCGCAGCGACTCGGTAATCGTCGCGTCACTGGCGTCGCCCTTCAGGATTTCTTCGACACGGTCCCACCGGGCCTTAGCTTCTGCCACCTGCGTCCGCGCCAGAATGATCTGCGTGCTGACCTCGGCGATCTGCTGCTCGTTGATCAGGCCGCGTCCGGTATTGACGATGTTGTTGTCCGACTTGAACTTCTGGACGGCCTTGTCGGACTCCGAGGTCTGTTCCGACAATTGCTTCAAACGCTCTTCGAGCCAGAGTCCGGCACGCCGGCCCATCTCGTGTTTTGCTTCCAGAATATCGGCGAGATAGGCATCGGCGACGGCGTTCGCGACTCGCGCCGCCTGTTCCGGATTGCGCGACGTAAACCTGATCTCGATCACATTGGTGAAGCCGACGCGCCGGACATCGAGATCGCTTCTCAGCCAGTCGACCAGCAGTTCGTCCTCGAAAGGCTCCGCCTGCTCGACTTCTCCGGGTGAAATCAGCCCGGCGATCGTGTTCTTGAGTTTGGTCACCAGGCCCGGCTGCTTCTGGAACTCCGGCTCTTTTGCGAGGTTTAACTGCTTCACGACGCGCTGGAGCACACGCTCGGACTTGATGATCTCGACCTGGCTGTCGAGCGTAACCGACACGGGTGAATCCGACGTCGCAGACTGGTCGCGCAACGCCTTGATGCTGCTGTTGTCGACCAGAACCCGGGAAGCTGCCGTATATTTGGGAGTTGCCGTCAGGCTGTAGATCAGACCCATCAGGCCTGTCACTGCAGCAACGGCGACAATGACAACCGCACGCCGGCGCAAGAACCGGAAGATACCGTGGAGGTCGATCGCAACGTTGCCGTCCGACCCCGGCGCGGTCGGTGCGCTGATCTCCGGTCGCCTGAGCGGGCTGGCGTTAAGCATGGCGATGACCTACTCACACACTTACGTCCCGTGCCGTGGGACGTTGTCGGTTCGAAAAACGGCCGCCCGACAAAGGCCTACCCCCCAAAGCCGGATATGGCATCGCCTCCTGCGGCGCAAGCAAACAGCCCTTGAATGATTAACTGCCGGCCCGCGCCGGACACGGCCGAATAGCATCAAGCGGCGGAATACGGTCGCCCGCGGCGGACGCGGCCGCGCTTCTTAAAGCTCCATTAACCATAAACTTCGAATTATCGCCCCAGTGCTCGCATGCCGAACTGGGTTCGATGACGATTTTCAGGTGCCCCATTGTTGCGGTGGGTCCGCGCGACCGGTTGCCCCGCGAGGGTGCGAGCCGCGCCGGTTCCCGTCCGCAATCCGCTTGGGCGCGAACCTGGCTGGCGCGCATCTCGGTCGCGCTCGTTCCGCTGCTGACGACCGGTTGCGGCCTGTTTTCGGCATCGGGCCCCTACAGCCCCGACATCATGGCCTATAATGGCGGGCCGGACGCTCAATACGAACTCGTGCCGCTGTCGCCTCGCGTGGCGACTGCGCTCTCGCGCCGCGGCGGGCTCAAGGGCGTAGGTACGTTTTCCGACCGGCCGCCGGCGCCCGACATAAGGCTCGGCGTCGGCGACGTTGTCGCAGTCACGGTGTTCGAGGCGCAGGCCGGCGGCTTGTTCATTCCATTGCAGGCGGCATCGCGTCCCGGCAATTTCGTCCAGATCCCCAACCAGACCGTCGATCGCGCCGGAAACATCACCGTTCCCTATGCGGGGCAGGTTCGCGCCTCCGGCCGGACCGTGCCGGAGGTTCAAAGCGACATCGTCAGCCGCCTGAAAAACCGGGCGATCGAGCCGCAAGTCGTCATCACGATCGCCGAGCAACGCTCGAACCTTGTCAGCGTCATGGGAGACGTCAACAGCCCGCTCAAATTTGCGCTGTCGCTGCCGGGAGAACGCATTCTCGACTCGATTGCCCGCGCAGGCGGTCCGAAGAACCAGGGCTGGCAGACATTTGTCACATTGCAGCGGCGTGGCCACAAGCAGACGGTCGGCTTCAACCGGCTGATCGCGGAACCGGACAACAACATCAACGTGCAGCCCGGCGACACCATCTACGTCTTCAGCGAGCAGCAGACATTTCTCGCCTTCGGCGCGACCGGACAGCAGGGCCAGTTCAATTTCGACCAGGACCGCCTGTCGCTGGCCGAAGCCGTCGGCAAGGCCGGCGGCCTGATCGACTCCCAGGCCGATCCGCGGACGGTCTTCATCTATCGCGTGGAGCCGACCGAATATCTCGCAGAACTGGGCGTCGACATCAGCCGCTGGGGCAACACCCGCCAGGTCCCGGTGATCTACTGGGCGAATTTCGGCGATCCGGCCGGATACTTTCTCGCGACCTCAACGCCGATCCAGAACAAGGACGTCATATATATCTCGAATGCCGCGACCGTTGACTTTACCAAGTTCCTGACATTCGTCCGCACCATGATTGCGACGGCCGGCGACGGCTTCGCGCTGCGGAACACGATCAACGTCAAGTCCGTCAATTAACGCCGCCATGAATTAACGCTGCCATGGATCTTCGCGTTCGCGTGCCAGCTTAGGACATCCGGCACAGCGTCGCGGCGGCCCGGGCGACGCGGCCTCTCAGCGCACGCCGCACGTCAACTCAGACGAACCCGCATTTTTCAGGCGCAACACAAGTCGCGCGCTCGGACGCCATTGGTAAACGCGGCCGCGGCCCCGCAATTGCTGACTCGTCATCACAAGCGATGGCGGTCGCGCAAACCGCCTCTTTTTGGAACAGGCGGCGTTTGCGGTGACGAATACCTGGTTGAACCAAAGGTCGGGAACGGGCCCGTCAATCGTGTCACGGCCATCGCTGCGCCGTTTCACCCTTGCCCTGATCGCCGGCGGCGCAGACGCGGCCACCGTGATCCTCGTCTCGGTCGGCACGGGCGTGCTCTATCACACATTCGTTTATCAGGACGCGGGGCCGCTCACCGACTACGTCAAGGTCGGACTGATGACCGCGCTGCTTTACCTTATTCCCTGCCTCTACCGCGACGAGTATCTGTTCTCGAAGCATCTGAAATTCGATCTGCGTCCCGCGCAGATTGCACGCTACTGGACATTCGCCTTCATCTGCCTGGTGATCCTCGGCTTCCTGTCGAAAACGAGCATTCTCTATTCGCGCGGATGGCTGGTCCTGTTCTATGTCGCCGGGCTGGTCTCGCTCACCAGCGTGTATGTGCTGCGCGTTCTCGCCTTCGATGCCGCGAGCCGGCTCGGGCTGATTTCCGGACAGCGCCTGTTTCTGGTCGGACACGAGGCCGATGTCCGCGATTTCACCCAGCGCTACAATCTCCGCTCCCTGGGGTGTCAGATCGTCGGCATTGGCTATCTGTCGCCGACCGAGGACCAGACAGGCGACTCGCTGAACAGCGCCGTCGCGAAAGCGCGCGCGCTGTCCCCGGACAACATCATGCTGATTGCACCGTGGTCGAACCAGGCCACGATCGATCGCTGCATCGATGCATTCATGACGCTGCCGTGCTCGATCAGCCTCGCGCCGGAACGGATTCTGGAGCGCTTCGATCACATCACGATCGAGAAGCTCGGACCGATCGCAAGTCTCCATCTGCTGAATCCGCCGATGTCGGGCGCAGCCACCACCGTCAAGCGGGTGTTCGACATACTGGTTGCGTCGCTTCTGCTGCTGGCGCTTCTGCCGTTCTTTCTCGTGATCGCGATCCTGATCAAACTCGATAGTCCGGGCCCGGTGCTGTTCCGGCAGCAACGTTACGGCTTCAATCAGAAGTCTTTCCTGATCTACAAATTCCGGACGATGTCCGCGCTGGAAGACGGCGCGCATGTCCGTCAGGCCACGCGTCACGATGAGCGCGTCACCCGCCTGGGCCACTTCATGCGCCGGTGGAGCATCGACGAGTTGCCGCAGATCCTCAATGTGATCAGAGGCGACATGTCGCTTGTCGGCCCGCGCCCGCACGCCCTCGCTCACGATCGCGCATGGGGATCGAAGATCGCGCTGTATGCACGGCGGCACAATGTCAAACCCGGCATCACCGGCTGGGCGCAGATCAACGGCTTCCGGGGCGGGATCGTCGCCGAGGAGCAACTCCAGGGCCGCATCCTGTGCGATCTCTATTATATCGACAATTGGTCGATCTGGCTCGACATCAAGATCCTGTTCTCGACGGTGTTCTCTAAAGCCGCTCACAAGAACGCCTATTGACCGGCGGCCAACGCGATCCGCCCCTGGGCCGGCAATCGCGCAGCGCCGCCCTATGGTTAAATTTTCGTTATTTACCGTAGCGGCAAGTTGATCGCTCGCCCCATTTGGATGCGGGTATTGTGGCGCTGTCGAACGAGATCCTTGCCATGTCAAAGCATATCCGTGGGGTAATTGCGGCGCGCGCAGCGTCATCGAAAGCGCCGGAACGCGCCCTCGCGATTGCCGATCTGTCCGAGGAATATATGCCCAGCTCTTCCGCTCTCGCAGCCGAAGCGCTGGTCGTCAGTCATCCTCGTTCAGGGATCGGTCGCCGCCCCGGAAAGCGCTCGCGGCGTCCGTATACGCGGTCGGTCTGGCTGCTTGTTGGTTGGCTGGTCGTGTCGATGTCGATGATTGCAGGCGCCGGCGGCGTGGTCGCCTTGTATTTCTGATCCAGCGGGCCGGCCCGCCTGAGTCCGCCCGACCTGCAGCGTCAAAAAACAATCGTTAAGGAAAGGCTAACGCGCGGTCGGCTGAATTCTCCGGGTCGCAACGCTATTTAACCTCTTCTTTACCATAAAAGAAAAAGGTGAGCGCTGAAGGCAGCCCCTGCTTCGCGGCGCAAGCCAATCTTTAGAATTCTGCGCGTGCGGGCCGCCGGTCGTTGAAGCTGAGCGGGTCGAGAGCATGAACAGGCGCGGGTCGACAAACGAGCATTTCGCGCAGAATGGATGGCGGGCGCCCGTTACGCATCCGTATGGTCCGACCGATGACCGCATAGCCCCTGCCGCTACGCGACTGCAGCAGGGTCAGCCGGACGCCGCCTTCGGCTATCCGCGCCAATATCCCGTCGACGCAGCCCCCAGCTTCGCATTTCCCAGCACGGCACAAACTCGCCAGCCGGCGCCGGCGGGTCCGTCTGCATATCGTTTCCCAAGCCGGGACCGGGCCGAACGGCAGCCCTCTCACGGCGCCTATGTCGCAGCCGTTCAATCAGACACCACGCGTCGGACCGGCTTGTGGTGGCTGCAGTCTCGCGCCCCGGCTTCCGACAGCAGGTCCCATGCGGCGCCGGTCGCCCAGACACCGCCGGCACTGGACGGACAATTGCGAGCCCTGACCGCTGGGATCGAAGCGGTGCGGCATCACGCCGCCGCTCCGGCAGCCGCCGCAGGACAGGTGCAACAGACCCTGGATGACATCGTCGCACCATTGATGCGCGCGATCCCGTTCCGCACGATCGAGACTCTCGAAGGCGGCATCGCCACGCTGGTTCAGCGTATCGACGCAAGCCGAAAGTCGGGCGTCGAGCTCGACCGTCTCGCGCCGATCGAACAGGGATTGAGCGACGTTCGCGAGGTTCTGCACCATTTGAAGCCGCGCGAAAGTCTTACGGCGTTCCACACAGCGCTGCAGAACCTCACGCAGCGCCTCAGCCCGGAACAGGGTACCCGGCAGGTCTCGCCGAAACCCCAGATCGAAGCCGTCATCTCTTCCCTGAACGCCATTGCGCGGCTCGCCTCGTCGGCAGACACCTTGAATGCACTGTCTGAGGAAGTGCGCGGGCTTATCGCAAGGTGCGACCGTTTGGCGATTTCAGACAGTCCCCGTCGCGAACCTGCGAAGCCTGCGCCGACATCCGCGGAGACCCTGCCCGCTTCGATCGAACGCAGCCTGAAAGATATCAATCTCAGGCTGGATGCGTTGCAGAAGGAGGCTCCGGCACTCGCTGCTCCGGCTCATGAGCCAGGCATCACGGCCGGTGACAGAAGCGCGCAGGACGCGCTGGAGGAAGCCCACGACACGCTCTCGCGACTGGTCGGCCAGCTTGCACTCAATCTGAAAACACCGCGCGAGCCGCGGACTGCGCTCACGCGGCACGATCCCGTTCCGGATTACGCGAGCCCGACCGACGGACGTCATCCTGCAACGAGAAGCCTCCGTGGCGTCGCGAACGACTATGACCGCGACTTCCCGCAAGCCGGCCGTCATGACCACGCCTATTCAGATCTGGGCGGAGACGACGAGCCGCAGATGCAAAGGCGAGCGATCGTCATCCCGATCCGCCCGCTGATCTTCAGCCTGGTGGTGATCGCACTTGCAGCTGTGGCGGGCCGGGTTTCGATGCAACTGACCGATTTTTCGCTGCCGGAAATCTCGAAAGCCGGCGCATTGCAGGCTACGGTCGCCAAGACGTCCGTGGACCGGACGGACGCCGCCGAGCAGGAGGTCCCGGACCTGGCGCGATCGCAGGCTCCGGAAACGATCTCGCCGTCACCGGAACGGCAGGTTCAGCAAACCGCTTTGGCCGCCGGTGACAACGAGAATACCGGCGTGATCGGCCGGCCGGTCCCCGTCGCGGCCGGGGCGCGCGAAGCCGCGCGTGAACCCTCCCTGCCGTTGCCGGAGACTCTTCCGTCGCAACTTCGCGCCGAAGCAGCCAAAGGCAAGCCTGCAGCCGAATACGAAGTCGGCGTCAGACTCGTCGAAGGCAATTCCGCACCCGTGAATGCCGAGGAAGGTCTGCGCTGGCTCAGGCGTGCGGCAAAGTCAGGCATTATCCCCGCGCATCTGTGGATCGGAAGCCTGTACGAAAAAGGTCAGGGCGTGGACAAGGATCTTGCGCTGGCTCGCACGCACTACCTCGCCGCGGCCGAGAAAGGCAACGCCAAGGCAATGCACAATCTCGCCGTGCTCTACGCCGAAGGGATCGATGGCCGGCGCGACTACAAGACGGCGTCGCGCTGGTTCCAGCGTGCGGCTGAACGCGGCATTGCAGACAGTCAGTACAATCTGGCCGTTCTGCTGATGCGCGGCATTGGCATCGACCAGAGTCATCAGGAAGCCTACAAATGGTTCGCGCTGGCGGCAATTCAGGGCGACCGCGAGGCCGCACGACATCGCGATGAAATCGGCAGCAAGCTCGAACCGGCACTCCTGGCCAGCGCCCGAACCGCCGTTCAGCAGTTTACGCCGAAGGTGCAGCCGAAAGAGGCCGTTGTCGTCGCCACCCCCCCGGGTGGATGGGACCACACGACGGGCGACGCTGGCGCAGGACGCAAATCACGATCCGGAATTCTCGCACGCGGCGCATCCTGACGCGGACTGATCCCGGAGCCTGCGAGCGCAGACACCGCCACGCTCGGCGCGCGCGTCTGAACAACACCGGCAACAGCGGATGCTTCAGTAGCTCATAGCAGGCTGCGTTCACACGACCGCGGTCTGTCGGCACGACAAACCAGCCGCGCCGCTCGGCACGCTTCATCGAGATGACGTGAAGCCGAAAGCAAGAATTAGTGCGCTGCGCGCAGTCTCGGCAAGTCGGGGTTAATACGAAAACGCGCGTCGGTCAGTATTTCGGACCGACAAACGGCCGTCCCCAGTCGAAAATGTAATTGACCCCGAGCCTGCCGGTGCTGAATCCGAGATCGGCGTTGATGCCGCCCGGAACCGTTCCGGCCAGATAATTTTCGGCGCCGAATCCGGTGTAGAGATATTCGACTTTCATCGTCCAGCTGCGCGACAGCGCCCACTCGAAGCCCGCCCCGGCGACAAAGCCGATATGGCTGTTGTTCGATGTCGCGTAACCGCTCAGTTGTTGCCAGTTGACGTAATATCCGAGCTCGCTGTGCGCCCAGGCCAGGCCGCCGGTGCCGTAAATCATCGCGCGGTCGATGGCGTAGCCAATCCTCGCGCGCGCGGTGCCGAAGTAATTGACCTTGCTGTATGCGCTGGCGAACGTATTGACGGTGATGCGGTCGACGTCGCGCTCGATATTGCCGAAAGCGGAATCGACTTCGATACCGAACACCCAGGGCGATCGGCCATTCTGCCAGTTGAAGCCGATCTGCCCGCCGGCGAACCAGCCATCGATGTCCGTGCCGCGAGGATTTATGTCGAACGTGCCCCAGCTATAGCCGCCCTGGCCGCCGACATAGATGCCGGTCCAGTTGTACAGGGAGGCTGCCGGCGCGGGCACGATATAGCCCTGGGGGACATCCGCCGCCCGCGCGCTTCCGGCAAGGCCCAGTGATGCGACCATCGCACCGACGACGGCAGGAACGACTCGTTGCATCTTCGGCCCCCGAAATCCGGCCGCACGTCGAGCCCAAGGGCACGCCGCGACCCACCGTCGATGAGCAGCGGCTTCCCGGCCTGCCGGTGCAGTTATGCTTAATGAATGGATAACCGCGTATGGTTTACGGAACGTAAACTCGCGTATCCGCGGCTGCGCGACCCGCTGGGCAAAGCCGCCAAAACGGCGATACGGCACGCGATTTGCGCGCTTTTCCGTGCCAAAAAGCGAGGCATTGCCGCGCGGGCGTGGCTTAGGCTATGTAGGCCCCCGAAGCACCCGTAGCTCAGCTGGATAGAGCGTTGCCCTCCGAAGGCAAAGGTCACACGTTCGAATCGTGTCGGGTGCGCCACTGAAAATGTCAGCTCTCTCCGGTCCGCACCTGCAATGGCGGGGCCTGGCCGGCGTCGATTTCGGGAACCTGCGACAATCGCTGGACCCGCTATTCTGGACGAGCGCCGCCGCCCCTATCTCCGGCCCACCGCAACGCGAGAGGCAGGCTGAAATGAAGCTCCCCGACGCCAACCACCCCATCACCATCGAGCCGGCCGGCCATCGGATACGCATTACACATGGCGGCCGGGTGATTGCGGATTCGCGCCGTGCGCTGGCGCTCCGGGAAGCCGCCTACCCGGTCGTTCACTACATTCCCCGTGCGGATGTCGACATGAGCGCGCTGTCGCGCACCGATCACACAACGCATTGTCCCTACAAGGGTGACGCAGCCTATTATTCGATCGCGGTCGATGGCCGCATGTCCGCCAACGCGATCTGGACCTACGAAGCGCCATTCGACGCGGTGCGTGACATAGCCGGCCATTTGGCCTTCTATTCCAGCCGGGTGGACGCGATCGAGCTGATCCCGGCCGCCGAATGAGCCGGGAGCGCGGCCGTTAACCGTGCCGGCCGGCGGCCGACGTGCCCGGCAAGTTCCGGAAGCAATCGGCGCAGCGGTCCCCTATAGTTCCCGGAGCTGAACGAGTGACGAGGGATTGCCGCTGCGGGCGGCGACATTGATGGCGCCGACATTCGCAACCGCAATCCTTGCGCCGGTCGCAGCCTTGGCGATTGCGACCGGCATTGCCGGTCCTGCATCTGCGCAGGCGCAGTTTGACGCGCGCTACACGCTAACCATGGCCGGGATCGCGATCGGGAAACTGACCTGGCGCGCCCAGCTCGCCCCTTCCGACTATACCACCTCGGCCAAGGGCGGGGTCAGCGGCTTCCTCAGTCTCCTTGTCAAGGGCGAAGGCACCGTCATGGCCAGGGGACGGATCAAGGACGGGCAACCGGAATCTGTCAGCTTCGTCTCCGACGTCGTGCGCGAGGACGAGAAGGTCAATGTGCAGATCACCTTCGATGGCGCGAGGGTGCGCGACCTCAAGGTCGAGGAGCCGCCGCTCGAGTCCGATCGGGTCCCGATAGCGCCGTCGCACAAGATCGGCGTCATCGACCCATTGTCGGCTTTTCTGATTCCGGGTACCGAGCCGGGCCCAGCCGACGCGCTTTCGCGCCAGGCATGCGAGCGAACGCTGTCGATGTTCGACGGGCGCCGCCGCTACGATCTCGCGCTGTCATTCAAGCGAACCGACATGATCAAGGGCGAGGGCGGCCGGCAGAAGGCCGCGCTGGTCTGCGCCATCAAGTTCACGCCGATGTCCGGTCATCGATCATCGAGCCAATTGATCAAGTTCCTGTCGGAAGGCCGCGACATCGAGGTGTGGCTCGTTCCCGTCACCGGCACGCGCATTCTCGCCCCGATCCGCTTTTCGGTCGCGAGCCTGATCGGCAACATGGTGCTTCAGGCCGATCAGTTCGAAACGACGGCCTACGCCGCATCCGGCAAATAGCCGTCCAATTGCCCGCGCGGCGCAAACGCAGCCGCCACCGTCAATGCATGCGCGGCGTCTTCAGAAACCTGCTGCGGTCTGCCGACTTGACGATGATGTCGACAGTGCGTTGCTCGCGCGAGAGCGTCAGCGGCACGTCGACTCCCGCAGCTCCGATCGCCCAGATTCTCCGGAACAGATCGGCGAGGCTCGCCACCTTCGTCCCGCCGACCGCAAGCACGATGTCGCCCGTCTCGACCTTCGCACGCTGCGCGGGACCGCGGCCGGCCAGTCCCATCACCACCAGTTTCTCGTCGGAATCGGCAACATACATTCCAAGCCACGGACGTGGCGGTTCGTTTCTTGCGCCGTAGGTGAGCATGTCGTCGAGCACCGGCTTCAGCAGATTGATCGGGACGACCATGTTGATGTCGCTGCCCGTGCTGCCCTCGAGCTGTAGCGATCCGATGCCCAGCAGCTGTCCGGTTTCGCCGATCAGCGCCGTCCCGCCCCAATTCGGGTGCGACGGCGCGGTGAAAATCGCCTCGTCCAGCACGTATTCCCAATAGCCGGCGAATTCCTGCTTGCCGACCACCCGCGCCGCGACCGACCGCTTGCGGCCGCCGGCACCACCAAGGACCACCCGGTCGCCAAGCGCGACGGTGGCTGAGTCTCCTAGCGGCAGAGCCGGCAGATCAACACGCCCCAGCGCCTGGACCAGCCCAAATCCGCTCACGGCGTCGAAGCCAATGACCGTCCCCGGAACGGCGCGGCCGTCGGCGAGATGCAGCCAGATCTGCTCTGCCTCCGTAATCAGATAGCCAATGGTGAGGATCAGTCCACTGTCGCGGATCAGCACACCGTGTCCGGCCCGCTCTGTGCCCAAGGTGTCCGCCGTGAATGCATCCGGAGGCATGGTCGCGCGCAGGCCGACCACCGATTGCAGGGCGCGATCGAGGTCGTAAGCATAATCGTCGGGTCTGGGCTGCACGGCCGCGGCAATTTTCCAGTCGCTTATCGATGGCATTCGCCATTTTCCCTTTTGCGCCTACGTTGGCGGTCCGTAAGAGCAGGCCACCCCCGGAGATGCCAGTGACCCTTGCCGAACAGATCGAATCTCTGCTGCAGGACCGTTTCGGTGAGAAGGTGCCGGTCGATCCATCCTGGCCCGGCCTCGATCGCGTCGAACCAATCGTCAAACATCGCGTCCTGCGGCGTTATTCCGCACAACCTTTGGATGAGGCGATGGTTCGCCTGATTTGTGCCTGCGCGCTGTCCGCGCCCTCGAAAAGCGACCTCCAGCAGCGCGACATCGTGGTGGTCGAAGACCCGGACATCCGGCGCGACATCGCGGCCCTGATCCCGGACATGCCGTGGGTCGGCACCGCCCCGGCCTTCCTGGTCTTCCTGGCCAACGGGCGCCGTCTTCCGGCAATCGCGGAACTGCGCGGGAAACCGTTTCCGAACAATCACTTCGACCTTGTCTTCAATGCCGCCAGCGACGCCGCGATCGCATTGGCGACGGCCGTCACCGCGGCGGAAGCGATGGGTCTCGGTACCTGCCCGATCAGCGTCATCCGCGACCACGCGGCGCGGATCAGCGAACTGCTCGCCCTGCCGGAACGGGTGATCCCGTTTGCCGGACTTTGCCTCGGCTGGCCCTCGGACCAGGGACGGATGTCGCCGCGGCTGCCGCTGACCATGACCGTCCACCGCGACCGGTTCGGCGACCATGACTTCGCGACCGAGGTCGGGGCCTATGACCGGCGCAGGGAAAAGGCAGCGCCCTATCGCGAGCAACGCGACAGCGGGATCTGGGGTCAGGCGCCGGAATACGGGTGGTCGGAGGAGAAAGCCCGCCATTATGCGCAGCCGCAGCGCCAGGATTTCGGCGCCTATGTCAGGAACCGCGGCTTCTCGACCGAATAAACGAACGGATCACAAATTCGTTGCTTCATGGCGGCCTTTACCACGCCTTCATGCTGCCTAATCTATCTAGCATAGGCTAACGACAGTTCGAGACGGACGGGGGACTTAAGCGGCATGCGGCGTCTGGTTTTATTGTCATCGCTCGCGACACTTGGCGTCGCTATCGCAGAGCCGGTATGGGCGCAATATTCCTATCCGCCCGGTGGGTATCGCGGCGGCGAGCGGAACGGCGTGATCACGCTCGACGACGACGACGATGATGATGGACGCCTGCCGCCCCCGGGAATAGCGACGCAGCGTCCCTACGATCCCTCGATCAGCAGCCAGCAGCTGCCCCCGGCCAACGATCGTGAGCGCGGCGCCTATCCCTACGATTTGCATCCGCGCGTGTCGGCGCCGGCCGGAACTTTGCCGCCGCCGCCGGATCGAAATTATGCGAGCCCTGCTCCGGGATATGGACCGGCTTATCGCGAAGCGCCGGCCGCCTACTCCCCGCCACCGGCCGGTTACGGCGCTCAACCCCCGGTCGCTTATGGTGCCCAGCCTCCGGCAGCCTATGGCGCGCAGCCGCCTGTAGCCTATGGCGCACAACAGCCGCCGGCCGTTTACGGTGCTCCGCAAGGAACCTACGCGCCGCCGGCAGCCGGACCGTCTTCGGGTCCGAACGACCCGCGCTACGGCGCGCCCCGTCCGCCGATGGGAATTGAATCGGGCCGCTCCGGCTATCCTGGCACCACCGGATCGATTCCGCCGGCGGTGATCGCGGCATTGCCGCCGGAGGACCAGCCGGAAGTCGGCAAGCCGAAGGAACTGCCGCCGCAATTCCGGCGACAGGTCGTCGACTATCAGACCAAGGAACCGGCCGGCACGATCATCATCGATACGCCCAGCACCTTCCTCTATTACGTGAACGGCGATGGCACTGCGATCCGCTACGGAATCGGAGTTGGACGCGATGGCTTCACCTGGGCCGGAACCGAGAAGGTCACCCGCATGGCGGAATGGCCTGACTGGCATCCGCCCTCGGAAATGATCGAACGCCAGCCCTACCTGCCGCGTTTCATGGCCGGCGGCGAAAGCAATCCGATGGGGGCACGCGCGCTCTATCTCGGCAAGACGATCTACCGCGTGCATGGCACCAACCAGCCGTCGACGATCGGCCAGTTCGTATCCTCGGGCTGCATTCGCATGCTGAATGAGGACGTCATGGACCTCTATTCGCGGGTCAAGGTCGGCACCAAGGTCGTGGTGCGCGGCGACGGCAAGGGTCCGCGCGCACCGGGCAGCACTGCGGCTCGCTGAGCCGCGCTTCGTCGCGCCGATAAGCCGATCGGGGAATTCGCGGGATCCAATGTTCCCGCGAGTTCTCAAGCTTTTATACCGACCGTCCCCGACATTCTTTTGTCCCAATATTTGCATGACGGCCCCGCACGAATCAGAAAGGATTCGTCGATGAGGTCGGCGGTCCGTCGGCCTTTACAGCTATCACGACCATGATGCGGCGCTGTTGCGCCAGCCTTCTTAGCTCTGGTGTCGTGCGTGCTGCGCCCGGTTCGGGCGAACCATCGGTTTATGGCTGCCGGATTCGCAAATGCTTCCCGATCTTCGGATCGTCATCGCTGCCGTGATATCGACCTTCGTACTGACGGTGGGCGTCGGCTTCTACGCGTCATCGCGGCTGATCAGCGAACCCAAGAAGAGCACCGACTCGATCGCCGCCCTTGACGCGACACCGGTCAACCGGATCGCTTTGAGCTGGCCTGCACCGACACGACAGCCGGAACCCCTGGCGCTTGATTTCGCGGTCACGGCGAAAGCCCTGCGCAACCCGGTTCGCGACGTGACGCATGACTTCCCCGTAGCGGAGAAGCCATCGGAACCGGAACCGGCGCCGGTTCGGACCTCAGCCATCGATGCGGCAAAAACACCGGTCGAGAGAGCGGCGACGTCATCGCCGACAGCCGCGCCATTGAGCTCCGCGTTGCCGCAGGCCGTAACGCCACAAGTCGTAGCGCCACAAGCCGCACCGGCGGAGACCGCAACACCGCAGTCCGCACCGCCGGAGGCAGCAAAGCCGGAATCCGGACCGCCAGCGCCGGCCGCAGCCATTGCCGTGACCGAAGTGCCGAAACCCGCGCCCGAGCCGGATATCCGCGTCGCGGTCCAGTATCCGCCGATCTTGGAACTTCCGCCTGAATTGCGGGCTCCGGTCGTGTCCGCCGCACCGGCCATAACCGCCGCCGCGCCCCCCTCGGAGGCGCCGGCCACCACCGGCTCGATTGCCGAACAGGGCGCGAAAGCCGACGACGAAGCCGATGTGCGGCCAGGCAAGGAGCCGGAGACCAAGCTCGCAAGCCGGCCGGAGCCGGACGATTCAGTCGGTTCGACCTGGCAGTCGATCGAGACCGTTCCGGTCCCGAAAGCTGCGCCGGGGCTGAAACGAGCCAAGGCCGCTCCGAAAAAAAAGGCCGCAGCCCCGAAGAAAGTCGTGAGACGGCCGGTCCGGCGCGCCGCTCCGCCCGCCCAACCGGCCGCGCCGAATTTCTTCAATATGTTCACGCTGCAGCAGCCGCCGCGCTGACCGGCGCCAAGCGGATAGGCATAGCGGGCATAACTGGCGTTTCGGCTGATCCGGCTTACATCGGCTGATCAGCCAGGTACGGTCCGCCGCATGATCCCACTCTCGATACTCGATCTCTCTCCCGTCCCCGCAGGCGGCTCCGCCGCGCAGTCGTTGCGCGACTCCATCGATCTCGCGCGCCACGCCGACACCCTCGGCTATCGGCGCTATTGGCTCGCGGAGCATCACAATCTTGCAAATATCGCGAGTTCCGCCCCCGACATCATGATCGGCCAGATTGCCGCGGCAACGCGCAACATGCGCGTCGGCTCGGGCGGCGTGATGCTGCCGAACCATGCGCCGCTCGCCGTTGCGGAGCGCTTCAAGGTGCTGGAAGCGCTGTTTCCCGGCCGGATCGACCTCGGCCTCGGCCGCGCGCCCGGAACCGACCACGTCACCTCGATCGCATTGCGACGGCGGCAGGACATTCGCGACGAAGACGACTTTCTCGACCGCTTCCAGGAATTGCTGCTGCTGGAAAACAAGGGCTACCCGAAAGATCACCCGTTCAGCAACGTGCAGGCGATGCCGAACGATGTCGCGCTGCCGCCGATCTTCCTGCTCGGGTCAAGTGACTACAGCGCGCAGCTTGCAGCCCAGATCGGCGCCGGCTTTTCCTTCGCGCATCATTTTGCCGGACACGATGCAGCCGATGCGATGCGGCTCTATCGCGACAGGTTCAAGCCGTCGCAATTTCTGAAAGAGCCGCTGGCAATCCTTGCCACCGCAGCAGTCGTTGCCGAGACAGCGGAGGAAGCCGAGCGGCTTGCATCCACCATCGACCTGAATTTCGTGCGCCGCGCCAAGGGCACCTACGCTCCGCTGGAAAGTCCGGAAGTGGCGCTGGCTTACGATTATTCGCCGATCGACCGCGAACGCATCGCGCAAAATCGCGAACGGCTCGCGGTCGGCACACCGGCGATGGTGAAGGCGCGGCTCGATGCCCTCGCCGCAGCAACGCAGGCAGACGAGATCATGATCACGACCATGGTCTTCGACTACCAGGCCCGCAAACGATCCTATTCGTTGCTGGCGGAGGCGTTTTCTCTCCTGGCATCGCGTGCTAAGCCGCAACCGCAGCCGGCCACGGCTGGTTGAGTGATCGCACGAGAGACTTTGGAAGATTAGACCTTTGGGGAGATCAGACTTGGGCAAGCATGTTTCGCTCACCACCACCGATCAACATACACTCGGCGCCTACCGTGCCGATCCTGCGGGCAAGCCGAAGGGTGCGATGGTGGTCGTGCAGGAAATCTTCGGCGTCAACAGCCACATCCGCAATGTCTGCGACCGTCTCGCCGCGGAAGGTTATGTCGCGGTGGCACCCGCGGTGTTCGATCGCTTCGTGCGCGATTTCCAGTCGGGCTATACGCCCGACGAGGTCGCGCATGCGCGGACCCACATCGCCAAGGTCGACTGGTCGAAGTTTCTGCTCGATATCCAGGCCGGCATCGACGAGGTGAAGTCGGTCGGACCGGTGGGAGTGATCGGCTTCTGCCTCGGCGGCAGCGCGGCATTCCTGGCCGCGACGCGGCTCGACGGCATCAAGGCAGCAGTCGCCTATTACGGCGGACAGATCGTGAAATACGCCGACGAGAAGCCGAAATGCCCGGTGCAGATGCATTTCGGCGAGACCGACGCCAGCATCCCGATGGCGGATGTCGAGATCGTCAAGCAGAAGCGGCCCGATTGCGAGATCTACGTTTATCCGGCCGGGCACGGCTTCTATTGCGATGAACGCGCAAGCTTCCATGACGACAGTGCGAAGCTCGCATGGCAGCGGACCACCGCTTTTCTTGACAAGCATATGAAATAGCGTCGCGCGAGATCGCGCCACCGGACATGCATATGGCGCGCCGGATGTGGCGCGCCATTCGCTTATCAAAAAATTGAACATGCCCGACGCAGCCGATTGCGATTCGGATGCGATCTGTTATCCCGTTCACGGTTCCATCCCGTTCGATCAAAGGATTGCGCGATGCCGTCGAACACCTTTCTCCGCCTGATTCAGTCTTGCGTTTGCGTTTCGGCGACCATGTTTGCTGCCTCGTCCGTCTCCGCCCAGACGCCACCGAACCTCGTCGGCACCTGGAAGGGCAAAGCCGAGGCGGTCATCATCGGCGCCAACCCCTATCGTGTTGCCGAGACCCCCGGGCCCAATTTCGGTGGCCCGATGGAATTTACCTATGTCGTCAAGCAGCAGCAGGGCACCCGCTTCTCCGGCGAGTTGTCGGCCAAGGTCAGCGAAACGGTCATCGGCACGCTGCGTCCGCCGGAATTCCGCAGCGGCATCATGCTCGACAATGACGGCGAATACGACTTCACGCTGCGCGATCCGAAGACCATGGACGTTTGCTACCGGCACACCAACATGACCAGCAAGGCTGTCGCATGCTGGACCATGGAGAAGCAGCCGTAATATCGAGCGGTGAGCAGCCCGCATGTCGCGGTCGCGACATGCGGGACCACCCGTCCAGGATTTTTGCGAAACGCTCGACCCGGCGACGCGTTCGAGACTGTCAGATCAGAACCAGCGCTCGCGCACGGTGATGGTGTCGCCGGGCCGCATCGGGAAATCCGCGGGCACGCGGGTGCGCATCACTTCGCCGTTGAAATTGCGCGCGACCAGGATGTCACTCTTGCTCGCGCGCGGTGCGAATCCGCCGGCGATGGCGACGGCGGCCTCCACGGTCATGTTGGGAACGTACGGATATTGCCCGGGCGCATTGACCTCGCCGAGGATGAAGAACGGGCGATAGACCTCGACCTCGACCGAGACATGCGGATTGCGGATATAGCCCGAGCGCAGCCGGCTCGAGATCGCAGCGGCGACCTGGCTGGTGGTCAATCCACGCACCGGTACCGACCCGATCAGGGTCATCGAGATATTTCCGGACGCGTCGACGATGTAGGAATTCGTCAGGCCTTCCTGGCCGAACACCTGCACCCGTAGCCGGTCACCGGCATCGAGCTGATACGGGGCGTCATAGCCGGTCAGTCCGGCCGGAGCATAGGGCCCACCCGCCGCCACCAGGACCGGTGCGGGCGCCTGGACCTGCACCACCGCCGGCTCGCCCTCGACTGCGACCGGGGCAACCGCAACCTGATTGTGCACGCAGGCGGGTAGCGCCAGCGCGACAAGCAATACGGGCAGGCGAAGCGTGGCCTTGGGCCGCATAAGGAGGATCCGGGCAGTAAATTCCAGCCCAATTAACCCCCTGTATGGTTAACAAAGCCTCACCAAGCCCGGGTTAGTGGCTATCAGCCTCCGGGGCTGGGCTCTTGCGCTTGGCATAGGCGCCGTCTTCCAGCGGGATGGATTTGACGGCGATCCGGTCCGAGATCGCCGCGATCAGCATCGAGCCGAGGAACACGACGTGGATGCCGGCCATCCAGGCCAATTTCTTGTCGTCATAGGTGCCGACATTCATGAACGCCTTCAGCAACTGGATTGCCGAGATCGCGACGATCGACGACAGCAGCTTCATCTTCAGGCCGCCGAAATCGACCTTGGCCATCCATTGCGGCAGGTCGTGATGTTCGACGTCGAATTTTGAGACGAAATTTTCGTAGCCCGAGAAAACAACGATCAGGATCAGATTCGCCACCAGCACGATATCGATCAGAGCCAGAACACCGAGGATCACCTCCGCCTCGGTCAGGGTGCCGGCCTTCAACGCGAAGTGGGCCAATTCGCGCAGGAAATGCACCAGCAATACGACCAGCCCGATCACGAGGCCGATATAGAACGGGGCCAGCAGCCAGCGGCTGCGAAACAGCATCGCCTCGAAGAACTGCTCAAGCCGGCGCATCGATAATGTCCCCAAGCAACGTGACCCGGGCACCAGCTACAGAGGCGGTGCAAAGGCAGGAAAACCAACCGCGCATTCAAAGAGCGGCGGGTTGACCCGCCGCCCTTCACGCTCGCACGACCGCGATAACTAGGCCGCGACGCCGGTGCCGATCGGACAGCTCACACCGGTGCCGCCGAGCCCGCAATAGCCGGACGGATTTTTCGCCAGATATTGCTGGTGATAGTCCTCGGCAAAGAAGAATTCCGGCGCGTCGACGATTTCGGTCGTGATCGCACCGTAGCGCTTGTCTGCGAGCGCCTTGGCATACATCGCCTTCGACTCTTCAGCCGCTTTGCGCTGGGCCTCGTCGAAGACATAGATCCCGGATCGATATTGCGTTCCGATATCGTTGCCCTGACGCATCCCCTGGGTGGGGTCGTGATTTTCCCAGAAGGTCTTCAGCAGCTTCTCGTAGGAAATTTTCTTCGGGTCGAAGACCACCAGCACCACCTCGTTATGCCCGGTGCGTCCCGAACACACCTCTTCGTAGGTCGGGTTCGGGGTGGGACCGCCGGCATAGCCGACCGCGGTGACGAAGATGCCGTCGCCCAGCTCCCAGAACTTTCGCTCGGCGCCCCAGAAACAGCCGAAGCCGAACAACGCCATCTGCGCGCCCTCCGGATAGGGGCCCTTCAGCGGGTTGCCGTTGACGTAATGGGTGCGGGCGGTCGGGATGGGCGTAGCGCGGCCGGGCAGCGCTTCGGCCTTGCTCGGGATGGTCAGAGACTTCTTGAACGTGAACATCGGGGGGTCTCCTTCATTCTGCTCCCCAATATAAGGGCGGCGGCGCCGTTCCGCAGGCCCCTCCCGGATCACGACCTGCACCGGGACCTGACGTATCGGGACCTGGCGTATCGGGATCTGGCGTGTCGGGACGCAACGTCACGTCATCTTCCCCTCGCTTCGCCGACGCCCTATGCTGGCGGACTGAATCAGGTCGTGTGAGAGGCAAATCATGAGGTTCAACGCCGTCGCGCTCGGGCTTGCCGTGTCCCTGCTCGCGAGCCCGCTCTCCGCCCAGACCGGAACGCCCCCGCCCTATGGTGCGCCGATCCCGCTGGAAGCGGCGAAGAAGGTCGTTGCCGCAGCCGAGGCAGAGGCAGTCCGCAACAACTGGCAGGTGGCGATCGCGGTCATCGACAGCGGCGGGCACCTCGTCATGATGCAGAAGCTCGACAATACGCAGCTGGTCTCGATCCGGGTGGCCGAGGCCAAGGCGAAGTCGGCCCTCGGATTCCGGCTGCCGACCAAGCTGCTGGAGGACGCCGTTGCGGCCGGCGGCGCCGGCTCGCGGCTCTTGGCGGTGCAGGATATCGCGCCGTTCGAGGGCGGCTTCCCGATCATCGAGGACGGCAAGATCATCGGCGCCATCGGGGTCGCCGGCGTTCTCTCCGCCCAGGATGCGCAGATCGCAAAAGCCGGGCTTGCCGCGATCGGCAATCCGAGCCGCTAGCGACAGGCGCGGTTTCGGGCAGGAGCGATCAGCGCGCGTAGCCGATCAGGGGCTTGCGCTTGCGGCCCAGGAGGATGAGAACGGCCCCGATCACGCCGAAAATGAGCCAGGACGGCTGGTCGAGCACGGTCGTAATCACCGGATTCCACACCACCGCCGGCAGGCTGGCCTGCACGTTGGCCTCAGCCGATTGCAGGCTCGCGGCGTGGACATCGGTCCAGAGCTGCCCGAGCTTGTAGATATAGATGCGGCTGTCGGCGATCGACTTCGCACCGTCGTACATCAGGAGAATAAAGCCGGCGGCGAGAAAGATCACGCCGATCAATCGCAACAGAGAACGGATCATTTTGGGGTCCCAGGCATCCGAAGACGGTCGGCGCGGACGGCCCAGTCGATACCTCCCCGCGCCGTTCGGTTCAACCGCTATGGTCGCGTCAATTAAGCATCCGGTTCATCCTTGAGCATCGTGGGCAGGTTCCGCTAACGTCCGGCGAGGCGGGGTCCGCCCAAAAATTTGTTCTGAGTCCAGGGAGTTGTAATGCCCGCCACGCCTCCGGGCCGTTCAAAACGGCCTCATTTCACCGATCAGGAAGCTCTTCTGTTCCATTCCGAGGGCCGCCCCGGAAAGCTGGAAGTCATTGCCACCAAGCCGATGGCGACCCAGCGCGACCTGTCGCTGGCCTATTCGCCGGGCGTCGCGATCCCGGTGCTGGCCATCGCCGAGGACGAAAGCCGGGCCTACGACTACACCACCAAGGGCAATTTCGTCGCCGTCATCACCAACGGAACCGCGATTCTCGGCCTCGGCAATCGGGGCGCGCTGGCAGCCAAGCCCGTCATGGAAGGCAAGGCAGTGCTGTTCAAGCGCTTTGCCGATGTCGATTCGATCGATCTCGAGGTCTCGACCGAGGATCCGGACGAATTCATCAATTGCGTGAAGCTGCTCGGCAAGGGCTGGGGCGGCATCAATCTCGAAGACATCAAGGCGCCGGAATGCTTCATCATCGAGCAAAAGCTGCGCGAATTGCTCGACATCCCGGTCTTCCATGACGACCAGCACGGCACGGCGATCATCGCCGCCGCGGGCCTGATCAACGCCCTGCACCTGACCGGCCGCGACGTGGCCACCACCAAGCTCGTCTGCAATGGCGCCGGCGCCGCCGGTATTGCCTGCCTCGAACTCCTGCAGGCAATCGGCTTCCCACGCGACAACCTGATCCTGTGCGACACCAAGGGCGTGATCTACCAGGGCCGCACCGACGGCATGAACCAATGGAAATCGGCGCATGCGGCGCAGACCAAGGCCCGCACGCTGGCAGAGGCGCTGGTCGGAGCCGACGTGTTCTTCGGCCTGTCGGCCAAGGGCGCAGTGACCAAGGACATGGTCAAGTCGATGGCGGACAAGCCGATCATCTTTGCCATGGCCAATCCCGATCCCGAGATCACCGCCGAGGAAGTGGCTGAAGTGCGCGACGACGCCATCATGGCGACGGGCCGATCCGACTATCCGAACCAGATCAACAACGTGCTCGGCTTCCCCTACATTTTCCGGGGTGCACTCGACGTCCGCGCCACCACCATCAATATGGAAATGAAGATTGCGGCCGCGCATGCACTTGCGGAACTCGCGCGCGAGGACGTGCCCGACGAAGTGGCCGCAGCCTATGGCGCGCGGCCCAGATTCGGGCCGGATTACATCATTCCAGTGCCGTTCGACCCGCGGCTGATCTCGTTCGTGCCGCCGGCCATCGCCAAGGCAGCGATGGATACCGGCGTCGCGCGCAAGCCGATCGTCGACATGGACGCCTACCGGCAGCAATTGCGGACCCGGCGCGATCCGGTCGCGGGCGTGCTGCAGCGAGTCTATGACCGGCTTCGCCGCTCGCCGAAGCGCGTTGTCTTTGCCGAAGGCGAAGAGGAGCAGGTGATCCGCGGCGCCGCCAGCTTCGTGCATCAGGGACTCGGCACCGCCCTCCTGGTGGGGCGCGAGGATCGTATCCGCGAAGCGGCGGCTGATCTCGGCGTCGAGCTCGGCAACAATATCCAGCTCGTCAACGCCGCGCTGTCGCGGCGCAATGCCGATTACGCGAGCTATCTCTACGAACGCCTGCAGCGCAAAGGCTATCTGGTCCGCGATTGCCAGCGGCTGGTGAATACCGACCGCAATCATTTCGCCGCCTGCATGGTCGCGCTTGGCGACGCCGACGCGATGGTGACCGGCGTCACCCGCAATTTCTCGGTCGCGCTGGAAGACATCCGCCGCTGCATCGACCCGAAACCGGGGCACCGCGTCATCGGCGTTTCGCTGGTGCTGGCGCCGCGCGGCCGCACGGTGATCGTCGCCGATACCGCCGTCACCGAAATGCCGAATGCGAGCGATCTCGCCGACATCGCGGTGGAGGTTGCAGGTGTGGCGCGCCGGTTGGGATACGAGCCGCGCCTCGCGCTGCTCGCCTATTCCACCTTCGGGCATCCTCCGGGCGAGCGCGCGGCGCATGTGCAGGAAGCGGTGCGTCTGCTCGATCAGCGGCGTGTCGATTTCGAGTATGACGGCGAAATGGCCGCCGACGTCGCGATCAATCCGGAATTGCAGACCGCCTATCCGTTTTGCCGCCTGACCGGCCCCGCCAACGTTCTGGTGATGCCCGCGTTTCACTCCGCTTCGATCTCGACCAAGCTGTTGCAGGAGCTTGGCGGCTCGACCGTGATCGGGCCAATCCTGGTCGGCCTCGACCGGCCGGTTCAGATCGTGCAACTCGGAGCCAAGGACACCAACCTCGTCAACATGGCGGCGCTGGCGGCCTATAACGTCAGCGGGTAAGGAAGCGCGTCGCGAGCAGTCGAAAGCCTTCTTCGCTGTTCGCTACTCCCTATTCGTATTTGCCGGGAAACAAGAATGACCACCAGAACCCTGCGCGGCGTGATCGCCGCGATCGCAACCACCATCGACAAGAACGGCACGCCCGACCAGGCGCGCGCACTGAAGCTCGCGCGTTTCCTGCTCGACAATGGCTGCGACGGACTGAATGTGCTCGGCACCACCGGCGAGGCGACGTCGTTCTCGCGCGAGGAGCGCATGGGCCTGATGAGCGCCTATCGCGACAACGGCTTGCCGATGCAGCGGCTGATGGTCGGCACCGGCGCCGCGGCCGTCTCCGACGCGATTGCGCTGACGCGGCACGCCGCAGGGCTTGGCTTTGCCGGCGCGCTGGTCCTGCCGCCGTTTTACTACAAGGGCGTGCCGGATGACGGGCTCGTCGCCTATATCGACGCGATTGTGGCCGCGACCGCCGATAACCCGATCCCGCTCTATCTCTACCACTTCCCCGCCCAATCCGGCCTGCCGTGGCATGTCGGCCTGATCCGGCGCCTGCTCGATGCCCATCCCGGCCGCATCGTCGGCCTGAAGGACTCGTCCGGCGACATGGCCTATGCCCGCGAGGCGGCGAAGATCGAGGCCGGCTTCGACGTGTTTCCATCGACTGAAGCGGCGCTGCTGGAGGCGCGGTCCGGGGTCTTCGCCGGCTGCATTTCCGCTACGGCCAATTGCAACGCCGATCTGTGTCAGCGGGCCTGGACATCGGGTGACGTCGCGGCCTCGGAACAGGCGGTGACGATCCGGAACCTGTTCAACGGCAAGCCGCTCGTCTCCGGGATCAAGGCCCTGCTGGCCCATATCCATGGCGATCCGGCCCTGGCAGCCATGAAACCGCCGCTGGCGGAGCCTTCCGCTGCCGACCGGAACGCGATTATCGCCGGATATGAGGCCGCCCGGGCCCGGAAAGTGGCCTAAAAGCCGTTTTCGGGCCGTTTTCGTTCGTTGACGAAAACCGGTCCCGCGACTATAACCCGGCCAAACGAGGCGGCGGCTATCCGCCGCCTTTTAGTTTTCCGAAATCACCCGTCCGGTCGCGCCCAGGCATTCGCTCGGACCCATGTTACAGAGGGCCCCATGGCCAATACGAAATCGGCGAAGAAGAAGACGCGCGTGATCGCACGCCGCACCGCCATCAACCAGCATCGCCGGTCGATGATGCGCGGATTTATTCGCAAGGTCGAAGAGGCGATCGCCGGCGGCGACCGCAACGCCGCGCTCGAGGCGCTGAAGGCGGCGGAGCCGCAGATCATGCGTGCGAGCCAGAAGGGCATCGTTCACAAGAAGACCGCAAGCCGGAAGGTGTCGCGTCTGACGGTTCGCGTTGCGAAGCTCGCCTCGTAAAGCGTAACGGCCTTCGTCGGCCCTCGCTTTCTTTTATGTTTAAAAGACCCGGCAGTGCCGGGTCTTTTCATTTTCGGACCGACAGAGACCCGGCGCGAGCCGGGTCTTGTCGTTTGCAGGCCCTTGCAGAGCGCCCGCGGATCGTTTTGAATCACAGGTGTCGCCCGCGTGTCACACATCCAGCGCCTGCGCACCGCAAAATCCGCCGCCGCGACTTTTCAGAGCGTGCATTGGTTTGAAAACTGAGCACGAAAAGCGCCGGTAAAATAAAGATTTAGGTCCATAGCGCAGCAGGGACTTTCAATTCGGCATTCGACTGCCATCGCGACGCTGCCGGTTCGACGGTTGAATCACCCTGCAAAAGCGGTGCGAACCCGAAAAAGCATGCGGCGATTCAAGACGTTGCAGTGACAGACGCATGAAAAGGGCCGTCGTTACTGCGAAATCGCGATCTCGCGACGCTGTGTCCGAGACAAACTCGTTGCAGTTTGGGGGCGCGCGTGTATCTTCAAAACACCGCCGCGCACTGCAGCGGCGGCCTTCAATAATCGGTCTGTTTTGAAACTCAGTAAGATGAGGATGGGTGAGCTGTGTCTGAATTTCTCATCATCTTGATCTTGGCAAGGGCGACTGCGGACTCGACGGACTAGAAGATCTAATTCACTGCTGAACTTCGCGACGCTGCGTATTTGTATCCGCGTCGCTGGGAAGCTCCCGTAACTCAAACGTTGACTAAGAAATCGGTCCACCGCGTGGAGGCGCGCGGATGGTAGGGGGAGTTATGACGACGGGTCAGACGAATAACAAAGGCCGCCGGCACAAGCGGCGCGAGGCGCGGCATTCATCACCGCAGCAAAGTGATTGTGGACAGGACTTTGCCCGGCTTCTGCCGGGCGCGACTAACCGGGTGCGGACCGCAATGACCGCAATCGGATCGCTGGGCGCGGCATCTCCTCCCAACGATGGCTAGGAACAACGCTCATTTGCGAGTGCGCACGATAGCCGGATCGTTCTGAGATCCGTCCCGAAGCATCTTTCGCTTCAAGCGCTGCATTCGAAAATGAGCCGAGTTCCAAGTGGGGCGTTTCCGCCCCGGCATTTCACCCATCGTTTTTCGACATTCGGGAAGAGGCGACCGAAATGACGAGTCTGGAACAAGAGCGTTGGTCCCGGGTCAAGGGACGGCTCAAGGCTGAAGTTGGCGAAGATATTTTCTCGAGCTGGTTTGCTCGCATGGATCTGGAAGCCGTCGAGAAGGACACCGCACGCTTGTCGGTGCCGACGCGGTTTCTGAAGAGCTGGATTCAATCGCATTACAGCGATCGCGTGCTGCGTTGCTGGCAAGCCGAAGAACATTGCGTTCAGCGCATCGAACTGACGGTGCGAACTGCGGCCATCAAAGTGCCGGCGACGAAGCCGCGCGCGGACGAACAGCCGGAGCCGGTGCGCGAGCACAAGATCGAAAAGGCGAACGACGTCGAGCCGCGCTTCGCAAGCGCCGCCGCACTCCCGGTATCGGCAGCGCATGAAGCGTCTGGCGGCTCGCCGCTCGATCCGCGGCTGACCTTCGATACTTTCGTGGTCGGACGCTCCAACACTCTCACGCATGCGGCCGCCAAGCAGGTCGCCGCGGCGCGGCGTGGCGATCTCGTGATGTTCAACCCGCTCTACATTCATGCGGGCGTGGGCCTCGGAAAGACCCATCTGCTGCAGGCCATCACCTGGGCCGGCAATGCGAGCGGCGATCGCAAGATCCTTTATCTGACGGCCGAAAAGTTCATGTACGGCTTCGTCTCGGCGCTGAAGAGCCAGACCGCCATTGCGTATAAGGAAGCCTTGCGCGGCATCGACGTGCTGGTCATCGACGATCTGCAATTCCTCACCGGCAAGAGCATGCAGGCCGAGTTCTGCCACACGCTCAACGCGCTGATCGATGCCGGCCGTCAGGTCATCATCGCCGCGGATCGCCCGCCATCCGAACTCGAAACGCTCGACGATCGGGTGCGCTCGCGCCTGGCCGGCGGCCTGGTGGTCGAAATGGGCCCGCTTGGCGAGGAACTGCGCTTCGAAATCCTGAAGAACCGGATTCTGGCCGCACGCGCGCACCATCAGGGCTTTGAGGTTCCGGATACAGTGGTGTCCTACATCGCGAAATCCGTCACCCATAACGGACGCGATCTCGAAGGCGCGCTCAATCGCCTGCTTGCGCTCAGCAAGCTGACCGGCCAGCCGATGACCATGGAAGTGGCTGAGCGCGAGGTCCGGGACCTGATCCGTCCGCAGGAACCCAAGCGCGTCAAGATCGAGGACATTCAGCGGGTGGTGGCGCGGCAATACAATGTCAGCCGTTCCGATCTGTTGTCCTCGCGCCGGACCGCCAATGTGGTGCGTCCCCGCCAGGTCGCGATGTATCTTGCGAAAACCATGACGCTGCGGTCGTTGCCGGAAATCGGGCGACGGTTCGGCGGCCGCGACCACACCACCGTCCTGCATGCGGTGCGCAAGATCGAGAACCTGATCGGGAATGACGCCGCCTTGGCCGACGAGGTGGACACCCTGAAGCGGCAATTGCAGCAAGAATAGATGGGGCTTGCCGAAACCGTTCCAACACGGCAGTTTCGCGTCCCCCGGTCGTCCGGCACCCGCCGGCGGCCGGGCATCGTCACAGTGCCGCCGTTCCCGGCGCCTCAGGGTTTTGCGAGATGAAGGTCACCGTCGAGCGTGCGCAATTGCTCAAGTCGCTCGGCCACGTGCATCGCGTGGTCGAGCGCCGGAACACCATTCCGATCCTGGCCAATATTCTGCTGCGCGCAGAACGCGGCAAGCTGGTCCTCAAGGCGACCGACCTCGATCTTGAGGTCAACGAGACGATCGCGGCCGAGGTCTCGCCCGGCGGCGCAACCACGGTTCCTGCGCATATGCTGTTCGACATCGTGCGCAAATTGCCGGATGGCTCGCAGATCGTGCTCGAAGCCTCCGGCGAACGCGGTGTGCTGACGATCCGCGCCGGCCGCTCGCGCTTCACGCTGCAGACTCTGCCCGAGAGCGATTTTCCGGATCTGAATGCCGGCGACATGACGCACAGCTTCAGGATGCCGGCAGCCGACCTGAAGAAGATGATCGACAAGACCCAGTTCGCGATCTCGACCGAAGAGACCCGCTATTATCTGAACGGGATTTTCCTACATCCGGCGACGAACGCCGCCAGCAAGGCTGAAATGCTGCGAGCGGTCGCGACCGACGGTCACCGTCTGGCGCAGTTCGAAATTCCGTTGCCGTCCGGCGCCAACGGAATGCCCGGCGTGATCGTGCCGCGCAAGACGGTGGGCGAGGTCCAGCGCCTGATCGAGGACACGGAAGCGGAAATCCTGATCGAAATGTCGACGGCAAAGATCAGGTTCACCATCGGCGACGTGGTGCTGACCTCGAAGCTGATCGACGGCACCTTCCCGGATTACGGCCCGGTGATCCCGCTTGGCAATTCCAAGATCCTGCAGGTCGACAAGAACGAGTTCGAGCATGCGGTCGATCGCGTCTCGACAGTCTCGAGCGAGCGCGGGCGCGCGGTGAAGCTGGCCTTGGCCGGCGGCAAGCTGACCTTGTCGGTCAACAATCCGGATTCCGGCAGCGCGACCGAGGAACTGGAAGTCGAGTACGATTCCGATCCGCTCGATATCGGCTTCAACTCACGCTACCTGCTCGACATCGCGTCGCAGATCGAAGGCGAAGTCGCGATGCTGAAGCTCTCCGATCCGGGCTCGCCGACCCTGATTCAGGACAAGGACGGCGGCAAGACGCTTTACGTGCTGATGCCGATGCGGGTGTAGTCAGTTTCGGTCCGTAGCCCGGATGAGCGAAGCGATATCCGGGACATGCACCCCGCATTTCGCTGCGCTCATGCGGGCTACGATCTGGATCCCCGCTTTCGCGGGGACGAGCGGATACTGATATCCCGCCTATGCCTGCGACCCCTGCCCGCATCCTCCGCCTGAGCCTCACCAATTTCCGCAGCTATCGCGCCGCGAGCCTCATCGTGGGCGAACGCCCGGTGGTGCTGGTCGGCCCCAACGGAGCCGGCAAGACCAATATTCTCGAAGCCATCTCCTTCCTCGCGCCGGGCCGTGGCCTGCGCCGTGCCACCCTCGACGAAGTCGCGTTCAGCGAGGGCGATGGATCCTGGGCCGTATCGGCGGAAATCGAAGGTGCGGTCGGGCTCGCGACCCTCGGCACCGGTATCGAGGCGCCGCACGGCGACGAACAGCCTTCGACCCGGCTCTATCGGATCGACCGCGAACCGGCGGGCTCCGCCGCGGACTTTGCCGAGCACCTGCGGATCATCTGGCTCACGCCGGCGATGGACGGCCTGTTCGCCGGCCCCGCCTCCGAGCGGCGGCGCTTTCTCGACCGGCTGGTGCTCGCGGTCGATGCCTCGCATTCCAGCCGCGTCTCGGCGCTGGAGCGGGCGCTGCGTTCGCGCAACCGCCTGCTCGAAGACGCAAAAGCCGATGCGCACTGGCTCGACGCCATCGAGCACGAAACGGCGGAACTGGCCGTCGCGGTGGCGGCCTTGCGCGCGGAGACGGTCCGGCGCCTGCAGACCGCCTTGTCGGCGAGCCAGGGCGCCGCGGCCAGCTTCCCGTTTGCCGAAATCGCCCTGAAGGGCTGGATGGAGGAGGCGGCGCTGTCTCAGCCCGCGTCCGAAGTCGAGCAGCGCTATCGTGCGATCCTGCGTGAAGGGCGCCCCCGCGACGCCGCCGCCGGCCGCACGCTCGACGGTCCTCATCTCACCGACCTGCATGTGATCTATGGCCCGAAGGGCATCGCAGCCGCCGATGCGTCGACCGGCGAGCAGAAGGCGATCCTGATCCGCCTCGTGCTCGCGCATGGCGCGCTGCTCGCCGGCATGACCGGACATGCGCCCCTGCTCCTGCTCGATGAAGTCGTGGCGCATCTCGATCCCGGCCGCCGCCGGGCCTTGTTCGAGGCGCTTGGCGAGCTCGGCGCCCAGGTCTGGATGACAGGCGCCGATCCGCAGGCGTTTGCCGATATCGGGGCGGATGCGCAGATGGTCGATATCGCACCCGGCCGCATCGTCAGCCGCGCCTGAGGTTCCCGGCGGAGACGCGGTATTCGCCATCGTCTTGCACAGGAACCGTCCGCTGACATCAGGCTTTGTCCCCTCGAACCGATGGAAGGCGGCACACAGGACTGGGACGGGCGGTCATGACAGACGGAAAAACAGGCCGTGACGACGTCAACGAACGCCTGCACAAAGCCATCGCCGGTTTGCGCTCGAACATCACGCGCGTCGAGATCTGGGCGACCGCCCTGTTCACGTTTTCCCAGCCGATTCCCGACTATGAGCCGGACCCGAAATTCGAGCTCGGCCAGCCAGTCAAGACCGGGCGGATCGCCGGCCATGCCGCCTCGGAACCGGCAAAAGAAGCCGCCGAGGAACCCTCGAAATAGGGCGTGGCACAGGGCCATTTTTTCGCCCTCAAAGCGGCTTGAATTTCTTTGAATTACAATTACTTAGCCATACAGAAATAGGGCTGTACGGGTCCCGTTTTTCGTGTCACGAAGAACACGTTCCAACCCCTTGTTTTGCAACTGATTCGAAGGCTGCCTGATGGCTGAGCCCGCCCGCCAGAACATATCCGATGCATCCGCCGATTACGGCGCGGAATCGATCAAGGTCCTCAAGGGCCTCGATGCCGTGCGCAAGCGTCCCGGCATGTATATCGGCGATACCGATGACGGCTCGGGCCTGCACCACATGGTCTACGAGGTCGTCGACAACGCGATCGACGAAGCGCTGGCCGGTCACGCGACCGAAGTGACGGTGACGCTGAATCCGGACGGCTCCTGCACGGTGCGCGACAACGGCCGCGGCATTCCGGTCGACATTCACAAGGGCGAGGGCGTGTCCGCGGCTGAAGTGATCATGACGCAGCTTCATGCCGGCGGAAAGTTCGACCAGAATTCCTACAAGGTCTCCGGCGGGCTGCATGGCGTTGGCGTGTCGGTGGTCAACGCGCTGTCGA
Source organism: Pseudorhodoplanes sp. (assembly GCF_059499825.1). Classification (NCBI taxonomy): domain Bacteria; kingdom Pseudomonadati; phylum Pseudomonadota; class Alphaproteobacteria; order Hyphomicrobiales; genus Pseudorhodoplanes; species Pseudorhodoplanes sp. The sequence continues at coordinate 527,791 of NZ_JCABZI010000001.1, forward strand.
CTTGGCTGAAGCTGACGATCTGGCGCGACGGCACCGAATACGCGATCGAGTTCGGCCACGGCGTCGCGAAGGCGCCGCTTCAGGTCGTCGGCAAGGTCGAGGGACGCAAGGGTACGGAAGTGACGTTCCTGCCGTCGCCCGAAACCTTCACCATGACCGAGTTCGATTTTCCGACGCTGGAACACCGGCTGCGCGAGCTCGCCTTCCTGAATTCCGGCGTGACCATCATCCTGTCCGACATGCGCCATGCCGTCGAGAAGCGCGAAGAGATGCGCTACGAGGGCGGCGTCGAAGCGTTCGTGAAGTATCTCGATCGCAACAAGACCGCGCTGATCCCCGCCCCGATCAACATCAGGATCGAACGCGACGGCGTCGGCGTCGAATGCGCGCTGTGGTGGAACGACAGCTACCACGAGAACGTGCTGTGCTTCACCAATAACATTCCGCAGCGCGACGGCGGCACCCATCTCGCCGGCTTCCGCGGCGCGCTCACGCGCCAGGTGACGCAGCACGCCGAGAGAATGGGCTCATCGCGCAAGGAAAAGGTCGATCTCAGCGGCGACGATTGCCGCGAAGGCTTGACGGCGGTGTTGTCGGTCAAGGTGGCCGATCCGAAATTTTCCTCGCAGACCAAGGACAAGCTGGTCTCCTCCGAAGTGCGTCCGGTGGTCGAAGGGATCGTCAACCAGGCTTTGCAGGACTGGTTCGAACTTCATCCAAATGAAGCCAAGGCGATCGTCGGCAAGGTGGTCGAAGCCGCCGCGGCACGCGAAGCCGCGCGCAAGGCGCGTGAATTGACCCGCCGCAAGGGCGCGCTGGATGTCTCATCCCTGCCCGGCAAGCTCGCCGATTGTCAGGAGCGCGATCCGGCCAAGTCCGAATTGTTCATCGTCGAGGGTGACAGCGCCGGTGGCTCCGCCAAACAGGGCCGCAACCGCGAATTCCAGGCGGTGCTGCCGCTGCGCGGCAAGATCCTGAATGTCGAGCGCGCGCGCTTCGACAAGATGCTGTCGAGCCAGGAAATCGGCACGCTGATCACGGCGCTCGGCACCGGCATCGGGCGTGAGGAATTCAACCCGGACAAGCTGCGCTATCACAAGATCATCATCATGACCGACGCGGACGTGGACGGCTCCCATATCCGCACGCTGCTGCTGACATTCTTCTACCGGCAAATGCCGGAACTGATCGAGCGCGGCCATCTCTACATCGCGCAGCCGCCGCTCTACAAAGTGAACCGTGGCAAGTCCGAGCAATATCTCAAGGACGAACGCGCGCTCGAGGATTATCTGATCGGCACCGGTCTCGATGAGATGGTGATCCGGGCTGCGAACGGCGCGGAGCGTGCAGGCGCGGACCTGAAGCGGGTGATCGAAGAAGCGCGCGTCGTTCGCAACCTGCTGAATGGCCTGCACAGCCGCTACAATCGCAAGGTCATCGAGCAGGCCGCCATCGCCGGCGTGCTGACGCCGAGCGTCACCAGCGATCCGGCCGCAGCCAACGACGCCGCGGCCTATATTGCCAGGCGCCTCGACGCGCTCGCCGAGGAAACCGAACGCGGCTGGACCGGCCGCTTCGACGACGCCGGCTTCCATTTCGAGCGTATCGTCCGCGGCGTGAAGGAATACGCCATGATCGACCAGGCGCTGATTGCGTCGGCCGACGCCCGCAAGCTCGACGAATATGCGCCGTCGCTGCAGGAGCTCTATGCCAAGCCCGGCACGCTCCGGCGCAAGGACGAAACCATCTCGATCCACGGCCCGGTCGGGCTGTTCGACGCCGTCACCGCCGCCGGCCGCAAGGGCGTGACGCTGCAGCGCTATAAGGGTCTCGGCGAGATGAACCCCGAGCAGCTGTGGGAAACCACCCTCGACATCAACGTGCGCTCGCTGCTGCAGGTGAAGGTGAAGGAAGGCGATGACGCCGACGACATCTTCAGCAAGCTGATGGGCGAACTGGTCGAGCCGCGGCGCGACTTCATCCAGGAGAACGCGCTGCAGGCAAGCGTCGACGCGTAGGCTCGTCGACAAACTACGCTTCGCATCAACTCCGCAGGCCCGGCGCCTCCTGGCCGGTGCGCGCGACATATTCCGTGTAGCCGCCGCCATAGGTGTGCACGCCCTCCGGCGTCAGCTCCAGCACGCGGTTCGACAGCGCCGCAAGAAAATGCCGATCATGGGAGACAAACAGCATCGTCCCCTCATAGCGCGACAGCGCAGCAATCAGCATCTCCTTGGTGGCGATGTCGAGATGGTTGGTCGGCTCGTCGAGCACCAGGAAATTCGGCGGATCGAACAGCATCTTCGCCATCACCAGACGCGCCTTCTCGCCGCCGGAGAGAACGCGGCAGCGCTTCTCCACATCGTCGCCGGAAAAGCCGAAGCAGCCCGCAAGCGTGCGCAACTGTCCCTGCCCGGCCTGCGGAAATGAATAATCCAGTTCCTCGAACACCGTGCGCTCGCCGTCGATCAGATCCATGGCGTGCTGCGCAAAATATCCCATCTTGACGCTGCCGCCGACCGTGACGCTGCCGTCGTCCGGCTCGGTCGAGCCGGTCACCAGCTTCAGCAGGGTCGATTTGCCGGCACCGTTGATGCCGAGCACGCACCAGCGTTCGGTGCGGGCAATATGGAAATCGAGGCCCTCGTAGATGCGCTTGCTGCCGTAGGATTTATGCACGCTCTTCAGGCTGGCGACATCGTCGCCCGAGCGCGGCGGCGGCATGAAGTCGAAGGCGATCACCTGCCGGCGCTTGGGCGGCTCGACCCGCTCGATCTTGTCCAGCTTCTTGACCCGGCTCTGCACCTGCGCGGCATGCGAGGCGCGCGCCTTGAATCGCTCGATGAACTTGATCTCTTTCGCCAGCATCGCCTGCTGGCGTTCGAACTGCGCCTGCTGCTGCTTTTCGTTCATGGCGCGCTGCTGTGCGTAGAATTCGTAATCGCCGGAATAGCTGGTCAGCCCGCCGCCATCGATTTCGATCACCTTGTTGACGACGCGGTTCATGAACTCGCGATCGTGCGAGGTCATCAGCAGCGCGCCGTCATAGCCTTTCAGGAAGCTCTCCAGCCAGATCAGGCTTTCGAGATCGAGATGGTTCGACGGCTCGTCGAGCAGCATGCCGTCCGGCCGCATCAAGAGAATGCGCGCCAGCGCCACCCGCATCTTCCAGCCGCCGGAGAGATTGCCGACATCGCCGTCCATCATCTCCTGGCTGAACCCTAAGCCCGCAAGCACCTCGCGCGCGCGCGCGTCGAGCGCATAGCCGTCGAGTTCCTCGAACCGCGCCTGCACCTCGCCATAGCGTTCGAGAATCTCGTCCATCTCGTCGGCGCGATCCGGATCGGTCATGGCGCTCTCGAGCTCTTTCAACTCGGCCGCGACCGCGCTGACCGGACCCGCCCCTTCCATTACTTCGGCCACCGCGCTGTGGCCGCTCATCTCGCCCACATCCTGGCTGAAATAGCCGATGGTCAGCCCGCGATCGACCGAGACCTGGCCCTCGTCGGGCTGCTCGGTGCCGGCGATCATGCGGAACAGCGTGGTCTTGCCGGCGCCGTTCGGGCCGACGAGGCCGATCTTCTCGCCCTTGTGCAACGCGGCCGAAGCCTCGATGAACAGGATCTGATGGCCGTTCTGCTTGGAGATATTGTCGATGCGGATCATGGGAGAGTGCGGGCCGGAAAAAGGAAGCGGCCCGCTTAGCGCATGTCCGTGACAGACGGAAGCACGAAAGACTGACCCGCGCGCGATGTCGAAATTGCTGTGGCCGACCGCCCGCAGGCAGCCGGCCATCGCACGGGGCCCGTCAGATCAGAACTCGTCCCAGCCCGCGTCATCTTTCAGCGCATTCGCGCCATGGACACGCGGAGCCGCCGCAGCGCGCCGCGCGGGTGCTTTCGGCTCGGGCTTCGCCTCCGCCTTGCCAACGGGTCTCGCCGCGGGCGCGGCCTTTCGGGTGATGACCGGGGTGACGACGTTCGGTCCCACGACGGTCTGCCCGAAAGAGAAGAAGCTCATGCGCTCGCGCATGGCGCTCTGCTGATCCTCCAGCGTTTTGGCGGTGGCGGCATTCTGCTCGACCAGCGCCGAATTCTGTTGGGTGACCTCGTCCATCTGCACCAATGCCTTGCTGATTTGCTCGAGACCGGTGGCCTGCTCGGCGCTGGCATTGGCGATGTCGGAGACGATGCCCGCAACCTGCCTGATCGAATTCACGATCTCGCCGAGCGAGCTTCCGGCGCGGTTGACCAGGCCGACCCCGTCCTGCACCTGCGCCGACGAATTGACGATCAGGTCCTTGATGTCCTTCGCCGCCTGCGAGGAACGCTGCGCGAGGCTGCGAACTTCCGACGCCACCACGGCGAAGCCACGGCCGGCCTCCCCGGCGCGCGCGGCCTCCACTGCGGCGTTGAGCGCCAGCAGGTTGGTCTGACGCGCGATCTCGTCGATCACCGAAATGATGTCGGAAATCTTGCGCGAGGATTCCTCGATCCGCGCCATGGCCGAGACCGCCTCGGACACGACCTGCCCGCCCTGATCGGCAATCTGGGCGGTGCCCTGCGTCAGCGAATTGGCGTTCTGGGCGTTACCTGCGTTCTGCTTCACCGTCGCGGAGATTTGCTCCATCGAAGCCGACGTCTGTTCGAGGCTGGCCGCCTGCTCTTCGGTCCGCTGCGACAGATCGGTGGTCGCCGCCGCGATTTCAGCCGCCGCGTTGGAGACCTCGTCATTGGCCTGTGCGATGGCCTCGATCGTCGACTGCAGGCGATCGAGTGTCGCGTTGAAGTCTTCCCTGATGCCCCGATAATCGTCCGTGAAGCCCTCGTCGAGCCGAATGGTGAGATCGCCATCCGACAGCCGCTTCAGTCCTTCGCCGAGCGCGCGCATGGCGCTCGCCTGTTCGTCGGCGGCACGCGCCCGCTCCTCGGCCGCCTTCGCCTGCAATTCGGCCTCCGCGGCCTGACGTCTCAGCGCCTCGTCGGCTTCTTCCTTCGCCTTTTCGACCACGACCACCTTGAAACGCTCGACCGCATTGGCGACCGCACCGATTTCGTCCTTCCGCTCAAGCCCCGGAAGCACGACCGATACGTCACCCTCCGCAAGCTTGAGCATCGCGCCCTGGATGCCATGCAGCGGGTTGGTGACGCGGCGCGACACCAGGATCATCATCGCGGTTACGAAGACGAGAACACCGAACAGAACGCCAAGGGCCACCATCAAATGCATCAGCGACGAACGGGCCTTCTCGGCGGCATGCTCGCTGGCGATATTCAACGAGGCTTCCGCGACACCGAGCAAGGATGCGAGTTTGCCGACTGACATCGGCGTCCAGTCCTGCGCCTTGATCCCGGTATCCTCGCCGGCGAGCACGGATTTCAGCACCTTGAGGCGCAATTCCGCGAATTTCGGATCGAAGAAGTCGTCCTTGGCCTTGCGCAGCGCCGCGCTGAAGGACGGCTGCAGGTTGAGACCCTTGGTCGTATCCTCGAGGACCTGCCAGACGGCATCGGTTTTGGCGAGATTGGCCATGTAGATGGACAATGCGTCCGGCGGCAGTTTCAGGCCGCCAAGGCCATTCGATATGATCACAGTCGCGTCGCCTGCCGTATTGCGGGCAACCCAGGCGAGTTGTTTCAGTCCCAGCATCTGATCGACAAATGCGTCATCAAGCTTGACCATGGCGGTCAACTGCTCGGAGAGCCGATCGAGCGCGACCAAGAGGCCGGTGGTGAGGTCGGTGTACTCCTTTGCCAGATCGGGCCGGCGGCCGGACTTCGGCAAGGTGATGGCCCGCTCGGTTTCCTGGTGCATGGCCGTCAGCCGCTGCACCGACTGGATGAGCGCCGGCAGAGTGGCGTCCTTGCCGGGGAAGGACAGACCCTTGAGCGCCTCGATCGCGGGCGCAAGCGCCGCCATTTCTGCTGCACGGACCTCCAGAGTCTGACGGCCAAGGCCGGACAGGGCGGCATCGCTGTTGAGATCGCGCATCGTTGTCGAGCGATCGACACGCAGATTGTGGAGTGCGGTGAACAGATCGCGGGAAATGTCCACGACAGCGGCGCTGCGGGTGGCGGTCTGGTACTGAGTCCAGGCGGTGTACGCGTCGCGACCGACCAGGAGGATCGCCAGCACCGCCAGAATTCCGATCACCGATTTCAACAGCGTGCCAACGGATATGCTATTCAGCATGATGCAAAGCCCTTTCGCCCTCCGGCCCTGATGAGCCTTAAGCGCCGAAAGTAAATTGCTGGTAATGGATGAAAGGGCGCCGTTGAAATTCAGGCGGATAACCTGTTTTAGGTAACTCGTTTCCGGCTGGCAGTGACTTGGCAAGGGCCGGCACGACTGACACGACCGAATTCTGTCTGAGAACATGCAAGCCGCGCAACAATTGAGCGGCGAAAATTCAATCGTGAAGAATTTTACGGTCGGCCTTTAGAACAAATCAAAATACTCTTTCTGTTCCCAATGCGTGACGTCGGCGGTGTCGCTTTCGACCTCCGTGCGATAGCGCACGATCTCCGCATCCTTGATACGAATGTAGTAATCGACGAAATCCTGACCGAAGGCGCCGCGGAAACAGGCATTGTCACGCAGCGCCGCCAACGCCTCGCCGAGATTCTTCGGCATCATGTCGGCTTCGGTCTCGTATGGCGTGTCGGCCGAAGGGCCCGGATCAAGCTTGCGCGATACGCCGTCCATGCCGCAGGCGATCTGCGCAGCGAGATAAAGATACGGATTGGCCGCGGGCTCGCCGATCCGGTTTTCCAGATGCGTCGCCGGATCTCCCTGCTGGCCGATCACCCGCACCATCACGCCACGATTGTCCTGCCCCCAGATGACGCGATCCGGCGCCAGCGCATAGGCGCGGTAGCGCTTGTAGCCGTTCAGCGTCGGCGTGGTGAAGGCGGCCGCGGCGCGCGCATTGGCAAGCAGGCCCGCCAGCCAATGCTGGCCGAGCGGTGGCAGCGTCTGCCCGGGATCGTGCGAGACGAAGGCATTGGCTTTGGTTCTGGTATCGATCAGCGACTGATGCAGATGCCAGCCGCTGGAAAAGGCGTTGGGCAATCCCGGCCGGCACATGAAGGTGCAATGCAGGCCGTGCCGGCGCGCGATCTGCTTCATCGCGCTGCGGAACAGCACCATCATGTCGGCGGAAGCGAGTCCGATCTCCGGGCGAAAGGTGAACTCGCACTGGCTGGGTCCGAGTTCGACTTCCAGCGACCGGAACGGCAAACCAAGCGCGGTGACCGCCTTCCAGAACGGCTCCAGCACCGGCTCGATCTGGTCGGACCGCGCCTCGGTCAAAAGCTGGAAGCCTTGATGGATGTAGCTGACATCGACCGGCTCGCCCGGCCAGGTCGCGTCGGCGGGCATGAGCCGCGGATTTTCGATCCGGTACAGATGAAACTCGACCTCGAGCCCCGCCATGATGTCGAAGCCGGACGAGCGCAGCGCTGCGAGCTGATCGCGGCAGAGCTGGCGCGTCGAGAACGGCACCGGCTTGCCGTTCGGGAAATACATGTCGCAGAGCACCCAGCCGGTATTCGGCGCCCAGGGCAACACCTTGAACGTCGACGGATCGGCGATCATCAGGAAGTCGCCGGCGCCCTGCATCTCCGGCATGGCGAAGCCGCCGCCCGGCGTGAACACCGGAAACACCGTGCGATGCGAGGTATCCTTGGCGAGCAGCGTCGTCGTCATCGAGACGCCGTTGCGCATCAGCTTCGCGGCCTCGGCGGCGACGAGGGTCTTGCCGCGCAACACGCCATGCTGATCCGGGAAGGAGAAACGCACCAGTTCGAGCTGGCGCTCCTCGATTTCCTTTTCGACCGCGGCGGCGAGGCGGAATTGCTCCTCGCTCCACAGATTGTGGCGCTCGACGAAACTCAGGGATGCGCGGTCGCGGGAGGACATCATTGCACTTTACGGTCTCCACCTCCCCCTGAAAGAGGGAGGTCGACTGCCGAAGCATAGCGAAGGCAGTCGGGTGGGGGTCAAGGGAAAGAGTATCTAACAGACCCTCCCCGGCATGCTTCGCATGCCGACCCTCCCCTTTCAGGGGAGGGAGGAAGAGAGTTCAATGCCCGTTGGCCCAGCTCTTGGTCTTGCGGCGACGCTCGTGCGCCGTCGCGGCGTAGCCCTGCCAGTCGGCTGCGGGGCCGACACCATCGACGCAGACCGGACCGGTGATCGCCGGGGCCTGCTGCGGCTCGAGCACCATCAGTGGACGCTCGCCCTTGCCGGCCTGTTCGATCGCCGCGCGCAGCATGCGCCGATATGCGCTGATCGCCTTGTCGGACTGGCCGAGATGCTCCTTGGTGCGATCCTGGATCGGCCCCATCGACTCGCACGCCCATTGGTCGTGAATGTTGATGTCGGCGCCCATGCCGGTATAGGTCTCGTGCGCCTGCTCGTGCGGATCGAATCCGTAATCGTTGGACTTGTTCTTGCGCGGCACGTAATTCGGCAGCTCGTAGAGCTCCAGCCGCTGCCGGCGCATCTCCTCCTTGTCGACCTTCTGGCCGAAACTGGTGAAGATGCAGTACCAGTAATGCGTGGTCTCATCGATCGGCACATGCCATTGCGAGATCGTCATCTCCTGGCTCATCGGGATCATGAACGCATTCGGAAACACCAGGTTGGTGGTCCGCACATGCACCGACTGATCGCTGATCTGGCGCAGCGTATTCAGCCGCAGACCGTAATCGGTGTGCTCGACCTCGATGCGCGGACGCGGGAAATCGCGCATGATCTTGGTCATCGGCATATCGGCGTCCGACGTCGAGTCGCGGAACATCTTGCCGTAGGATTTCGACGTATCCTCATCCTCGAAGAAGCGGTGCAGCCACGATGTGTGCGCGGGGTCGATGCCGACCTCCAGCGATTGCAGCCAGTTGCACTCGATCAGTCCCTTGAAGGCGAAGGTGTATTCGTCCGGCGCGACAAAGCAGTCGAAATCCGGAAAGGCCGGCGGCTCGCCCGGGCCCATATAGGCGAACAGGATGCCGCTCTTCTCCACCACCGGATAGGACTTCTGGCGGATGTTGGCGCAGAGGTTCGAGCCTTCCGGCTCCGCCGGGGTCTCCAGGCACTTGCCGTTGACGTCGAACTTCCAGCCGTGGAAGGCGCAGCGCAAGCCATCGGCTTCAAGGCGTCCGAACGCGAGATCGGTGCCGCGATGCGGACAACCGCGCGCGATCAGGCCATAGCGGCCCTGCCCATCCTTGAACATCACGAGGTCCTCGCCCATCAGCCGCACCGGCTTGATCGGGCGATTGCCTGACAATTCCTCGACCAGCGCGGCGGGCTGCCAATAGCGCCGCAGCAGGTTGCCGGCCTTGGTTCCGGGATTGGTGCGGGTGATGAGGTCGTTCTGTTCTGCGCTCAGCATGGCGATGATCCTTTCATCCAGGACTGGCCGACAGGACTGGCCAATCGGGCCGCACATAGGTATGTTCGGTGACCGAACGTTGGTTCGAATTACACCAGACTGAGAGTGGGAGCGCAAGGTCAGGATGTGACCGGCGCAGTGCAAACATGCCGCGCATCAAGCGATTGCCCGAGGAGGAACGACTCGCCAAGGACGCCGGACCAGAGTTCCTGGAAGCGCTGGCGCGCGGGCTTCGCGTAATCCAGACCTTCGGTCAGGAACACCGGCAGCTTTCGCTGAGCGATGTCGCGAAGCTGGTCGAATTGCCGCGCGCTTCGGTGCGGCGAACGTTGCACACGCTGATCCATCTCGGCTTCGCCGAAACCGACGGTCGGATGTTCCGGCTGACGCCGCGGGTGCTGATGCTGGCCGGCGCCTATCTGGGCTCGAACCCGGTCTCAACCCTGATCCAGCCGGCGCTGGAGCGGCTGAGCGGTGGCATCAACGAGGCCTGCTCCGCAGCGGTGCTCGACGGCGACGACATGGTCATGATCGCGCATGCGTCTCCGGCGCGGGTCCTGCAGCTCAGCGGGCAGATCGGCCTGCGCATCCCGGCGGTGTCAAGCTCGCTCGGACGCATCCTACTGGCGAGCTTCGACGACAAACAGCTTGAGCAGCTTCTGGTGCGGGCGCACGTCAAACGGCTGACGCCGCAAACGCTTGTGAAAAAGGACGAGTTGCGGCGCGCGATCCTGAAGGCACGCAGCGAGGGCTATTCGCTGGTCGATCAGGAGGTGGAACTCGGCTTCCGCTCGATATCGGTCGTCCTGCGCCGGCGAGATGGCAAGGCCATCGGATCGCTCAATGTCGGGGTCCACAGCGAGCGCGGCTCGCCCGAGACCATGATCAAGACGTTCCTGCCGAAGCTCCGCGCGCTGGCCGACGATCTGCAGCAGCAACTGATCTGACGAGAGAGGCGATCAGGCCCAGCCGGACGCCTTGCGCCGCTGGATATAGGCCCGCCGCAAATTGTTCAGCCGGTCCTCTTCGGAGCGGGCATCCTTGACCGAGGCGGTGGCGCAGACCCGGTATTCCAGATCGACCGGACGATGCACGATCCGCTTGCGAGCAAATATCGAGCGCAGGCCGGACGCCTGAGGCTGGATCAGGGTTTCCAGGCTGGCTGCAACATTGGCCGAGACCGCAAAGGCGATCTGTTCCCCGGTGGCGATATGCCGGACCTCGAACACGCCCGGCCCGTCCGGTGCGTCGAGCCGCAGGCCCGTATGCAAATCCGGGAAGGTCTTCCAGTCGGTCCAGGAGACAGGCATTTTTGTTCTTTCGGGCAGGTTAACAATCGTTAACGAATCGTGCGGTGCTTTTGCACCATGGCCCAACCCAACTCAAGCGGCTTCGTTCCGAAGCCTCTGAAACTTCTAAACATTTTCGTGAAGCAGGCCCGGGCGGGGGGCAAGCCGGCGCCGGCGGGACGGGAGCGTCAGCGGCCCGGCAAGACCAGTATTTTCGGCTTCGCCGGCAGCGTGGTCTTCGAAATGACCACCGACGGCGTATCGGAAAATTCGATGTCGAATTTCTCACGCATGCGGTCGAGGAAGCGGTTGAGGGTGAAGACGCTGAAGTAATGCATCGGGATGATCAGCGGCGCCTTCAGCCCCTCCATCACCTCGACCATGCCGTCGAGATCGAGCGTGTAGCTGCCATCGACCGGGACCAGCACCGCGTCGATGCGACCGATATCGTTCAGCTGCTGCTGCGTCAGCGTGTGATGCAGATGGCCGAGATGCGCGATGCACATGTTCGCGATCTCGAACACGAAGATCGAATTGCCATGCCGCTGGGTGCCGCCGCCGTAATCGCGGATATTGGTCGGCACGTTGCGCACCCGCACATCCTTGACGCTCACGTCATGACGCATCGGCTGGCCGCGCTCCTCGGCCCAGCCGCGCAACACATGCAAGATCCCAGGCTCGGGATTGTCGGTATAGTGCGTCGAATGCGCGCGGTTCATGGTGACAATGTCGGGCAGCATCGGCGGCCGCACATAATCGTTATAGTCGGTGGCGATCCGCACCACGCGCGGGCTTTCGATCAGAAAGGTGGAGTGGCCGATATAGGTGATGCGAACCTGATCGAATTTGAGTTGCGCCACGCGAAACGCCGCCGGGATGACGCGCGGCCGGTCGGCCGCCACAAGGCCGGGGCAGTTCTCGGTCATTTCGGGTTTGGCGGCAGGCGCCTGGATGCGCTCGAACGCCGAGGCCGGTCCGCTCGCAAGATTTCCGCCGGAAAGACAGAGCGCGGCGACAGCCCCTGCACCCAGCCAACCGAAGGATATCCGCATCCACAGCTCCCTTGCCGCGCCAAGTATGACATGGCGGGACGGAGCCGCAATTCACCAGAATGTGCAGCCCTGCGGCGAACTGCCCAACAAAAAAGCGGCGCCTCAACTAGAGAGGCTTGCCTCAGCGCTGCGACACGATGAAGCCCTTCGGGGTCACCACCACCCAGCGGCCATCCTGACGGCGGATGGTTTCGACCCGGCCGAGACCGGGAAGATTGGCGCCCGGCACCACTTCGAACATGCCCATGCGCTCGTTCTCGACCATGGCGCCGCCGCGAAACACCTCGCGCAGCACCCAGCCATTCACGACCGACGGACGGTCCTGCTGCTTGGTCGCAATCGACCCGGTGACGTCCGGCGCAGAGGCCAGCGCCGGTGCCACAGGCGCTGCGGCAGCCGACGCGGTGCGCTTGTCGATCCGCTCCAGCATTTCGGACAGCTTGGCCACCCGCGAGGCCGGCTCGGCCTGCGCCTTCTCGGCACGTTCGACGCGGTCGGCCATCTTGGCCAGTTGCGCATTCGCGGTCTTGGCATTGCTGTCGATGCTGGCCTTCAGCGATGCAACTTCGGTGGACAGCTTCGCAATCACACCCTGCAGCGCCTTCACCTCGATGGTGCGCGCATCGTCGGCGACCGGTTGCGGCTTGGCGAACGCCACCGCTGCCACCGCGCCGACCGCGGACCCCGCCGCCGCCGACAAGGCAATTGCAACCGCCAGCACGGCGGCGCGGCCGAAGCGCTGACGGCTCGCCGGCACGAACAGGATCGGTGCTTCATGCGATTCAAGCTTGCGGCGCCGCGCGTGATCGAATGGCTCGACATTGATCTCGGACGCGTTGCCATCCGTGGCTTCGGCTTCGGCCTTCACCGGTTCGGCAGCGCCGGACGCTGCATTCAGGCCGGACTCGTCTACTGGACCCATGGATACTCTCCGGATGGTGATACGTCGCTTCACCAATCGGTAACCAAGGGCACTTACGAAAAAGTTAAACTTTTAAGGGATCGCGCGGACGTGATTGCGCGCGCCGCATTGGTAAATGCAATCCTAATGCGTCGGCTTCGATGCCGCGCTCTTCAATGCATCAGCATCCGCGGCGAAAATCCCGGCCCGGTCTTGCCGAAGCTATCGGGCGTATCCTTGCCGCATCGGAATCCGCGCGCCGTCTCGTCCGCGACCTTGCGCGCGAGTTCATTCGCATCCGGATTGGCGCGGCCGTCGACATAGCCGACATGGCAGACGCCACCCGGATCGAGCCGCGTGATCACCAGCACTTGCCCGCGCACGATCTCGCCGTCCGGATTGGGCTCTTCTTTCTGCACCGTGGTCGACCAGCGCATGATGGCGGCGAAGGGTCGTTTCTTGCCATCCGGCAAGGTCTCGATCCGCCACTCCACGACATCGCCGTGTCCGTTGAACGACATCAGCGACTCACGGTTTGCCAATTCCTTCTTTGCGTTGCGCCCGTAGCTCACGAACGAGCGCTGATCGCCGCCCGAAATGTAGATCGGAATCCCGGCGTAACCCTTGCACAGCCACGAACCATAATCCTCGACGTCACGGCCGGGCGTATGCTTGCAGGCTTTCAGGTCGATCTTCGTGTAGGCGTGTTCGATGGATTGCGCCGACGCGCCAGTGGCAACACCGATCACGATCGCGAAAACACCAAGAAGCCGGACCATCGCATCATCCTGTCGTGCGCGGATATATCCGTCGCACGGCACAGTCTGACGGTTCAATCAGACCTTCGGCTCCGGCAATCCCGCGGACGCGCAGGCCGCGCGCAGCGTATTGAGGATCACGCAGGCAATGGTCATCGGCCCCACGCCACCCGGCACCGGCGTCACCGCGCCCGCGACCTCAAGCGCTTCCTTGTAATTGACGTCGCCGACCAGCCGCGTCTTGCCGGCTTCTCCCGGCACCCGGTTGATGCCGACATCGATCACGGTCGCGCCCGGCTTGATCCAGTCGCCGCGCACCATTTCCGGCCGGCCGACCGCCGCAAACAGCAGGTCGGCGCGACGGCAGACATCCTTCAGATCCTTGGTCTTCGAATGCGCGACGGTGACGGTGCAATTCTCCGCCAGCAGCAATTGCGCCAGCGGCTTGCCGACGATGTTGGAGCGGCCGATCACCACCGCATCCATGCCTGCGAGCGACGGATGCATCTTCTTCGCCAGGATCACGCTGCCGACCGGCGTACACGGCACCAGCGCGCGCTGGCCGGTGGCGAGCCGTCCGGCATTCACCGGATGGAAGCCGTCGACATCCTTGCCCGGATCGATGGTGTTCAGAATGAGCGTGGAGTCGATCTGCGACGGCAGCGGCAATTGCACCAGAATGCCATGCACGGTCTTGTCGGCATTGAGCTGTTCGATCAGCTTGAGCAGATCGGCCTGCGAGGTGTCGGCCGGCAGCTTGTGATCGAACGACTTCATCCCGGCTTCGGTCACCGCCTTGGACTTCGACTTCACATAGACTTCGCTCGCAGGATCGGAACCGACCAGCACCACCGCAAGACCCGGCACGATGCCGTGCTCTTTCGTGAGCTGTGCCGTCGCGGTCGCGATGTTGCCGCGCAGCTCCTGCGCGATGGCCTTTCCGTCGATGATGGTCGCAGTCATTTCAAATCCGCCAGCAGGTGTTGAAGCCGTGCCGCGAGCGCGGCGCCGTCGCCTTTGATGACGATGCGCTTGATGCGCGCGGTGTCGCCGGCCGCCAATGTCACCGTGCGGCGCGGCACGTCAAGCGTCTTTGCCAGCAGCGCAACCAGTGCGGCATTGGCTTCGCCTTCGATGGGCGCCGCCCGCACCCGCGCTTTCAGCACGCTTCGCCCATCGGCGAGCGTCTCGATCCCATCGAGCGCGTCCCGCCCACCCCTTGGCGTCAGCCTGATCGTGACGGAAAGCCCCGACGCCGTTGCATTCCAGGGCAACGACTGTGGGCGCTCCACCGTTGCCCAACCGGTCCGGTCAGAACACGTTGGGATAGATGTAGCGGGTGATCACGCTCTGGATGAAGATAATGATCAGGATCAGGATCACCGGCGAGATATCGATGCCGCCGAGATTGGGCATGATCGAGCGGATCGGCCGCAGCACCGGCTCGGTGATGCGCCACAGGAAGTCGCCGACCATCGCCACGAACTGGTTGCGGGTGTTCACGACGTTGAAGGCCACCAGCCAGGACAGGATCGCCGAGGCGATCAGCAGCCAGATGTAGAGCTGCAGAACGATCAGGATGACGTCGAGGAGGGCGCGCATCGGGCGATGTCTTCTCTTCGGGGATGGTGGCTTTCATCTATCGGCTCCGCCGATTCCGGGCAAGCGGCGGAACCGCCGGCCGGCCCGCGTAACATCCGCGCGCCCGGCCGTTGCAAGGCGGCGGCAAATCCGCCGGGTCCGGGGCGGATTGGCGCTGCCCTCCGCACGTTGCGGGCGGGCACCCCGGCGGTCCTTGACTTGGCAAAAGCCGGGTCCTAAATGGCCGCTCTTCGCCCATTCCCGCATCCGGACAGGTTTCGCCCGGTTGCGGCTGGCGGGGGCCGTAGCTCAGCTGGGAGAGCGCCTCGTTCGCAATGAGGAGGTCAGCGGTTCGATCCCGCTCGGCTCCACCAATTTCCGGCGGAAATTTCTGCATTTGTGGCTGGCATCCGGGAGCCGCCGTCTGCAATCCTTCGGGTAATCGGCCAGCGCGGCCCCATTGTCGCGCCGGCGTCTCCGCTTAGGATGGAGCACCGTGCAAATGGCAGGGACCCCGATGAACGAGAAGAGCAAGGCCCTCGGCGAACAGGTGCGCGCGCTGCCCCCGCAGGAGCGTATCGCGCTTGTCGAGGATGTGCTCGACAGTCTCGACCGTCCTGATCCGGACATCGATCGGCTGTGGGCGGCTGAAGCCAGACAACGTCTCGCGGCGTATCTGCGCGGTGAGCTTGCGGCAAACGATCTCAACGAAATCGTCGCCAAGTATCGGTCGTGAAGATACGGGTTCTGAAGCCGGGCTTCAAAGGAAGGTGTTCGCTAAAACCTAAATCGCTTTAAAATTGAACATTCAGTCTAGGTACTTCGCAGCGCCTTCAAAGATGCCCAGATTTTATTTTGGCAACACCATAATTGCATTGTTTCTCTGTTTGGGGATCCCAGCAACGCTTTTGTTCAATGGGTTCTGCCTTTCTTCGACCGAACATACGGGAGGGAAAGAATACAGCCGAACATACCACGTTTCGTTTTTGTCGAAC
Source organism: Pseudorhodoplanes sp. (assembly GCF_059499825.1). Taxonomy (NCBI): domain Bacteria; kingdom Pseudomonadati; phylum Pseudomonadota; class Alphaproteobacteria; order Hyphomicrobiales; genus Pseudorhodoplanes; species Pseudorhodoplanes sp. The sequence continues at coordinate 543,764 of NZ_JCABZI010000001.1, forward strand.
GAAGATGCGGTTAATGCTGTAATCGACTCAATCATAGCGGGCCGAAAGCCGACGCTAAGTCGTCAAGATTTTCGCATGCTTCATCCCGATTGCTGCAAAGTTGTGTGGATGAATATTGAAAGCATTTCCGAGCGACTGCTGGGGCAGGCGGCCAAGGAGGTCCGAGTAGATTTGGCGGATGGCGGCGACAGACTCCACTATACAATCTCGAACTGCGGCCGGGTTCGGTTCCTCGGGGCTTACTTCCGTTAGCCTTGTCTCTCGAAACAGGCCCGACGATTTCGCAGCCGTCCCCGTGGTTTGTCTTCTGATACGAAGACTGGATAGCCGCATGCGTCGGGCCTCGTATTTGCCTACCTCCCACCCGCCTTGATCTTCCCCTCCAGCCGCGCGATCGCCGCAGGCCCGTCGGGATCCTTGGGCGAAAGCTTCGCGAACGTCCTGAAATCCGAAAGCGCATCGGAGAGCGAACCCTTCATTTCCAGCGCATTGCCGCGATTGAAATAGGCGCTGGCATCCTTCGGGTTCAGCTTGATCGACTCGTTGAGATCGGCAATCGCCTTGTCGAGCTCCTTCTTGCGGATCAGCGCGACACCGCGATTGTTGTAGGCCTTGGCGTAGCGCTTGTTGATCCGGATCGCTTCGGTCGAGTCAGAAATCGCCTTCTCGGGGTCGCCCTTGCGGTTCCAGGCGACGCCACGATTGCTGAGCGCGCGTGCGTGCGTCGGGTTGATCTTCAGCGCCTCGTTGAAGTCGGCGATGGCCCTATCCTGATCGCCCTTGAGACTCCAGGTGAAGCCGCGATTGGCGAACGAATCCGCATCCTTCGGATTCGCCGCAATCGCCTTGTCGCAGGCCGCGAGCGCCGCATCGCCGGTCGCCTTGGCGCAGAGTTCGCGTTCGCTTTGCGCCAGAACCGCAGCCGGCGCGATGACGGTGGAGATCAGGATCAGGCTAAGCTGCAATGTCCGGGGTCGCATGGTGTCCATCCCCTGTGGCAAGCTCTTTGTCACCTGCCGCTAGCTTAGCTTTTTGGCGAAAAGCCGAAACTTCAATAATGCGGTTTTGTGTGCGACATCTTCGGTGATCCCGCCTGCGAAGTTCCGCAGCCTCACCCGCCTACCGCAGTTCCACGTCGTGTCGGCACAACCGGGCCTCTCGCCGAACCTGACCATGACCACGCCCCCCGACACCGCGCCGCTCGGCCGATACCGGCCGTTCGTCCTGTTCTGGTTCGCGCGCGTCTCGGCGAGCCTGGCGCTGCAGATGATGGTCGTTGCGGTGGGCTGGCAGGTCTACACCATGACCGGCCGCGCGCTCGATCTCGGGCTCGTCGGGCTCGCGCAGTTCGTGCCGGCCTTTCTGCTGGTGCTGGTCGCCGGCGCCGTGGCCGATCGCTATGACCGCAGCAAGGTGGTGCGGCTCGCCCAGTTGACCGAAGGCAGCGCCGCGCTGCTGCTTGCGATCGGCACCTGGCAGGGCTTCCTCACCCGCGATCTCATTCTGGCGCTGGTGTTCCTGCTCGGCGCCGGCCGCGCCTTCGAGGCACCGACGCTACAGGCGCTGTTGCCGCGCCTGGTGCCGCTGCCGGTGCTGCCGCGCGCGGTGGCGGGTTCGGCATCGGCGAACCAGGCCGCCACGATCTGCGGCCCGGCAATCGGCGGGCTGCTTTATGTCGTGAGCCCGACGCTGGTTTATGCGCTGTGCGCGGCTTTGTTCATCGGCGCCAGCATCCTGGTGGCGCTGATCCGGATCGAGCAGGTGGCCCCGAAGCGCGAGAAGATCGATATCTCAACGCTGTTCGCCGGCATTGGCTTCATCCGTAGAAGTCCGCTGATCCTAGGCGCGACCTCGCTCGACATGTTCGCGGTGCTGTTTGCCGGCGCGACCGCGCTCATGCCCGTTTATGCCAAAGACGTCTTCCATGTCGGCCCCTGGGGGCTCGGCATCATGCGCGCGATGCCGGCGATCGGTGCGCTCTTGATGGCGCTCGCGCTGGCGCGCTTTCCGCTCGTGCGCAATGCCGGACGCAAGATGTATCTGGGCGTCGCGCTGTTCGGGATCGCGACCATCGTGTTCGCGTTGTCGACATCGTTTCCGTTATCGTTGCTGGCGTTGTTCGCGCTCGGCATGGGCGACATGGTGAGCGTGGTGGTGCGGCAGACTCTGGTGCAGGTGCAGACGCCCGACGACATGCTCGGCCGGGTGATCTCGGTCAACGCGCTGTTCGTCGGCACCTCGAACCAGCTCGGTGAATTCCGCGCCGGCGTGTTCGCGCATTTCGCCGGCACCGTGCCGGCGGTGGTGTTCGGCGGAGTCGCGACCTTGCTGATCGTCGGATTGTGGACGAAGTTGTTTCCCGAACTGCTCAACGTGCAGAGCCTGCAGAAGGACCAGCGATGACCGGCAACGCGCAGATCGCAGTCCGCAGATCGCGGTCAGTCGTCGCGGTCAGGCGGTGAGGATTTTCGGCGTGGACTTTTCGGGCGCCGGCTTGGCGGGCGCAGGCTGCGGCAGCCAGCGCTCGAGAAAATGCGCCAGCCAGTTCTGCATCGCGTAATCGAACACGAAGCGGTCCTCGAAATGCGCGGCGCGCTGCTTGGCGCCCGGCAATTCCATCCGGTGCTGCCCGCGGATGGTCCAGCGGCACATCATCGCGTGCGTCACTTCCGGGTGGAACTGGATCGCATAGGCGTGATCGCCCTGCCGGAAGGCCTGCACCGGGAAGGTGTCGCCCTCGGCGATCAGGGTCGCACCGCGCGGCAGGTCGAAGCCCTCGCGATGCCATTGATAGACATGATCCGGCCAGATCTCGCACAGCTCGCGGCCTTCGCGGGTCGGCCGGATCGGGTAATAGCCGACCTCGACATGGCCCTCGCCGTGGAAATCGACCCGTGCCCCGAGATGCCGCGCCAGCATCTGGCCGCCGAGGCAGATGCCCAGATACGGCTTGTTCTCCTTCAGCGGCACGCCGATCCAGTCGATCTCGCGCTTGATGAAATCGAGCTCGTCATTGGCGCTTTGCGGCCCGCCGAAAATGACCGCGCCGGCATGCTGGTCCAGCGTTGCCGGCAGCGGGTCGCCCAGAACCGGGCGGCGGATATCGAGCGGGAAACCGCGCTTGCGAAGATATTGCCCGACCCGGCCGGGGGTCGAGTTTTCCTGATGCAGGACGATGAGAACGGGTAACGACATCGGTCTGCTGAACGAGGCTCCAGCGATTCACACGTCAAACTATCCGGTTTGCGCGGTCTGACAAGCGGCGGCGGCGGAAAGGCCGCTATGATGAAAAGCGCTATCCCGGCTCGGAGTCGTGCCGCTTTGCCACCTGGGGCAGCAACACCCCGTGCGGGACCAGCCCAATTCCGTAGACCAGCAGCTTGTTGAGAAAGCCTGGCACCACCAGCCGCTTTCCGGCGATCAGGCCGCGATAGCCTTCCAGCGCCACGCGATCCGCATATGTGGTCATCGGTGTCTGGATCACCTGGTCACCGGTCCTGGCGACAGCCTGAAACTCCGTCGGCACCGGTCCGGGGCAAAGCGCGGTGACACGGATGCCGCGGTCTCTCCATTCCTCGTGAAGCGCCTCGGTCAACGACACCACATAGGCCTTGCTTGCGTAATACACCGCATGCTTCGGCCCCGGCAGGAACCCCGCCACCGACGCCACATTCATCAGGCCGCCGCGCTGGCGCTCCATCGCATCGGCGAAGCGCAGCGACAGATCGGTCAGCGCCCGCACATTGAGATCGATCATATCGAGCAGCCGCCCGCGCGGCCGCGACGACGCCGGTCCGGCGAGACCGAAGCCCGCATTGTTGACGACGTATTGTGGCTCCAGTCCGTCGCGGACCAGCGCCGCCTCGATCGCCTCGCCGGCATCGCGCGCCTGCAGATCGATCGTCAGGACCAGCGGACGCGGGCTGCCGCCTGCCGCGATGTCGTCGGCCAGTGCCTCCAGCCGGTCGGTGCGGCGAGCCGCAAGAACCAGCCGATGCCCATGCCGCGCGAATACCCGCGCGAGTTCCGTGCCGATGCCGGACGAGGCGCCGGTGACCAGCGTGACCGGTTCAGGCATCGTCGCGCGATTTGAGAGCCTCGGCGACCTCGAGCCGCATCTCGACCCGGTCGCGCTGCGAAATGCCGAGCAGATCGGAGGCGCGCCACACGATGTTGTCCTCGAATTCGTTCATCCGGCCGTCGGCGTAGACAATCTCCCACATCATCTTCACGATGCGGCGGCGTCCATCCTCGTCGAGCGAGCGATTGATCAGGCTGGTGAAGCTGTAGAGATCGACCGCCTCGCGGTCGGCCGCGGTCGCGGCCGCGATCAATTCATCGACCGCATCGTCATCGAGATCGAACTGCCGCTTCAGCAAGTCCTGCAGCATGTCCTGCTCCGCGCCAGTCTCCTGTCCGTCGACCGACATCACATGAATGAGCAGGGCGGCCGCGGCCAGCCGGTAGTCGCTCTCGCTGAAGCGGCTGGCCGGCTTTTCGCCGATGCCGACGTCGTTCAGAAACTCTTTCAAAAGCTGCAGCATGAGACCTCGGCGCTGTGATCGCAGGAATGTGGTTGCCGGACCGGCGCTTGTAAAGCGCGTTTGGCCTCATGACCAATTTGTCATGGACGCTCCGGTACGGCCGAAAGCGGGCAGTTCACACCCGTCATCCTGAGATAACGGAGACGGATTGCGCACGCCCGGTTCTCGGGGAGGCTAAACGATCAGCGCACCGCCGCGCTGTCGCGCAGGCTCTGGTCCAGGAGATTGAGATTGTTCTGGATATACGGGTTGCCCGGGTCCTTGGCCTGCGCCGCCAGCAAGGTCTTGCGGGCACGATGCCGGTCGCCGCGCAGCAGATAGGAATAGCCCTGGTTGTTCAGGATTTCAGCCGTCGGCCCGGCGATGCGGATCGCCTGCGCATAGGCGCGGTCGGCGAGATCGAACCGCTTGAGTTTGTCGTAGCTGGCGGCAAGCCCGACCCAGGCCTCGAGATCCTGCGGCCCCTTCTCGACCGCGCGGCGGAAATGCTGTTCGGCGAGCCCGAAACTGTTTTCGCGGTAATGCTGCTTGCCGAGTTCGAGATCGCCCTTCGGATCTTCGCCCATCAGCCCGGTGGAACTTGGCGTGTTGTCCCGTATGCCCGCTACCGAGCCGGTATGCTCCGTGGTCGTCTCGCAGCCGGCCAGCACGAGCAGGCAAACGGCCGAAAGCACAGCACCGGGAAGGGATCCACCACGCATTCTACGCTCCAGGCGCGCCGGATCCCGGAAGACCGCCGCACAGCCGGCTTTTACGCGCCGGCGACCGGACGGTAGCGAAGGCTGGTTAAGTTTCTATTCCCTGCCCCGCGGGCGCGGAGATTACTGAAATCCGCCGGTCACCATGCGCACTGCAACGGGAAGTAGAATGACTACGAACAGCACCGGAAAAATGCAGATCATCATCGGCAGCGCGAGCTTGGCGGGAAGGCTGTAGGCCTTCTCTTCGGCGCGCGACAGCCGCTTGTGCCGCATGTCGTCGGAATAGACCCGCAGCGCCTCGGTGATGCTGGAGCCGAGTTCATCGGATTGCTGGATCAGCGTCGCGAACGAGCGCGCCTCCTCGAGGCCCAGCCGGTCCGCCAGATGTTCGAGCGCCTCGGTCATGGTGCGGCCGGCGCGGATTTCCAGATTTGCCATGTGGATGTTGGCGCAGAGCGACGGATAGGAATCGGCGAGCTCGCGCCCGACGCGGTCGAGCGACGCTTCCATGCTCAGGCCGGCATCGGCGCAGACCACCAGCAGATCCATGAAATCCGGGAAGCCGGCACGATGTTCGGCGCGCCGCGAGGCGATACGCCGGTCGAGATAGACGCTCGGGGCAACATAGCCGAACATGCCGGCGGCACCCACGATCATCCAGTACATCGACTTGCCATCGCCGGGCGCGAACATCATCGCGGTCACCGCCAGGCCGACCGCAAGGGCGGTGCGCATCACGAAGAAGACGCCAACGCCGCGCGGATCGTAGATGCCGGCCAGCACCAGCCGCTTGCGCAGCACCTTCATATCCTTGGAATCGCTTTCGGCGTAATGCTTCTGCGCGTAGCCGATAATGCGTTCGGCCGCCTGGAAACCGGACTTGCGCTGATGATGCTGCTGGAAGCTCTCGGCCTCCCCGGTCAGCTTGGCGTTGATGCCGGCGGTGCGCCGGCGCACGGCGCCATGCACGCGCACCATTGCCATCATCGCAAATGTCAGGGTCGCCGTGGCCAGGAACACCATCAGCGTCAGCAGGGTCGATTCCGAATCTCCGAATGGGGCGAAGTTGAAATCCATGATCAGATCTTGAAGTTGACCATGCGGTACATGATGAAGATGCCGACGCTCATCCAGCCGCCCGCGGCGGTCAGCGCAATCTTCGTCAGATCGTGATGCCAGACGCTCGAATAGAAATCCGGCGCGAGCAGGTTGACGATGGCGAACACCGCGATCGGCAGCGACGCGAGAATGATCGCGGATGCACGCCCCTCTGCCGCGAGAGCGCGCACCTTGCGCCGCATCTTGAACCGGAGCCGGATCACGCCGGATAGGTTTTCCAGAATCTCGCTGAGATTGCCGCCGGTCGAACCCTGGATCGCGACCGCCGTCACGAACAGCGGCAGATCGTCCTGGCCGACACGGAAATACAGATTGCGCATCGCGCCTTCGAGATCGGCGCCGTAGGTGATCTCGTCGGCGACGATGCCGAATTCGCTGCCGCAGGGATCGGCCATCTCCCGGCCAACCATGGTGATTGCCACCGGCACCGGATGGCCGGCGCGAAGGCTGCGCACGATGATATCGAGCGCATCCGGGAACTGCGCACCGAACTTCTTCTGGCGGCGGCTGCGTAGAAATTTGAGCCAGAGCAGCGGGCCAAGCGTGAGAAAGAACACCAGGACGATTGCGGTATAGCGCGCATCGCCCTTGATGACATGCATCGCTACCGCTGCCAGCACGGCCGTGACCGCAATATAGAGCGAAAGCTTGCCGACGCCCGCCGACACGCCCGATTGCAGGATCAGCCGGTTGATCGATTCGATCGGCAGCCTGTAATCGCCACCCTTGGTCAGGCCGCGCTCCTTGCGCAACTGGATCAGAATGCCCTCGCGATCGGTCTGCCCCTTCAGCAATTCGATCCGGCGATTGATGCTCTGACGATAGGATGCGCTGCGGAAGAACAGCAGATAGACCGCCTCGAAGATCAGGAAGGCGGAAATCCCGATGAAGGCGTAGAAGAGGTATTCGGTGTCGAAATCGAGCCAGGCCATCGCTTAACCCCTATTGAAGCGGCTGGCTTGGATCGAAATAGGTGCCGGGAATGCGAATGCCGCGCGCCGTAAGCTCGGCGAGAAAACGCGGCCGCACGCCGGTCGCCTGGAAATGGCCAATCACGGCGCCGTCGTCGGCGGTTCCGGTCCGGACGAATTTGTAGATTTCCTGCATCTGCACGATGTCGCCTTCCATGCCGGTGATTTCGGCGATGGAGGTGACGCGGCGTTTTCCATCGGACAGGCGCTGCAACTGCACGATCATCCGCACGGCAGCGGCGATCTGGCCGCGGATCGAAGGGATCGTCATCGGCAGCCCGGCCATGCCGATCAGCTGTTCGAGGCGCGACACCGCCTCGCGCGGATTATTGGCATGGATGGTGGCCATCGAGCCTTCGTGACCGGTATTCATCGCCTGGAGCATGTCGAAGGCTTCCTCGCCGCGGCACTCGCCGAGGATGATGCGTTCGGGACGCATGCGGAGCGCGTTCTTGACCAATTCGCGCTGGCGGATTTCCCCCTTGCCCTCGACATTGGGCGGTCGCGTTTCCATGCGCGCAACATGCGGCTGCTGCAATTGCAGTTCGGCGGCGTCCTCGATGGTGATCAGGCGCTCCTTGTCCGAGATGAAGGCGGAGAGGGCGTTCAGCATCGTCGTCTTGCCGGAGCCGGTGCCGCCGGAAATGATAGTGGTGATGCGCGACTTGACGGCCGCCGCCAGCAGTTCCGCCATCTGCGGCTTGAGCGCGTCGATCTCCACCAGCTTGTTCAGGTTGAAGGGCTTCTTGGAGAATTTGCGGATCGACACCAGCGGTCCGTCGACGCCGACCGGACGCACCGCGACGTTGACGCGTGAGCCGTCGAGCAGGCGCGCGTCGCAAAGCGGATGCATTTCGTCGACGCGCCGTCCGACCGCCGACACGATCTTGTTGATGATGCGCAACAGATGCGCCTCGTCCTTGAACCGGCAGGCGATCGGTTCGAGCAGCCCGCCACGCTCGACATAGGTGGATTCATGGCCATTGATCAGGATGTCGCTGATCGAAGGGTCTTTCAGCAGCGGTTCGAGCGGGCCGAGGCCGGTCATCTCGTCCAGAATTTCCGCGACGAAGCTGTTCAGCTCCTGCGCATTCAGGGCGAGCCGTTCGCTCACCACGTACTGGCCGACGAGCTTCTGGATATGCTCGCGCATCTGATCTTCCGGCAGCTTCTCCAGCGCCTGCAGATTGACCTCTTCCAGCAGGCGGCGATGCAGCCGCACCTTGGCGTCCAGCAGCTTGTCGGTATGCAGCGGATTGGCGGCCGGCGGCGGCTCCATGGCAGCTGGCGCCAGCGCCGGCTCCGGCTCGGCCAGGACGCTCCAGGACGGGGCGTCGGACGCAGGCGAGACCGCCGGCGCGGGAGCAGAAACAGACGCCGGCAGCGATTGCGACGGCGGTTGCGCAACCGGATTGCGTCGTGCTGAGAACCGTCCGGCCATCTTCGTTCTGCGTCCCGGCGATAAAGCTAGCGTGCGAAAGACAGGCTGAGTTTCTTCTGGCCCGCTGGCGCCTTGCTTGCGGCTTTCGCCGTTTGCGGAGCGATCAGCTTGCGCAGTTCCTGGGTGATGTTGTTGCCGCGCTTGACGTCCTCGAGCGGCACGCCGCGATCGATCGCCTCACGCACCAGACGGTAATTGTTCGGAATGGTGCCTGCGAACGCGTCGCCGAGCGCCTGTTCGAGATCGGTCTTCTTGAGGCCGGGCGCAAACATCCGCTGCTCGAAGCGGTTGATGATCGCCTGCGGCTGCGGACCGTCCGGCATGCGCTCGCGGATGGCGGCGACGATGTTCTTGGTGTGCTTGAGGCTCGGCACCGTCATTTCGCTGACAATGAACAGGCGGTTCGATCCCTCCAGCACGGCATCGGTCCAGGCGAACCAGGTGCGCGGCATGTCGATCACGACATGTTCGAAATTCGAGGCGACGAGATCGAGAAGCTTGGTCACTACGTCGGGATCGAAGGTGCGCATCTCGGCCGGGCGCGGCGGCGCGGCGATCACCGAAAGACCGGAGGCGTGGTGCGCGATCATTACGTCGAGCAATTGCTTGTCGAGCCGGTCCGGACGCGGCTCGATCTCCGACAGGTCGAGACGCGGTTCGAGGTCGAGATAATCGGCGCAGGCGCCGTGTTGCAGGTTGAGATCGACCAGACAGGTCGATGCGCGGCCGCGCGGGCCGCTCGACAGCAGCAGCAGGGCGGTCTGGATCGCAAGCGTGGTGACGCCGGCGCCGCCGACAGCCGGGATGAAGGTGAAGATTTCGGCTTCCGCACCCTCTGCCGCGACCGGCTTGACCACGCGCGCGCAGGTGCGGACCAGTTCGACCGGCGACACCGGCTTCACCAGGAAGTCGGCGATCTTCATCTGGATCAGCGTTCGGGCGACGTTGGCGTCGAAATCCTGCGCCACCACCACGATCGGCGGCCAGCCGCCGGTGCGGATCGCGAGCCGTTCCAGCGCCAGCATCTCGTCGGCGCGGGTGGTGTCGAGATCGACCACGATCACCGTCGCGCCGTCGGGATCGATCCGGTCTCCCGCTGCGGCCACGCTCTCCGCCCGCAGGTCGAAGTCGATCTGCGGGCTGGTGCTAAAGGTCTGGCGCAGCTGCTGCTCGAATTGCGCATCCGCGGTCAATGCAACGACGCGCGTATGGCTGCTCGGCGGTGCTTTTTCTTTCATGCGCATGCGAGGATCCGGGCTTCTAGGAGCATTACGGTTGCGGCTGGGCCGGCGCCGGCGCGGCGTTTTGCGGTCCGCCCCAGGCCGACGGCGGCCGCCCCGTCCCCCGCGTCACCTGCGTCTGGGTCTGCGTCGTCGACTTGACGTATTCGGTGGTGTAATCGGGCGGCGGCTGCGGCTGGCTACCCGAATCCGACGTCAGCGGATTCATCGGCCGGATCACATTGCGCGTACGATATCGTTCGACCGCGCCCGACATCCGCTCGCCATTGAAGGCGATGTTGCGATTGGCGCTGTGCGGCGGCCACGGATCGACCATCATGGTCATCTGGTTGACTGCCATGGCATTCCCTGCCGAAGGCACGATCGTTTCGCGCCGGTCGAAATAGATATCCGAGCAGCCGGACAGTACGCAGGACGCAGCGAGCGCAAGGAGCCCAAGCGACGTCGCCTTAGTATTTGACGGACAGGACATGACCCACCTCCTTCGTGGCGACAGCGGCAGGACGCGGCTGCATGTCGAGCATATGGCCGGTATAGGCGCGCACGACGCCGTTCTGCAGCTTCTCGATCGCACGCGGCACTTCCGGCTTGCCCATCAGGAAGAGATCGACATCGTTCGGCGGCAGCGTCGAATCGAGCGGCGTCGCGATCTTGTCTCCGGGCGCTGCGGGACGCACCAGCCGCGGCGTCACGATGATGGCGAGGTCGGTCTCCTTCTTCTTGTAGGCGGCGGAGCGGAACAGCGCGCCGAGGATCGGCACGTCGCCAAGCCAGGGCAGTTGCTCCTGGGCGGTTTCGCCCTGGCTCTGCAGCAGCCCGCCGATGACGAAGCTCTGGCCGTCACGCAGCTCGACCGTGGTCGACGCACGCCGTACGATCAGTGGCGGCACTGAAACGCCCGCGACCGTCACCGGGTTGGATGCGTCGAGCTGACTCACCTCCGGCTCGATCTTGAGATTGATCAGGCCGTCCGACAGCACGGTCGGCGTGAAGGCAAGGCCGACGCCGTATTTCTTGTACATGATGGCCACGGCGCCAAGGCCTTGCGGCACCGGCACCGGGAATTCGCCGCCGGCCAGGAAGCTTGCGGTATCGCCGGACAAGGCGGTCAGGTTCGGCTCGGCCAGCGAGCGTGCCATGCCCTTCGCTTCCAGCGCGTTGATCAGTACGTCGACGGACAGGCCGTTGGTGATCAGCTTGCCGATCAGGAAGCCAAACGGGGCCGCACCCGACAGAACGCCGGCAGCGACAGCCGACGAAATCGTCAAAGCCGACTCAGCAACGTTCGGACCGCCAGCCGTCACGCCCGGCTGCTTCCAGGCATCGGCGCCTGGGGTCGCGCTTGTTCCGGTGATCGGCAGGCGGCTCGCGGGTTGGCGCGAACCGATATTGCCCATGAAGCGGCCATTGCTGGCGGTCGGATTCCACTGGACGCCCAGTTCCCGGCCTGCCTGGCGGTTGGCTTCGATGAAACGCACTTCCAGCATCACTTGCTGCGGCGACATCACCGTCATCGTGTTGATGATGTCCGGCCCGAACTGACGCGCGAGCAAGACCGCCCTCTCCGCCGTCGGCGCGTCATGGACGGCGCCCGACAGCATGATGCGGCCATTCACGGACGAGGCTCGGATCTTCGAGCCGGGAAACTGGCGGGCCAGCGTCGCCTGCAGCATCGACGTGTCGTGCGTCACCTCGACATCGAACACGCCGACAAGCTTCTTGCCTTCGGCATAGGCCGAGACCCGCGTGGTGCCGCTCCTGCGGCCCAGAATGGAAAGCGTGCGGTCGGTGAGCGGCGACACGTCGGCGATCTCCGGATCGGCGACAACGAGCTCCACGAAGCTCGCATCCGTCCGCACGTCCTCGGTCTTGCCGATGGAGACGCCGACGGTCGCGGTCCGCTTCGCCGCAACGATCTGCACGATCCGCTGCGCGGACGCGATTCCGAAGCCGGGCAACGCCGGCTCGGCAATCACCACCGCGAGGCCGACCGCCAGCGCACGAAACGCGAGCGAGCGCCGTGCGTTTTGCTTCAGGCTCCTGTCCGCGCGCCCCGTCGACGCGGCGGATATTTCGATCTTGTTGTTCACGACACGCTCCCCAACCAAAACAAGGTCCCCGTTATTGCTTCCGCGCTTTCGTCCCCCCGGACGCGAGCAGGGAATTTCCGGTGCCTTCGACCGGCACCTCGTAGCTTTGCCTCTGACCGCCGCGCTGCACCGATACGCTGGTCACGGCGTTGTTCTTCTTCTTCGGCGCTGCCTGATCAGGCTTGCTCAGATCGTCGAGCGTCACGCGACGCGTCGACTCGGAGCTCAGCTCACCGGCCTTGCGCAACAGAAGCGAAAGACTGCCGACCGAAGCGGCCAGCCAGATTTTCTGGGCACCGAGGGTATCGACCTCGAGCGTCACCGCCTTTGCGACCGCAGCCTTGCTGGTGCGATCGTCGGCACTTTGGTCGACCGCGAGAACGCGTGCATTCTGCAGCACCACCTCGGTGGTGGCGTCGCCCTTCTCGATCTGGCGCGTCAGCACCACATCGACGCGGTCGCCCGGCAGCACGAAGCCGCCAACGCCCTCGACGTCGTTCACGCGAACAGACACCGCCTTCATGCCCTCGCCAACGATGGCGGACAGGGTCGCGCGCTGACCGGGTCCCGTGACCTTGACCGCAAGGACCGGCTCGTTCGCTTCTATCGGCGCGAGCACCACGCGCTTGCCGGCGGACAGAAGTCCGCTGACATTTGCGAATGCGCCCTGCGGCATGGCGTCAGACGGCCACGGCACTTCGCGCAAATGCTCTGCCGCGAGTTCAACGCCAAAAGGCAGCCGCTGCGTGGCCACCACGATGGTGTTGGTCGACAACGGCTTCTTCTGCGCTTCAAGACTCCGCAATCGCCGCTCGGCCTGGCCGTTCAGCCATGCCTGCGCGATGAAGACCGCGAGCAGTCCGAAGACTACTGCAAACGCGACCATCACGATTGTGGACTTTCGCACGACGACCTTCCCGAACCTCGGCGCTTTGTTTGCGCCCTTTATCGAGGATCACTATCGCGATGTGGTCGTATGGAATTGATGAAGCGAAACTGGCTTCTGGCTCTATGCTAAAAATTGGTTGAATGCGCAGGCTTTACGAAATCTGTCGAGAATTGAACAACGCGCGCTTAACCTTGAGCGCATCGACCGACGCTAATTGGCGGCGGCAATGTGTGGTTAGGTCCACACCATAGCGCACAGGCGCTTTGCCAAAAGGGATTTCTAACGCGCTTCCGCGACCGGCGCGTTTGCTGGCTTCGCAATCCCAAGCCTGGTTGGTGAATCGATTCCGAATCGATGTGGTTAAGCGCCGCTCACCGCACGATTGAAATCGTTCACCTTGTCAGGAAGAGCTACGCCGGCACGGCAGGCCGCGGCTGCGCAGACTGCGCCCGCTCCTCTTTCGCGAGCTTTGCAAGCGTGAGCAGGTCCACCTTGCCGGACCCGAGCATCGGCAACTTTTCCATGACGATGACTTCGGCAGGAATCATCAGTTCGGATGCATGTCGGGAACGTGCAAAGGCGATGAAGTCGGCGCGCGTCGCCTTCTCATTGTTGGTGTAAAGCAACAGACGCTCGCCCTTGCGGGCATCAGGCACCGACACGACCGCCGAAACTGCATCCGGCCAGAGGTCGCCCGCCAATGCCTCGACCGCGGCGAACGACACCATTTCCCCGCCGATCTTCGCGAAGCGTTTGGCTCGGCCCATGATCTTGATGAAGCCCTGTGGGTCGATCGTCACGATATCGCCGGTGTCGTGCCAGCCTTCCGCCGGCCGCTCCAGAACGCCGGGATTCTCGGCGCGCAGATATCCCAACATGACGTTCGGCCCTTTGACGAACAGCCGGCCGCCCTCGTCCACGCCCTCGACCTTCTCCAGCCTCGCTTCCATGCCGGGAAGCAGCCGGCCCACCGTGCCGAATTTATTGAACATCGGCGTGTTGAGTGCGAGCGCGGGCGCGGTTTCGGTCACCCCGTAGCCTTCGAGAATCCGGATGCCGAACTTCTCCAGATAAATCTGCCGCGTCGAGTCGCGCACCGGTTCGGCACCCGCGAGCATGTAGCGGATCGACCGGAAGTCATAGGGGTTGGCAGACCGGGCATACCCGTTCAGGAAAGTGTCAGTGCCGAACATGATGGTGGCATTGGTGACATAGACCAGCTCCGGCACCGTCCGGTAATGCAGCGGCGACGGATAGAGGAAGATCGGCACACCCGATACGACCGGCAGGATCACGCCCACCGTCAGTCCGAAGGAATGAAACACGGGCAGGATGTTGAAAACCTTGTCCATGCGGTTGAAATCGATGCGCGCGCGCGCCTGCGCCGCGTTGGTGAGGATGTTGCGGTGGGACAGGACCACGCCCTTCGGCACACCCTCCGATCCAGACGTGAACAGGATCGCCGCCCAGTCATCCGGCTTCCTCCGCACGATCGGTTTCTTGTAGCTCAGCAGTCCGGCGAGCTTGTCGAACGTACCGACCGTCGCACGGACATCTTCCAGATAGACGAACTTGACGTCGGCCGACATCTTCTCGACCAGCGGCTCGAGCTTGCCGCGCTCGATGAAGGTCCGCGATGTCACCACCGTAGACACTCCTGCCGCGCGGCAGCCGGCGAGGATATTGGTGGCGCCGGCGGTGAAATTGATCATCGCCGGGACCCGCCCTGCTGACATCAACCCGAACAGGGTGACCACAGCACCGTTCGCATTCGGCAGCATCACGCCGAGCGGCTTGCCCGGCTCGGCAAGCGGCATCAGTTTCTTGCCGAGGATACGGGTACCGAGCAGGAGCCGCTTGTAGGTCAGCGTACCGGTGACGAGATCCTCGGTCGCAACGGTTTTCATGCCGTGCTCTTTCGCGGCCTCGATCAGCGCCTCGACGATGGTGCGGTCGGTGCTCGTGGTCTCGTAGATCATGTTCGACATGACGTCGTAGAGCGCCGCGCCCGCCGCACGACGCCGCGCCTTGCCGCGCAGGGCGGGGTCGAGATTGAGCTTGGTCGGCTCCAGCACCGTGACACGGACCTTGGGGAAGAGCTGCTTGCGGATCTGGTAGCCCTTCAGCCGCGTCAGATACGAACGCTCGAGACCCTCGATACGGATCGGGACGATCACCGCATCCGACTTGTCGGCGATCAGGCCGGCGCCGTCATAGACCTTCATCAGCGAGCCGGTCATGGTGAGCCGGCCCTCCGGGAAGATGATCAGCGTTTCGCCGCTGGCAACCGCCTGAATCAGGGTACGGGTCGCCATCGGCTTCAGCGGATCGATCGGCAGCGCGCGCGTGAGGCGCGTGAAAGGCTTGACCCACCATTTCTGCGCCATGGTCGTGTCGATGGCGAAGAGCGGGTCGCGGCCAAGCAGCGACAGCGCGATGCCGGCGTCGAGGAAGCTGACATGGTTGAGTGCGAGGATCACATTGGGCTGCTTCACCTTCTGCAGATTCTCGAGACCGATCACCTCGGCGCGGAAGAAGGCGCGGTAGATGATGGACAGCGCATCGGCGAACGGCCGCGTCGGCATCGTGAAGGCGATCAGCACCGCCACGATCGCGTTCGCCACGCCGAGGCCGATAAACAGCGTCGGTGTGGTGACGCCGCCAAGCCCCTGCAGCATCGCCACCACCAGCGTGGCGACGGTCATGAACAGCGCATTGAGGATATTGACCGCCGCAACCACGCGGGCGCGTCGGTCGGCACCGGCCCATGCCTGCACGGCGGCAAAAGCCGGCACGATGAACAGACCGCCGCCGATGGCGAGACCGGCCAGTGCGACCGCGGCATTGATCCCGCGCGGCGTGCGGAACACTTCGAGAGGGCCCATGAGCTGCGCCGGCGGCGGTGCGCCATAGAGCGACCAGCCCATGAACAGCGCAAAGCCCGCCAGCAACAGAGCGCCAAGCAGCGTCGGCAGAAGAATGATGCGCCCGCTCGCCAGAAAAGCCGCGAGGCCCGAACCGATGGCAACCGCGATCGAGAACACGGCCAGATAAGCCGTCACCGTATATTCGTCACCGCCTATGATGTTCTTGACCGACGGCGGCAATAGCGACAGCACGACGACGCCGGCGAGCCAGAACCAGCTCGTCACCAGCGCGCCCCACCAGAGCCGCCCGTCGCTGCGCAAGTCCTTGATCAGCGTCCAGGTCGAGGTCGCGATATTCTTGTTGATGATCAGGTTGGGCGCCGCCTCGCCGGTGCGCGGGATCAGCAGCGCCGAGACCCAGCACAGCAAGGCAAAGGCCATCACCAACACGGAGAACACGGCCGGGCTGCCGCCGCCCTTGGCGGCGATGCCGCCGACAATCGTGCCGAGCAGGATGGCGATGAAGGTCGCGCCCTCGACTAGCGCATTGCCCGCGGGCAATTCGCGGCGCGCCAGATGATCGGGCAGAATGCCGTATTTGATCGGGCCGAACAGCGCGCCGATCACGCCGAACCCGAACAGGGCAACGAACAGAATGACCAGAGAAACGACCGGTGGCTGACCGGGATCTTCGCCGGCATGGACCACAAAACCAAGGACCGCGATCGCGGCGACGCCGATCTCGACGAATTTCAGACGCCGTGCCACCACCGCCTTGTCGTAGCGGTCAGCGACCTCGCCGCCGAGCGCCGACAGGAAGAAGTAAGGCGCGATGAAGACCGCACCCGCGAGCGTAATGAGCGCCTCGCCGCCGGACCCCATATGGAACAGGATCAGGAAGACGATCGCGTTCTTCAGGAAGTTGTCGTTGAAGGCGGAGAAAAACTGGCACCAGAACAATGGCGCGAAGCGCCAGGACAGCATCAGCGGCTTCGACGATTCGGCCATGCGCGTCAGTCACCCGATGTTGTGCAAAATGGATTTCATCCTAGCAGGTCATGCCCGCCGCCGGTATGACGGAAAAAGGCCGCCCGGCGCGGCTTCGCAAAGTCCGATCACCGGGACGCCCGGGACGGAGGCGGCTTCGGAGGACACTAAACCGAGCGCGCCAGCACCGTCGGCTGCTTCATGCAATCCTCGTCGACGCCATTATGCAGCTTGAACTGACTGAAGCCCACATGGCTCGCGGGCGAACCCGACACCACCACCAGATAGGCGAATTCGGTCCGGTGCCGCTTGGCGTCGCTGAAAACCTCGTCATATTCGGCCCAGCCCCAGATCAGCAGCTTGCCCTGCAGATCGCGAACCTGGCGCAGGATTGCCGGTTCCATCCCGATAATCGGCGACAGCGCAGTGGCGCGAGGCCCAACGATCAGTGGCTTGTAGGAATCGTACGACAGGATGCGGTTTCCGAGTTCGTCGAAATCGGCGAAGTCGAAATCCGCCGGCACTGAGCGGTCGAAATACTTCCAGTTCACATGGCCCCGCCCGTTCCGGGTCGGCGTCGTGCCGGTATTCTCCCAGATCGGCTGGATGGTGCAGGTCTGAATCTCATCGTTCAGCGGATTCTTGGTCAGCGCCACCTGGAATTCGCGCAGCGAGACGTAGGCGCGCTGGGCCGAAATCAGCCCTTCGTTGACGAGGCTGGCGGTGCGGTCGGACGAGCGCACCGCACGCAGCATCCAGAGGCCCTGGAAAATGGTCGCCAGCAGCAGAAACGCGGCAAAGCCGATCAGCAGCACATCGGTGATGCGGATATCGCACAGGAACCGGTTCCGCCAGCTCATGGTCTGCGGCCGCGGCTGCGGGGTAGCCTGCGCCTGCCACAGCAGCGCATCGAGGCTATCGCGGGTCAGGACCGCGCGCTCGACCACTGCGCCCAAGCCGTCCTGCTGGAAATGGATCGGCAGCCGTGAGGGCGTCCGGGTCTGCTCAGGCGCCGGAGCCGGCTGAACCGAGCAGACGGCGGACAGAACACCGACCGACCCCACGATCACAACCAGCGCGACCAGCGCCGAAATCAGAAATGCACTGATAGTTTTCATTGTCAGGAACGCCTGGCGGTGCCGCTCGACCAGTCATGGATAGCGCCGCGAGGCCCCCCGCGACTGGGGTGACGTTAGAGAGCAGACCCGGATCAGTCAAACCGATACCGCCGCCGGACCGGGACATCGGCGCCCGCGATTCGCGCCGCACATGGCAGCAACTCAGCCGGCGCCATAGCCACAACGGGACTGACCTTGTATCCGGGAGATCAAACGAATCGGATCATGTCTTGCCGGACCAACATGCTCGCGCCGGGCTGTCGGCGACCGCCCTCGGGGTCCTGTGCGGTATTGCCGCCTCGATCTGCTGGGCCATCGGTTTCGTGGCCGGCAAGCACGGCATCGCCGCCGGGCTGACCCCTCCCGATCTCGCGTTTCATCGCTTCGTCTGGTCCGGGATCCTCGTCATCCCGCTTGTGGCACGGGCGGGCCTGGCCGATCTCGGCGGCCTTGGATGGGTCCGCGGATTGATCATCCTCGTTCTGGCAGGTCCGCCTCAGGCGCTGCTGAACTACACCGGACTGACGCTCGCGCCGTTGGGGCACGGCGCTGTCATCCAGCCCGGCTCCGCGGCGCTCGGCGGGCTGCTTCTGGCCTTCCTGGTGTTGCGGGAGCCGCTGACCCGGGCCCGCGTGATCGGCGTCATCGCGATCCTGCTCGGCCTGCTCGTGCTGGCCGGCGAGGCCATCACCGCGATTCGCGGCGGGGCGATCACCGGCGACCTGATGTTCTGCATGGCCGGATTGACCTGGGCCACCTTCACCATCTGCCTGCGCGGATGGCGCACCAGCGGGCTGCTCGCGGCACAGGTGGTCGGCGTGCTGTCACTGGTCGTCTATGTGCCGGTCTACGCGATCCTGTTCGGCTTCGACCACATGATCGCGGCTGGACTGACGGAAAACCTGATTCAGGTCGTGGCACAGGGCGGCTTTGCCGGCCTGCTCGCGCTCTATCTGTTTGCGCGCGCGGTGACCGCGCTCGGCGCCGGACGCGCGTCGATGTTTCCGGCACTGGTGCCGCCGATGACGATGCTGATCGGATTTCTGGCGATCGGCGAGGTTCCGACGATCCCGCAACTCGTGGGACTTGCGATCGTAGTGGTCGGCTTCCGGTTCGCGCTCAAGCCATAGGGCGGCCGGAAACTCGCAGGAACGAATGCCCTAAAGCGTCACTGCGCCTTGCAAAGCGTCGCTTTCCGTTTCGGCCGCTTCAGGGTCGCCTCCTGACCCTTGATCCAGAACGACACCCCACTCTTGGAGTAGCGGGCACCCGATGCCGATAGCCGTTTCGGCAACGCATAGGCGTGCCCGTCGAATTGCAGCCGCATCCTGTTGTCGCCTCGATACAAGGCCGCGGAGACCGGCGTGCCATCCGCACAGGTGTAGCTTACGAAAATCACCTGGGCATGCGCGGGCACAGCCCACAGCACCGGCAGCAACAAAAACCCTACCCGCGTGATGAACCCGGCTGTCATTGCGCTACACCGCTTTTCGTGTCGACAGAAACTCACCCATGCGATCGAGGGCCTTAAGAATATTCGCGGTCGAATTGGCATAGGATAGCCGAACATAGCCCTCGCCGAGAATACCGAAATCCGGGCCGCCGATAATCGCAACGCCGGCATCATCCAGTAACGATGAGGCCAGCGCCTTCGCCTTCCAGCCGGTCTGCTTGACGTTCGGGAAAGCGTAGAATGCGCCCTTCGGGGTTGCGCAGGACACGCCGGGCAGCTTGTTCAGGCCATCGACCACGACCTTGCGGCGCCGATCGAACTCGGCAACCATCTTCGTGACCTCGTCCTGCGGCCCGGTCAGGGCGGCGAGGCCGGCATATTGCGCGGAGGCATTCACGCAGGAATGCAGGTTGACCGCGAGCTTGCGCGCATAGTCGTAGAGCTTGCCCGGCCACACCGCGTAGCCGAGTCGCCAGCCGGTCATCGCATAGGTCTTCGACCAGCCATTCAGCAGGATCAGCCGGTCGCGGATCTGCGGATAGGACAAGAGGCAGACATGCTTCTCGCCGTCATAGACCATGTGGTCGTAGATTTCGTCCGACATCACCGCCACATCCGGAAAGCGCTCGAGACCGGCGACCAGCTTGTCGACCTCGGACTTTGGAGTGACACCACCGGTCGGATTGGCGGGTGAATTGACGATCAGAAGCCGCGTCTTCGGTGCGATCAGTTTCAGCGTTTCCTCGGCGGAAAACGCGAAACCGTTCTCTTCGCGGATCGGCACCGGCACCGGATTGGCGCCGGTGAATTCGATCATCGAGCGGTAGATCGGAAAGCCGGGATCGGGATACAGGATGTCCACGCCGGGCTCGCCGAACATCATGATCGCCATGAACATGGTCGGCTTGCCGCCCGGCATGATCATGACTTCATCCGGCGACACCTCGACCGCGTAACGCTGGTGCAGGTCAGCCGCCACCGCCTCGCGCAATTGTGGGATGCCGGTGGCGGGCGTGTAGCCGTGATGGCCGTCGCGCAATGCCTTGATCGCGGCTTCGACGATGAAGTCGGGCGTGCGGAAATCCGGCTGGCCGATGCCAAGATTAATGACGTCGCGGCCCTGGGCGATCAGCGCATTGGCACGCGCCAGCACCGCGAAGGCATTCTCCTCACCGATCCGGTCGAAAGCGGCAATGGTACGGAGCATCGGCAATTTCCTCTGGTGGCATCATTAAGTTCGGTTCGATACCCGCCGGTCAACTCTTTCGATCGATCCGGCCGATCTCCACTTCCGCCATCCGCATCACATCGAACAGAATAAAGACCGACCACCCGATCAGCAGGAGGCCATTCAGGGCCGCCATCGGACCGAACAGCCGCAGGCCGGGCGGCGGCACCACGTCGCCATAACCGAGTGCCGTATAATTTTCGAATGCAAGTTCGAAGGTGGAGATGCCGTTACCGGGAGCGAAGCCGACAAGGTTGTATAACCCCGTCCACAGGCCGATCTCCGCAAGATGAGCAATGCTCAGCACCGCGACCGTGACCAGCAGAAGCGCGATCAGGCGCGTCACGAAATGAAAGTCGTCGGTGGCGACGGCGGTCCGTCTGGTCCCGACCATGATCAGCGCCGACATCACGGCGTGGATGACGAAATTCACCAGGCTTACGCCCCCGCCCGCCGCCAGCTGCCAGGTCATCTTTGAGAATCCTCCACGGATGCCGTCAGAAATAACTTAAGTCATGGACATTGCCGAGTAGCGAGCGGCGTGCCACATAGGGTGGATTATGACCGTCTGGCTTGAACTGGCCATCGTCGTTGGGCTCATCCTGCTCAACGGCTTTTTTGCAATGGCTGAGCTGGCGATTGTGTCCTCGCGGCGCATTCGGCTCCAGCAGATGGCGGAAGCCGGCGACAAGGGCGCCGGTCGCGCGCTGGCACTGGCCGAGAGCCCGGGGCGTTTCCTGTCGGGCGTCCAGGTCGGCATCACATTGATCGGCATCCTGTCGGGCGCCTATGGCGGCTCGACCCTGGGGGCGCGCCTCGGTTCCGTCCTGAACGAGTATCCGGTCTTTGCCCCGCGCGGCGAGGAAGTCGCCTTCATTCTTGTCGTCATCGCCATCACGGCGTTGTCCGTCGTCGTCGGAGAACTGGTTCCGAAGCGTATCGCCCTGCTGCAGCCGGAACGCATCGCGGCGGTCGTGGCCGGTCCGCTTCAACTCCTCGTTCTGATCGCACGCCCTCTCGTCTGGTTACTCGAAACGTCCACCGCGCTACTGCTCAGGCTTCTTCGCATCCCGGAAACGAAGACCGACTCGGTCACCGAGGAGGAAGTCAGAATTGCGATCGCGGAAGGTACCGAAGCCGGCGTGATCGATGAGGTCGAAGAGAAGATGATTCACGGCGTGCTTGCGCTCGCCGATTCGTCCGTTGCGTCAGTCATGGTGCCGCGGCCGGACGTCTACTGGATCGATCTCGCGGACAAGCAGGAAACCATCGAGCGCGAGATCGCCGATTGTCCCTATTCCCGCATCGTGGTCGCGCGCGACGGCGATCTCGGACGGCCGCTTGGGGTCGTCCAGAAAAAGGACCTTGTCGGCGACCTGATTTCGGGACGGGGGATCCGTGTCGAGGAGCGATTGATCCAGCCTGCATTCGTGCCGGAGACCATGCCGGTTCTGCGGCTGCTGGAGACCTTCAAGATATCACCCGTTCATATCGCCTTCATTGTCGACGAATACGGCGACTTCCTCGGCATAGCGACGCTGAACGACGTGCTGGAAGGTATCGCCGGCGATCTCGGTGACGAGCACGAGCAGCCTTCGGAAAATGTTGTGCGGCGACCCGATGGTTCATGGCTCGTCGACGGGCGCGCCCCGGCATCCGACCTGATCGAGAAGCTGAAGCTTCGGGATTCCGAGGGCGAATTCCACACTGCCGCCGGCTTTGCCCTTGAACGGCTCGCGCACATCCCTGTCGAGTGCGAAACCTTCGAGATCCCGGGATGGCGAGTCGAGATCCTCGATATGGATGGCAAGCGGATCGACAAGCTTCTGTTCACGCCGGTGCCGCAAACCGCTGACGGATAGTCGGAACGGAAGTTCGTCGCATTCGTTATCTCCTGTCGTGCTGCACGGTAGAGGCGATGACGCATAAAAATAAACGCAGACTGCGATCGCAGCTCTGGTTCGATAACCCGGACAATCCGGGGATGACCGCGCTCTATCTGGAGCGCTATCTGAATTTCGGACTTACGCTTCAGGAATTGACGGCCGGCAAGCCGATCATCGGCATCGCGCAGACCGGCAGCGATCTATCGCCATGCAATCGGCACCATCTCAATCTGGCACAACGCGTGCGCGAAGGCATCCGAGATGCCGGCGGCATCGCGTTCGAATTTCCCTGTCATCCGATGCAGGAGACCGGCAAGCGGCCGACAGCCGCGCTCGACCGCAACCTGTCCTATCTCGGTCTCGTCGAGGTTCTGTACGGCTATCCGCTGGATGGGGTGGTTTTGACCACCGGTTGCGACAAGACCACGCCGGCCGGCCTGATGGCCGCCGCGACCGTCAACATCCCGGCGATCGTGCTGTCCGGCGGGCCGATGCTGAACGGCTGGTGGAAAGGCAAACGCTCCGGCTCCGGGACCGTCGTCTGGCAGGCACGCAAGGACCTGGCGGCCGGCAAGATCGAGTACGACGAGTTTCTCGCGATCGTTGCATCGTCGGCACCCTCGATCGGCCATTGCAACACCATGGGCACCGCCTCGACCATGAACGCGCTTGCCGAGGCGCTCGGCATGTCGCTCCCCGGATGCGCCGCGATCCCCGCACCTTATCGCGAACGCGCGCAGATCGCTTACGAGACCGGCCGGCGCGCGGTGGAGATCGTTGAAGAAGACCTGAAACCGTCCGACATCATGACGCGTCAGGCGTTCGAGAATGCCATCGTCGCCTGTTCGGCGATCGGTGGGTCGACCAATGCGCCGATCCACATCAATGCGATCGCGCGCCATGTCGGAATCGAGGTGTCGATGCACGATTGGGAGCGGATCGGCTTCGACGTGCCGCTTCTCGTCGACATGCAGCCGGCCGGCAAGTATCTCGGCGAAGAATATTATCGCGCCGGCGGATTGCCTGCCGTGCTGCATGAGCTGATACAGGCCGGCCGCATCCATGCGGATGCGCAGACAATCAATGGCAGGAGCATCGGCGAAAATGCTCGCGCGGCCAAGGCGCAGGATGCCGACGTGATCCGCCCTTACAAAACTCCTCTGAAAGAGGAGGCAGGGTTTCGCGTGCTGCGCGGCAATCTGTTCGACTCCGCGATCATGAAAACCAGCGTGATCTCGGAGGATTTCCGGACCCGCTACCTCTCGAATCCGGACGATCCGGAGGCGTTCGAAGGGCGCGCCGTGGTGTTCGAGGGACCAGAGGATTATCACGCCCGGATCGACGACCCCGCGCTTGCGATTGACGAACAATCCATTCTGGTCATTCGCGGCGTGGGACCGATCGGCTATCCCGGCTCGGCCGAGGTCGTGAACATGCAACCGCCGGCCGCACTCATCAAATGCGGCATCGAGGCGCTTCCCTGCATCGGCGATGGCCGCCAGTCCGGCACCTCCGGCTCGCCCTCGATCCTGAATGCTTCACCGGAAGCGGCCGCGGGCGGCGGCCTCGCCTTGCTCGCGACCGGCGACCGTTTGCGAATCGATCTTCGCAACGGCACCGCCGACATGCTCGTTCCTGAAGCGGATCTGGCACGGCGCCGGGCTGCACTGGAAGAAGCGGGCGGCTTCCCGGTGCCGAAGAGCCAGACGCCCTGGCAGGACATTTACCGCGGCACGGTCACGCAGATGGCCGATGGGCAGGTGATCCGGGGAGCCGACCGGTATCAGCGCGTCGCGCAAAAAAGCGTTCCTCGCGACAACCATTAGCGGCTTTCAGACTGCGAAAACGCGCCCGATCGTCAGCGTCGCACGCCGTCGATAGTGTTTGACTCGCCCCCCGCCTCCCGTCGATGCTTGCGGCATAAAATAAAACAAAGCCGCGACATGCGGCATCGGGAGGAAAACATGAACCTGCGAAGTCTTGTGGGCTCGTTTGCTGTTGCCGCGCTGGTGACGACGGCGAGCACGGCGTCGGCTCAGGAAACGATCCGGCTGCGGATCGCGTCCGGCCATCCGCCGGTGAACACTTACGTCAACCTGATGCAGAATTTCTTCGTGCCCGAAGTCACCAAGCGCGTGGCGGCAAAGACCAAACATAAAATCGAGTTCGTCGAGGGTTACGGCGGCGCCATGGTGAAGGTGGCCGACACGCTCGAAGGCGTGCAGTCCGGCATCATCGATATCGGTGGCTATTGCTTCTGCTTCGAGCCCTCGAACCTGCCGTTGCATGCCTTTCAGGTGATGCTGCCATTCGGCACCATGGATCCCGTCGCCAGCGTGAAGATCGCACGCGAGGTCTATGACCAGGTGCCGTTCATGTCGAAGGTGTTCGAGGACAAATACCGGCAGAAGCTGATCGCGCTGATTGCCGACAACGGCTACAACCTCGGCACCAACTTCGAGTGGAACAGCGTTGCCGACCTGAAAGGCCAGAAGCTTGCGGGTGCCGGCCTCAATCTGAAGTGGCTGGAATTTGCCGGCGCAACGCCGGTTCAGTCGTCGCTGCCGGAGGCCTACACGGCCATGCAGACCGGCGTCTATAACGGATGGATCATGTTCCCATCCGGCTGGGTGAACTTCAAACTGTTCGAAGTCGGCAAGTTCTACACCGAGATCGGCTTCGGCGCGATCACCTGGCACGGCCTGACCATCAACAAGGCGCGCTTCGACAAGCTGCCGAAGGAGGTCCAGGACATCATCGTCGAGGTCGGCAAGGAATACGAGGCGATGACCGGCACCGTGAATCAGGCGAATTATCCCAAGCAACTCGAAGACCTGAAGGCCAAAGGCACCAACGTCCGCAAGCTGCCGGACAGCGTTCAGGCCGATTGGGCGAAGTCGCTTGCGGCCTGGCCGAAGGAGAAGGCCAAGGAACTTGACGCACAGGGTCTGCCGGCGACGCAGGTGCTGGAAGCCACGCTGGCCGCGGCCGAGAAGAACGGGCACAAATGGCCGGTGCGCTACAGCGTCAAGTGAGGCACCGATCGACGCATACAATGCGCCCTTTCCATCACCCTCAGGCGCTCGCTCGACGTCGTCGGGCGAGCGTCGATGGGCGACGGCCCGGTCAGCCTCTGAATGGCATCCGGGAGGCAAGGCCCAATGCTTGAACAATTCGTCACCCGCCTCGTCCATACGCTGCTCGCGGTTGCCGCCGCAATCATCTTCCTGCTGAGCTTTCTTGTCGTCGCCGACGTGATCGGGCGCGCCGCGTTCAACTCACCGGTCAAGGGGACGCCGGAAATCGTCTCCATGTCGATCGTGATCATCTGCTTTCTGCTCGCGGCCTATGCGATCCAGAGCGGCGGCATGCTGCGTACCGACGTGATCGTCTCGCTGTTCGGACGACGCGGTTATGCGTTCGCCGATTTTGCCTCCGGCTTGCTCGGCGCCGGCTTTTTCCTGCTGATCGTGTGGGGCAGCTTCGAACCGGCCCTGCATGCATGGACCAGCAACGAGTTCGAGGGTGAAGGCGCCTTGCGTGTACCCGTGTGGCCAGCACGCTATGTGGTCATGCTTGGCTCGGCGCTCGTGGTTACGATCTATCTGGGACAGGCCCTGCTCGCTTTCCTCGCCCTGATACGTCCCGACAGCGCTCCGCCGCCGAAACCTTCCGCGCACTGATCGGGACACCAGCGATGTTCGGCCACAGCGAAATGATCCTGGTCATCGTGGTGTTGCTGGCGCTGGTATTTGCCGGCGTCCATATCGCGATCGCGCTTGGCGTCACCGCCGCGATCGGCATCTATCTGATGCTGGGCGACATCGAGGTGGTGCGGACCTTCGTCGCCAACACGGCCTACGAAGCGCTGCGCGATTATGTGTTCGCAGTCATCCCATTGTTCATGCTGATGGGCGATTTCCTCGCCAAATGCGGTGCCGCAACCGATCTTTACACGCTTGCGCACCGGCTCAGCCGCTGGCTGCCCGCAAGGCTTGCAGTCGCCACCATCGTCGCCAATGCGATTTTTGCTTTCGTCACGGGCGTCAGCATCGCCGCCGCAGCCGCCTTCTCCCGCATCGCCTATCCGGAGATGCGCCGCTACGGCTACAATCGTCAATTCGCGCTCGGCTGCATCGCCGGCAGTGCCTGCCTCGGCATGCTGATTCCGCCCTCGGTGCTGATGATCGTCTGGGGGGTGCTGACCGAACTATCGATCGGCAAGCTGTTCCTCGCCGGCGTATTGCCGGGGCTTCTGCTGGCCTTCGGCTTCTGTGCGTATGTCGTGATCGCAGCAATCATGAATCCGGCGTTGGTCGGAGGGTCAGGCAACACGATACGGACGGCTCCGCTCGGCGCTGCGGTTGCCTCTTCTCCCGATGACGAGGACGACCGTCCCCTCGGCGCGCTGCTGTTCAGCACAGCGCTGGTGCTGGCGCTGATCGCGGCGGTGCTCGGCTCGATCTGGCTCGGGCTCTGCACGCCGACCGAGGGTGCCGGCGTCGGCGCGGTCGGCGCGCTGGTGCTGGCTCTGATCAAGGGGATCACCTGGCGCGAAATCTGGCAGGTGGTTCTGAATGTCGGGCGCACGTCCGGACCGCTGCTGCTGCTGCTGTTCTGCGCGCAGCTTTACTCCCGCGTTCTCTCGATGACCGGCTTCACCGAAACCGCCAAGGCATTCCTCCTCGGCACCGGGCTCGGCCCGACCGGAATTCTCGCCGTCATGCTGCTGATCTGGTTCGTGCTCGGCTGCCTGATCGACTCGATCTCGATCATCCTGCTCACCGTGCCGATTTTCGCACCGATTGCTGCCACGCTCGGCATCGATCCGCTCGCCTTCGCCATCATCGGAATCCTGGCGGTCGAGACCGGTCTGCTGACGCCGCCTTTCGGCATTCTGGTCTTTACGGTGAAGGCGGCTGTGCCTGAGCCCAATGTGCCGCTGGCGGAGATTTTCCGCGGCGCCATTCCTTATTGGTTGATACTGCTCGCGGTGATCGTTGCGATCGTCATCTTTCCGCAGATCGCAACCTTTCTGCCGACGCTGTGATCGTTACTGGCTGGCCGGTCGGAGAGCGCCAATCCCCCCAGACCTGCCCCTCAGAACTCGCCTGTTGAGTGATCCGGCAGCGCCGGCTTCTTTCGCAGATGCGAGAAAATCCGAGGCAAGCGAGCGAGATGTCGGGAGGCGCCGGCATGTCAGCGATGCGCCGCACGGATACCTGACGACGGCGATTGTGGTTTAACAACCGCTCCTGCTGACCCACAATGCATATCCATAAGCCTCGAGCCCGGATTTCAGCATGCCATCGATCGCCGAAAAGCGCCGCACCTTTCGACAGCTTCACGACAGCGGATGCTTCGTCATCCCCAATCCGTGGGACATCGGGAGCGCACGCTATCTGCAGCATCTTGGATTCAAGGCGCTGGCGACCACGAGCCTCGGCTACGCGTTCGCAGCAGGCTACGCCGACGGCGCGGTTCCGCGCGACCTCATGCTCCCCCATATCGCCGAGCTTGCCGCGGCCAGCGACGTTCCATTCAATGCTGATTTCGAGGGCGGCTACGCGGACGATCCGGAGGGCGTGGCTGAGAGCGTGACGCTGTGCGTGAAGACCGGCGTCGCCGGGCTGTCGATCGAGGATTCGACCGGCGACAAGGCAAAACCGCTCTATTCGTTCGACCTCGCCCTTGCCCGCATCAAGGCGGCGCGCGCCGCCATCGACAAGACCGGCGAGGACGTGATGCTGACCGCGCGCACCGAAGGCTTCATCCGCGGGCGTCCCGACATGGACGAGACGTTGCGTCGTCTCAGGGCTTTCGCAGAGGCGGGCGCCGATTGTCTCTATGCGCCCGGCATCCGGACCCGCGAGGAGATCGAGACGGTCGTTAAGGCGGTGGCGCCAAAGCCGGTCAACGTTCTGATCGGATGGCCAAGCGACCTGACCGTGAAGCACATCGCAGCACTCGGCGCGCGACGCATCAGTGTGGGTGGGTCGCTTGCGCGGGCCGCGTGGGGCGGCTTCATCCGTGCCGCCCGGCAACTCGCCGACGGTGGCTGTTTCGGCGGCTTTGCGGATGCAGCGCCCGCAGCAGATCTGAACACCCTTTTCCGCGAGGACCGCGCCAAGCGGCCGGCAGCGTGACGGACCTTTTCTTCGCTGGCGCGGCACGGCCTGGGCCGGTCGTACTGACGGGACGATACGGCCGGGTCGAGAAACTCGATCCAGCCCGGCACGGCGCCTCCCTCTGGGAATCCGTCAGCGTGACGCCGGCGATGTGGGACTACATGCCCTATGGCCCGTTCGAAGATGTAAGCGCATTCCAGGCGTGGCTCAGAGAACGCGCGACACTCGATGACCCCTATGTCTATGCCGTCGTTGCACCGGATGGCCGCGCAATCGGCATTGCGGCGCTGATGGCCATACGCCCCGATATGGGAGTGATCGAGGTCGGACACATCGCCTACGCGCCGGCGCTGCAACGCACACCGCTCGGCACCGAGGCGCAGTATCTGCTCGCCCGCTACGCCTTTGATACGCTCGGCTATCGGCGTTATGAGTGGAAATGCAATGCGCTGAATGCTGCGTCGCGCCGCGCCGCAGAACGTTATGGATTCACCTTCGAGGGAATGTTCCGGCAGCACATGATCGTCAAGGGCAAGAACCGCGACACCGCGTGGTTTTCCATCATCGATTCTGAATGGCCTGACCGCCGAGCCGCCTTCGAGCGCTGGCTCGCACCGGCGAATTTCGATGCCGACGGGCGGCAGAAAGCCAGCCTCGCGTCTTTCATGGCGGCGAAAGCCTAGCCATGGCGGGCCGTCTGACGAACAAGATTGCCGTCATCACCGCTGCGGGCCAGGGCATTGGGCGCGCAATCGCCGAAACCTTTGCCGCCGAAGGGGCCCGCGTCATCGCCAGCGATCTCGAAGCCTCCAAACTGGCAGGGCTTTCAACCGAACGATCGCTCGCCCTGGACGTCCGCTCCGATGTGGCAATCGCGGCATTGGCCCGCGACGTCGAGCGGGATTATGGCGGCACCGATATTCTGGTGAATTGTGCGGGCTTCGTGCACCACGGCACCGTCCTCGACTGCAGCGACCCGGATTGGGACTTCTCGTTCGATCTCAATGTCAAATCGATGCATCGAACCATCCGCGCGTTCCTGCCGGCGATGCTCGCGAAAGGCGGCGGCTCGATCGTCAACATCTCCTCGGTGGCATCGTCGATTACGGGATTGCCGAACCGCTACGCCTATGGCGCATCCAAGGCGGCCGTGATCGGACTGACCAAGGCGGTCGCCATCGACTTCATCAAGCAGGGAATCCGCTGCAACGCCATCTGTCCCGGCACGATCGAGTCGCCGTCGCTCGAGGGACGGATCGAATCGCTGGCGGTAAATTCGGGACAATCTTTGGAGGCGGCGCGACAATCTTTCGTGGCCCGTCAACCAATGGGCCGGTTGGGCACGGCTCCGGAAGTCGCGGCGCTGGCACTTTTTCTCGCCTCGGATGAATCGCTCTACATCACCGGGCAATCGCATCTGGTCGACGGCGGGCTCGCGTTGTAAGGTTCGGACTGCCCGGAGAGATCCATGCGTATCTTCCCTCTCGCGATCCTGCTTGCGCTTGCGCCAAGTCTCGCGCTCGCGGCGAACTGCAAGCGTAACGGCAACGCCGTGATCTGCGATGACGGGCGCACCGGCATTTTCGCGGGCGATGCGATCATATGGCCGGACGGCACCCGCTCCTCGAATGCGGCACATCCAAGCCTCCGTATCGGGCACAAGGACTCCGTGCGCGTCGGGCCCGGAGTGTTTGTCGGATCACCATCGGGCCGTGGATCGGTCCCACTGGACGATCCGAATGCGCCGCACAAGCGCGACTGTGCCGTCCTCGACGGTATCAAGTACTGCTGACGGAAATCGAAACCATGCATGTTCTCGTCACCGGCGCGGCCGGCATGATCGGCCGCAAGCTGCTCGAGCGGCTCTCACGCGACGGTGGCCTGAACGGCCAGGCGATCGACACCCTCACCCTCACAGACATTGCGCCGCCGGAAGCGCCGGACGGGCTTGCCGCCAACACCGTTCTTAAGACCGCCGATCTCGCCATGCCGGGCGTGGCCGAAGACCTCGTGCGCGACCGGCCCGATGTGATCTTCCACCTCGCTGCCATTCCATCCGGCGGTTCCGAGACCGATTTCGAGGCCGGCTATCGCGCCAATCTCGACGGCACCCGCAATTTGCTGGAGGCGATGCGCAAGACCGGCGACGCCTACAAGCCGAAGGTGATCTACACATCCTCCATCGCCGTCTATGGCGCGCCGTTTCCGCCCTCGATCCCGGACGATTTCGTTCTCACACCACTGACCAGCTACGGCGCCCACAAGGTGATCTGCGAAACGCTGCTGGCCGATTACAACCGCCGCGGCTTCCTTGACGGCGTCGGCGTCCGGCTGTGCGGCATCACCGTGCGGCCGGGCAAGCCGAACCTCGCGGCATCGGGCTTCTATTCAGGCATTATCCGCGAACCGCTTGCAGGCCTCGAGGCAACGCTGCCGGTGACGGAGGACGTCACCAACACGCATGCCTCGCCGCGTGCGGCGGCAGGGTTTCTTGTGCATGCGGCAACGCTTAAACCGGAGCAACTCGGTCACCGCATCAACATGACGATGCCGGGCGTCTGCTGTACGGTCGGCGAGCAACTGGCAGCGCTGCGGCGGGTCGCCGGCGACCGGGTCGCCGACCGCGTCAAGCCGAAGGCTGATCCCTTCATCATGAAGATCGTCGAAGGTTGGCCCAGCCGGTTCGATTGCACCCGCGCCCGCGAGCTCGGATTTACCGCCGAATCCTCGTTCGACGAGATCATCCGCGTACATATCGAGGACGATCTGGGCGGCGATTTCGTGCGGTGACGGCGGTTTCCGGCCCCGAGTCTCGGGAAGGGCAGCCATCCGGATGTAAACTTGCATCGCCGTTCCGATCGCATACATTGCGAGAAAATCCCCTCCTCCGAGGACCTGCATGAATTATGTCGATGCCGCCCTTGCGCCGATGCGCAAGACCGGACAGATCAAATTGCACAAGGCGGAAGCATTCGCCGGCATGCGCAAGGCTGGCCGCCTGGTTGCCGAATGCCTCGATATGCTGGTTCCCGAGGTGCTTCCCGGCGTACCGACCGAACGGATCGACCGGCTGGTGCACGACTTTGCGATGGACCATGGCGCGCTGCCCGCGACGCTGATGTATCGCGGCTATCGCAAGTCCACCTGCACCTCGATCAACCACGTCGTCTGCCACGGCATTCCCAGCGACAAGCCGATGAAGGAAGGCGACATCGTCAATATCGACGTGACGCTGATTCTCGACGGCTGGCACGGCGATTCGAGCCGGATGTATGCGGTCGGCGAGATCCCGCGCCGGGCCGAGCGGTTGATCGACGTGACGTTCGACTCGATGATGCGTGGCATCGCCGCGATCAAGCCGGGCGGCACCACCGGCGATATCGGAGCCGCTATCCAGTCTTTCGTCGAGGCGCAGCACATGAGCGTGGTGCGCGATTTCTGCGGCCACGGGCTCGGTCGCCTGTTCCATGACGAGCCGAATATCGTGCATGTCGGGCGCGCCGGAGAAGGCACCGTGCTGCGGCCCGGCATGTTCTTCACCGTCGAGCCGATGATCAATCTGGGCCGTCCGCACGTGAAGGTGCTGTCGGATGGCTGGACCGCGGTCACGCGCGATCGCTCTCTCTCCGCCCAGTTCGAACATACCGTGGGCGTGACCGCAGACGGCGCGGAGATTTTCACGCTGTCGCCGAAAGGGCTCGACAAGCCGCCCTATGCCGTAAAGGGGTGATCCGGCCGATGCCGCGATCTTGCCCGCGGCGAAACCATCAGTTCACCGCGCGGTAAAGCCGCTCATCGTAGAGACTGCCGCTTTTCGGCAGCAATTGCTGACGAAACTCTTTCGTCGACGTTGCGGCGGTGTGGCGCTTCCAGGCTTCGAGGTTGTTCCACACCGCAACCAGCGTCATGTGGTTTGGGCGGCTGGCCTGCGTGAAGACATCGAAGCGGGCGTTGCCATCGCTGCGGCGCCCTTCGAAGGCAAAATCCTTCAGCATCTCTTCGCCCTGCGGACGGAACGTCGGCACGAAATCGACGTGAGTGACCGCGTAGATCGTTCCGCCTGGATTGTTCTGGCCGGTCGAAAGCTCCCGATGCGGCCGCTCGTCATAGGGTGCGGTCTCGATCGCCTGCAGGGCCTGGAGCGTGGCCTTCACATGCGGCTGATCGGCATGGGCCTCTCTGGCCTTGTTGTCTTGCCAATGCTCAATCAGTGCAAAATGATTGGGCTGGCCGTTGCGCTGAAGCACGATCATCGACTGGAAGCCGTTGTCCTTCGCGCTGGCCGTCTTGAGCGCCTTCAGCGCCGCAAGCGCTTTTGGTTCGCTGCCCGGCGCAACCTCGATATAGGTGATCACCCAATTGCCCAATGCCGGCTGCGAGCCCGGCGGCAGGCCCCCCTGCGGTGCCGGCGTCTGGGCCTGCGCGGCGCCGATGCCTGCCAGCAGCAACGCAAAAACGATCCCGCGTATCATCATGGTCAATCCTCCCGGCAGCCGATTGGCGGCGTCAGCCGGCTCCCGTTTCGATCGAAGCCTAGACAATTTTCCGCCCTGATGAAACGTGGTCGGCGACGCCCCATCGCGACATCCCCCGATCATTTCCGCATTGCAAATGATCGCAATCCCGTCATGCTTGGGACGCGAGGACATATGCGGCGAGTGCAAAAACCCAGCGGCGACGGCGAGCCTGCCACCGGTCTTGAGGACGCTACGCCGCATTATCACGGGCATCGTGAACGATTGCGCGGGCGCTTCCGCGAGGCCGGCCCCGATGCGCTCGCCGATTATGAACTTCTGGAACTGATCCTGTTTCGCGCCATCCCGCAGCGCGACGTGAAGCCGCTGGCCAAGAAGCTGATCGAGACATTCGGCTCGTTTGCCGAAGTCATCGGTGCGCCCGAGACGCGGCTGAAAGAGGTGAAGGGGCTTGGCGAGGCCGCCATCACCGAGTTAAAGATCGTGCACGCATCGGCCAGCCGGCTGGCGCGCGGCCAGGTGAAGGCCCGCACCGTGCTGTCGTCATGGTCCTCCGTGCTGGATTATTGCCGTACCGCGATGGCCTTCGCCGACAAGGAGCAATTCCGCATCCTGTTCCTCGACAAGCGCAACCAATTGATCGCCGATGAAGTGCAGCAGACCGGGACGGTCGATCACACACCGGTCTATCCGCGCGAGGTGGTGAAGCGCGCGCTCGAATTGTCGGCGACCGCGATCATCCTGGTGCACAATCATCCCAGCGGCGACCCGACGCCGTCGCGCGCGGACATCCAGATGACGCAGTCGATCGTGGAGGTGGCGAAGCCGCTCGGCATTTCGGTGCATGACCACATTATCGTCGGCAAGGACGGCCATGCGAGTCTGAAGGGGCTGCGGTTGATTTAGTCGAGGCGTAGCGTGATCACTGGTTCCGCAACGCGCTGCAGGGACCTAACCTCGATTGGACGGCGGCCGCTATTTCTTCTGCAGCACGATCTGGTCGCCGCCTTCCGGCACCCGCCACCATTTGCCCGGCTCGCGCTCCTCGAACCGCCACGCCTGACCGTTCGGAGACACCAGCACAAGCTCGCCCTTGTCGAGCCGCCACACATTCGGATTCAGCCGCGACATCGCCGGATCGCAAGGCTGCCGGACCTGCAGGCGATACTCGTCAAAGCCCTTGGTCGCTGTGGTGGTGAAGTTCAGCGAGCAGACCGGCTTGTCGGCTCTCACCATCGACCATTCGCCCGCGATCTGGTCGACCGAGCGCTTCGGTGTGAACACCGCCGCCGAAGCCGCAGTTTGCAGGAAGTAGAGCCCCTCTTCTTTCCGCTCGCCCTCGAACATGCCGATCTCCACCTCGGAGAATTCGAACACCACGCGCCCGCGTGCATCGATCAGCTTCAGCGTATGGTTGGCGAGGCTCCAGCCCTCCACATCCTTCAGCGCCGGAATGGCATCACGGCAGGTGGAATCAAATTCGACCTGCGAACCGTTGCGTGCCGGCTCCGGCTTGAAGGTGAGGTTGCAGACGCGATCGCGTTCGGAATTGGACAATTCCCATACGCCGGTCATCCCCTTGCCGGTATCGCCGGCCTGCGACGCGGGGGGCTCGGATTGCGGCGCCTGCGGGCTGGGCGCCTGCGCGAGAGCATGGCCCGCCGCAGCAACCAGGAACAGACTAAGGAGAACCCGACGCATCGCCGCCCTCGCTACCGATCGCGAAACGCGTTTTAGCACAGCGCTTGCGGCGAAATCACGCCGGCTTGCGCGGCGGATAAGGCGTTTCCGGAACCGGGGTTAGCGGACCCTTGCCCGAGAACCACGATTTCAGGTTGTCGACCACCAGCTGGTCCATCGCCTTTCGGGTCGCGACCGAGGCCGAGCCGAGATGCGGAAACAGCACGATATGCTCCATCTCGATCAGTTCCTGCGGCACCTGCGGCTCGTTGACGAACACATCAAGGCCCGCCGACATGATGGTGCGATCCTTGAGTGCCTTGATCAGCGCCTGCTCGTCCACCACCGAACCGCGCGCCATGTTGATCAGCACACCGTCCGGCCCAAGCGCCTCGAGCACCTCGGCGTCGATCAGGTTCCTGGTCGCCGCGCCACCGGGCACGATCACCATCAGCGTGTCGACGTCGCGCGCCATGTCGACCAGCTTCGGATAATATTTGTACGACACGCCCGGCTGCGGATTGCGCGAGTGATAGACCACCGGCACACCGAACGCTTCGAGGCGCCGCCCGATTGCACGGCCGATCCGCCCCATGCCGACCACGCCCACGGTCCGACCGCGCAGCGTGGGTGACAGCGGATATCCGCTCTTGAGCCATTTCCCGGCGCGGAGATAACGATCGGCCTGCGGGAATTCGCGAAGCGTGCAGAGCAGGAGGCCGAGCGCGGTGTCGGCCACTTCCTCGTTGAGGACGTCCGGCGTGTTGGTGACGACGAGGCCGTGCTCTCCCGCCCATTTCGCGTCGACATGGTCATAGCCGACGCCGAAGCTCGACACGATTTCGAGCTTCGGAAAGCGCGACATGAAGGCGCCGTCGATCTTGTTCGCGGTATAGGCGATCGCGATACCGCGGATGCGCGGGGCGACCTCCTTGACGAAGGCATCCTGATCCTTGGCTTCGGCCAGTTTGTGGACGGTCGCGAACGGTTCGACACCGCCGACTATGACCGGCTTGGCCTGTCCGATCAGCAAAATCTCGGGCTTTTCGGCGGCCATGTGATTCTCCATTCGCATTGATCTCGGTCAAAATATTGCGGCCGGTTTCGGCCGCATTTCATCTATACTAGTGTGCGCCCGTCCGCAAAATCGACGGTCTCTATCGGCCCTCCAGATCTTTCGGCTCCATGAAAATCCATACCGTCCAGGCGATCCGCAAGATCGTCCTCTATGTCGTGGTCGCGCTCGGCGCATTTGTGTTCGCTGTCACCACGTCGATTTACCCAAGCGGCGAAACCACCCATGAGATGGTCGAGTGGTTCGGCATTGTGCTGATCGTGAGTTGCATCCTCGGCCGGACCTGGTCCTCGCTTTACATCGGCGGGCGCAAGATCGAAGAATTTGTGCGAACCGGACCGTATTCGGTCATGCGCAATCCGCTCTATTTCTTCTCTTTCCTCGGTGCCGCCGGGGTCGGCATGCAGGTCGGCAGTGTAATCCTCGGCCTGATCTGCGCGACACTGGCCTGGTTGGTGTTCTATGTGGTGGTGCTGCAGGAAGAACAGGTGCTCGCCGATCGTTACGGCGACGCGTACCGGGACTACCTTCAGCGCGTGCCGCGGTTCTTTCCCAATCCGTCGTTATGGCATGACGAGCCAACGCTGACGATCCGGCCGCCCCGCGTGCTGATGACGTTTGCCGACGCCCTGGTGTTTCTGCTTGCGGTGCCGCTCGCAGAGCTTTTTGAGCATCTGCAGGATACCGGCGTCATTCCCGTGCTGCTGCGCCTGCCGTAATCGATAGCGCTTCGAGCAAAGTGGCGACCGGTCCGCGTGCAGAAAACGCGTCACCGCGAAGACGTCAATTCCGCACGACAATCGTCGCCGCTGCGCCGACCATCGCAAGCCCGGCCGTTCGGTTGACGGTCTGCAACGCACGCGGTGACGTGAACAGGCGGCGCGCATAGGCCGCGAGCAGCACGTAACCGGTGAGCACGATGCTGACCACCACCGCAACGATCGCGGCAAGCTCGGCCATGTCGGTGAGGGTGAGCCGCGTGAGGTCGATCACCGTCGGCATGAGCGCCAGATAGAACAGCATGATCTTCGGATTGCCGAGCGACAGCAGCAGCGCCGCGCCGAACAATTGCCGCCCCTGGCCGCGCACCGGCTCGGCCTGAACCGGCGCACCGGAATCCCGCCACAGCTTCCATGCGAGGAACAGGAGATAAGCAGCACCGGCATATTTCACGATCAGGAAGACCGGCTGAAACAGCGCCGCAAGAGCCGCAAGCCCGAACATCGCGCAGGACAGCCAGATCAGGTCGCCCAGCACCAGCCCGGCACAGAACGCGAGAATGCCGTCGGTGCCGCGCGCCATGATACGTGCTACCAAAGCCGCGATTGCGGGCCCCGGCGAGATCACCGCGACCAGCAGCACCATGGCGAAGGTGAGGAAAGCGATCTGTTCCACGGCATCGCACCAGCAGACAATTAAACCAGCATCGTAACAGGCTGCTCCAGATAGCCCTTGAGCGCGGCCAGCAATTGCGCACCCAGCGCGCCATCGACGACACGATGATCGCAGGACAGTGTCACCGTCATCTGGCTTTCGAAGCGCACACCGCCGTCGTCCGTCTCGACCGGACGCCGCTGCGCCGCGCCAACGGCAAGGATCGTCGATTGCGGCGGGTTGATGATCGCGGAGAAATCGCGCACGCCATACATGCCGAGATTGGAGATCGCGCTGACGCCGCCCTGGTATTCGTCCGGCTTCAGCTTCTTGTCCCGGGCGCGTTCGGCGAGCGCGCGCATTTCATTCGAGATTACGCTCAGCGACTTCGTATCGGCGGCGCGGATCACCGGCGTCATCAGGCCGCCTTCGAGCGCGACGGCGACGCCAATATCGGCGCGCTGGAAACGCAGGATGCGGTCCTGCGCCCAGATCGCATTCGCGGCCGGCACACGCTTCAGCGCAAGCGCAAGCGCCTTGATGACAAAATCGTTGACCGACAGCTTATAGCCGCTGTGGCCTTCCGGCGCTCCGGCGTTGGCTTCGCTGCGCACCTTCAGAAGCGCATCGAGCGTGACATCGGCGGTCAGATAGAAATGCGGGATCGTCTGCTTGGCTTGCGTCAATCGCGCGGCAATCGTCGAGCGCATGCCGTCAAGCGGCACCTCCTCGAACGGCACATCGCGATAAAGCGCCAGAATGTCCGACGCGGACGGACCAGCGGCGGCAGTCGCAGCCTGTCCCGCCAATCGCGACATACGGGATTCGACGTCGCGCGCAACAATTCGACCATGCGGGCCCGAGCCGGTGATCCGTGTCAGATCGATGCCGTTCTCGCCGGCGAGCCTCCGCGCCAACGGTGTAACGCTGACGCCTCCAATCCGCGCCGGACCGAAATTGCGTTCGGGGGTGCGGACTTCGCGGAACAGCTCCATCTTGACGGGTGCGGAGTGGCGAGGGGCCCGCTCATAGGCCTGGCTTATCGCCAGCGCTGGAATAGGCGTTTGAGAGACGGGCGCCGGATCCAGCTTCTGAACTTGCGGCGCGGACGGCTGCGCGACCTCGCCCTCACCGAGGATCACCGCGACCACAGCGCCGACCTTGGCCACATCGCCGACCTGAAAATTGATGTTCGACAGCGTGCCGCCAAAGGTCGCCGGCACTTCCATCGAGGTCTTGTCGGTCTCGATCTCGAACAGGTTGTCGCCCGGCGCGATGGTGTCGCCCGCCTGCTTAAACCACTTGACGATCTTGCCCTCGGCGACCGTTTCGCCGAGCTGCGGCATCAGCACGTCCATTTTCGCTCGCTTTCAGATCACCAGCTCACCGACACGTATTGCGTTTCAAGGAACTCCATCAGCCCCTCATGCGCGCCCTCGCGGCCGATGCCGGACTGCTTCATGCCGCCGAACGGCGCGGCCGGGTCGGAGACAAGTCCGCGATTGAGACCGATCATGCCGAAATCGAGTTTCTCCGACACCCGCATGCCACGGCCGAGATCCTTGGTGTAGAGATAGGCGACCAGTCCGTACTCGGTCTCGTTGGCGCGCTTGATCGCCTCATCCTCGGTCTTGAAGGTCTGGATCGATGCGACCGGTCCGAAGATTTCCTCGTTCAGCATTTTCGCTCCGTCCGGCACGTTGGTCAGCACCGTGGCGGGATAGAAGAAGCCCGGGCCGTCCGGGGTCTTGCCGCCGGTCAGCACCTTGGCGCCCTTCGACACCGCGTCCTCGACCAGTTCGATCACCTTGTCGCGGCCTTCCTTGTTCACCAGCGGCCCGAGATTGATGCCGTCATCGAGGCCGTTGCCCATCTTCAGCGACTGCATCTTGCCGGTGAGCTTCTTCGCAAACTCGTCATGCACGCTCTCGTGCACGTAGAAGCGGTTCGCGGCGGTGCAGGCCTCGCCCATGTTGCGCATCTTGGCGATCATGGCGCCTTCGATCGCCGCATCGATATCGGCGTCCTCGAACACCAGGAACGGCGCGTTGCCGCCAAGCTCCATCGCCGGCTTGATGATGTTGTCGGCGGCTTCGCGCAGCAGCACGCGTCCGACTTCGGTCGATCCGGTGAAGGAGACCACACGAACTCGTGGGTCATGCAGCATGGCGCTCACGACTTTCCCGGATGAGCGCGACGGAATGACATTCACCACGCCTGCAGGCACGCCGGCTTCCTCGAGGATCGGCATCAACGCCAGCATGGTGAGCGGCGTATCGGAGGCGGGCTTCAGCACCACCGGGCAGCCGGCCGCGAGTGCGGGCCCGATCTTGCGGGTCGCCATCGCCGCCGGGAAATTCCACGGCGTCACGAGGACAGCAATGCCGGCCGGCTTGTGCTGCACCAGGATGCGCGCGCCCGACGCCGGCGCCGTGGAGAGTGAGCCGAGATTGCGCACGGCTTCTTCCGCGTTCCAGCGGAAGAACTCGGCTGCGTAGGCGACTTCACCGCGCGAATCCGGCAGCGCCTTGCCGTTCTCGACCGTTATCAGCTTGGCGAGCCTTTCGGCGTCGCGCATGATCAGTTCGAACGCCTTGCGCAGGATTTCGCCGCGCTCTCTGGGCTTCTTCGCTGCCCATGCGGGAAAGGCGGCCTGCGCTGCATCGAGCGCGGCAATGGCGTCGTCTACCGTCGCGCTGGCGACCGAGGTGACCTTTTTCTCGGTCGCGGGATCCATCACATCGAAGCGCTGGCCGTCGGAGGATTTGCGCCACTGGCCGCCGATCCAGAGATCGGTCGGGACATTGGCGAGGAGATTTTCGTACATGAATTGCTTCCTTGTGCTACGCGCGGCGCCGGCGGGAGACCCGCCGCACCGCAGCGCACGACTCAATCCGGCCGCTTCAGCTCGATCAGGATGTTGCGATAGGTCGTGGCCCCGACATTGCGCAAATCGTGCACCTCGCCGGCCTCGCGCCAGATCGGGCTGCCGATCACGCTTTTCGGTTTTTCGATCTGGCCGGTCAGCGCGGATTCGATCTCGATCTCACCCTCGGTCATCGGGATAATCACATACGGCAGTTCGTGCTTGTGCCAGCCCTTGCTCTTGCCGGGCTCGACCGTGAAGTCCCACACCCGCACGCGATCGTTCTCGAACATCACCGTATCGCCGATGGGGCCGAGCTTCAGGGTGTTGATGTCGTACTTGGTTGTCATCTCCAGGATCATCCCACCTAGGATCCGAGCGAGCGCCGCACCGTCTCGGCGATGCGGTCCACATTCGGCAGCACGGCGTCCTCCAGCAGATCGGCGGACGGCAGCGGGATATGCGGCGTGGTGATGCGCACCGGCGGGCCATCGAGATCGTAAAAGGCCTCGTCAGCGACGATGGACACGATTTCCGCACCCCAGCCGCACAGCCGCGGATTTTCCTCCACGGTGAACAGCCGGTGCGTGCGCCCGACCGATCCGAGAATGGTCTGGGTATCGA
Organism: Pseudorhodoplanes sp.; assembly: GCF_059499825.1. NCBI lineage: Bacteria > Pseudomonadati > Pseudomonadota > Alphaproteobacteria > Hyphomicrobiales > Pseudorhodoplanes > Pseudorhodoplanes sp. The sequence continues at coordinate 584,521 of NZ_JCABZI010000001.1, forward strand.
GCGGCACCAGCGAACGCACGTCGACGACTTCGCAATCGATGCCGTGCTCCGCCTTCAGCTTGTCCGCCGCTTCGATCGCGCGCGGCACCATCAGCGCGAGCGCAAGGATGGTCGCGTCATTGCCGGGCCGAACGATCTTGGCGGTGCCGAGCGTGTCGACGATTTCGCCGTCCGGCACCTCGCCCTTCATCGGATAGAGCGACTTGTGCTCGAAGAAGATCACCGGATCGGGATCGCGCACCGCGGCCGCAAGCAGGCCGATCACGTCGCGGGGAGTCGAGGGCGCGACCACCTTCAGTCCGGGGATCATCATGCACCAGTTTTCGACGCTTTGCGAATGCTGCGCGCCGAAGCGCGAACCCGCGCCATTGCCGGTGCGCACCACCAGCGGACACTTCACCTGCCCGTTGGTCATGTAGCGGCTCTTCGGGAATTCATTGGCGATATAATCGAAACACACCGCAATGAAATCCGAGAACATGATTTCGGCGATCGGCTTCAGGCCGGTCATCGCCGCACCCATGGCCGCACCGAGGATCGCCTGTTCGGAAATCGGCGTATCGCGCACCCGCAACGGCCCGAACTGTTCGTAAAGACCAACGGTCGCCTTGAACACGCCGCCGGCCTTGGCCACGTCCTCGCCGAGAAACACCACGTCCGGATCGCGCGCCATCTCCTGTGCGATGCCGCGCGCAACGGCATCGCGATAGGTCAGTTCCGCCATGTCAGTTTCTCCACGCGAAGCCGCCGTCGGCATAGACGTCGGTGTGGATGATGTCGTGCGGCGGCGGCGGCGAGGCCTTGCACTTTTCGGTCGCTTCATCGACCTCGCGCAGGATGCCGGCCTCGATGCTGGTCATCACGTCAGGATCTATACCGAATTCCAGCAGGCGCTCGCGATAGATCTTGATCGGATCGCGCTCCTTCCATTTCTCGAGTTCGCCCTCGGGGCGATACTTGGCCGGATCGGCGCGGGAATGCCCGCTGTGCCGGTAGGTGATGCATTCGATCAGCGACGGACCGTCACCCTTGCGCGCCTTCGCATAGGCCGCCATCGCGATGCGATAGACCTCGTCGGCATCATTGCCGTCGACGATGATGCGCTCGAGCCCGTAAGCGGAGGCGCGGTCGGCGGCCGGATGCGGCACCGCCGTCACCTCGCCGATCGGGGTGTATTCCATGTAATGGTTGTTCTCGCAGACGAAGATTACCGGCAGCTTCCAGATCGCGGCGAAGTTCAGCGCTTCATGGAACGCGCCGATATTGGTGGTGCCATCGCCGAAGAAGCAGACCGAGACGTCGCCATCGCCCTTGTATTGAGCGCGCCAGGCCGCGCCGCAGGCGATCGGCAGATGCGCGCCGATGATGGCGTAGGAGCCCATCACCCCATGCTCCACCGAGGTGAGATGCATCGAGCCGCCCTTGCCGCGCATCAGGCCATTGTCGCGGCCCATCAATTCGCCGAGCACCTGCTCCACCGGAACGCCGCGCGCCAGCGTGTGGGCATGGCCGCGATAGGTGCAGAATGAGAGGTCGCCCGGCTTCATGGCGGCGGCAAAGCCGGCGGCGACCGCTTCCTGACCGAGCGAGAGATGGCTCGTGCCCTTGACTAGGTTCTGCAGGAACAGGTCGAAGGCGCGCTGCTCGGCCTGCCGCAGCAGCACCTGAAGGCGGAACAATTCCAGCCGCGTATCCTCGCCGATATCGTCGTTCAGGCCGGGTTTTGTCTCTTGGGCTTTGTCCAGCATTGCGGTCCTTGCGGCTTCCTCGTTATTGGCATTGCTGCCTATGGCGCGCGGCCGGACGGAAAACCGGTATCCGCTTTTCCTGGCCGTGCGAGCGCCTTTGCGCCGGACCATAGCAGGGTGGCGCGCCGGGGAAAAATGCGAAAAACGCGAGGCGCCGCGTCATGCCGTCCCGCGCACTCTTTCACGATGCAAAAGGTAAAGCCCGGAGGCCACCACCACCGCCGCGCCGGCCAGGGTCCAGCGGTTGGGCACATCGCCGAACACGAGATAGCCGAACGCAGTGGCCCACACGAGCTGGGTATACATGAACGGCGCCAGCACCGAGGCCGGCGCCAGCCGGTGGCCGACGATCAGGAGGTAATGACCGAAACTGCCGAAAGCCCCGAACGCCACCATCAGAAAAATGATCCAAGGATCGTCCGGCATCGTCCACACGAACGGCAGCACCGGCAGCATCGCCACCGCGCCGACCAGATTGGAATAGAACAATGTCGTGTCGGTGGTGTCCGTCTTCGAGAGCACACGGGTGGCGACGATATAGAGCGAATAGAACACCGCGCTCGCCAGCGAATAGAATGCGGCCCAATGCACGTCGCCGATGCCGGGGCGGGTGACCAGCAGGACGCCGGCAAAGCCGACCAGGATCGCGACCCAGCGCCGCCAGCCGATCCATTCGCCGAGCAGCGGACCGGCCAGGATCGCCACCAGGAACGGCGTCGAGAACAGGATCGCCAGCGCCTGATCGAGCTGCAGATAGCGGAAGGCCATGAAGTTCGTGACGGTCGAACCAAGCAGCATGGCCGAGCGCACGAGTTGCAGCACCGGCCGCGTGGTCCGCATCATCCCCGGCCGCGACACTGGATTGAAAATGAACAGGGTCAGGATGAAGGCGCCGGTATAGCGCGCCCACACCACCTGCAGCGTGTCCATATAGCCGTTGAGATATTTGGCGATGGCATCGAGGCAGGCGAACGACAGCACCGCGGCGCACATCAGGCCGATACCGGTCAGCCGGGCCCGCATCTGGTCGGATTCGGTGGATTGCGGACCTGATGTCATCCTTCTCTGTACCCAAGTTGGGCGGTGGGAGCGAGGCGCCGAATGGAATGGCCATGCGCAGGCATTGCAAGTCTCCAGATCCCGACCTACTCTGACCGTCGCGGGGCCTGCGACGGTCGCCCCGCGTTTCCGAAGGCTCGCAAGGCCCAAGCACCGTCTCCTTCCTTGACGGAGGAGGCGTCGGCCTATGCATTTCTCAATCACCCCCGAAAGTCTGTGGCGAAAGATCGGGACGTCCTCCGCGCCCGTCGTCGTCGATGTCCGCAAGCCTGAAGCCGTCGTCGCGTCGAACGGATTGCTGCCTGGCGCGATCCTGCGCGATCCGCGCGATGCGGCGTCGTGGACTTTCGAGCAGAGTTCCGGAGCCGTCGTGCTCGCCTGTGTCCATGGGCACCAGCGCAGCCAGATGGCGGCGGCGCAGTTGCGGGCACGCGGCGTCGACGCCTCCATTCTCGCAGGCGGCACTGACGCATGGCGCGCAGCCGGGTTGCCGCTGGTCGATTGCGGTGCGGTCCGGCGCTTTGCTCCGAACCCGCCGAGCCTCTGGGTGACGCGACGGCGGCCGAAGATCGACCGCATCGCCTGCCCGTGGCTGATCCGCCGCTTCATCGATCCGCAGGCGCGCTTCCTGTTTGTCGATCCGCAGCAAGTGACCGACGTCGCTCGCGAAACCGGCGCCATCCCATTCGATATCGAAGGCGTGGAACTGTCGCATGAGGGCGAGCGGTGTTCGTTCGACACCATTCTCAGACTCTTCGGTCTGGAAAACGAGCCTTCGCTCGCACGCCTCGCGCTGATCGTGCGCGGCGCCGATACCGCGCGTCCCGATCTCGCACCGGAAGCGGCCGGGCTGCATGCGGTATCGCTCGGTCTGTCCGAACTGGCCGGCGACGACGATCATGGCCTGCTTCGGAGCGGGTTTGCAATTTACGACGCGCTGTTTGCGTGGTTACGTTTCGCGTCATCCGAGCGTCACAACTGGCCCGCAAAAGCCGCCTGACATGCCAAGCATAGAACAAGCAGCTCCTGCGAACGCGGCACCCGGCTTTCCCGAATTCCTGCGCACCTTCTTCAAGATCGGCTGCCTCGGCTTTGGCGGCCCCGCCGGCCAGATCGCACTGATGCACCGCGTTCTGGTCGACGAGAAGAAGTGGATCGAGGAATCCCGGTTCCTGCATGCGCTCAATTTCTGCATGCTGCTGCCGGGGCCGGAAGCGCAACAACTCGCCACCTATACCGGCTGGCTGATGCACGGGGTGCGCGGCGGGATCGCAGCCGGCATCCTGTTCGTGCTGCCGGGCGCTTTCGTGATGCTGGCCCTGAGCCTGATCTATGCGCTCGGTCAGGGCGTCCCGCTGATCGAGGGCGCGTTGTTCGGCATCAAGGCTGCGGTGCTGGTGATCGTGGTGGAGGCGCTGATCCGGATCGGCAAACGCGCGCTCAAAACCAACGTGCTGGTCGCAATCGCGGCCTTTGCCTTCATTGGCATTTTCTTTCTGGCGCTGCCGTTCCCGCTGATCGTGATCGGCGCGGGACTGATCGGCTATCTGGTGGCGCGGCAGGCGCCGCATCTGCTCGCGATCAAGATCGATGGCACCTATCCCCCGCCCGTCCCCGGCCGCTGGAGGCAGGCGGCGAACGCAATCGGGTTCGGGCTCTTCGCCTGGTGGGCACCGGTGGCAATCGCGGCCTTGTTGCTGGGCCCGACCCACGTGCTGGTCGATATCGGTATCTTTTTCTCGAAGCTTGCAACGGTGAGCTTCGGCGGCGCCTATGCACTGCTCGCCTATATGGCGCAGGAGGCGGTGGACAAGCAGGGCTGGCTGAGCGCGGCGGAGATGGTGGACGGACTTGGCCTTGCGGAGACCACACCGGGCCCACTGATTCTGGTGACGCAATTCGTCGGCTTCCTCGCCGGCTATCGCGACGCCGCGCCGTTCACACCCGTGACCGCCGGCGTGATCGCCGCCGCGATGACGACCTGGGTGACGTTCTCGGCCTCCATGCTCTGGATCTTCGCCGGCGCGCCGTTTGTCGAACAACTGCGATCGAACCGCATGCTGACCGGAGCGCTGGCGGCGATCACCGCAGCCGTGGTCGGCGTGATCCTCAATCTGACGGTCTGGTTCGCGCTGCATGTGCTGTTCGGAGATGTCACCGAGCAACGCACCGGCATCTTCCGCTGGTATGCGTTCGATCCGCTGGCGCTCGACCTGAAGACCGCGGCGCTCGCGGTCATCGCGGCGCTGCTGGCGTTCCGCTTCCATCGCGGACTGGTGGAAATCGTGGCGATCATGGCGGCGTTGGGGATCGCGGTAAGATTGGTGTTTTGAAGACAAAGCGCCGCCCGCCCTGTTCTTTGCAGCGGACGCGCTTGTGCGGCCCTATTGTTATGACGGCGCGGGCGCGCCCGTATTCCAACTCGCATTCCTCATCCCCTTGGAAACCCAAGGGCGCGCGGAACGCCGGGCTTTCAGCCAAGCCCATGGCCCATGCGCGAAGTGAGTAAGCGCATGAGATTGTAATCACCACGGACCGCCGAAAGATTCCGGCGTTCCGCGCGCGGTGTGAGTGGCTTGCTCTGCGACAACCCCGGAGGACAGACACCGTTGACCGGCATCGCCGGGCGGACTTTCTTTGTATCCTCCGCTGGTGACCCACGGCCGGTGAGCCGGATCATCGCAGCTTGGGCCTCCGCTGCACGACGCACGTCTTGCGCCTTACAACGGCCACCGCATCCCGCCCCGCGTCTCATGACGCTGATCAGACGCCCCTTGGACGAGGCGGGATGAGACGGAATAGATCAGAGGAAGATGGCGGAAATAAGGATTTTATTCCTGAATCGCATCTTTGGGCCTCGTATCCCGGACGCGCCGCAGCATGGAGCGAAGCGTAATGGTGCGGTGCTGAGCCGGGACCCATCGTAGCGTGCGCCAGTTTTGCGTGGGTCCCGGTTCTGCAGCGCACCGTTTCACGCTGCGCTGCGCCCGGGACACGAGAGCTGTCGTCGCATTGAGCGAGGTGAACTGAGAAGGGAGACTACGAGTCCCCCACTGCGCTGTCGTGCCAGCGTCGCAGCACGAGATGCGAGATCAGCGACAGCACCGCGAAAATCACCACGCCCGCGACCGAGAGCAGAATCAGCGCCGCGAACATGCGCGGGATGTTGAGCCGGTAGCCGGACTCCGCGATGCGATAGGCGAGGCCTGAGCCCGCGCCCGCAGAGCCGGCGGCGATTTCCGCGACCACCGCGCCGATCAGCGACAGGCCGCCCGCGATCTTCAGTCCGCCGAGCATATAGGGCAGCGCCGCCGGCAGCTTGAGATCGCGCAGCACCTGCCATCCGCTCGCGCCATAAAGCCGGAACAGTTCGGCGAGGTTGCGGTCCACCGAGTTGAGCCCGAGCGTGGTGTTGGCCAGCACCGGAAAGAACGCGACGATCCAGGCACAGGCCAGCACCGCCGCCTGCTGCGGCAGATAGATCAGCAGCAGCGGCGCGATCGCGATCACCGGCGTCACCTGCAGGATCACCGCATAAGGATAGAAGGAATATTCGACGACGCGCGACTTGTTGAAGGCGATCGCCAGCGCGACACCACCGACGAAAGCCAGCAGCAGCGCCTGCAAGGTCACGCTCAGCGTCACCAGCAGCGACGACCACAACAGCGACCAGTCCGCGATGAGCGTTCGGAATACAAGGCCCGGCGACGGCAGCACGTAAGGCTGGATGTCGTTGATGCGAACCACCAGATCCCAGACGAGGATGCCGAAGCCGAGCGCCACGAACGGCAGCACGCCGCGCATCACACGTTCGCGGCGCGAGCGCTCCTGCGCTTCTTCGGCGCGCGTGGCGGGCCGCGTGGTCATGCGGCCTCCTCGGCCATCGCCTCGACCAGCGCTTCCGACACCGTGCGGCAGAGCGCGGCATATTCCGGCGAGGTGCGAAACGCCTCGGTGCGCGGATAAGGCGCTTCCACCGCGATCTCCGCATGCACGCGGCCGGGGCGCTGCGTCATCACCACGATACGACTGGACAGATAGACCGACTCGAACACCGAATGAGTGACGAAGATCGCGGTCTGGCGCATCGCAGCCCAGAGCACGAGCAGATCGTTGTTGAGCTTGAAGCGGGTGATCTCGTCGAGCGCGGCGAACGGCTCGTCCATCAGCAGCAATTTCGGATTGGTCACCAGCGCGCGGGCGATGGACACGCGCATCTTCATGCCGCCGGACAATTCGCGCGGATAGGCATCAGCGAAAGCCGCGAGCCCGACGCGCGCCAGCGCCTCCGTGATACGCGGCATGGCTTCGGACCGGCTGATGCCGGCGAGCTTCAGCGGCAGATAGACGTTGCTCGCGACACTGGCCCAGGGCATCAGCGTCGGCTCCTGGAAGACGAAGCCGATATCTCCGCTGGCGCCATCGGGCGCGGCATTGCCGCGCCACACCACGTCGCCGTCCGAGGGTTCGATCAAGCCGGCGAGAATGCGCAAGGCGGTGGACTTGCCGCAGCCGGACGGGCCGAGCAACGACACGAATTCATGCTCGCGCACGGAGAAGCTGGCATCGCGCAAGGCAACGACGCCGTTCGGAAAGGTCTTGCCCACGTTGTGGAGGGAGACGAGGGGTGATGCTGTTGAAGACAGTGCTTCCACGCTTGGCGTCTTTCTTCACCTCTCCCGGCTTGCGGGGAGAGGTTGATTTGCGAGCAGCGCGAAGCAAATCGGGTGAGGGGCTGCGTCCGCATGGCAGAGCCCCTCACCCGGCTCGCATCTGCGATGCTCGCCACCCTCTCCCCGTAAGAACGGGGAGAGGGACGAGAGATCACGCTCGCGGCACCAAGACGTCACGTGCTTTCGCCACTCACTTCGGCCGGATATCGTTGCCGACGCCCTTGTTCACGAATTGCAGCGTGTAGGCTTTTTTGTAATCCAGGTCCGGTTTCAGCACGCCGGAGCGCGCCATCTTGTCGAAGAAATCCTTGATGCGCGCGTCGGTCATCGCGCCGATGCCGAGCTTGATCGAGTCGCCCGAGTCGACAATGCCGTATTGCTTCATCTTCTCGATCGAATAGGCGAGGCGCTCGTCGGTCATCTCCGGGTTCTGCTTTTTGATCAATTCATTCGCGGCCTTGTTGTCGCCGTAGATGTAATTGGCCCAGCCGACCGCGGAGGCATCGACAAAGCGCTGCACGAGGTCCGGCTTCTTCTCGACCAGATCGCGCCGCGTTTCGATCAGCGTCGAATAGGTCGAGAAGCCCTGATCGGCCAGGAGGAAGATCACCGGCTTGAACTTGCCCTGGGTCTCGACCGCATAGGGTTCGGAGGTGACATAGCCCTGCATCGCCATTTTCTTGTCGGCGAGGAAGGGCTGCGGGTTGAAGGTGTAGGGCCGCACCTGCGCGTCGGTGAAGCCGTAATCCTTCTTCAGCCACTGGTAATAGCCGGCCATGCCTTCCTTCGAGACCAGGATGGTCAGCTTCTTCAGGTCCTCGAACTTGTCGATGCCCTGCCCCGGATGCGCCATCAGCACCTGCGGGTCCTTCTGGAAACTCGCGGCGACGGCGACCGTCGGGATGTTCTGCGCCACGGCGTCGAAGGCCTGCAGCAGATTGGCGCTCATGTAGAAGTCGATCTTGCCGACCGGCAGCAGGATGCGGTTGTTGGCATTCGGTCCGCCCGGCAGGATGGTGACATCGAGGCCGTATTTCTTGTAGGTGCCGTCGGCGAGCGCCTGGTAATAGCCGCCGTGTTCGGCCTGCGCGACCCAGTTGGTGCCGAACGTGATCTTGTCCAGCGCCTGCGCGCCGGACGGATTCGCCTGCACCAGCAGCGCGAACGAGAGCGCGCCCCAAAGCAAACTTCGCATCGTTGGATTCCCTGCTTCGCCCGGCAAGGGAACATAGGCGAGGATGGCGGTTTTGCCCAGCCTCGCACCGATCGATCAATCCAGACTTGCGAGCGGGCGCGCCACCTGCTCCAGCGGCTTGCGCTCGGCCGCGACGCCATACCGCAGCGCGACGAAGGCGGCACCGATCATCAGCACGGCGGCGAACAGATAGCCGGCGAACACGGTCGGACGCGATCCGGTTTCGATCAGCATGCCGAACACGATCGGGCCGGCGATGCCGCCAACGCCGGTGCCGACGGCATAGAAGATCGCAATGGCGAGTGCGCGGACTTCCAGCGGAAAGGTTTCGCTGACGGTGAGATAGGCCGAGCTAGCGGCGGCGGAGGCGAAGAAGAAGATCACCATCCAGCAGATCGTCTGCGTAGTCGCGGTGAGGTATCCTGCCATGAACAGCCATCCGGTCAGCGCCAGCAGCAATCCCGACATCAGATAGGTGAAGAAGATCATCGGCCGGCGTCCGATCGTATCGAACAGGCGGCCGAGCAGGACGGGTCCAAGGAAATTGCCGGCCGCGAACGGCAGGATGTACCAGCCGACCTGATAGGCCGCGATGCCGAAGAAGTCGGTCAGCACCAGCGCATAGGTGAAGAAGATCGCGTTATAGAAGAACGCCTGCGCCGCCATCAGCGCGAGGCCGACCCAGGCGCGATCGCGATGGATGACGAACAAGGCGCGCGCGGCTTCGATCAGCGGCGTGTGGCTGCGCGACCGCAGCCGCACCCGCGGCAGCGGTTCTGTCGGCGCGACATAAGCCGGGATGCGCGCCTCGATGCCCGCGACGATGCGTTCGGCCTCCGCGGCGCGGCCATGCGTCATCAGCCAGCGCGGACTTTCCGGCAGCCACATCCGCATGAACAAAATGATCAGGCCGAGGACACCACCGATCAGGAAGGCGAGCCGCCAGCCGGTCTCCGGGTCGATGATGGCCGGGTTGAGCAAGATGATCGATCCGGTGGCTCCGATCGCGGCGCCGATCCAGAAACTGCCGTTGATCACGAGATCGGTCCAGCCACGCACCCGCGCCGGGATCAGTTCCTGGATGGTGGAATTGATCGCGGCGTATTCGCCGCCGATCCCCGCGCCGGTGAAGAAGCGGCACAGCGCGAAGGTCCAGAGATTCCAGGTGAAGGCGGTCGCCCCGGTGGCGACGAGATAGACGGCGACGGTGATGAAGAACAGCTTCTTGCGGCCGAAGCGATCGGTCAGCCAGCCGAAGAACAGCGCCCCCAGCACCGCGCCGGCGAGATACGCGCTGCCGACAATCCCGATATCGGTGTTGGAGAATTGCAGCACCGGGCTGTCCTTGAGAGCGCCCGACAGCGCACCCGCGAGCGTGACCTCGAGCCCGTCGAATATCCAGGTGATGCCGAGCGCCACGACCACCAGCGTGTGGAACCGGCTCCAGGGCAGCCGGTCGAGCCGCGCAGGTATGTCGGTCTCGACAACTTCGCTCATTTCGGCATGCGTCCCGTGCACAACGGCCGGGGTTCTAACCAATCTTTGTCTGGACGGTTCCGCAAAAATCTGGCGCTTTGCGGCGGCAGGGTGGGCCTGACGGATAATCCTCGATTCATGCCACGACGCGAACGCGTGACCTTACCGCAGCGGACGGTATCGAGAGCCCTGCTCATGCTCCTGACGGTGGGCGGCGCGCTGCTGTCCATCTACGCCGCGCGCGAGGAGTCGCAGCAATATCGCGCGCTGGAGCGGCTTCGCATCGGCGAGGTGGTGGATGCGCATTTCTCGGCGGTGAGCGAGCATCTGCAGGAGCGCGCCAATCTGGCGAAGACGGTGTCACGGTTTTTCCTCCCGCCGCCGCTGCGAACACCCACGCCACTTGGAACTTTCGGCATGCGGGCGGTCGGGCTGGCCGACGATCTCGCCACCGTCGGCTGGCTCCCCGAAGTCAACGCCACAGATGCCGGACAGGTGCTGGATTCTCTGCGGGCGTCCGGCGCTCCCAATCCGACCCTGCGCGCGGGCAACGGACAGCCGATCGATCCGGCGACACTCGACCGGCCGATGTTCCCGGTTGTCGATATCGCACCTGCGCATAACCGGTTCGCGGTCGGAATCGATGCCGGTTCCTTTCCCGACCGGCTGACGGCGATCCTCAAAGCCAGGCAATCGCATGAGGTGACGCGCACGCGGCCGGTCCAGCTCCTGCAAGCGCCGGATGACAGAGCATTGCTGCTCTATGCGCCGATCTTCGATGCCGAGGACCGCTTCATCGGCGTGATGGGCTTCGGCTTTCCGATCGACCGGCTGTTCCGGACCGCGCTGGCCGACGCGAAAAGCCCCGCCGGCACCGCGCTCAACGTTTATTCGCACGGGCTGGACGAACCGCTGTTCAGCCTGCCCTCCGATAACGAGATGGGGCGGCCGACGCTGTTCGAGCGGACCATGGATTTCGGCCAGGGCGAACTGAAATTCGTCTATGCAGTGCCGCGCAACCTTCAGCGCGAAGGATTTCTGCGCGGATTGAGGATCGCGGGCGCCGGCATTGCGATGACGCTCGGCGCCGTGTTCATCATGGGCTTCGTCACCCATCGCGCGGCGCTGCTGTCGGACGAGGTCGCCTCGCGCAAATCCGCCGAGGAGCGGCTGAAAGTCCTGATCCATGAACTGAACCATCGCGTGCGCAATGTGATGGCGGTGACGCAGGCGGTGGTGCGGCTCAGTTTCACGCCCGGCCTCAGTCTGTCGGAAATCCAGAAGACCTGCGAAGGGCGGCTGCAGGCGCTGGCCAAGGCGATGTCGATCCTCACCGCCAGCGACTGGAAAAGCGTCGGCCTGCGCAGCCTGATCTCGGACGATATCCTCCCCTTTGCCGGCCGCATCGAGATGGAAGGGCCTGACATCGCGTTGCGCGCGCGGACCGCGCAGACCTTCTCGCTCCTGCTCTACGAGCTTGCCACCAATGCCGCCAAGCATGGCGCGCTGTCGGTGCCGGAGGGACGCGTGACGCTGCAATGGTGGATCGACAATCTCGGCGGCGATCCGCTGTTTCACCTGCACTGGAAGGAGAGCGGCGGCCCGGTTGTGGACACGCCGACGCGCAGGGGGTTCGGCGAATTGCTGGTGCGCCGCATCGCACCGCGCGACATGGCCGGCAAGAGCGAGGTGCGCTACGCGCCTGAGGGTTTCGAATACCAACTGCAAGCGCCGTTGCGGGAACTGATCGACACGAAATCGGCGGCGAAGACGGTGGCGTGACAGGGTCCCCCTTGGCGGGTGATCCTCCTCGATGGGCGAACCCGAGGCTTTCGAACCTCCAAGCCTGTTCCTCCGGAACCTTCTCATTTTCTCCTTGCCAAGCGGACCAAAGCCCGGAATCTATAAGAACAAATAGAGAACTTATCGCTTATCCTGCGAGGCTCCTGGAGCAGCTGATGACCGGCGCGCAAGCCCCGGATGCGCTCGCGCGCCTCCGGCAGACCATAGAGAATACTCAGTCTTATCAATATGATAAGGCTGCGCGCCCGCTGTCGCTTGGGCTCGGCGGGCCGGACGCCCTGCTGGGCGGCGGGCTCGCCCGCTGCGCCCTGCATGACATCTCGCCTGTCGCCCCCATCCATCTGGGCGCCGCGACGGGCTTCGCCCTGGCGCTGGCGGCGTTGTCTGGCAAGGCGGGTGCCGGCAGGGCGGGTACGGGCGGCCGGGAGACGCTGTTCATCCAGACCGACATGGCCCGGTTCGAAGCCGGTGCGCCTTACGGCATCGGCCTCGATCTGTTCGGGCTGCCGTCGCGGCGGCTGCTGGTGCTGCGGGCGCGGCGCCCGATCGACGCGCTGTTCGCGATGGAGGAAGCCCTCAAATGCCGCGGCATTGGAAGCGTGATCGCCGAAATGCCGGACGATGCCGCCGACCTGACCGCCACGCGGCGGCTGTCGCTCGCCGCCCGCACCCATGACGGCATCGGTTTCCTGCTCCGGCATCGGTCCACATCGGCGCCGAGCGCCGCGATGACGCGCTGGGAGGTCGCGGCAAGCTCAGGGCCGCGCGACGCTTTCGGCGGCGTCGGCACCACCGCCTTCCTGCTCTCTCTGGTGAAGAACCGGCGCGGTCCCTGCGGCGGTTTTCGTATTGCGTGGAGTCATGATGAGCTCGCATTCGTCGAGGCGGATCCTGTCGCTGTGGCTGCGGCGCCTGCCGACCGACCGGCTGACGCGGCAATCGCCTGAGCGTGCCGGCCAGCCGCTGGCCGTGGTCGCAACGGTGCGGTCGGCACGGCAGATCGCAGCGCTGAACGACGAGGCGGCACGGCTCGGCCTGCGCGCCGGGATGGCGCTCACCGACGCGCGCGCGATGTATCCGCAGCTTGCGGCGATCGATGCCGACGACGCAGCCGACGCGGCAACGCTCGCGCATGTCGCCGACTGGTGCGACCGCTATACGCCGCTGATCGGGCTCGATCCGCCGGATGGCTTGTTCCTAGACATCAGCGGTTGCGCGCATCTGTTCGGCGGCGAAGAAGCGTTGCGACGCGATCTGGTGCGGCGTCTGGCGGCGCAGGGATTCCATGCGCGCGCGGCGATTGCCGATACGCCGGGATGTGCCTGGGCGGTGGCGCGATATGGCGTTGCTGTCTCTGACCGGGACTCACACTCCGTTCCTTCCCGCGCAAGCGGGGATCCAAACTCTTACAGCGACTCCTTGCTGCGCGATTCTGGGTCCCCGCTTTCGCGGGGACGAGCGGAGGAGGGAGATGCGCAACGTATCGTCTCCACACTGCACTCTCTTCCCCTCGCCGCCTTGCGCATCGATCCGAAGATCGCCGCTCCTCTTGCGCAAAGCGGCCTCAAGACCATCGGCGACGTCATCGACATGCCGCGCGCGCCGCTCGCCGCCCGCTTCGGGCAAGGTTTCGTGCGCCGCATCGATCAGGCGCTCGGCCGCGAGGACGAGCCGATCGTGCCGCGTCTGCCGCTGCCGTCCTTTCTGGCCGAGCAGCGCTTCGCCGATCCGATCGGACGCGAAGACGATGTGCTCGGCACCGTCGTTCATCTCGCGCAGGAACTGGCTCGCGCGATGGAGCGGCACGGCAAGGGCGCGCGGCGTTTGCAGATCGCGTTGTTTCGCACCGACGGCAAGGTGGCGCGCATCGACATCGGCACCTCCGAGCCGCTGCGCGATCCCGATCGCATCAGGCGGCTGTTTCTCGACCGGCTGGCGGTGATCGGAGATGAGGCCGATCCCGGTTTCGGCTTCGACATGATCCGGCTGTCGGCACTCGCGGTGGAGGATTTCGATCCGGTGCAGGCCGGACTTGTTCAGACCGGACTTTTAGGCGATCCGGCGCGCGAGACTGCGCATCTGGTCGACCGGCTGATTGCGCGCTTCGGCGCCGACCGGGTGCAGCGTCTTGTTCCGCAAGACACGCATATCCCGGAATTCGCGAGCGTCGCCGCGCCGGCGCATCTGCGGCAGCAGGCTCAAACGGCTTCGCATGATTTCGTACAGGACAGCCACATCCCGGCGCGGCCGATCCGGCTGTTCGAGCGACCCGAACCGATCGAGGCCAATGCGCAGGTGCCGGACGGTCCGCCGGTGCAATTCAAATGGCGGCGCGTCACCCATGACGTCGCCCATGCCGAAGGCCCGGAGCGGATCGCGATGCAATGGTGGCGCGACGAGCAGGGCCGCGCGCTCGCCCGCGACTATTTCCGGATCGAAACGCGGCAGGGCGCGCGCGTCTGGCTCTATCGCGAGGGCATCTATGCGGCGGGACAGGCGCTGCCGCGCTGGTTCCTGCATGGGATTTTCGCATGAGCGATATTCTCGATTTTCCCACGCGCTCAAACGATCCGTCGAGAGGCGCTGAAGCGCGCACGGCACCGCCGCCCGCCTATACCGAATTCGCCGTCACCACCAATTTCTCCTTCCTGCGCGCGGCCTCGCATCCGGAGGACATGATCGAGCAGGCGGTACTGCTCGGCCATACCGGCATCGGCATCGCCGACCGCAATTCGGTCGCGGGCGTGGTGCGCGCGCATGTGATGGCGAAGGAGCGCAAGCTGAAGCTTGCGGTTGGCGCGCGGCTCGTTTTCGCCGATGGCACGCCCGACATTCTCGCCTATCCGTCGAACCGTGCCGCCTGGGGACGGCTGACGCGGCTCCTCTCGCTCGGCAAGCGGCGCGCCGAGAAGGGCGATTGCATCCTCAATCTGGCCGACCTGCTCGACAAAGCCGAGGGCCTCAATCTCATCGTCATGCCGCCGGCGCGCATCGACGCCGCGCGGCTGACGGCGCTGATCGGAAAACTGACGCAGCACGCATCGAAGCGCTCGGTCTGGCTGGCGGCAGGCTTTCTCTATCGCGGCGACGATACCCGCCGGCTGCGCAGGCTCGCCCAGATCGCGCATGATGGCTTCGTTCCGCTGATCGCGATCAACGACGTGTTCTATCATGTGCCGGAGCGCCGCATGTTGCAGGACATCGTCACCTGCATCCGCGAGCATGTCACCATCGACCAGGGCGGGCGGCTGCTGTCGCTCAATGCCGAGCGTCATCTGAAATCGCCGCAGGAAATGGCGCGCCTGTTCGCGCTGTATCCGGATGCGCTGGCGCAGACGCAAGTCCTGCTCGCACGCTGCCATTTCTCGCTCGACGAGATGCAGCACGATTATCCGCATGAAGCGCATCACGGCACGCCGCAGGAGCGGCTGATCGCGCTGGCCGAAGCCGGCATGACACGGCGCTTCCCGAACGGGCCCAAGCCGAAAGTGCGGCGCGCGCTCGATCACGAATTGCAGGTGATCGGCGAACTCGGCTATGCGCCGTTCTTCCTCACCGTCCATGACATCGTCCGCTTCGCCCGCACGCGAGAAGAGCCGATCCTGTGCCAGGGCCGGGGATCGGCGGCGAATTCGATCATCTGCTATTGCCTCGGCATCACCGATGTCAGCCCCGACACCGTCGATCTGTTGTTCGAGCGGTTCGTGTCGGCCGAGCGGCGCGAGCCGCCGGATATCGACGTCGATTTCGAGCACGAGCGGCGCGAGGAGGTGATCCAGCACATCTACGAAAAATACGGCCGCGAACATGCCGGCCTTGCCGCCACCGTGATCTCCTATCGCGGCCGCAGCGCCGTGCGCGAAGTCGGCAAGGCCTTCGGGCTTTCGGAGGATGTCGTGTCGGCGCTGGCCGCAACGCTGTGGGGCTGGTCGATGGACGGCATCGCCGAAAAGGAAGTGCGCCGCGCCGGCCTCGATCCGTCCGACCCGCGGCTGCAGATGACGCTTCAACTGACGCAGGAATTGCAGGGCTTCCCGCGGCATCTGTCGCAGCATGTCGGCGGCTTCGTCATCACCCGCACGCGGCTCGACGAAGTGGTGCCGGTGGAGAATGCGGCGATGGAGGATCGCACCGTCATCGAATGGGACAAGGACGATCTCGACGCGCTCGGCCTGCTCAAGGTCGACGTGCTGGGACTCGGCATGCTGAGCTGTTTGCGCCGCGCGTTCAATTTCCTGCGCGTGCATTACGATGAACCGCGCGACCTCTCGATGCAGGACGAGGACGATGCGACCTACCGGATGATCCGGCGCGCCGACACCGTCGGCGTGTTCCAGATCGAAAGCCGCGCGCAGATGTCGATGCTGCCGCGGCTGAAGCCGGAAAAATTCTACGATCTCGTCATCGAGGTCGCGATCGTGCGGCCCGGTCCGATCCAGGGCAAGATGGTGCATCCCTATCTGCAGCGGCGCGAGGCGCCGCATCTCGTGACCTATCCGTCGCCGGCGCCGCCCTGGCCGGCCGACGAACTCGAACAGGTGCTCGGCAAGACGCTCGGCGTGCCGCTGTTCCAGGAACAGGCGATGCGGATCGCGATCGTGGCGGCCGGCTTCAAGCCGGCGGAGGCCGACAAGCTGCGCCGCGCGATGGCGACGTTCCGCCGGGTCGGCACCATCGGCACGTTCCAGCGCAAGATGATCGATGGCATGGTGGCGAAGGGCTACGAGCGCGAATTCGCCGAGCGCTGCTTTGAGCAGATCAAGGGCTTCGGCGAATACGGCTTTCCGGAAAGCCATGCGGCGAGCTTCGCCAATCTGGTCTATGCCTCGTGCTGGCTGAAATGCCATTACCCGGATGTGTTCGCGGCGGCTTTGCTCAACAGCCAGCCGATGGGATTCTACGCGCCGGCGCAGATCGTGCGCGACGCGCAGGAACACGGCGTCAGCGTGCGCGACGTCGACATCAATGCATCGGACTGGGACTGCACGCTGGAGCCTACTTCTCCCCTCCCCCCGCGAAGCGGTGGGGAGGGGCCGGGGGTGGGGGGCCTTTCAAATCAAAATCGAGGAGGCACCCCCCATCCGACTCCTCGCTTCGCTCGGAGCCACCCTCCCCACCACGCTGACGCGTGGGGGGAGGGTAAGGAAGAGTGCGTGCGGCGCGTCTCAAACCTCCATACCCGCCATGCCTCGATGCGGGACGACATCCGCACCACCCATGCGCTGCGGCTGGGGCTGCGCCAGATCAGCGGCCTGTCGGAAACAGATGGCCGCATCGTCGAGGAGAAGCGCGGCGCGGGCTACGATTCGATCCGCGATCTGTGGCTGCGCACCGGCTTGCGTCCCTCGGTGCTGGAGACGCTCGCCAATGCCGACGCGTTCCGCTCGCTCGGGCTGTCGCGCCGCGATGCGCTCTGGACCATCCGCGCGCTGCACAGATCCGGCGACAAGGACGACCTGCCGCTATTCGCGCGCGTCGTCATGCCGGAGATGGAGCCCGATGTCGCGCTGCCGCCGATGCTGCCGGGCGAACAGGTCGTGGAGGATTACCGGCACCTGAAGCTGTCGCTGCGCGCGCATCCGGTGTCGTTCCTGCGCGCCGATCTCGATTCCCGCGGCATCCTGCGCAACGAGACGCTCACCCGCACATCGTCCGGGCGCAGAGTCAGCATCGCCGGCATCGTGCTGATCCGGCAGCGGCCCGGCACCGCCAAGGGCGTGATCTTCATGACGGTGGAGGACGAGACCGGCATCGCCAACACCATCGTATGGCCGAAGACCTTCGAGACCTTCCGTCCGGTGGTGCTTGGCGCGCGTCTCGTCGGCGTCACCGGCCGGCTGCAGAACGAGAAGGGCGTGATCCATGTGGTGGCGGAGCAGATCGACGATCTGACGCCGCTGCTGGGCCGGCTGTCCGAGCATGGGCCGAGCATCGAGTCGCTCGCCCGCTGCGACGAGGTCAAGCGCCCCGAGCCCGGCAACCGTTCGGCGAAGAATCTCGCCAAGGGCGCGCATCCGCGCCGCGGCGATGCGCTGGTGCGCCTCCTGCGCGAGCAGCCGGAACTGGCCGAGGACCTGATCGCCATGCACAAGGTGATGCCGAAGGGGCGGAATTTTCATTGAGGGCCATTTGACACAACCCCTCCCGCTGCGGCATCGAATGCGCCGGTTCCGAACGGGAGCATCCTGAGTGGGCGACTTCGTCAACAAGCGGCACTTCACCATCGACTGGGCCTATTGCGACCCGGCCGGCATCGTCTTCAACAGCCGCTTCTTCGAATTTTTCGATACCTCGAGCTGGCACCTGTTCGAGGCCGCGCTCGGCGTCAAGCCGCAGGAGATGGCAAAAACCTTCGAAATCCTCGGCGTGCCGCTGGTCGATGCGCGCGCCAAATTCATGGTGCCGGCGAAATTCGGCGACGTTGTCGAGATGCATTCCTGGGTCGGCGAGATCCGCCGGTCCAGCTTCGAGGTCTGCCATCGCATCTTCGTGGATGGGCAACTCGCGGTCGACGGTTCCGAAACCCGCGTCTGGGCGATGCTGGACGAGCACGGCCAGCTGAAGACCAAGCCGATCCCCGCCGACGTGATCGCGAAATTCAAGACGCCCTGAGCGGGGCGCTTCCGGACCGCCGCGGACGGCCGCTTCGCCAGAACGCATCCAGACCAGGCATTTTTCCACCGACGCGGGTCCGGCTCGTGCGCGAGCGGAACGACTGCGCGAAAAAGTGGCCAGCGATTCCCGGCTCTCCGGATTGCATAGTTGGGGATCAAACTATTACACTGTAGCGATTCAAAACACCGCGCCGGACCACCGGCCGGCCAAGAAACGACTGCTGGAAACGCACCACGGGAAACGCATCGATGGCGAGACTGCTCGAGCTCGTGCTCAACGGCCGCAAGCGCGTGGACGCGGTCCAGGACAACCTGCTGCTGCTCGACTACCTGCGTGAAGTCACCGGGCTGACCGGCACCAAGACCGGCTGCGACGGCGGCGAATGCGGCGCCTGCACGGTGCTGGTCGACGGCAAGCCGGTACTGTCCTGCCTGACGCTCGCGGCCAGCGCCGCCGGCCGCAAGGTCGAGACCGTGGAATCGCTCGGCCATGACGGACAGCTCTCGGCGGTGCAGCGCGGCTTCCACGAAAAGCTCGGCTCGCAATGCGGCTATTGCACGCCGGGCTTCATCATGGCCTCGGTCGGCCTCCTGCGCAGCAATCCGAACCCGACCGACGACGAGATCCTGGAGGCGCTGGGCAGCAACATCTGCCGCTGCACCGGTTATGTGAAAATCATCGAGGCGGTGAAATACGCCGCGGGGCTGAAGGCCGAAGGAGTCGCGCCATGAACAAGCCGGTTCCCGCACGCGACGCGCTCGCGCATGAGGTCGTGCCGTCGCACAATATCGGCGATTATGTGCCGCTGGTGGACGGACCGGAAAAGGTCTCCGGCCGCGCCAAATACACTGCCGACATTCTCGCACCCAATATGCTGGCTGGCCGCATCTATCGCAGCCCCTATTCGCATGCCGAGATTCTCGACGTCGATATCTCCGAAGCGTTGAAAGTCCCCGGCGTGAAGGCGATCGTCACCGGCGCCGATTGCGACAAGACCTTCGGCGTGCTGCCGATCGCGCGCAGCGAACATCCGCTGGCGCGCGGCAAGGTGCGCTATCGCGGCGAACCGGTCGCGGCGGTGGCTGCGGTCGATGACGCGGCGGCGCGCGAGGCGATCCGGCGGATCAAGATGACGGCGCGCGAACTCCCCGCCTATTACAAATCGCAGGACGCGCTGGCGCCTGACGCCGTGCAACTGCACGAGAAGAAGCCCGGCAATCTCGAACGCGACGTGTTTTTCGAACTCGGCAATGTCGACGATGCCTTTGCCGATGCCGATCTGGTGCGCGAGGGCGTCTACAATTGCCCGGAAGTCTGCCAGGTGCAGATGGAGATGCACGCCGCCATCGCCGATTACGACGCGGTGCGCGACCGCATCACCGTGCATGCCTCGACCCAGGTGCCGTATTACGTGCACATGATGCTGTCCGACATTCTCGACATGGACATGTCGCGCATCCGCGTGATCAAGCCGCATGTCGGTGGCGGCTTCGGCTGCCGCACCGAGACGCTGAATGTCGAGCTGATCACCGCGCTGCTGGCGCGCAAGGCGGGCGGCATTGTGCGCACGGTCGTCAACCGCGAGGAGACCTTCATCACCCATCGCGGCCGGCCCGAAACCGATATCAAGCTGAAGATCGGCCTGAAGAAGGATGGTCGCATCACCGGCGTCGAATGCGAGGCGATCCAGCGCGGCGGTGCGCATTCTGGCTACGGCGTGGTCACGATCCTCTATGCCGGCTCGATGCTGTACGCGATCTACGATCTCAAGAACGTCAAGTATGTCGGCAAGCGCGTGCTGACCAACACGCCTCCCTGCGGCGCGTTTCGCGGCCACGGCACCGTCGATATGCGCTTCGCGTTCGAGAGCCTGCTCGACCAGATGGCGCACGAGATGGGGATCGACCCGTTCCTCGTGCGGCGCGCCAACCTGCTGCACGCGCCGACCTTCACTGACAACGACCTGATGATCAATTCCTACGGCCTGCCGGAATGCCTCGACCTGGTGGAAGAGGCGAGCGGCTGGAAAGCCCGGAAAGGCAGGCTGGGCAACGGCAAGACGAGCCTGAAAAAAGGCTTGGGCATGGCCTGCTCGCATTACATTTCCGGCGCCTCAAAGCCAGTGAACTGGACCGGCGAGCCGCATGCCACGGTGAAGATCAAGGTCGATTTCGACGGCTCGCTGGTGGTGATGTCCGGCGCCGCCGATATCGGCCAGGGCTCATCCACCATCCTGGTTCAGGCGGTCGCCGAGGTGCTCGGCCTCGACATGTCGCGGGTGCGCGTGGTCACCGGCGACAGCGAGGTGGTGCCGAAGGACAACGGCTCGTATTCGTCGCGCGTGACCTTCATGGTCGGCAATGCCGCGATCGATGCGGCGCGCAATCTGAAAGCCCTCTTCATAAAGGCCGCGGCACGCAAGCTCGATGCGCGGCCGGAAGATATCGAATGCCTCGGCGAGGTCTATCGCGCCGGCGCACAGGACAAGGGCGCGACCTTCGAGGAGGTCGTGGTCGAAGCACTGAAAGATTCCGGCACCATCACCGTCACCGGCAATTACTCGACCATCCCTGAATCGCATGGCGGCAAGAAATATCGCGGCTCCGCCATCGGCGGCACCATGGGCTACAGTTATTCGGCTCAGGTCGTGGAGGTCACCGTCGACGAGGACACCGGCGTCGTGACCGTCGACAAGGTGTGGGTCGCGCATGATTGCGGCAAGGCGCTCAACCGGCTCAGCGTCGAAGGCCAGGTGCAGGGCTCCGTCTGGATGGGCATGGGCCAGGCGATGAGCGAGGAAGTGGGGTATCACGAAGGCCTGATGGTGACCGGCAACATGCTGGATTACCGGGTGCCGACCATCCAGGACTCGCCGCCGATGGAGACCTTCATCGTCGAGAGCAACGATCCGCACGGGCCGTTCGGCGCCAAGGAGGCGGGCGAAGGCTCGCTTGCCGCATTCCTTCCGGCGCTGACCAACGCAATCCATGACGCGATCGGCATCCGCTTTAACGATCTGCCGATGACGCCGGATCGCGTCTATGAGGCGATCGAGAAGAAGAAGCGCGCCGAAGCGCGTGGCAAGAAGAACGGGGGCTGATGACATGGACGCCTTGCCCGAATTCTCGCTGCTCCGCCCCGGCAGCCTCGACGAAGCGCTGAAGGCGCGCGCCGCGAACCCCGATTCAAGGCCGCTCGGCGGCGGCACCGATCTCACCGTCAATATCCGGCGCGGCATCGTCGCGCCGTCGGTCCTGATCGAGATGAATAATGTCGCCGAACTGCGCGCGATCAAAGCCGATGCGAACGGGATCGAGGTCGGCGCCTCGGTGACGCTCGCCGAACTCTCCGAGCATCCGCAGGTGCGCGCGCATTATCCCGTGGTGGCGCAGGCCGCACACGAGATCGCGGGTCCGACGCATCGCATCATGGGCACGGTCGGCGGCAATTTGTGCCTCGATACCCGCTGCATCTATTACAATCAGAGCGAATGGTGGCGCGACGCCAACAATCACTGCCTCAAGACCACCGGCACCATGTGCCATGTCGCGCCGAAAAGCCGCGGCGTGTGCTTTGCGACGTTCTCGGGCGATCTGGCGCCGGCCTTTCTCACGCTCGGCGCGGAAGTCGATCTTGCGGGCCCGGAGGGACGGCGCACGGTGCCGCTCAACGATATCTATATCGGCTTTGCCCGGCAGGACATTCCGGTGACGGAGACGCAAGGCGACGGCAAGTTTTTCCTTGCGCTGCGGCCGGGCGAGATCGTCACCGCGGTGCGCGCGAAGAACACGCCCGGACTGCGCTCGGCCTATGGCAAGATCCGCATCCGCCGCTCGATCGAATATCCGGTGGCGGGCGCTGCCGTGGCGCTGAAGCGCGAGGGCGACACGCTCGCCGATCTGCGCGTTGCCTTCACCGGCACCAATCCGCGTCCGGTGCTGCTCACCGGTACGCGGGACTTATGCGGCGGTCCGCTGGATGAGGCCTTCTACAAGGGTCTCGACGATCTGGTCCGCGACCAGATCATGGCGATGAAGACCACCTTCACGCCGGGGCATTATCGCCGCCGCGTCGCTTCGGTGCTGGCACGCCGGCTGGTGACGACCCTGTTCGAACAGGGCTAGTTCGCGCGTCAGCCCGCCAGACGAAGCACCCGCTTCCAGGCGCGCTCGTACCAGGGCTTCGGCTCCTCGTCGGCCAGTTGCAGGCCGATGGTCAGCGCGTGATCGTCCTTTACCCGGTGCACCACCAGCGCCACGTCGCCGAGCCGCATGGTCTCGCCGGCATGCGGCGCACGGCCGAGCCGCTTCTTGAACAGCTCCGCCACAGTCATCGCCTGCTGCGACGGCTCAGCCGCGATCCCGTAGATCTCCACCAGCGAGCCGAGCGTGGTATCGCCGCCGATGAAGAAATCGCCGAGCAATTCCGGATCCGGTGAGGATGGCGGCGGCAGATTGGCGAAGAAGCGGTCGAGCGAGGTTGCCTTCTCCTGCGGGGCGAGCAGAAAGACGTGGTCGCCCTCGTGCAGGCCGCGCGATTCCTCCGGCGTCAGAACCTTCTCGTCACGGATGACCAGCGCGAGCTTCGCCCAGGACGGCAGAATGCCACCGCGCAGATACGGGCTTCCGGACGTCACCCGATAGCCGACCAGCTCCTGCGCGCGCTGACCCGGCAGATCCAGTTCGATGCGCGGCTGGAAGGTATCGAGCCTACGTTTGGCGATCCGCATCTTGCGCGCGACGTAGGGCACGCTCCAGCCCTGAACCAGGAGCGACACAACCACCACGACGAAGCCGATGTCGAAGTAGAGCTGGCTGTTCGGCAAGCCGACGAGGAGCGGAATCGAGGCCAGAAAGATGCCGACCGCACCGCGCAGGCCGACCCAGGAGATGAACGTCATTTCGCGAAAGCTGAAACGGAACGGCGTCAGACACAGGAACACCGCAATCGGACGCGCCACCAGGATCAGGGTCGCTGCGATGGCAAGCGCCGGCAATAACCGGTCTGGCAGCGAGGCTGGCCAGGCCAGCAGACCGAGCAGCACGAACATCACGATCTGGCCGAGCCAGGTGGCGGCATCGAGAAATGCGACGATCGTGGAATGGGCGCGCTTGACTCGATTGCCGACCATCAGTCCGGCGAGATAGACCGCAAGAAAGCCCGATCCATCGACCACCGCGGCGACACCGAAGGTCACAACGGCACCGGTCGCGACGAACGGCGCGTGCAGACCCTGCGGCAGCGTCAGGCGGTTCAGCACCGCGGTGATGGCGTAGCCGCCGGCAATGCCCATGATCAGGCCGATCACGCCCTGTTTCACCAACATCAACGCAAGATCGGCAGGGGCCTGTGCGCCGTGCAGAATGATCTCGACCAGGACAATGGCGAGGAAAATCGCGAACGGGTCGTTGGTCCCCGATTCCACCTCGATGGTGGCGCCGACACGCGGCCGCAGGCGCAAGCCGCGCGAATGCATCAGGAAGAACACCGCCGCGGCGTCGGTGGAGGCGACGACGGCGCCGACAAGGAGCGACTCGGTCCATCCGAGATCCAGGAGATAATGCGCCACCGGAGCGGTGACGGCGGCGGTCAGCAACACGCCCAGGGTCGCGAGGGTGCCGGCCGGCGCCAGCACAGAGCGGAATGTCGCAAAGCGCGTGCGCAGGCCGCCGTCGAACAGAATCAGCGCCAGCGCCACCGATCCGACGGTGTAGGTCATGGCGACGTTGTTGAAGCTGATGCCGCCCGGGCCGGACTCGCCGGCGAGCACGCCGACGGCCAAAAAGATCAACAGCAACGGGGCACCGAACCGCAGCGCCACCAGGCTCGACAGGATGCCGGTCAGAACCAGCACCGCTCCGAGCAGAATGACGATATTGATCGATTCGAGCGCCGCCATCCGTGATGTTTCTCCGCACCCTTGGTAACGGCTGGACGCTGCGGTGCAATAAAAATGTGCGCGATCAGCGCGGCCGATCAGGCCGGCTGATCGTTCCGTTCGACGCTGTCCGTCACCGGCCCATCGGCTCCCGGCGTCTGCGATCGTGCGCTCGCCTCAGTGTCCTGCGGAATGGCTGCGATCATGGCGTTGGCGATCTCGTGCTCGCCCATGATGACATCAGTCGCACCATGCTTCTTCAGATGCGCGGTCTCGTCCTCGGAATGCGAGCGCGCGATGATTGGCAACGCCGGATTGGCCTTGCGGCCGAGTTCCGCTGCAAACCCGCCCTCAAAGGCATCCGGAACCGCGACCAGAAGGCAGCGTGCATTCGCGAGATTGGCCGCGGCAAGCACCTCCTTGTTCACGACATTGCCGCGGAGCGTCTCGACCCGCGTGCCGCTCAGGCGCTTGAGCGCTTCGGCATCGGTATCGATGACCAGCAGCGGCAGTCCCGCCTCGATCACGCGCGGTGCGACAAACCGTCCGACGCGGCCATAGCCAAGCAGCACCACGTGGTCGGTCAGCCGGGTCTGCGGGATCGGCTCGCGCGTGGCGCGCCTGCGGGTCTCTTCCTCCTCCTTCATCCGCGGCTTCTTCTTCGCGAGATAGCGGTCGAGCATGGCGAAGAAGAGCGGATTGAGCAGGATCGACAGGATCGCCCCGGCGAGGATCAGGTCCCGCGCATCCGGCGGCAACAGCGCCAGGGTCACGCCGAGACCCGCGAGGATGAAGGAGAATTCGCCGATCTGCGCGAGGCTGGCCGAAATCGTCACCGCCGTGGAGGGCGGATAGCGGAACAGCCGCACGATCAGATAAGCCGCGATCGACTTGCCGAGCACGATGATCAACAGCGTCGCCAGCACCGGCAACGGCTCGCGCACTACGATCATCGGATCGACCAGCATGCCGACCGACACGAAGAACAGCACCGCGAAGGCGTCGCGCAGCGGCAGCGTCTCCTGCGCGGCGCGCTGCGACAATTCGGATTCGGCCAGGATCATACCGGCGAAGAACGCGCCCAGGGCGAACGAGACGTCGAACAGCACGGCGGCGCCGAAGGCCACCCCGAGCGCGATCGCCAGCACCGCCAGCCGGAACAATTCACGCGAACCGGTATGGGCGACCCAGTGCATGATCCAGGGAATCACCCGGCGGCCGACGATCAGCATGATCACGACGAAGGCCGTCACCTTGGCGAGCGTGAGCGCGAGCGGCCACAGCAACTGGTCCCAGGTCAGGTCCTGCCCGCCGCTTTTCAGCGTGTCCGCCAGCACCGGCAACAGCACCAGCGCCAGCACCATGGCGATGTCCTCGACGATCAGCCAGCCGACCGCGATACGTCCGCGCTCGGTTTCGACCAGCCGGCGCTCCTGCAGAGCACGCAACAGCACGACGGTGGACGCGACCGACAGGGCGAGACCGAAGACCAGCCCGGCCGCGACCGGCCAGCCCATCAGATAGGCGAGCCCCATGCCGAGCCCGGTCGCGACCGCGATTTGCACGATCGCGCCCGGAATCGCGATCGCCTTCACCTTGAGCAGATCGTCGAGCGAGAAATGCAGGCCGACACCGAACATCAGCAGGATGACGCCGATTTCGGCGAGCTGATCGGCGATCTTCTGGTCCGCCACATACCCAGGCGTGAACGGCCCGATCAGAATGCCTGCAAGGAGATAGCCGACCAGCGGCGATATCCTGATGCGTTGCGCCAAAGCCCCGAGGATGAAGGCAACGACAAGACCGATGACGAGCGTGGAGATGAGCGGCGTATCGTGATGCATTTGCCTTTCTTAAAGGCACAATGCGCCGATGGCGAGACACCGCGACGATCCGCGCGGCGATGGCCGCGCGGATTTCCCATCGGGCAGCGAGGAGGGACGTAAGGTCAGAACCCGACCTTGTCGCCGCCCTTGAGCGCGAGGATTTCGCGGGCATCGTCGGGCGATGCGATTTCGAGCCCGAGGCCTTCGAGAATCTTGCGCACCTGCGTGACCTGCGCGGCATTGCTCTCGGCGAGCTTGCCCGGCCCGACCCACAGCGAGTCCTCCAGCCCGACGCGCACGTTGCCGCCCATCGCTGCGGCGATCGCCGCGACCCGCATCTGGTTCGCACCGGCGCCCAGCACCGACCAGTGGTAATTGTCGCCGAGCAGGCGGTCGGCGGTGCGCTTCATCTGCATGATGTCTTCCGGGTGCGCGCCGATGCCGCCGAGAATGCCGAACACCGATTGCACGAAGACCGGCGCCTTGATCACGCCGCGATCGAGGAAATGCTTCAGCGTATAAAGATGGCCGATGTCATAGCATTCGACCTCGAAGCGGGTGCCGTTCTCGGCGCAGGTGGTGAGGATATATTCGATATCGGCGAAGGTGTTCTTGAACATGCCCTTGCGCGACCCCTCGAGATACGGCTCCTCCCAGTCGTGCTTGAACTGGCCCTTGTAGCGCGGGATCATCGGGTAGAGCCCGAAATTCATCGTGCCCATATTGAGCGAGGCGACTTCCGGCTTGAAGGTCGCAGCCGGACGTACGCGCTCCTCGATCGCCATGGTCGGCGCGCCGCCGGTGGTGATGTTCACTACCACATTGGAGCGCTGCTTGATCACCTGCAGGAACGGCGCGAAAGCCTCCGGCGTCTGGTCGGGGCGGCCGTCCTGCGGATTGCGCGCATGCAGATGCACGATCGCTGCGCCCGCCTCCGCCGCGCCGATCGCGGCATCGGCAATCTGCTGCGCGGTGACCGGCAGATGCGGCGACATCGACGGCGTATGAATCGAGCCGGTGACGGCACAGGTGATGATGACTTTGCGGCCCTTCGCCATATTTCCAACCCCGGATTTTGTCGTTTCAGAAGCGGCGGATTGAGCGCATCGCGCGCCCCATTCGTCAAGCGTCAAAGCGTGCGCAGACGCTCCAGCAGCCGCTTCACATCGTCCGCATTGTGGTACAGACCGAAGCCGACACGCAGCCGCGTGTCGCGCACATCGACCACAATATTGCGCGCCTTCAGCCGCGCCTGCCATTCCGATGCTTCGGGATGATCGAAGGTGAGGAAATTGCCGCGCGACATTTCCCGCGCCGGCACCACAAGACGCGCGGGATCGAACAGGCCGATCGGGCTTTCCGAAATACCGGCGAGGAAGATGTCCTGCAGCGCCATCACATGCGCATGGATCCTTGCCGCGTCGAGACCGCGCGAGGCCATCCAGTCCAGCGCGGCACGCATGCGATAGAGCCCGCTCGGATCGAAGGTCGCGCCCATGAAGCGCTGGCCGTCGGTCGCGTAGCGCACGCGATCCTGCGGACCCGACAACGAGGCGAAGCTCGCATACCAGCCGGTGTTGCGCGGCCTCTCGCCAAAGCCGGGCGGACAATGCATGAAGCAGGCGCCCTCGCCCGCCATCGCATATTTGTAGCCGCCGGCGAGATAGAAGGCGCGGTCCGCGACATGCGAGAGATCGACCGGCAGCGCCAGAAAGGCGTGATAGCCGTCGATCACCGTCAGCCGGTCCGGTGCGGCGACAGCATCGACCAGCGCATCGAGATCGGGCAGCGCGTAGCCGGAATTGAAGTACACCTGGCTGACGAACACCATGTCCGGCGCATGCGCGCTCACCGCCTCGACGATGCGCGCCGGCAAGGTGGCGAACGGCTCGGTCGGCACCGCGACCAGGCGGATCAGGCCATCCTCGGCGAGCCGTTCGGTCTGCCGCCTGAAGGAGTGAAACTCGCCGTCGGTGGTGACGATGACGGGCGTGCGGCCAAGCGGCAGCGCCGAGATCAGCCGGTTGACGAATTCATGGGTGTTGACCGCGGAGACCAGCGTCGCCGGATCCGGCAGGTTCAAATGCCGCGCGATCCCGCCGGTCACCGCGGGCCAGACTTCGCCCAGCACGCGGGTCCATTTTTCGTCGACCAGACGGGCGGCATCGTCCCAGAGTTGAATCTGCGCCTCGCGCGTCACATCCGGCCAATAGGCATGGCTATGCGCGGCGAAGTGCAGCCGGTCGGGATCGGCGTTGCGGAAGCGGGAGAAGTCGGCGGTCAGGTCGAGCGGGGCTTGCATGCCTGCATGCATATTGGGTCTTTGGGATCATTGCCACACCGGCATGGCGCACTAGAGTAGCGCCAGCAAATCAGGATCGGACAAGAAAAGTGGCAACCAACGAGTCACCGCCCGCAAGCCGCATCGGCGACGACATCCATGTCGACCTCGCCGGCCGCATGACCTATGGCGATTATCTCCAACTCGGCACCCTGCTGGCCGCCAAGAAGCCCCTGTCCGGCAAGCATGACGAGCACCTTTTCATCACCATCCACCACGTGCAGGAATTGTGGCTCAACCTGATGGGCCACGAACTCGATGCCGCGGTCGATTTCATCCTGCGCGACCAGCTGCCGCCGTCGTTCAAGTCGATGGCGCGGATGACCCGCATTCTCGAGCAAATGATCAGCGCCTGGAACGTGCTGTCGACCATGACGCCATCGGACTATCTGGAATTCCGCGGCGATCTCGGTCAATCGTCCGGCTTCCAGTCCTTCCAGTACCGCGCGGTCGAATTTCGCCTCGGTGCGAAGGACCCGAAGATGCTGCTGCCGCACCGGCACGACAGCGCCAATTACGACCGGCTGAAGGCGGCGCTCGATGCACCGAGCCTGTACGACGCCGCGCTGATGCTGCTTTACCGTCGCGGTTTTGCGATCCCCGACGAGATCGTGAAGCGCGATTTCTCGGTCCGGCATGTGCCAAACGACGCCGTGCGCGACGCCTGGCTGAAGGTGTATCGCGAGTCCAAGAAGTATTTCGACCTGTACGAACTGGCCGAGGAGCTGGTCGATCTGGAAGATTGGTTCCAGCAGTGGCGTTTCCGCCACATGAAGACCGTCGAGCGCATCATCGGCTACAAGCGTGGCACCGGGGGCTCGAGCGGCGTCGGATTCCTGAAGTCAGCGCTGGATCACTCGTTTTTCCCTGAATTATGGGCGGTGCGCACCGAGCTCTAGTCCAATCGCCCCGCCAGTGAGGTCGGCGCAAGCGGCCGTTAGCGTCGGTCACGGTTCGTTTACGATAACAAATGATGACCGGAACCCTTTAAGCTGCCGCAAATCCATCGTTGGTCATATGATCAGGGGACCCGGTGGGGGTTTGAGTTCGTTATGCGTGCGTGGATGGGACGGGTGTTTGGCTGCGCCGGCTGGCGGCGTGCGGCCACGGTTGCGTTGGCTGCGGTTCTGCTGACCGCCTGCGCCAGCGTCGAGCGCATCCCCTATACCCAGCAGGAACAGGAACTGGCGATCATCCCCGGCATCCCCGACGCGCGGGTTTGGGCGGACGATCCTGCGCTCGCGCGGCGCAACCCGATCACCAACATACGCCCGGGCGATAACCCGGCGATTCTCGCCTTGTCCGGCGGCGGCGCAGACGGCGCGTTCGGCGCGGGCTTGCTGAACGGCTGGACCCAGCGCGGCGACCGGCCACGATTCACCATCGTCACCGGCGCGAGTGCCGGCGCGCTGATTGCGCCATTCGCCTTCCTCGGACCGCAATACGATTCCGTTCTGGCCGACGTGTTCTCCAGCGGCGCGTTCGAGGGCTTCCTCAAATTCCAGGGTGTACGCGGGCTGTTCGGCACCAGCCTGTTCGAAGCCGCGCCGCTGCGGCAGCTGATCGCCAAACACGTGACGCCAGATGTCATCGAAGCAGTAGCGCGGGAATACCGCGCCGGGCGGCGGCTGTTCATCGTCAGCACCCAACTCGACGCGCAGCGCACCGCGATCTGGGACATGGGCGCCATCGCTTCAAGTGTCGATCCGCGCGCGCCTGAGCTGTTCCGCCAGGTGATCGAGGCCTCCGCCAGCATTCCCGGCATTTTCTCGCCGGTGCTGATCGATGTGGAAGCGCAGGGCAAGCGCTTCGCCGAGATGCATGTCGACGGCGGCATCATCTCCAACGTGCTGGTGATCCCGGAAGCGATGCTGCTGTCGAACAAGCCGATTGCGCCAAGCGGGGTGCGCCCGCGCATCTATGTCATCCTGAACAGCAAGCTCGGCCCGTATTTCGATGTGGTGCCGGCCAACACGGTGCGGATTGCCGTGCGCGCCTTCGAGACATCCGTGCGCGCGAATACACGCAACACGCTGCTCGCATCCTATGAATTCATCCGCCGCCGCAACTGGACGCTAACGCTGGCAGCGATCGACGACAGTTTCCCGTCGCAGGCATCGGCCGGCTTCGACACCGCCTATATGAAGGGCCTGTTCGAATTCGGTGTCGAACAGGGCCGCACTGGCGCTGCCTGGCGGCGTGGTCCGGGCTCGGACGCGCCGCCGCCGATACGCGCGCCGCGGGTCAGCCAGCGCGCGGTGACGCAGTAGCGTCTACTTCCTAACCGCCGCCAGGAAATCGAAGTCGCAGCCCTCGTCCGCCTGCTGCACATGCTCGCGATAGAGTTTCGCGTAACCGCGCTGCGCATCGTCGGGCACCGGCGGCGCAATCCATGATTTGCGGCGCTCTTCCAGTTCGGCATCGCTCACCAGCAAATCGAGGCTGCGGTTCGCGACATCGAGCTTGATCCGGTCGCCAGTCCGAACCAGCGCCAACGGCCCGCCAACGGCGGATTCCGGCGAGACATGCAGCACGATGGTGCCGAACGCCGTACCGCTCATGCGCGCATCGGATATGCGCACCATGTCCTTCACGCCCTGCTGCGCCAACCGCTTCGGAATCGGGATATAGCCCGCTTCGGGCATGCCGGGCGCGCCGATCGGGCCGGCATTGCGCATCACGATCACGTCGTCGGCGCCGATATCGAGCGAAGGATCGTCGATCCGGTTGGTCATGTCCTCGACCGATTCGAACACCACGGCGCGGCCTTCATGCTGCATCAGTTTCGGTGACGCCGCCGCCTGCTTGATCACGGCGCCGCGCGGACACAGGTTTCCGCGCAGGATCGCCATGCCGCCTTCCTTCTTCAGCGGCGCGCTGCGCGGACGGATCACGGTCTGGCCGGGCACGTCCTCGAAGGTCTTGATGGCGTCGCCGAGCGTGCCGCCCATGACGTGCTTCGCGTCGAGCTTCAGCACGTCCTTCAATTCCTGCATCAGCCGCGGCACGCCGCCGGCATAATGGAAATGCTCCATGTAGTGATCGCCGGACGGCTTCAGGTCGACCAGCACCGGCGTCCGCTTGCCGATCTCGTCATATTCCTCAAGCGACAGCGGCGTGTCGGTTCGGCCCGCGATGGCGGAGAGATGCACCACGCCGTTGGTCGAGCCGCCGATCGCCTGCAGCATGACGATCGCGTTATGCAGCGCGTCCTTGGTAATGATGTCCGACGGCTTCGGCCCGCCACTCTTGGCAAGGGAAGCAGCCTGCTTGCCCGTCGCTTCCGCGACGCGAACACGATCGGCATGCGGCGCCGGAACGGTCGCCGCACCCGGCAGCGCCATGCCCATGGCTTCCATCATGCAGGCGATGGTGGACGCGGTGCCCATCACCCCGCAGGTGCCGACCGAAGGCACCAGCCGTTCGTTCGCCACTTCGATGTCCTCGCCCGAGATGCGGCCGCCGCGAAATTCGCCCCACAGCCTGCGGCAGTCCGTGCAGGCGCCGAGCACCTCGCCCTTGAAATGACCGACCAGCATCGGCCCGACCGGCAACACGATGGTCGGACGGTCGGCGCTCACAGCCGCCATCACCTGCGCCGGCGTGGTCTTGTCGCAGCCGCCAATCAGCACCACCGAATCCACCGGCAGCGCGCGCATCATCTCCTCGGTGTCCATCGCCATCAGGTTGCGCAGGAACATCGAGGTCGGATAGGCGAAGCTTTCGTGGATCGAGATGGTCGGGAACACCATCGGCATCGCGCCGGCCAGCATCACGCCGCGCTTCACCGCCTCGATCAGTTGCGGCACGTTGCCATGGCACGGATTGAAATCGGAATAGGTGTTGGTGATGCCGACGATGGGGCGATCCAGCGCGTCGTCCGAATAGCCCATGCCCTTGATGAAGGCCTTGCGCAGGAACAGCGAGAAATCCTTGTCGCCGTAGCTGGTCAGGCCCTTGCGCATTCCGCTGGTCACGCCACCACTCCGTTCGCTCCGTCATCCTGAGGTGCGAGCCCGAAGGCGAGCCTCGAAGGATGAACGGCCACCGCTTTTTAGCCGTCGCCCTTCGAGGCTTGCGCTTTGCGCAAGCGCCTCAGGGTGACGGCGAAAGGTTCGTTGGTGGTGTAGGCAGGAAGCCGCAGCGGCGCAATGCTCTTGCCACGCAGCTATTGCAGCGTCACGCCGGCTTTTTTCACAATCTCGGACCAGAGGTCGGCTTCCGCCTTGAGGCCGGCGGCCCATTGCTCCGGGCTCTCCTGCGGAACGCCAAGGCCGATCGCCTTGTAGCGGGCAATCACGTTCGGTTCCTTCAACGCCGCCTGCACCGCCTCGCGCAGCTTCCTGATCACCGGCTCGGGCGTGCCCGCAGGCGCCGCCATGCCCCACCAGTTTGCGCCGGTGAAGCCGGGCAGACCGCTTTCGATCAGCGTCGGCGTGTCCGGCAGTTCCGGCAGCCGCTCCGCCGTCGCCACCGCAAGCGCGGTAAACTTGCCATCCTTGAGATGGCCGAGACCCGCGGCCAGCCCAACCGTGAAGAGCTGGATGTCGTTCTGCAGCAGCGCCAGAACGCCCTGCGGCGAACCGCGATAGGGGATGTGCTGCATATCGAGATTGCGGGCGAGCTTGACGCGCTCGAGCAGCAGGTGATTGACGGTGCCGGGCGCCGGCGAACCGAAATTGACCTTGCCCGGATTGGCCTTCACGTAGTCCATGAACGCGGCGAAGTCCTTCGCCGGAACCGTCGGGTTGGAGAACAGAACCAGCGGCACGTCGGCCAGTTTCGCCACCGGCGCGAGCGCGGCGAGCGGATCGATCGGCATCGCCATCGTGAACTGGTTGATGACGAAATTGTTGGTCGCCGTCACCACCAGGGTGTAGCCATCGGGCGCGGACTTCGCGACCTCGATGGTGCCGATATTGCCGGCCGCGCCCGGCTTCGCTTCGATGATCAGCTTCTGGCCGAGCACCTCCTCCATTTTCGGCGCCAGCAGACGCATGATACCATCGGAGACGCCGCCCGCGGTATAGGTCAGCACGACGCGGATCGGCTTATCCGGAAAGTCCTGCGCATGACCTGAAAGCGCGGACAGCGAGAGCATCATTCCGGCGGCGGCAAGACGAAGAAAATTCGTGCAACGCATAACCCCTCTCCCATCGTGTCAGTTGGCTCGGTGCTGCTCCAGCGGGGCTATTCCCTGACTTTTCTTGTGACCGGCAGGTTCGAATATCGCGAGATCAGAATTTCGGAAACAATTGCTTGTCGGCGAGCCAGCGCGACATCTGCAGCCGCTGTTTGCGCGAGCCGGACAGGAAGGCCTGATGCTCCTTCTTGTTCGGCCAGACGTGATCCGGCGTCACCGCCATGCGAACGAGAATGTCGTCCTTCGTGACGTTGAAGACCATCAGATCCTGCGCCAGCGTCAGTGGGCCCTTCCAGGCCTGACGCACGTCACGCTCCATCTCGGCCGCGGTGTCGAAGTCGTTGAAAAAATGATAGATCACGGCGTGCCGCGGGTTGGTCTTCGCAAACACATGCCCAACCTCCGATGGCGCGGTGTGCGCGATGGTGCCGATGCCCTTCGCCATGCGCTCGTCATAGCCCGAGCGCTGCATGAGCTGCGACACGGTATTGAAGGCTTCATGCACCAGAAGGTCGGCGCCCTGCGCGTTATCGACGAAGAACTGGCTGGGCGTGGTGTCGCCGGAAAAGACGAAACACAGCCCGTTCCATTCCAGCCGCAGGCTCACCGGCCCGTCGTAGATATGGATCGCCGGGAAGCTTTTGATGACGACGCCGTTCTTGTCATAGATCACGCCGGTTTTGGTGAAGTCGAATTCATGCACCTCGACCTCGGCGCCGGCATCCGGAAGCAGTCCGTGCCGGGTATCGGTGTCCCATGCAAAGGACTCGATCTGCTTCTCGACGAAATGCTTCATGCCGTATTTCGGCTCGGGGCCCGACGGACCATACATCACCAGCGGCTTTGACCGCCCGCCCGCCCAGCTTCCGATCCAGACCTGCGCGAAGTCGCCGACATGGTCGGCATGCAGGTGGGTGGCGAAATAGGCGGTGACGTCCTGGTGCGGAATTTCGAGCGCCGTGAAATTGGTCTGCGAACCCGAGCCGAAATCCCAGATGAATTTGTCGCCGTTGCCGAGCTCGATCAGAAACGAGGTATTGGCCTGCGCACGCCGCACGAACGGGCGCCCGGTGCCGAGCGCCGTTATGCGCATCTCGTCCGCTGCGAGCTCCTCGGTGTTGGGAAAATAATAGTCGCGCTTCGCACTCATTCCGCACCTGTTGTCATGACATGTCGTCGAGATCGGCAATATCCGCCATCCTGCGCGTGTTGGCCTTGATCTGGCGAAGCACGCGCATCAGCATCTCGAATTCACCTTTGTTGACGCCCTTGAACGCCTCGCGATAGTGCCGCCGGGCCACCGCCCGCGCGACCTCGAAGGTGCGCCGTCCTTTGTCCGAAAGGCTCACGACCAGGGCGCGGCGATCGTCCGGCAACGGCTCGCGTTCGACCAGCCGATCGCGCGCCATGTCGTCGAGCAGACGCCCGAGGCTCGAGCGGTCGAGCACGGTGAGTTGAGCCAGTTCGCCGATGGTCTGGCCATCCTTCTGCCGGAGCGCCGCCATCGCCCGCCACATCGGCACCGAGATGCCCACGCCGCGCAAGGCGCGCGCCAGGTTGAGCTGGTTCTGCCGCTGGATGGCGGCGAAGTAATGCATCGGATAATCGGTGATGCGGTAAGGCTTTTCGACCGCGCGCCTTGCACCGGCGAGCGAGGCCGCTGTGGCGCGGCGGCGCGCCGGCACGTCAGCCGATGGCGCGGACTTGGCGGGAGTGGCTGGTTTCTTGGCCATGCAGATATAATACTTGTATTATATCTGGCAGACAATGGCCGCTATTTCGCCATCAGGCCGACAGCACACATGGCCGGAGCGGAGATCACCGGGGAGATCACAGCCCGGCGGCGTCCAGCGCAGGCCGTCGGCTGGGCGCCGGCGACCTGACAGGACGCGGAAGAGTTGATTCTTCTCAATCCACCGCGTCGACGGGACGGTTAGCTTTAGTCGCGATGACCCATTTACCCCCCTGCGTAGCCAGCATCGGCGGCTCAGTCACATTGGAATCGTGCACCGCCCGCAGCGAGACATGCAGCGGGTTGCATTGCCATGCGCGCGTCCTCGCCAAGGATACGTACGTCTTTCACCAGCAGGATCGCCCGACCCACATCCACTGGGTGCGCAGGGGATTGCTGCGGCTCTACCAGACCCTTGCCAACGGCAAGCGTCAGATCGTGGGCTTCGCCTTTCCCGGCGAGTTTGTCGATCTCGCCGTCGAGCGCGAATACGCCGTCAGCGCGCAGGCGGTGACCGAAACAGAGCTTCGCAGCATGCCGCGCTCCAGCTTCACCGCCGCCGCGCAGGCGGATCCGCAATTCTCGTTTCAGCTCTTTGTCTCGGTCTCGGAGCGGCTCGCGCGCGCCTCCGATCTGGCGCTGACGGTCGGTCAGCGCACCGCGGAAGCGAGTCTTGCGGTGTTTCTGATCGAAATGCACAATCGGATCAGCCTCGGCGATCCGGCGCGGCGCGACCTGTATCTGCCGATGCCACGCTCGGATATCGCAGATCATCTCGGACTGACACCGGAGACCGTTTCGCGCCTGTTCACGCGGTTCGCGCGTGAGGAGCTTATTGCGCTCTGCAAGCGGCGCGGCGTCAACCTGCTCGACCTCGACGGTCTGCGGCGGCTCGCGCAGGGCCTTCCAGCCCGCGACGGATCGTGACATGCCGTTGCGGCACCTGTGCAACACGGCACCGCCGTGTGATCAAACCTGATCCAGATCAATTACGCGCCCTGGCCCGGATCGTCCTTTGAAGGCTGCACATTCGTATGTGCCAACGTTTTGGGGGCTGAAAACAATGATCCGAAAGCTGGTTTTGACAACCTTGGCGGCAGGCGGGCTGACCGTCGCTGCGGCCGGCATGCCGCCGGCTTATGCCGCCGACATGGCGCCGATGGTGACGAAAGCTGCGCCGCCGCCTGTCGTCTGGAATCCCTGGATGATCCGACTGCGCGCGCTCGTGGTCGATCCGAAGAACGACACCACATTCGACCAGTTGCCGGGCGGCAATGCCACGTGGTCGACCTCTGTCGTGCCGGAGCTCGACATCACCTACTTCTTCACGCCGAACATCGCAGCCGAACTGATCCTCGGCGTCACGCCGCACCGGGCGACCGGCACCGGGATCGTGACCGGCGGCGCGGCCCCCGGTCTCAACATGCAGGGACTGCCGATCGGCAAGACCTGGTTGCTGCCGCCGACGCTGACCTTCCAGTATCACGCCACCAATTTCGGCGCGTTCAAGCCTTATGTCGGCGCCGGCGTGAACTACACGGTGTTCTTCAACGAATCGGCGGCCAATACCCTCGGGGGAAACCCGGCGGTGCGGATCTCCAGCTTCAAGGTCAACAACGCCTGGGCACCGGCCGTGCAGGCCGGCTTCGATTACATGCTCGACAAGAACTGGGGCATCAACTTCGACGTCAAATATTTGTGGCTGCGTCCGACTTTCTCGGCGGCGGTCAATGACGGGGCGATCGCGCTGACCGGCAAGGCCAAGCTCGATCCGTGGATCTGGGGCGGCGGCATTACCTACAAATTCTGAACCGCATCTGCGACACGATCACGAGATGAAGATGGGCGCTACGGCGCCCATCTTCATTTGGCTCCGGAAGATGCTGCACCCGGCTCTGCCGCCATTCTGGACTCCGCCGAGATCGTATCGGCGGCCTGGTGCAGGCAGTCGAGCAGCCGGCTTGTGGCATTCGAAGGACTGCGTCCGCGCATCCGCACCGCAGAGAGCGCCGCGGCGGTGCGCAGCGTCTCGACCGGCAACCGTTTCAGCAGACCCAGCGCTTCGAAATAGGCGGTGATATCCTCCGACAGCACCCACAGCATGTCGCGCGCATTCATCAGGCTGACATTGGTCTGGATCGACGACGATTCGATCATGCAACGGGCGGGCCTGCGCTTGACGCGCCGGAAGATGCGCTCGATGCCGGCGCGCATCGGCGTACCTTCCTGCGGCAGGATCCAGTCCTGCTCGGCAAGCGTGGCCCAGCCAACCGCCGCACCGCGCGTCAACGGATGCTGCGGGCCGGCCACGATCAGGATCGCCGGATCGTAAAGCTCGTCCATCGCAAAATCGCGGTCGACCAGGGCCGGTTCGACGCGTCCGATGACAAGATCGAGCCTGCCGTCGCGCAGCATCGCGAAATGCTCCTCCATCGCGCCTTCGCGCATGGTGACGACGACATCCGGGGCGCGATCAAGCACCAGCGAGAGCGCGCGCGGCATCAGCACATAGCAGGCGCCGATGCCGGCACCGACCGCGACCGTGCCGGACAGCCCGCTTTCGATCGCCTCGATCTCGGCCTGCGCCCGATCGAGATTGCCGACGAGATTGGCCGCATGGCGGATCAGCGCACGGCCGGCGGCGGTCGGGTGCAG
Source organism: Pseudorhodoplanes sp. (assembly GCF_059499825.1). Taxonomy (NCBI): domain Bacteria; kingdom Pseudomonadati; phylum Pseudomonadota; class Alphaproteobacteria; order Hyphomicrobiales; genus Pseudorhodoplanes; species Pseudorhodoplanes sp. Next base: position 622,665 of record NZ_JCABZI010000001.1, read on the forward strand.
CGAGCGGCCCGCCTTCTCGAACAGGGCAACGTCGAGATCGGACGCCAGGGCGGCGAGCAGCTTGGACGCGGCGGGCTGCGACAGCCGCGCCTCGCGCGCTGCCGCGCTCAGCGTCGGGGCGTGTTCGAGCGCCGCCAGCAATTCGAGTTGGCGCAGCCGGATGCGGCGGCGCAGCGTCTGACCGGATTTGCGCGGCTTCGCCTGCGGCTTTGCGTTCGGCTTGGGCGGCTTGCTGGAGGGTGTTCTGGACATATGCCCATTATGACATGAATTCGCGTCAACTATTCATTTGAAGAAAGTGTACCGATTTTTCAGAATCGTTCCAGCTTCCCGCATCGAAAGCGCTAAAGTCCGGGCCGATCATGGATTCCTCCCCTCATTTTTCCCGCCCCGGACTGCAGATGACGAAACCCGCCCCGTTTATCGATCGCTTCGGTTTGTGGACCGCCGAGCAGAAAAAGCAGGCCCGCGCGCTCAAGGCGCTCGCCGCCAAACACAAGCTGAAGCTGATCCGGCTGGTGTGGTCCGACACCCACGGGCACGCGCGCACCAAGGAAGTCACGATCCCGGCTTTCCTGTCGGCGCTGTCGAGCGGCTACAACATCAATGTCGCGACCACGACGCTCGATGCCTCGGGCGCGCGCACTTTCGCCTCGTTCACGCCGGGCGGCGGCATGGGGCTCGAGGAAATGACCGGCTCGCCCAATCTCACCATCGTGCCGGACCCGTCCACCTTCCGCGTACTGCCATGGGCGCCGGGCATCGGCTGGGTGATCTGCGACGAATATTTCAACACCGGCATGCCGTTTCACTTCTCGCCGCGGCAGCTTTTGAAGAAGCAGCTCGCGCGTTTGAAGCAGCAGAAGTTCGGGCTGACGATCGGGCTGGAGGTGGAATGGTATCTCTTGCGTCTCGCCGGCGATCCGATTGCGCCGGAAAACACCAATGCCATCGGCCTCAAGGGCAAGCCGGTCCGCACCTATCCGGTCGAGACCGGCTATTCCTATCACTCCGAATCCAACTTCGACATCATGCAGCCGGTGCTGACGGCCTTGTGCGAGCATTTCGAAGCGATCGACCTGCCGCTGCGCTCGATCGAAAACGAATGGGGACCGGGCCAGGTCGAATGCACCTTTGCGCCACGCGATGCGCTGACCACCGCCGACAACCTGATCCTGTTCCGCAGCGCCACGCGCCAGATCACGCGCCGCATGGGCTATCTCGCAAGCTTCATGGCGCGGCCGGCCATTCCCGGCTTCTGCGCCAGCGGCTGGCATCTGCATCAGTCGCTGACCGACCCGAGCGGCAAGAAGAATCTGTTCACGCCGAACGGCAAAGACGCGTCAGTGGGGGACCCGTTGTCGCCGGTCGGCATGCACTATCTCGCGGGGCTGCTCGCGCATGCGAAGGCCGCCACGCCCTTTACCACGCCGACCATCAACGGCTATCGCCGCTACAAGCCGAACTCGCTCGCGCCCGACCGCGCCACCTGGGCGTATGACCATCGTGGTGTGATGGCGCGCGTCCTTGGCGCGCCTTTCGATCCGGCGACGCGGATCGAGAACCGGATCGGCGAGCCTTCGGCCAATCCCTATCTCTACATCGCCGCGCAGATCGTATCGGGGCTCGACGGCATCGCCAACAAGAGCGAGCCCGGACCGCAGGAACTGAACCCGTACAACTCGGACTTTCCGCTGCTGCCGAAGACGCTGCCGGATGCACTTGCGGCGCTGGAAGCGTCCGCATTGTTCCGCGAACATTTCGGCGAGACCCTCATCAATTACTTCACAGCCTTCAAGCGCACCGAACTCGGCCGCTTCGAGAAATGGAAGAGCGAACACGGTGTCGCCGGTCATCCCGCGGACGAACCCACCGAATGGGAGCAGAATGAGTATTTCGATTATTTTTGAGAGTTGGCAAAACGCGACTCTCTCTCCCCGTCATCCTGAGGTGACCGGCGAAGCCGGGCCTCGAAGGATGCACGGCTGCTGACCGGGCCGTCGCCCTTCGAGGGCCGCCTTCGGCGGCCACCTCAGGGTGATGGATCAAGAATAACCTCACAGCACAGGACCTGACGCCATGCTGGAAAAAACCACAAACCTGACGCGCACCGCCTATCTGTCGCCGCCCTACGATTACGACGAACTCGTGCAGCGCGACCGCGTGCATCAGCTGATCTATACCGACCCCGCGATCTTCACCGCCGAGATGACGCACATTTTTGGCGCGGTCTGGGTCTATCTCGCGCACGAGAGCCAGATTCCGAACAACGACGATTACGTCCTGAGCAAGCTCGGCCTGCGGCCGATCATCGTGCTGCGCGATTCAAAAGGACAGATCCGCGCGCTGTACAATCGCTGCACCCATCGCGGCACCACCCTCTGCCGGCTGGAAAAGGGCAATTCCAATGTCTTCCGCTGCCCCTATCACGGCTGGACCTTCAACAATGACGGTTCGATCCGCAACGTGCCGTGGCCGGACGGCTATGCGAACGACGTGACCGAGACGCGCTTCAACGCCGCGCAGATCCCGCGCGTCGAAAGCTATCGCGGCTTCATCTTCGGCACCCTCAACATGGATATGCCGCCGCTCACCGAATATCTCGGCGACGTGAAAAAGCCGCTCGACGAATGGCTCGACCGCCATCCCGGCGGCAAGGTCGCGATCTGCGAAGCCAATCGCCTGAAATACAACGGCAACTGGAAGCTCGCCTACGACAATTCATGCGACGGCTATCATGTCGTGTTCTCGCACCGCTCGCTGCTCGACATGGAGAACCGGCTGGTCGAGGAAGGCGCCAAGGGCATGTCCTATTACAAGGGACGCCCTGACGAGCAGCCGATGTACATGAAGTATTTCGGCCACGGCCATCACTTCAAGGACAAGCGCCCGAACATGGAGATCAAGCCGGGCGCGATGTGGGCCGTGGAAAGCCCGCATCCCGGCATGGAGCATTACGAAGCCGAATTGCGCCGCCGTCTCGGCGACCGCGCGCCTTTGGCGCTCGATCTCGCCTCGTCCGAGCCCGTGAACATCAACATCTTTCCGAATCTCTCGATTCTCGGAAACCACTTCCAGGTGTTCGAACCGCTCAGCGTCACCGAAACCAACGCGGTCTGGTACGGCACCGCCGTGGTCGACGAGGAAGGCGTGTGGGGCGACGAACTCCATCTGATCAATGCGCTGCGCATGCGCACGCAGGAAGGCTTCCCGAATTTCGGCGAGGTCGACGACCTCGCCAATTTCGAGGAGATCCAGCGCGGGCTCGGAGCTTTCGAGGACGAATGGGTCTACATGCATCGCGGCATGGATATTCCAGGCCGCACCGTCGATTGCGGCGACGGGGTGCTGAAAGCGCCCGCCACCGACGAGATGTTCATGCGCGAATACATCCAGTACTGGAAGCGGCTGATGCAGACCGAGCCCAACGTCCAGATCAAGCGGGAGCCGTGACGATGAACGCACCCGTCAAGCACGATCCGCACAAGACCTCGTTCTACATCACCGATGCGCTGTACGAAGAGATCATCGGGAATTTCTCGATCTGGCAGCGCGACGATCTCGTCATCAACGACCATGTCGAGCGCGATCTGTTCCGTGGCCTGCTGGAACACGAAGCACGACTACTCGATCAGGATCGTCTCGAGGACTGGCTGACGCTGTTCACCCCGGAATGCGTGTACTGGCTGCCGTCGACGCCGACCGGCGGCGATCCGCGCAAGGAGATTGCCATCACCTTCGATGACCGGCGCCGGCTGGAGGATCGCATCTATCGCCTGCGCACCGGCTATGCCTGGTCGCAGAAGCCGAAGTCGCGCACGGTGCGGCTGGTGACCAATGTCGAGGTGTTCGATGCCGGCCGCGCCGATACCCGCATGGTGCGGTCCAATATCATGATCGCGGAATTCCGCGGCTTCGAGACGCGCTGCCTGTACGGCTGGTGCGGCCATCGCTACGTGAAGCAGGACGGCCGGTGGATGATCGCGGTGCGCCAGCTCAACCTGATCGATTGCGACCAGTGCATCCGTAATCCGAGCATCGTGTTGTGATCTGACCTCGCGAGCGCCGCTGCTACTCCCCTCCCCCCGCGAGCGGAAGCGGGTGTGGGGCCAAACCGACATCACGGCCAAGATACGCGCCCCACCCCGGTTCCCGTCGCTACGCGACGCGAACGGACCCTCCCCGCCGCTTCGCGGAGGAGGGAAAAGAAAGGTGGCGTGCTATAAGCGCCGCTGTCGTTGTTCTCTGGACGCAATCGCATGCCCCGGCTCGCCTCCGCCTTTCTCATCGCCTTTTCATTTCTGCTGCTGCCGTCGATCGGCGCGGCCTTCGCCCAGGACAAATCGAAGCTGCCGCTGCAGGGCAACTGGCGCTTCGAGAAGGACGCGGCCGACGCCGCGAACCTCTCCTTTGTCAGTGACGGCAGGGTGGTCTTTCTGGTGCGCGCCGGCCGCACCATCAGCATCTGGTTCGCCTATCCGCAGGGGGTGCAGACCAAGGGCGCGGCGCGCGTCCAAATCGATACCGGCAAGAAGCGCTGGCGGATGGACGGTGACCTGACCACCGAGGAGCAGGGCGGCAAACCGGCGGTCTATTTCATGCAGAACGACTTCGGCATGAGCGAGCGCAAGAAGAAATGGGGCAACCTGGTCCAGCGCTACAACCAGTTCATCGAGGGCCTGACGACGGCACCCGTGATCGTCATCACCACCAAGCAAGGGGTGATCCGCCTCCCCGCCGTCGACATCCCCGATGCGCGGCAGCAGATGCAGCTATAATCCTCGACGTCCGTACGCGAGCATGACGCATGAAGCGCCTGCCTGTTTTCGACGAAGACCGACATTCGCTCGAAGCTTTTTTCGAGCGCTGGGGCAGTCTGGTCGGCAACGTCGATTTCAGGCGCGCCCGCGATCTCTACACCGATGACGTGATCGCCTTCGGTTCGCTCGGCAAGATGATGACGTCGCGTGACGCGCTGGAAGCCGAGCAATGGCGTGCGGTATGGCCGACGCTGGCCGACTACACGCACGATCTGTCGACGCTCGAAGTCATTGTCTCGCCGGACCGGCTGATGGCGATGGGCGCGGTGATGGCGCGCACCATCGGCATTCACAAGGATGGCTCGCATTTCGACCGGCCGGTCCGCGTGACCGCAACGCTCATGCGCGAGGCGGTGGACGCACCGTGGCTCATGACGCACACGCATGTGTCGCTGGTGCCGGGCACGCCGGCGCCATCATACGGCAGGCGGCCGGAGGCAGAATAACCATCCATCCCTATCTATCGGGATCCGATCGAGGGCCTGAGTGCGCAGCCCGTGCTCCGGATTAACCTGAAGCCGGCCAGATTTTCCCCACCATCGTCACCCTCCCCTGGACGGGGAGGGTAAGACGCGTCACAGCACCGCTTACGGTTTGCGGAAGCAGCCGGACTAGGTGCTGCTGGCAAAATCCCCGCCCTGGGTCCGGACCGGGTGCAGCTTCGGCGCCGACTCCTGCTCGTGCGCGACCTTCGGTGACACCATGCCGGCGCTACGGATCGCATGATAGCTGAGTTCGTCCGGATCGATCAGGTCCGGCACCTTCCAGCCGTCGAGATCGTATTCGGCCATGCATTGTTCGGCGAAGCCCTGCAGGTTCTTCGCCGTGCCGCCAGCCATTGCGCCGAACAGAACGTAGCGGCGGATTTCCTCGGTCGAGCCGCCGTAATTGATCTCGTAGAGTTCGTGGCGGCCGCCGAATTCGGTGCCGATCGTGTCCCACAAGAGCTTGAGCAGCTTGACCCGGCCTTCCGCGTCATAGCCGTTGGAGCCGCGCATATATTTGTCGATATACGGGCGGATCTCCGGATTCTTGAAGTCGCGCGCCGACGAATTCAGATAGATCAGGCCCGAGGCCACCGTCTGCTCGATGATGTATTTGACCCGCGTGTAGGCCATGGTCGACACGATCTGATATGCGCCGGCGGGTTCGATATCCGGCAACAAATATTCGCCCACCCACGGTTTCGGATTGCGCGCCATCGCCTCGGTCAGGCCCCAGAACAGGTTGCGCCAGACCAGCACCTCGCCGACATTCGCCTGCACGCCGCGGAAGTCTTTCGACCCCGTGGCTTCCACGGCCTTGAGCAAAAGTCCCGCAATGAAGTCGAGCTTCACAGCGAGACGCGTGCAGCCATGCAGCAGCGCGCGCGGCAGGAAGCCGGTGCGCGGGAAGAAATTGTTCGCCTTCTCCACGTCGCCGTAGCAGAACACGTTCTCCCAGGGGATCAGCACCTTGTCGAGAATGAACACGGCGTCGTTCTCGTCGATGCGGCTCGACAGCGGATAATCGAACGGCGAGCCCATCGCGGTCGAGGTCATTTCATACGACGGGCGGCAGATCAGCTTCACGCCCGGCGCATTGGTCGGGATCATGAAGATCGCGGCGAAGTTCTTATCCTGCACCGGGATCAGGCCGTGATGGGCGACGAAGGTGTAGTTGGTCAGCGCCGAACCGGTCGCGACGACCTTGGCGCCCGAGACGATGATGCCGGCATCGGTTTCCTTCTCGACATGGCAGCACACATCACCCACTTCGTTCGGCGGCAGATTGCGGTCGATCGGCGGATGGATGATGGCGTGATTGACGAACGGCACACGCTCCTGGCTGAACTGGTACCAGCGCTTGGCATTGGCTTGCCAGGGATCGTAGAAGTCGGCATTGGCGCCCAGCGTGCCGAGGAACGCGGCCTTGTAGTCCGGCGCGCGGCCGAGCCAGCCATAGGTGATCTTTGCCCACTCGGCGATCGCGTCGCGTCCCGCAACCGATTCCGCAACAGTCTTGGGCGCCTTGAAATAGGCCTGCGTCATCCCGCCATTGCCGGTATCGGTCGGCACCAGCAGCTTGTCCTTGTGTTTTGGATCGTGCAGCGCATCGTACAATCGCGCGACCATGCGCGAGGTATTGCGGAAGGCCGGATGCGTCGTCACATCCTTCACCCGCTCGCCGTAGATATAGATCTCGCGGCCATCGCGCAGCGACTCGAGGAACTCATCGCCCCTCATCGGCGTCGAAACCTTGATCTTTCCGGTGGTCGTCGGATCGGCCGCAAAGGCCACCTTGTCGTCGCGAAGCGCCGCTCGAGACATGTCTCAGTTCCTCCCGAAAAGGCCGCGTTAGCGCGGCTCGTAGGGCTTAGAATGCCTGATTGAAATCAAGCCGCTAGCCTCGTGATACGGATACGATATGGAAGCGGTTTTGCGGATGCAAGCGCGCTGCGCGAGCGGCCCTGTGCGCCGCGCCGGCGCCGGGCTAGACTGCCGCACGATGCCGCCCGCGTGGGCAAGGATGCCGGCCTGACATGACATTCACCGTCCGATCCCTGACCGGCAACCTGAATTCGATCACCCAATCCCCGTCATGGATCGGCCGGGCCGGTCTCGGCCTGGCGCTGGTCGCGGCTTTCGTGGCGCTCGAATGGGTCAGTTCGATCCACGAATTCATGAGCGTTCCGATCACGGCCTGGAATCCGGGCCTGGGCGTCGTGTTCGCGTTCATGCTGCTGCGCGGACCGATTTATGGTCTGGTGCTGTTCGCCGGAATGATTGCGTCCGAACTGCTCGTGGTCCGGACCGAATTGCAATGGCCGCTCATTGCCGCGATCTCCGCCATCATCTCGCTGGTCTACAGCAGCGCCGCCATCGTGATCCGGCGCGCTCTGCATCTGGATGCCGGCCTGCACCACCTGCGCGATCTGATGGTTCTCCTGTCCGCCGGCATTTTCGCCGCGTTGGTCAGTTCGGCGCTGGTCGCTTTACTGCTTTTGCTCGATGAGCGCATCGCACTCGACAACATCCTGATCGCCGCAGCGCCGCTCCTGGTCGGCGACCTGATCGGCATCGCGGTCATGACACCGCTCACGCTGCGTCTCGTCATGCTGCTGCATGGCCACGCGACGCTGGCGGGCTATTCACGGCCGCTCGCGATCGAGGCCTCGCTTTATGCCGTGCTGAGCTGCCTCGCGCTGTTCGTGATCGTCGGCGGTCCGAGCGGAAGCGGGCTGCGGTATTTCTATCTCCTGTTCGTGCCCGTGGTGCTCGCGGCGGTGCGTCATGGCTTCGACGGCGCCTGCGCCGCGCTCGCCATCACGCAGTTCGCGCTGGCCGGGCTGATGCACCATTTCGGCTACGACGCGCAGGCGTTTACCGAGATGCAGACACTGATGCTGGTGCTGACCGGCACCGGACTTGTGGTCGGCGCCGTGGTGAGCGAGCGGCAGAACGCCGATATCCTGCGGCGGCGCGCGGAAGATCGCCTGCGCGAAAAGGAAATGGATGCCAGCCGCGCCGCGCGCTTCACGCTCGTCAGCGGCATGACGTCGGCGCTGGCGCATGAGATCAACCAGCCGATGACAGCCGCCCGTGCGTCGGCGCGTTCGGCACAGCATCTGATCGAGAGCGCAGTGCCCGACTTGCCACGGGCCAGCAGCAATCTGGCCACCGCGATTGCCCAGATCGATCTGGCGGGCGGCGTGATGCGACGGATGCATGAGTTTCTGCAACGCGGCCGCCCGCATGCCGCGAGCTTCGATGTCTCCACCATGATCGAGGACGCGCTGACGCTCGCGCGGCCCGATGCAGCCGCGCGCGGGATCGAGATCGTGTCCGATATTACCGCCAATCTGCCACTGGCGCGCGGCGACCGGATCCAGATCGAACAGGTGGTGCTGAACCTCATCCGCAATGCGACCGAGGCGATCTCCGCAACGGCTCAGAAGGACGGGGTGATCCGGCTGTCCGCTGTGACCCTGTCGGAGCCGCGGCGGATCGAAATCGCGGTGGCAGACAATGGCCCCGGCGTCGCACCGGATTTCGCGCAAAGCATGTTCGAGCCGATGACCACGTCCAAGCAGGAAGGCCTCGGGCTCGGCCTGTCGATCTGCCTGACTATCGTCGAATCGCATGGCGGCCGGATCTGGCTACATTCCGGCGAACCGGGACACACCGAATTCCGGTTTTGGCTACCTCTTGAACCGCCTCACAACCTCCAATAACAGAAGTGACGCGAGACCTGCCGGGATGAGTTCCCCCACCATATTCGTGATCGACGACCAGCCATCGGTCCGGGATGCCATCGGCGAAATGCTGAGCGTGTTCGGATTCGTGGTCGAGGTTTTCGATTCGGCGAGCGCCTTTCTCGACAAGGTGTCCGCCACCCGCCCGGGATGCGTGGTAGCCGATGTCCGCATGCCGGGCATCGATGGAATCGCGCTGGTCGGCGAAATGGCCCGCCGCGCGATCGGAATCCCGGTCATTCTGATTTCCGGGCATGCTGATGTTCCGATGGCCGTCGCCGGCATCAAGGCCGGTGCGGATGATTTCATCGAGAAGCCGATCGACGACGCGAGGCTTGTCGCCGCCATCAATCGCGCGCTGGCGCGGGTGTTCTCGGCGCAGGACTCGTCGAAACAGCATGACGATCTGGCCGAGCGCTTTGCACGCCTCACTCCGCGGCAGGCCGAGATTTTCGACCTTGTCGCCGGCGGCTTCACCAGCCAGGCCATCGCCGCGAAACTCGACCTGTCGACCCGGACCGTCGAGAGCTATCGCGCCCAGATCATGGAAAAGATGCAGGCCGAAAGCGTCGCTGTTCTGGTGCGTCAGGCGATCCGCCTGCGCCGGATCGAGCCTTAAACGCACCCGCCTGCTCTAGTCGGAACTCCGCCGGCATGGCGGTCGCTGCAGGCACCGTAATTATACGCCCCAACCGATACGAATGCCGGATTTCGGCTTGTGCGCCTAGCGTGCCGTTCGGATCTCGCATCCGGGCGGCACGGGGCAACACATGAAGCGCGGCCTGACACAAGGCACATCGCGACGGCTGACTCGGCTGTCGCCGATCGACATTCCGTTGGCGGCTGCGGTTGCAGCCATGCCGGCGGTGTTGCTGGCGGCGCATCTACCGTCGGATTTGCTGATGCCTGCAATGGCGGTTCTGGCGTTCGCGACGGCGCTGGTCGCGTCGGTCGCGGGGTGGCTGACCCGTGCGTCGCGCCAGGCGGCCACTGTCACGATCTGGGACTTTGCCGGCGCCTGTGTGCTGATCGGCATCGCCGCCGGGACGTTCAGCGAATCTGTTCAAGTCTCACAACTTCTCGGGATCGCAACCACGACCCCGTGATATAGACCTCACCTTATCCAGGCCGGGCCCCTCTGGCGATCTGCAAGCAGGTCGCGATGTCGGACTGGAATTCCGCAAGGAATGGCCCCGCCAGGATGGGATGCGAATCCCGCACTCCGACGACCGGACCAGTCCTGTAAACAACGAGAGGAGTCCGGTCGTGTTCGACCTCATTACGCCTTCGGTTCTTACTGCCCTGTTCCAGGTCATCATGATCGACCTGGTGCTCGCCGGCGACAACGCCATCGTCATCGGTCTCGCGGCCGCGGGCCTGCCCAAGGAACAGCGCGCGAAAGTCATCCTGATCGGCATCGGCGCCGCAACGGTGCTGCGCATCATCTTCGCATTGCTGACGACGCAACTGCTGCAGATCGTCGGACTACTGCTGGCGGGCGGCCTGCTGCTGCTCTGGGTGTGCTGGAAGATGTGGCGCGAACTGCGCACGCCGCACGAGGAGGTTGTCGAAGCGGAAGAAGCGCTGTCCGACACCGATATCAACAAGGACGGCACGGTCGGGTCCAAGGCGCCGCGCAAGACATTCGCGCAGGCCACTTGGCAGATCATCATCGCCGACGTCTCGATGTCGCTCGACAACGTCCTTGCGGTTGCCGGCGCCGCCCGCGACCATCCCTATGTGCTGATCTTCGGCCTGGTTCTGTCGATCGCGCTGATGGGCGTCGCCGCCAGCTTCATCGCCAACCTGCTGCAGAAGCATCGCTGGATCGCCTATGTCGGCCTCGCGGTCATCCTCTATGTCGCGCTCGACATGATTTATCGCGGCTTCAACGAGGTCCTGCCCTACGCCATCAACTATATGGGCTAACCCGCTCCTGCGCCGCGCGGATGCCATGGCACGCCGCCATGCGCTCCGCGCGGTTGCCTCCTTGCGTGCTGAAATGCCAAGTTCCCGCCGGACATGAGCGGGGCACATTGGCCGATGGCGGATAAGAAGATTCTGATTGTGGGCGCGGGTCTTGGAGGGCTGGCGGCCGCTGCATGCCTGCTGAAGGCAGGTTTCGATGTCGAGGTCTACGAGCAGGCCCCGATGCTTGCCGAAGTTGGCGCCGGCATCCAGATGAGCGCCAATCCGATGCATGTGCTTCGTCATCTCGGGCTCGAGGATGACGTGCTGCGGCTCGGGGTCCAGCCGGGCGCCTATGTCTTCCGGTTGCACGATACCGGCGAGGTCATCCAGGACTTTCCGCTTGCCGCCGAGCATCAGCGCCAGCACGGCGCACCCTATGTGCAGTTGCATCGCGCCGACCTGCATGAATTGCTGGCCACGGCCGCCAGCAAACTCAAGCCCGACCTGATCCGGCTGAACCAGCGCGCCACTGGCTTCACCGAGACCGACGACGGCGTCACGCTGCATTTTGCCGACGGCAGCAGCGCCGAGGGCGATATCCTGGTCGGAGCCGACGGGCTGAAGTCGACCATCGCGCGGCAGATCGTCGGCGAGATCCCGGCGAGCTATACCGGCGACGGCGCCTGGCGCATCACCGTGCCGATCGAGCGATTGCCGAAGCCGTTCCTGCCGCAGGTCATGTCGGTCTTCATGGGTCCGGGCGGACACGCCGTCTGCTATTACCTGCGTGGCGGCGCGTTGCTGAATTTCGTCGGCATCATCGAGACCGAGCTGGCATCCGAGGAATCCTGGACGCAGAAATTCCCCTGGGACATGCTCAAGAAGGATTACGAGGGCTGGCATCCTGCGATCCAGACCATCATCGATGCCGCCGACCACGACCAATGCTATCGCTGGTCGCTGCACAATCGCCCGCCGGTTCGCAACTGGAGCACGAAGCGCGCCACCATTCTCGGCGACGCCGCGCATGCAACACTGCCATATCTCGCGCAGGGCGCGGCCATGGCAATCGAGGACGGTGCGGTGCTGGCGCGCGCGCTGCGGCAGAAGGACGATATCGCCGAAGCGCTCGATCTCTATCAGCGCAACCGCGTCGACCGCACCGCGCGCATTGTCGAGACCTCGACGCAGAACCGCCGTCTGTTCCATCTGCCGTCGGAGGCAGCGATCAGGGCCGAATTCTCCAAGCGCAACGAAGGCGAAAGCCGCAACCGCTGGCTCTACTCATACAATCCGCTGACGGTCGAGCTGACATGACTGCCCGCACCAGGGGCGTCACGGCCAGGGTCAGTCTGATCCCGTTCAAGCTGACTCAGGCGGTCGGCGGCTCAGGCGTCTCCGCCGTCGATGTCATCGTTGTTGAGCTGACCGACGCGGACGGTGCCCGCGGCCTCGGCTTCTCCTATGTGATTGGCGGCCATGGCGGCGTCGCGTACAAAGCCGCGCAGGACCAGGTCGCACGCTTCGTCGACGGGCAACAGCTTCCGCCGCCGGCGGCGCTCTGGCGCAAGATCAACGCAAGCTTCAACCGCACCGGGCCGGGGCCGAACCTCGTCGCACTCGCCGCGATGGATGTCGCCGCCTGGGACCTGCACGCGCGCAAGCTCGGTCTGCCGCTCGGCGTCGCGATGGGCGGCGAATTGCGCGCTGTTCCGGTATACGGCAGCGGCGGCTTCAACACCACGCAGCCACCGGAAGCGGCCGCAGATGTCGCCGCCGAGCAGGCTGCGCGCGGCCTGACGGCGGTGAAACCGCGCGTGAAAGGCATGCCGTCCGACGCCGCTGTGCTGGGCGCCGTTCGCAACGCGCTTCCTGCGCATGCGCAGATCATGGCCGACGCCAACGAGAAATGCGACCTGTCGCAGGCGTTGTGGCTGATGGCGCTGGCGCGCGAACACAGCCTGCTGTTCGTCGAGGAATTGTTGCCGGCGCGAGCGCTGGAAGGCTATCGCAGGCTTGCAGCGTCGGGCGGAGCGGCGATCGCCACCGGCGAGCATCTGCAGACGCGTGCGGACTTCCTGCCCTTCATCTCCGAACGCATTGCCAGCGTAATCCAGCCGGATCTTGCGATGGCTGGCGGGCTCACGCCGGTGCTGGAGATCGCAACGATCGCCGAGGCGTTCGACGCGATCGTCTCGCCGCATTTCCTGCCCGGCCTGTTTGCGCATGTTGCGGCGGCAGCACCCGCGTTGCGCTGGCTCGAGGAATTTCCGCTGCTGGAGCCGCTGTTCGAGGGCTGGCCCGGTGTCGATGCGAACGGGACCATGACGGCCTTGTCCGCACCGGGACACGGGCTTGCATTGAGCGAGCGCTACCGGCGCGAGATGGTGCAGTAACGATCGTACACGACCTTGGATGATCTTCCTGCGTCGACGCAACGTCATTGCGAGCGAAGCGAAGCAATCCACCTTTCACGTACAGGAGGATTGCTTCGTCGCCGACATTCCGTCTGCTTAAGCTTTAGCCCTCGATAAAGGCGAGCAGATCGGCGTTGATCGTCTCTGCATTCACCGTCGCCATGCCGTGCGGAAAGCCCGGATAGACCTTGAGCTCACCCTTCTTGAGCAGCTTGACGGCAAGCTTGGCGCTGTTGTCGATCGGCACGATCTGATCGTCATCGCCATGCATCACCAAGGTCGGCACGTCGATGGCCTTGAGATCGTCGGTGAAGTCGGTCTCGGAGAAGGCCTTGATCCCGTCGTAATGCGCCTTGGCGCCGCCCATCATGCCCTGCCGCCACCAGTTATCGACCACCGCGGGAAGAGTTTCGATACCCGGACGGTTGAAGCCATAGAACGGTCCGGATGCCACGTCGCGATAGAAGCTGGCGCGGTCCGCAGCCAGAGACTTGCGGAAGCCGTCGAACACCTCGATCGGCAATCCGTTCGGATAAGCCGCGGTCTTCAGCATGATCGGCGGCACCGCGCCGATCAGGACGGCCTTCGAGACGCGGCCGGGCTTGGCGCGCGCGACATAGCGCGTCACCTCGCCGCCGCCGGTGGAGTGTCCGATATGGACCACGTTCTTCAGATCGAGCGCCTCGACCACGGCCTCGGCATCGGCCGCATAATGGTCCATGTCGTGGCCATCGGCGACCTGCGAGGAGCGGCCATGGCCGCGGCGGTCATGGGCGATGACGCGATAGCCGCGATTGACGAAGAACACGAGTTGCGCGTCCCAGTCGTCCGAGCTCAGGGGCCAGCCATGATGGAACATGAGCGCCTGGGCGGTCTTCGGTCCCCAATCCTTGAAGTAGATGTCAACGCCGTCTTTGGTGGTCGCGTAGGCCATGGTGGTTTCTCCGGTTTGCGAGGTCGTAGGCGCATCGGTCGGCACACCAGCCGGTTTTAGATCGCGCCCTATTATTTATCGTGCGATTTAATTAGCGCGGCCGCATTTGGATGTCAATCGCTTGCGATTAGATCGCTTACGATTTATTTATGACAGGCGAGTTACCTGTTCCCATTGGAAAAGCCAACGCCTTGACCAAAAAGAGAGAGAAATCGTCCGAACTCGAGCTGGCCGCGTCGCTGCCAGATTTCCTGTGCTTCGCGGTCTATTCGACCAATCTGGCCTTTCATAAGGTCTACAAGCCGCTGTTCGACGAACTGGGGCTCACCTACCCGCAATATGTGACGCTTGTTGCGCTGAACGACGAAGCCGATCAGACCGTCGGTCAGCTCGGCGAAAAGCTGTTCCTTGAATCGAGCACGCTGACGCCATTGCTGAAGCGGCTTGAGGCGATGGGCTATGTCACGCGCAAACGCGATAGCGAGGACGAGCGCCAGGTTCGCGTCAGCCTCACGTCCAAGGGCAAGACGATTTTCGAGAAGGCATTCTGTGGCCGCGAAACCGTGATCGACGCGACCGGGCTCGATCCGGAATCGTTCGCGCGCCTGCAGCGCGATCTGATCAAGCTGCGCGACAATCTGCTGGCATGGTCGAAGACTTAGCGGCCGGCCGCAGCCTTTGCGTGGCGAACCGCGGTCAGCCCTGAGTCACGCCGGCCAGCAAATCTTCGCCGACACTCGACACCAGCGCGGGCCGACCCACAATCAGCGGATCCGCGGTCCCGATCCGTGTCAGATCGCGATTGTCATAAGGAATGCGGCCCAGAACGAAGCGCATCGCGTTCAGGCGCGCGCGCTTCTTGCAATCGCTCTTGATGACGGTCCATGGCGCGTCCGACGTGTCGGTATGCAGGAACATGGCTTCCTTCGCGCGCGTATAATCGTCCCAGCGATCGAGCGATTCCAGATCGATCGGGCTGAGCTTCCACTGCTTGAGCGGATGCAGATTGCGCTCCTTGAACCGACGACGCTGCTCGGCGCGCCCGACCGAAAACCACATCTTGAAAAGATGCACGCCGCTGCGCACGAGCTGCCGCTCGAATTCCGGCGTCTGCCTCAGAAACTCGTCATATTCCGCGGGCGTGCAGAAGCCCATGACGCGCTCCACACCGGCGCGGTTGTACCAGGAGCGATCGAATAGCACGATTTCGCCGCGCGTCGGCAAGTGCTGCACATAGCGCTGGAAGAACCATTGCCCTCGCTCGGTCTCGCTCGGTTTTTCCAGAGCCACGACGCGCGCACCGCGTGGATTGAGATGCTCCATGAACCGCTTGATCGCGCCGCCCTTGCCGGCCGCATCGCGTCCCTCGAACAGAATGACGATGCGCGCTCCGGTCGCCTTCACCCAAGCCTGCAGCTTCAGAAGCTCGACCTGAAGATCGTATTTCTGGCGTTCGTACGACTTCCGCGACATCAGGTTTTTGTACGGATAGGCGCCGCTGCGCCAGCCGGCAGACAACTCGGTGTCGGGATCTAGCCTGTCGGTGCCGCCGGCTTCGGCCGCACCGGTCAGCAGCTTGCGCAACGCACGGCGCTCGTCGGGCGACGCGCCATCCATCAGGGTGCGCAATTGTGCGATCAGGCCGGATGGCGGTGCGGTCCTGGCGTGCTGCTCCAGCAACTCCTTGAGTGTCGCGGCCTGAACAATCCGCTGTCTCACGACCTTGCGGGTGACAATCTCGTTCTTGATGTTGGCTGGATTGAGCGTGGCGACTGTGTCACCCTCACTGACGCGGCGCGCATTCCGCTTGGCTTTGCCGTTTCCGCGGCCACGCGACACCGGCGTTCGAACCCCGATCGATTCCGCCATTGCAGACTCCGCCGTTGCGACACACGATCCGTCACAAAAGCTTCATATTGCGCCCGGGAGCCGAACGGTTGACCCAAATCAAACCGCGGTACGGATCGGACGGGATGGAGACGTGCTCCCGGCAATGCCGCCTTGCATCGCCGAACCAAGGCAGCTCTGTCGGTCAACTAGCTGCCGAGATACTTCAACGCGACCGCCGAGATGACGATAATGATGGCAACGGCGGCCAGGGAGATTCCGGGCCCGTGATCGACGCTTCGATACTTCATTTTCAAAAACAACGTACGGGGAGGTTCAGCAAGCAGAGACGTTGGCGGTCTCGCGCAGGACTTCCCTTGGGAGGAAGCGGCGGCCGCCGCCGATGCGAGGAACATGATCCCATCGCCGGACGGGACACAACCGCCCAGCGCGAACGCCTGGCAGTCTTCCACACGAAAGTCGGCGATCCGAGCGCTCATGGCGCGCCATCTTCACGCGATGCGTGCAATACCCCACAAACGCATCCTTGATAAGGTCTCTGCGAGCAGCAAACCAGCGACAGGCCCCGCATGAGCACCCTGCACATCCGGCCAATGCGGCCCGACGAGATATCGATCGCGATCGGCTGGGCCGCCACCGAGGGCTGGAATCCCGGCCTGAACGATGCCGCGTGCTTCGCTGCCGTGGATCCGGACGGATTTCTGATCGGCGAGATCGACGGCGCACCGGCAGCAACCATTTCCTGCGTGAATTACGACGCGCACTTTTCCTTTCTCGGCTTCTACATCGTGCGACCGGATTTACGTGGCCGCGGCTTCGGGCTGCAAATCTGGAACGCGGCGATCGCCCATGCCGGCGCGCGCATCATCGGACTTGATGGCGTGGTCGCGCAGCAGCGCAACTACGAGCGATCCGGCTTCGTCCACGCCTATGCCAATGTCCGCTACGGCGGCATTGTTGCCAAGCCGCAAGCACCGCGCGGCGATGTCGTTGATCTGACCACGGTGCCATTGGGGCAGATCGAGGCGAGCGACGCGATGGTTTTCCCTGCCCCGCGCTCCGCGTTTTTGCGCCGCTGGGTCGGTGCGCCAGGACATACCGGACGCGCCTTGCTGCGCGATGGGGAATTGACGGCCTGGGGCGTGATCCGCCCCTGCCGGTCCGGCCACAAGATCGGGCCGCTGGTCGCGGTCGACCGCAACGCGGCGGAAGCCGTACTCGCCGCACTGCTCGACGCCATCGGCGGCGGCGAAGTGTTTCTTGATGTACCGGCCGTCAATGCGGACGCGACCGCATTGGCAAAGGAACTGGGTCTCGCCCCGGTCTTCGAAACCGCGCGCATGTATACCGCTCCGGTCTCGATACCACGGCTCGAACGCGTGTTCGGGGTCACTACATTCGAGCTGGGCTAGCGCCGCAGCCGCGCCATGCGGCGTTCGGCCTCGGATGCGGTCCGAATTCGCGCGGAACCCTGCAAGGAACAGCATCGTTGGCTCCCGTTGGGGCAGGCAGAGGCCGTCCTGACGACGGAGACAGTCTATGATCAATGCCAGCGTCGTATTGTTTGCCACCCTGTCCATCGCAGCCACCGGGGTGCTGTGGCCGGCCGTCGCGTCGGCGCAAGGCGAGATTCCCGCTCAGTCCACCGGACAGGAACCGAAACTGCCCGAGCCGAACGAAGGCCTTATTCCCACAATCAACTGGGCGCGGGCGGAACCGTGGCCAAACGGCGCGATGCCGAAGGCCGCCGCCGGACTGTCGGTGAAGGCGTTTGCCCGCGATCTCAAACATCCGCGCTGGATCTACGTGCTTCCGAACGGCGACGTGTTGGTGGCCGAAGCCGCCAGCCTGCCGTCGCCGTCATGGAGTCCGCGAGCGCTGGTTCAGAACTGGGTGATGCGGCGCGCCGGTTCGATCGTCGAAAACGCCAATCGCATTTCGCTGCTGCGCGACACCAACGGCGACGGCGTTGCCGACGAGCGCCATGTATTTCTGGAAGGTTTGCGTCAGCCGTTCGGGATGGCGCTGATCGGCGACCAGTTCTACGTCGCCAATACCGACAGCGTGGTGCGCTACCCCTACAAGGAGGGCGAGACGTCGATCACGGCGGAAGGCACCAAGCTCGTCGATATCCCGGTGGGTCATCACTGGACCCGCAACATCATGCCGTCCGCCGACAATACGAAGCTTTTCATCACCGTCGGCTCGGGCAGCAATATCGGTGAGAAGGGCATGGAGATCGAACAGGCCCGCGCGACCATCTGGGAGCTCGATCTCGCATCCGGCAAGCATCGCATCTTCGCGTCCGGCCTGCGCAATGCCAACGGCATGGCGATCGAACCCGAAACCGGCGCGCTGTGGACGTCAGTCAACGAGCGCGACGAAATCGGCGACGACGTGCCGCCGGATTATCTGACATCGGTGCAGGACGGTGGCTTCTATGGCTGGCCCTACAGCTATTGGGGCAAAATCGTCGACGAGCGTGTGCAGCCGCAGCGCCCGGATCTGGTCGCGCAATCGATCACGCCGGACTACGCGCTGGGCGGGCATACATCGGCGATCGGACTGGCTTGGTATGGCGGCGATGCGCTGCCGCAGCCGTTCCGCAACGGCATGTTCGTCGGACTGCACGGCTCTTGGAATCGCTCCGACCTGAGCGGCTATCGCGTGGTGTTCGTGCCGTTCCAGGGTGGCCGCCCGTCCGGCGATCCGATCGACGTTCTCACCGGCTTTCTCAAGGATGGCGAGTCGGTCGCCTACGGACGGCCGGTCGGCGTCACCGTGACGCGCGCGGGCAGCCTTCTGGTTGCCGACGACGCCGGCAATGCGATCTGGCATGTGACGGCAGGCAACGGCGGAGCGCCGACCACGAGCGCGGCGCCGCCTACAACGTCGGGAGCCGCCAACGACGCGCAATAGGCGCGCGCTGCCCAAGACTTCACGAGACGAGTTCCCTCGGCTATCACTCGCCGCGCACATCTGTCGCGGCGAGTGAAGCTCATGATCCTCCTGTCGAATGGCGGCACGAATATCCAGCGTGCCGCCGCCCCTTCCGACACCATTGCCGTCGGCACGGTGGATGGCGTTGCCATTCTTTCGCGGTCCGACAAGGGCTGGACCGTGACGCACCGCGCGCTGCAGGGGGTGTTCGTCAGTGCGGTCACGGCGCTGGATGACGGCACATTGTTTGCCGCCACCCGCGGCATCGGCATCGCCCGCAGCGACGATGGCGGCATCACCTGGCGATGGGTGAATAACGGCCTGGCGCATTATGAATTCTGGTCGGCCCGCGCCGGCAAGCTTCAGGGACGCGACGTGGTGTTTGCCGGCGCGCTGCCGGCGCATCTCTATGTCAGCGAGGACAAGGGCGAGACCTGGCGCGAGTTGCCAGCTTTGCGCAAGGCCGACAGCGTCGCGAAATGGACGTTTCCGCCGCCGCCGCGTGTCGGCCACATCAAGGATATCGTGCTGGACGGCGACCGCCTGCTGGTCGGCATCGAGATCGGCGCGCTGCTGGTCTCGACCGATTTCGGCGAAAGCTTCACCGATCTCAAAGTCGATCCCGATCCGCAGGAATGCGACATCCATCGCATTCTCGTGCATCCCGCGCGGCCGGAGCGGCTCATCGTCGCCAACGGCATTGTCGGCATGATGACGAGCGAGGACGGCGGCAAGACCTGGACGAAAATTCCGATGCCGCCGGCCGCCGATTACCCGGATGCGATCGCGATCCATCCGGAGCAACCGGATTTGCTGTTCATGACCGCGGGCGTGGGCTGGCCATTGCACTGGTACGAGCGCGGCCGCGCCCGCGGCAAGCTGTTCCGCAGCCCCGATGCCGGCAAGACCTGGCAGCGGCTGCTCGGGGGCTTGCCGAACGGCCAGCGCGCGCTGTTCTCCGCGCTCACCATCGAGGCGCGACCCGACGGATACGGACTCTATGCTGCCGACACCGACGGCCAGGTGTTCGAAAGCCTCGATGGCGGCGATTCCTGGACCATCATTGCCGACGTCGCGCCGGTGTCGAAGGGTGAGTTCTACAAGGGCCTGGTGCGCGACCGCGTCAAGCTTGCGGGCGTCGACGACATCGTCGCCAATGCCAAGGCGAGCAAGCGCTGGGACGAGGCTGGCAAGAAAATCTAGCGTCACGCCAGCGACGGTTTGGCGTCCCCACAACCGTCGTGCAACCGCGCCGCCTGCGTCGTAGGATGATGTCGAGGGTATGACTCGGGGTCGGAAGGCATGAGACTGCTGCGGCGTCTGCTCCAGCGCCTGCTTGTTGTCGCGGTAGGCGCCGTCACGGTCTGGCTGATCGTGTTCGTTGTCTTCGATTTCGCCGATCGCCGACTGCCCTGGGCGATCGCGCTGGCCGTGACCTATGCCATCGCGGCCTATGTTGTCCTGCCGCGCGCCATCCGTCTCGGACTGCGCATCCTGCAGCGCGGCCGGGTGCCGAGTTACACCCTGACCGGTGACGGACTCCCCGGCGATCCGGTGAACATCGGACTGATCGGCACGAGGCGTCAGCTGTGCGAAGCCTTCGCCGCCATGGGCTGGTCGGAAGCGGACCCGCTCGACCTGAAAAGCTCCATACGAATGGCGCGCGCCTTCGTGCTGAACGAGACCTACCCGAAAGCGCCCTTCAGCACGCTGTACCTGTTTGGACGCGGTCAGGACATCGGCTTCCAGCTTCCGATCGATAACAGCCCGCGCAAGCGGCACCACGTCCGCTTCTGGGGCCGTCCAACGGCGCGCGCGGAGCAGATGATCGATACGCCGGGCTTCTGGCTCGGCACCGATCGTCCGGGGCCGGACGAAGAGGCGCTCTGGGTGGGCGCCGCGACCAAGGACATCGGCTTTTCGCTCACGCGCCTGAGCTTCCAGATCACCCACGCGACCGATGACAACACCAACGAGGAACGTGACTTCCTGATACAGGAACTGGTCCGGCGCGATGCCGTTGGCAACGTGCGCTCGCATCGGTCCGGCGAGCATTTGCAGATCGGCAAGGTCAACAAATACGTCACGGATGGTGAGATCGCCGTCGCCGATTTGAAGGCATAATCGCTCTCAGACTTCGGAAGGCACTGCATCGCTGTGTATTGGGACGTGTGGGCGCGTTCGACACTTGCGGCCAATTCGGGCTTTGGTCACACTGCATGACCATCGTGGGAGCATGCCATGCTGTTTGGCCTTGATATTTTCGCCCTTGTGCTGGTCGTGCTCGCGATCATCACCCTGTTCGCCGGCGTCAAGACCGTATCGCAGGGCTACAACTGGACTGTCGAACGGTTCGGCAAATACACCCGCACCTTGCAGCCCGGGCTTACGTTCATCATTCCGTATATCGACCGCGTCGGCACCAAGATGAACATGATGGAGCAGGTGATCGACATCCCGCAGCAGGACGTCATCTCCAAGGACAACGCCACCGTCACGGTCGACGGACTCGCCTTCTTCCAGGTGTTCGATGCTGCAAAAGCCAGTTACGAAGTCGCCGACCTGCAGGAATCCATCGTCAAGCTGACCATGACCAATATCCGCTCGGTGATGGGCGGCATGGACCTCGACGAGATGCTGTCGCATCGCGACGTGATCAACGAACGGCTGCTGCGCGTGGTCGACGCGGCGGTCTCGCCTTGGGGCGTCAAGGTCAACCGCATCGAGATCAAGGATATCGTCCCGCCTGCCGATCTGGTGCAGGCGATGGGACGGCAGATGAAGGCCGAGCGCGAGAAGCGCGCCGAGATCTTGCAGGCGGAGGGGCAGCGCGCCTCCGAAATCCTGCGTGCCGAGGGCGCCAAGCAGGCGCAGATTCTGGAAGCCGAGGGCCGCAAGGAGGCCGCTTTCCGCGATGCCGAGGCGCGCGAGCGCACCGCGCAGGCGGAAGCGAAGGCGACCGAACTGGTCAGCGAAGCGATCGCCCGCGGTGACGTCGCCGCCATCAACTATTTCGTCGCCGAAAAATATCTGACCGCGTTCGGACGCTTCGCCGATTCCGACAACCAGAAAGTCCTGCTGCTGCCGGTCGAAACCATGGGCGTGCTCGGTTCGCTTGCCGGCATCGGCGAAATCGCCAAGGCGACGTTTGGTGGCGATGGCGCGGGCGGCTCGCCCTCGCCGCAGCCGCGGCGTCCGCTCGCCCCGGCAGGTCAGCCCGGCCCCACGGGCCCGGCCGTTCCCGGAGCCCCGGTTTTCACCACGCAGCGCCCATAGCCGCCGCCTGACCGGAGCTTGCCATGCTGGCCTGGATCGTTTCGCTCGGCGCCTGGAACTGGTTCATCCTGGCGGCGCTCCTGCTGCTGCTGGAAGTGCTGACGCCCGGCATGTACATGCTCTGGCTCGGACTTACGGCCATCGTGGTCGGCGCGCTGGCGAGCGCGATGACGATCCCTTGGCAGATGCAATTGATCCTGTTTGCGGTGTTGTCGATCGCGCTTGTGCCGGTGTGGTGGCATTTCGCCCGCAAGGCAGAAAAGCCGCAGGACAACCCGTTCCTCAATCGACGCGCGGAAGGCTATGTCGGCCGGGTGTTCACGCTCGAGACGGCGATCGTCAACGGTGTCGGCGCAATCCGCATCGACGATACGGTGTGGCGCGTCAGCGGTCCGGATTGCCCGGCGGGCGCCAAAGTGCGCGTCGTCCACAGCGACGGGCCGAATCTGACGGTCGAGGCGGAATAAACGCCGGCCGGAATATGGCGGAGAGGGAGGGATTCGAACCCCCGGTACCCTTGCGAGCACGCCGCATTTCGAGTGCGGTGCTTTCAACCACTCAGCCACCTCTCCGCGGGGCCGAACGGGGCGAACCGCCCCAGGACGGGGCGTTACTTAGCCAAGCTGGGTTAACGAAACAAGGGCGGCGCACGCTCCACCAAGGAGGATTCCCGGAACCGCGATGCCATGGACGGGGTCTTGGACCGTGTCTTGGCCGCCGTGTCACCGGAACCCGGTTGGCAGGACGCGCCTGGCCCTCTCCCTGCGATTTGCGTCATGCCCGCGGGGTCGCGGCGCCAGCCAATTGTCCCCGCATAAGCTGGATCTGAGCCGCGAGGAAATCGGCGAAGGCACGCACGTGCGGCACCGATCTGACCTCCTCGCGCACGATCATCCACATCTCCGATTCAACGCCTTTGACCGGCGGCAGACAGCGCACCAGATCGGACTCTTCATCGCCAACGAGGCAAGGCAGCATGGCGATGCCGAGACCCGCCTTCAGCGCCGAGACCAGATTGGCAAGGCTGTTGCTGCGCGCGCTCACCGTCGAATTCGGCGCCGCCTGCATCAGGAAAAGCTGAGCCGGACGCTCGGCAAGCGCGCCATCCATGCCGAGGATCGGATGACCGTCGATCGCCCGCGCGGAATCCGGCGCACCATTCTCGTCGGCATAGGACCGGCTGCAATATACACTCCAGGCTACGTCCGGCAGCCTGCGCGCAACGATGCCGGCGCCATCGGGTCGCGAGCCCGTGCGCAACGCAATGTCGGCGTCACCGCGGGCCAGATCGAAGCGGCGATCGTCGGCCGCCAGTTCGATCAGGATTGCAGGATGCCGTTTTCGAAAATCCGACAACAACGGCGCGACCAACAGACTCGCGAGCGCCTCGCTGGTGGTGAGCCGCACGCGGCCTGACAGCACGCGTTGCTCGGCGTCGATTGCGCTCTCCAGCGCCTTAACCTCGTCCTCGATGCGGTCCGCGACCGCGGCGATGCGCTCACCAAGCGACGTCGGATGATAGCCGCTCTGCCTGCGTTCGAAGAGCGTCACGCCGAGTGCGGATTCAAGTTGGGTTATCCGCCGCATCACCGTCGTCTGGTTGACACCGAGCGCATGCGCGGCACGCAGCGCCGAGCCACCGCGCGCAACAGCCAGGACAATACGAAGGTCCGACCACTCGAGCATCCGCCATTCTGCAAAAACGCAGAACGACTTGGCAATATCGCTGATTGTTGCAGAACGCCGCCGGACGTATCTCAGCCTCATCGGCGAATGAACAATCGCCAAGGAAAACAGAGGGTTGGCTCTCCGCAAAGGACCCGCGAAGAGCGCTGACCCGTCCCGAACGCTGCTTCACCTTCGACTGCAACCGCGCGCATTGACGCGCCACAGATGGAGTCTGCCATGACCGATCTTGTTGTTTATCGCCCCGTCAAGGAACAGAGTCTGGCGGCCCGCGCCCGACAAATCGTCGCCCGGATTGCGCAGGCCATCGAGCGCGCCCTCGTTGCCGCACGGATTAAGCGCGAACTGAGCGCGCTGCCGGACCTGATGCTGCGCGATATCGGGCTCAATCGCAGCGACATCGGCTTTGTCGCCGATGCGCTTGCCTCGGGCCAGAGCGACCCTTCGCGTCCTGCCGTCGATCGCATCAACCGCAGCGCGGCCCGGCGGCGATTGTCACACGGCCGCGACGACCGTCCGGCGCCGCGGGCAATGTTCCGCATGCTGTTCTCGGCGGCCGCTGTTGCAGTCTGCGTGTTGAGCGCCAATTCCGATGCCGGACTGGCACAGGACGCGCAGATCAAGCGCGGGCAGTATCTCGTCACGTTCGGCGGCTGCAACGATTGCCATACGCCAGGTTATTTCTTCGGCAAGCCGGACATGTCGCGCTTTCTGGGCGGTTCGGACGTCGGCTTCGAAATCCCCGGTCTTGGCGTCTTTCACGGCCCCAACCTGACGCCCGATCCCGAGACCGGCCTCGGAGGATGGTCGAGCGATCAGATCGTCGCCGCCATTACCAAAGGCCAGCGTCCGGACGGACGTGAGCTTGCACCGATCATGCCCTGGCACGCTTTCGCGAACCTGACCGCGCAGGATGTGCGCGCCATCGCCGCCTACCTCAAGAGTCTGCCGCCGGTGAAGAACAAGGTGCCGGGACCGTTCGGACCGGACGAGCCGGCGACATCGTTCGTGATGAAGATCGTGCCACCGGCAAAGACCACCGAAGGCACGGCGCCGCAATGACGCGCGCGCCAACCTTGCTCAGCGTTTCAGACAGCGAAGCAGCCATGTCCACGATACAAGGCGCTCATCTCCGTTCCGGGTCATCGTCCGCCTCGAATGTACGCCTTCGCGAGTGCAGGCCTTCGCGAGCGCAAGCCTTTGGTGCTGGGTCTGCTCCATGATCAACTCGCTGGTTTGACAAACCGATCCCGAGCGTCGAAAAATGACGCAAATGCGAAACGAGTTTCGCTGCAGCGAAAATAATGACGGGAGGACGCGATGTTCAAACGGATTGCCGGGATGCTGGCGCTATGTGCCCTGCCGCTGCTGGCGCCGGCGGCATCCGCGCAGCAATTCCCGCAGGGACCGGTCACGATCGTCGTTCCCTATCCCGCCGGCGGCGCCACCGACCTCGTGGCGCGGCTGGTGCAGCCGAAACTGTCCGAGGCCCTCGGCCAGCCGGTTGTGATCGAGAATCGTCCCGGCGCGAGCGGCAATACCGCGACCGCGGCCGTGCTGCGCGGCAAGCCGGACGGGCAGACGATCGTGCTGACCACCAACGCGGTGATGACGCTCAATCCGCATCTGTCCGATCTCGGCTTCGATCCGCTGACGCAGGCCGCGCCGATCACACGCACGTCGCAGTCGGGATTGCTGCTCGCTGTCCACCCTTCGGTGCCGGCGAACACGGTGCAGGAATTCATCGCCTATGCTGCGAAAAATCCCGGCAAGGCGACGTTCGGTACCGGCGGCGCGCCCATGCAGATCATCGGCGAGATGATGGCCAAGCGCGGCAACGTGCAGATGCAGCACATTCCCTATAAGGGCGCAGCGCCGGCCATCAACGATGCGGTCGGCGGGCATATCAATGCCGTGATCATGCAGATCGCGTCGATCACGCCGTTCATCCAGAGCAAGACGTTGCGGCCGCTCGCCGTGACCACCGCGCAGCCGGTCAAGACCTTCCCGGATGTGCCGACGCTGGCCAGCACGTTCCCCGGCATCGAAGGCGTCAACTGGTACGGGTTCTTCGCGCCGGCCGGCACGCCGAAGCCCGTCATCGACAAGCTGAATACAGCCATCGTCGCCGCGCTGAAGGATCCCGCCGTGGTCCAGAAGCTCACCGGCTCCGGCGAAGAGGTGATTGCCGGCACGCCGGAGGAGCTTGCCGAGACGGTACGTCGCGATCACGCCCGCTGGGCCGACTTCCTGAAGCAGCTTCCCGATCTGAAATTGCAGTGATGCGGCTGCGGACAGGCCTTTGCCATGCTTGAAGCAGTGCTCCCGGACGGTGCCAGGCTCGCCTACGACGTTTACGATTTCACCGATCCGTGGCGCGACGCCGAGCCGCTGATCTTCGTCCACGGCTTCAGCAAGAACCGCAAGTTCTGGTACGAATGGCTGCCGGAATTCGCGCGCGATTACCGGGTCTATAATCTCGATATGCGCGGGCACGGCGACTCCAGCGCCGTTGCGCCCGACTTCAAGATGTCGCTCGCACCGTTTGCGCGCGACATCGTCGACTTCATGGACGCGCTCAACATCGACAGCGCGCATTTCATCATGGCAGAGTTCGCGTCCGCCATCGCGATCGAACTCGCGGCCGATTACCCCGATCGCGTCCGCAGCGTCACCATGCCGGGCTTCGGCTATAACTGGCGCGCCGGCACCGTCAGTGCCAAGGCATGGGCCGATCTTCTGCGCGAGAAGGGCACCGCGGCCTGGGCTCAGGAAACCAACACACACCGTCTTCCGGCCGACGCCGATCCGGGCCTGCGTGCCTGGTATATCGCGCAGCAATCGCGGATGCCGGTCGACCTGATGATCAAACTGTTCGACCATGCGATCGATCTCGATCAGACCGAACGCTTGCAGCATTTCAAGGCGCCGGCGCTGATCATGAGCGGCACCAACGCACAACAGGCGACGGCCGACAGCACGCGCCGGGCGGTGGAGCTGATGCCGAATTGCAAGGCCGTGCTGATGGAGGGCATGCCGTTCAACGTCATGACCGCCTGTCCGCAGGCCTGCATCGCCGCGACGAAGGATTTTCTGAGATCGCTGCGCGCGGTTTGAGCGGCGGCTGACCCCAGCCGCATGTATATACATGGATTGACATGTTGTGGGCGTCTGCTATCGTGCGACCTACAACCAATCGCGTCTGCAGCTTCAAATGTCCCGCACCCGCGTATTCAAATCCGGAAACAGCCAGGCGGTCCGCATTCCCGCGGAGATCGCCTACGACAATACGGACATCGAACTCGAAATCTCGCGGATGGGCGACGTCATCACCATCATGCCAGCTCGCGAAAGCTTGCGCGATGTGGTGGCGGCGCTCCGCGAAATGCCGAAGCCGCCGGCCGTCGAGAAGCGCGATCCGATCGACGTGCCGCTGCGCAGACACGACTGACGGCGCGTTAACCGGTGCCGTTCCTGATCGACACGAATATCGCCATTCACGCGCGCGACGGCACTGAGACGGTGCTCGACAAGCTTGCCGAGCATGACGGCGAAATCCTGCTGTCGTCGTTGAGCCTGGCCGAATTGCAGCGCGGCGTATTCAAGGACGCGCGATTCACAGCAATCCGGCAAACGCGGCTTGAGCTTTTGTTGCGCGGCATTCCCGTCATCCCGTTCGACGCCTCCGCAGCGCTCGCCTATGGCCGCATTATCGCGCAATGCGGCTGGGCGAAGGGCCGCGACTTCGACCGCATGATCGCGGCGCACGCGATCTCCAGCGGATCGGTTGTAGTGACCAACAACGAAACGGACTTTCGCGACATTCCAGGGTTGACGATGCAGAACTGGAAGGTGGGAAGATAAAAGCCCGCATGAGCGCAACGAAACCGGGGCAATCACCCGCTCTTGCTACGCTCACACGACCTCGCCTCCTCACAACTTGAACAACGCCTCCGCATTCTTGCCGGAGATTTTCTTCGCCTGATCCGGCGGCAGCGCGTTGACCCGCGCAAGGCAGCCGATCATGTCACCGATATTGTGCGGATAGTCCGAGCCGTAGAGCACGCGATCGGGCGAGCCCGCCACCGAGATGCAAAGCTCCAGCGCGCGCGGATCGTACACCACGGTGTCGTACCAGATGCGCTGCAGATAGGATGATGGCTTGTCCTTGATCACCTCGGCGCAGCCGGGGATCATTTCCCAGCAGCGGTCGAGCCGGCCTGCGAGATAGGGCAGCGTGGCACCGCCATGCGAGGCGATCAGCTTGATGTTCGAATAGGTGTCGAGGAAGCCGGAATAGATCATGCGCGCGAAGGCGAGCGTGGTGTCGCACATGAACCCGATCGGCGGGATCATGTTGAACTGATCCATGTTCTGCTCGCGCACGCCTTGCGGCGCGCCGGGATGCACCAGCACCGGCAGCCCGAGCCTGTCGATTTCCGCCCAAACCGGCGCGAATTTCGGATTGGTGAGGTCCTCGCCATCGATATTGGCAATCACCATCACGCCGACCGCACCATTCTTGACGCAGCGCGCCAGCTCGGACTTGGCATCGTCGGCATATTGGAACGGCAGCGACGCGAACCAGCGGATGCGGTCCGGCTTGGCGCGCTGCTGCTCGGCCATCGAATCGTTGACGATCTGCGCCGCCTTCAGCGCGACCTCGCGCCCACCCCAATAGGCGTTCGGACAGGTCAGCGAGACGATCGCGACATCGACCTTGGCCTCGTCCATTTTCTTGATGCGCAGCTCGTAATCCCACATGCCGGGAAACAGCGTCATGAACGGCGCATCGTAAAGGTGCACCGCGTCCTGGCCGGCGCGGGTCTTTTTCAGTGTGTATTTGCCGGTGCCGTTGGCGCGCAGAAGCTCGAGATAGTCGAGCGTGAGCATGTGGGTGTGAACGTCAATTACTGGCATGCGATGTCCTTTGGAATTTCCTCAGTGCTTTTCTTGCGCGACAATTGTAAAGCCTCGAAGCCGCGACGATCACGCCTACGAATTGCCGCTTTGTTCACTTGATTGAAGGCGGGGAAGATATGGGGTTCTATGGCTATCGCATTTGATCTGGTCGGCCAACAATGGCAGCGGAAGATTATTGTCGTCGCGGCGGCGACAGTCGGAGTGGCTGTCCTGATATCCATGCGGTCGGCGTCGCCTGAAGGCGATTATTGGCACGAGGCGATCGAGCGCATCGGCATCTTCCTCATCCTGGTGGGCATCGTCGGCCGCACCTGGTGCGCCATGTATATCGGCGGCAGCAAGCTCAACCGGCTGGTTACCGAGGGGCCCTATTCGCTGACGCGTAATCCGCTCTACGTCTTTTCCGCGATTGCCGCCTTCGGCCTTGGCGCTCAACTCGGCAGCATCGTTTTCGCGCTGATCTGCGCCGTCGCGACTCTGATGATCTTCGCCCTCGTCATCAGCCACGAGGAGCGGGCGCTGGCGGAGCGCTTTCCCGTGGAGTTTGCCCGCTACAAGGCCCGGGTGCCGCGCCTGCTCCCGGATTTCCGCGGATGGCAGGATGTCGAAACCCTTCTGGTCCGGCCGGCGCTGGTTCGCCGGACCTTCTGGGACGCCTCCTTATTTCTGCTGGCCGCTCCTGGCCTCAAGGCGCTCGAAGCGCTGCGGGACGCCGCTCTGTTTCCGGCACTTTTTCAGCTTTACTGACGGTCTGACAGCCCCATTTCCTTGACTCCGCGGGCTGATCCCCCCATAAACCCGTCCAACGGCGGGCCCCTCTGGGGCCCTTTTCGTGCTGTTTCAGCACGTGCCGGACACCCAGATTTAGACTGAAAGAAGCCGGTCCGGCCTGTCCGAGCCCGGGAACCGAACACGAGGGAAAAACGATGTTCGCAGTCATCAAGACCGGCGGCCTGCAATATTCGGTCGCCGAAGACCAGGTGGTCCGTATTGGCCGCATCGAAGGCGAGCCGGGCCAGATTGTCCAGATCGGCGATGTGCTGATGCTGGGCGGAGACAAGCCGGAATTGGGCGGCCCGACGGTTTCGGGTGCCTCGGTTGCGGTCGAGATCGTGGAACAGAGCCGCGGCCCGAAGGTGATCGCCTTCAAGAAGCGCCGCCGCAAGAATTCCCGGCGCAAGCGCGGCCATCGGCAGGACTATACCGTTGTGCGGGTCTCCGAGATCCTCACCGGCGGCGCCAAGCCGACCAAGGGCCCGAAGCCGAAGCCGGAACGCAAGGCTCCTCCGGCCAAGAAGCCTGCTGAGGACGCCGAAGCGGCGTAGCACCGTCCCCGCGCAGGCGGGGACCTGTAACCGGGCTGCTGGTTATGGATTCCGGTCCCTGGCGTCGCCTCGGCTGGAATGATGACGACAAATGAGATGATTCCGTCACGGAATCGGGTTATGAGACTTTCGAACGAAGGATTTTGAGCCATGGCTCACAAAAAAGCAGGCGGATCATCCCGAAACGGCCGCGACTCCAAGGGTCGCCGGCTCGGCCTGAAGCTGTTCGGCGGCCAGATCGCCATTCCGGGCAATATCATCGCGCGTCAGCGCGGCACCGTGTGGCATCCGGGCGCCAATGTCGGCATCGGCAAGGACCATACGCTGTTCGCTCTCACCGAAGGCCGCGTTGCGTTCACGGCGAAAGCCAACGGCCGCACGCTGATTTCCGTCGTACCGATGACGGAAGCAGCGGCAGAGTAAACGGCGCATCTCTCGATCGAGGTCCGCCGGTTCACAGTCGAACCCGGGGGACCGCAAAGGGCTCCAAGTTTGAGGGGGAGACGGGTGAACCGGCTCCCCCTCAAACTTTTTGGAAAGGAGCCTGACCATGACCTGCCTGGACCTCGAAACCCGAACCTATCGGGAAGGCTGTATCCCCGTCCTCGAGACCGAGCGGCTGATGTTGCGCGCGCCGAAACTCGAGGACGCTAAGCACGTAGCCGCGCTCGCCAACGACAGGCGTATTGCCGAAAACACGCGACGAATCCCGCATCCCTATACGCTCGCCGATGCGGAGGATTTCATCGCCACCGCCAACACGCCACAAGGCCCGCACGCGCGGAGCCTGACCTTTCTGATCGCGACCCATCGCGGCCTGCCGGTCGGCGCCTGCGGCATTGCAACGCATGACGAAGCCGCGCCGGAGATCGGCTATTGGCTCGGGGTCAAGCATTGGGGCCAGGGTTATGCCACCGAGGCGGTGCGCGCCGTCATCGACTTCGCCTTCACCGAACTCGCGCATGACAGCCTCTGCGCCGGCGCCCGCGTGACCAACCCGGCATCGCGCCGGGTTCTGGAAAAATGCGGGTTCCAGTGGACCGGCGTCGGGCTCTGCCGCATCCACGCGCTCAATTCATCGGCGCCGATCGACCGCTTCCGGCTGGACCGCGGATTGTGGACCGCGCTCCGCCGCTGGAGCGATGTGAAACGGGTCTCCTGACGCGGCCGCCAGTTCCGGACGGGGCCCCGCCCTGTCCGGACCGCCAATGAGCGGTGGAAATTTTCCCCGTTTTCTGGTAGGAACCCAAGGCCTTGCGAGATGTTCTCCTGGACGCTCGTGGCGGCGGACATCTCGTTAATTTGGGGAAATAGACGTGGCTACAGGTACCGTGAAGTGGTTCAACGCGACCAAGGGTTTTGGCTTCATCCAGCCGCAAGGCGGCGGCAAGGATGTGTTCGTGCACATTTCTGCAGTGCAGCGGGCAGGCCTGACCGGTCTGAATGAAGGCCAGCAGATCGAATACGAAATCGTGTCCAATCGCGGACGCGAGTCGGCGGAAAATCTGAAGGTTTAATCGGTTCGAATGCGGCCCGGCTTGAGCCAGCCGCTGCCGGACCATCGAGGTCGAAAAGCCCGGCGCGCCAGCCGGGCTTTTTTAATGCGGAACCCGCGATGGTAACCCGCATGCGCGACGGCGTTACGCCGCCGCCCGCAGCGGCAAACAAGCCTCCGCGATCGCGGTGACATGCCGGTGATCGGTGCCGCAACAACCGCCCATGATATTAAAGCGGGTGCCTAGCGCCCCACGCAGATTGGCGTAGCGGCGGCCGAGATCGACCGGATCGCCGGCATCGAGATCGGTCGAATTGTCGAGTTCGGCATGACTGCGCGTCGATGCATTGGCGCGCAATCCGCGCAGCCGCATCAGCCAGGCTTCGCCCTTCTCCAGCGCATCCACGAAGTGGGTCGGGTGGGCGCAGTTGATCATGTAATAGGCCGGCGCGCCGGACGTGGCATCGTCGGTCTTCTCGATCGCCTCGCGCATGGTTTCACCGCTCGGCAATCGCCCGTCAGTCTCTGTGGTGAACGAGATCACGACCGGCATCTCCACCGCCGCGGCCGCGCGCGCGATGCCGATCGCCTCGCCGGAATGCGTCATGGTGAAGCCGCTGATCAGATCGGCCTCGGTGTCGGCGAACAGGTCGCACTGGAAGGCGTGATAGCGCATCGCCTCCGCGCCGGTCATCATCCGGTCCGCGGAATAGCCGTCGCCGCGCGGACCGATATTGCCGGAGATCGGCATCGGACATTGCGGCGTTTCGTGCTCGTCACGCAGCGCCACCAGGAGCGCGATGGCCTTGCGGTTCAGCGCGATG
Source organism: Pseudorhodoplanes sp. (assembly GCF_059499825.1). Lineage (NCBI taxonomy): Bacteria > Pseudomonadati > Pseudomonadota > Alphaproteobacteria > Hyphomicrobiales > Pseudorhodoplanes > Pseudorhodoplanes sp. The sequence continues at coordinate 655,298 of NZ_JCABZI010000001.1, forward strand.
AGGTCGGACGGCGAGTAGCCGAGCTTGGCACCCCAGTCCGGGCTTGCGCGCCAGGACGTGCTTTCCAGAATGAAGCCGGCATTGCGCGCTTTGGCGATGGCGATGTGGCGCACGAAATAGTCGCGCAGCCGCCGCTCGCCCTCTTCGCTGTCATGCAGCGCGATCGATGCAAAATGCGGCAGGTCGATGCCATCATGGAATATCAGTGTGGTTTCGAGCCCTGAATCGGTCAGAAACATCCTGTCGCCGAGTTGCGGCAAATTGGAGCGATATTTCGCCATCGTCGGAATCCTTCCTCTGGACACAGCAAACCGGCGCGCAGCGGGATCGCGGCCGGCGGGCTTGTTTAGTCGCGCCGGAATAGACTTGGGTTCACGCACAAACCACCGGGTGCATGGTGCAGACAAGGCAAAACATCGGTTTTGGCCGTACTTGCAAGGCTTTACGGACGATCTGCAAAGCGGTCTGACGGCCTTCGCAGCACCAGAAGCGGTTTCGAACTCGCCAAGCGTTGCTGCTGCGCTACCTCGGCCATGACCAGCAGGTACTGGACGATCTATTCAATCGCGAGGTGCACGAGCGATCTCGATGCACTGGCAGACATGGCCGCGATTTTGATCCAGGGCGCGCTGGTGCTGTCACGTGCGTTGCGCGATCCGAAAATCCCGGCGCAGCAGGTGATGCTGTATCGCGACTTCGTGCGCTGCGTGTTTGCTAAGGGTTAGCATCGTCGACTCCCTCCCCCTGAAAGGGGGAGGGCTGGGGAGGGGGTCGGGCACGCGATGACCCCACCCGACTCCCTTCGGCAGTCGACCTCCCCCGTTCAGGGGGAGGTCGAGTTCATTCAGTGATGCGAATGCCCGCCGCCTGCGGGTGCACCGCCGCCGATCGGCCCGACCTTGTATTCGACGTCGACCTTGCCGGCCTTCTCGAACACCAGCGTGCCCTTCACCGCCTCGCCTTCCTTCAGGCCGGTCTTCAGGTCCATGAACATGACATGAAAACCGCCGGGCTTCAGTTCGACCGTTTCGCCCGGCTTGATCTCGAGCCCCTTCGACAACTCGCGCATCTTCATGATGCCGCCTTCGACTGCCATTTCGTGAACTTCGAAGCGTCCGGCGAACGGCACCGTGCCGCCGATCAGCCGGTCCGGCTCCTTGCCGGTATTGGTGATCTTCATGAAGCCGCCCGCGACCTTGGCGCCGCCCGGCGTCGCGCGCGCCCACGGCGCCTCGATGGTCAGCGATCCGACCTTGTAGACCTTGCTGTCCGCCATCGCAGCATGACCGCCGCCGTGCCCGCTGTGCTGCGCGAGGATGATCAGCGCCGGCGCCGGAGCCTTCAGCGCGTGCCGGTCCTGCCCCGGCGCCGGAATGTCGGCCCAGCGCGCTTCGCCCTTCTCGCATTCCTGCGTCACCGGGATGTAGAGCGGCCCTGGCTTGAGATCGCCGGCCAGAAATCCGGCGAACACGAACTCATCGTAATGTTCGTCCGGCAGCTTGCCGCCGCTCCACACGATTTCCCTCACGCCTTCGCTGAGCTGCTGGCCGTGATAATAGGGATAGGTCTTGTCGTATTTTCCCGTCACCGTCTCGAGCTGCCAGCCCGGCTTGGGCATCGGCTTCACGGCGATGACGCCATCGGGAATTTGTGCGCGCACCTTCAGGGTGGCGGCACCGTCGCAGCCATGCGGGATCCGCAGCGTCGCCTTGTAGGGCGCGCCGGCTTTCGCCTCGCGGACTTCGAGTGTGACATGAGCCAGCGCCGAAGCCGCAGCAAACGTGACGCCAAATGCGATGGACGATGCAAGCAAGGTCTTGCGGGACATGATTTCTCTCCAGTGATCTGTGTGGGGTTGCGCCGCGCAAGGCGGCCGGCAGTCACACAGTTAGCGGAGGCGCGCGCGCGGGTCCGTCGCGCGCAGGACTTTCAGCCTGCCTGCCGCGCGATCTTTCGACATCGGGCGCGATCGGTTGCGCAACCGTCAGGTAAGCCGGCGTCACCGTGCCGGGCAACAGGACGGCGGCGGGGCCGCAGGCGCCACAAAAGACGCATTGCAACTTGCCCTTGGCCGGGGGCCCGGCCGGATCGTCCGCGTCGGGCGCCACCGCGTTTGCACTGACGGAGCAATAGACGGCGAGGGTGCCGTCGGCGCGCACCTGCATCGGCGCCAACGTCGCGAACACCGCCTGCAACGCGAGTGCATAGGCCGCGACCAAAGCGGCCATCGCACGCAGTTTTCCGAGCGGAAAGGCGTCCATCATGCGGAAGGCGATAGCAAATCCGCGCGCCGGACACCACCGCAACCGGTCACGGCTTGCGGCCATGCGGATGATGGCCGTCCGCCGCACCATGCCCGGGGCCGTGATGTGCGTCGCCGCTGACCATCACCAGACCCTCGAATTTCGAGAACAAGGCCAGGCGCTCCGGCGGAATTCTGGCTTCCGCCGCGGCGAGGCTGGTGGACAGCGTTTTTGCCGCCGCCGCCGGAAGACCGACCTTGGTCAGGACCTCGGTCTTCTTCAGATCGTCGCCCGCGCACAGCACGACGTCCCAGGCCTGCCCCTTCTTGCGCAGCAAGGCGCGGCCGCCCATGTCGCCCTGCGACCAGCCGGCAATGGCGTGATCGCCCGACACCACCACAGGATCGACGACAAGCCGGGACTCCGGCTTGTCGAAGGTGGACATCAGGACATGGCGGATGGCGTCCTGATCGGACGCGGCAGCCGGTACGGTCCAGGTCAGCGCCACCATTGCAGCTGCGGCGCAAACACTCAGGAGCTTCGATTTGTGGTTCATGACATCACCATTTCATCTTCATGCCGGCAAAAACCGCGCGCCCGGTGCCAGGCTCGAACAGGGCCGACTGTTTCGTCGCAACATCGATGATGCTCGCGCTTGCGATATAGGTCTTGTTCGCAAGATTGCGGCCCTCGATATAAACTGAGAAGTTGGTGTCGCGCTCGAAGCCGGCGCGGATGCCCCAGAGCATATAGGGATCCGTCATCATCGAATTCACGCTGTCGACGAAATAGCCCTGCGGGATCCACTCGATATTGGGGCCCAAAAAGATCCCCGACGGATGCTTGTAGAGCAACTCTGCCCGCATCACCTGAGGCGGAATCCCCGGCAGATCGTTGTTGCCGAACCGCGCATCGTTGTCGAAGTAAAAATCGTTATAGGTATAGGCCAGTTGAAGCCACAGCTTGTCCGGATCGGGTCCATGCACGAACATGGACTTGAGCACATTGGCGCCGATGCCGAATTCGAAACCCTGATGGATGGTGCGGTCGGCATTGGTGACGTTGCAATTGCCGAACGTGCTGTAGAGGCATTGCAGCTCGTTCTGGATTTCGGAGCGGTACAGCGCGATGTCCCATGAGTAATCCGGCCTCTTGCCGCGCGTTCCGATCTCATAGGTCGTCGCCCGCTGCGCCTTGATATCGGTGAAGGGTATATTCGGCAGGTTCGGCGCGACAAACGGGATCGGCGCGACGCTTTCGCCGAAGCTTGGCACTTCGGCGCTGCGCGAGATATTCGCGTAGACCTGCGCGGTCGGATCAACATCCCAGAGAAATCCGAACTTCGGACTCCAGATTTCGAAATTGCTTTCGCCCGACTGATCGCCGTTCGACAGAAACCGGTCGGTTCGCTGGCGCGAGGCGCGCAGGAACTGGGTGCCGGCGACCGCTGCCACGTTTGGAAGGAAATAGAACGAGTTCTCGGCATAGGCCGAGGTATTCTTCGACTTGTCGAGCGACGCCGAGAGCAGTGCGCCCTTGATCGCCAACGGGCCGTTGCCGAATTGCTGGTTGTCGATCTGACCATTGTGAATATTGACGCCGGCCACCAGCCGATTGCGGAAGCCATAGAGGTTGCGGTCGTCGACCACCCGGCCGAAGCCACCGTAATCGTCGTAGGAATAGTCGAGCCACTGGAAGATCGGATGCATCAGGTGCCGATCGACATTGAATGCACCGAATTCGACGGTCGTCGTCTCGCTCAGCCTGATCGCGGTCTTGTTGGCGATGCGGTTGGAGTTGATGTTGCGCTGCCAGTCGTTGGCCGTGTTCACGGTCGCCGCTTTGCGGGGATCGTTGAGCGCCGCATCTTTGGTCACCGAGCCCGGAATCCGCTGCTCGATTGTATTGCCGTTGAAGTAGAAGCGGGTCTCGATGTCCGGCGTAATCTTGTAGCCAAAGTTGGCTGAACCCCGCATCAGGTTGCCGTTGCTGTGGTCGCGGAACCCGTCCTGCACCTGATAGGAGCCGGTGACGAAATAGTCGAACGGGCCGACCGCCGCGCCGGAACTCGCCTGGATACGGCGATAGCCAAAGCTTCCGACGTCGGCACTCATCGCGAAGGGTCGCGCATCGCGACCGCTCGGCGTCACGAAGTTGATCGCACCGCCGAGCGAATTCGCACCGAATTGCACCGCGCTTGCTCCGCGCCAGACCTCGGTAAAGCGATACGCCGTCGGATCGATTTCCTGGAAATCGAAATAGCCGTCGGCAGTGTTGATCGGGATGACGCCGTCCATATAGAGCTGCAAGGAGCGGCCGTGGAAGTTGCGCGATAGCCCCGAACCGCGGATCGACAGCCGCGTGTCCTCGCCCCATTTCGGCTGCGCCCAGACGCCGGGAACATATTCCAGAATGTCCTTGATCGTGGATACGTTGCGATCCCGGAGCTCATCCGACGGCACGATGGCGACCGCGCCGAGCGACTGGTTCAGCTCGCGGCGCGCTAAGTCCACGGTCGGGACGGTAAGGCTCTGGGTTGCCGGTGCGGCCGGTTCGCCTTGCCCGGCGGCCGGCGTGGCGCCGGGAGCAGATTGTGCCGGCGCGGGCTGACGGCGCGCGGTTGTTGCGGCGGGCGCGGATTCAACGGTGATGGGCGGAAGCGTGGAATTTTGCGCAGCCGCCATCTGCGGCAGAATCGCCGCGGCGGCCGACAGCGCGCAGGATGCGCGCCACAGACGTGACATGATCAATCTCCGGTAACGATGCGATGGATGCGGCCAGAGGCCGCGTTCGATCAGACCGTCAGCGGAGGCGCGCGGATGGACCCGGAACGGATCGCATGCCGGACCGGCGCAACATCCGGCGCCGGCGCGAACACGACGAGAGAAGCGGAATGGAGCGGCGCCGGTTCGGCAACCGGATCGGGCAGAACCGCTGCTGCGGCCAGAGCCGATCCGCACAGGACGCAATGAAATTTGCCGGCTGCGGGCGCGGGTGCATCAGGATTGGCGGGGTCCGCCGGACCTGCGTTACCGCTGCCGAAACAGAGAACGTGCCAGCCGGCGATATCGGAGGCCTGAGCATTGGCCGGAAGTGGCGCGAAGGCCGCGAACAGGGTCTGCAGCGCAATGGCATAGGCCGCGATCAGACCGATCGCTGCCCGAAACCGCACGCTTTTGACGAAACCCGACATTCCAACCCCACCCGGATTTACCCTTATCAGCGATAAATTCGCGGGTGAAGTCCTGCATCCTCACCTATATTGACGCACATGAAATTCCTCGACGAAGCCAAGATCTATATCCAGTCCGGCGCAGGCGGAAACGGCTGCGTCTCGTTCCGGCGCGAAAAATTCATTGAGTTCGGCGGGCCCAATGGCGGCGATGGCGGGCATGGTGGCGACGTGATTGCGCGCGCAGTGGACGGGCTCAACACCCTGATCGACTACCGCTATCTGCAGCACCACAAGGCGGAGCGCGGCGGCAACGGCATGGGCAAGGACCGCCATGGCGCCAACGGCAAGGACCTGATCCTGAAGGTGCCGGTCGGCACCCAGATCTATGAGGAAGACGGCGAGACGCTGCTGGCCGATCTCGATCACCTCGGCGCCGAGGTGCTGCTGGCCAAGGGCGGCAATGGCGGCTTCGGCAACGCGCACTTCAAGTCATCAACCAATCGCGCACCGCGCCACGCCAATCCCGGTCAGCCTGCGGTCGAGATGACGATCCGGCTACGTCTCAAGCTGATCGCGGATGCCGGCCTGGTCGGCCTGCCGAATGCCGGCAAGTCGACATTCCTGGCCACCGTCAGCGCCGCCAAACCGAAGATTGCGGATTATCCGTTCACCACGCTGCATCCGCAGCTTGGCGTGTTCGCGGTCGACGGCCGCGAATTCGTGATGGCCGACCTGCCCGGCCTGATCGAGGGCGCGCATGAGGGGATCGGCCTCGGCGATCGCTTCCTCGGTCATATCGAACGCTGCCGGGTGGTGCTGCATCTTGTCGATGGCACATCAGAGGATGTCGGCGCCGCCTATCGCGTCGTGCGCCACGAACTCGAAGCCTATGGCGAAGGTCTGGCCGACAAGCCGGAAATCTTGGCGCTGTCGAAATGCGACGCCATGACCGAGGACGAGATCAAGGCCCAGATCAAGGCGCTGAAGAAAGCCGCCAAGAAGACGCCGCTGGTGCTGTCGTCGCAATCGGGCCAGGGCGTGAAGGAGGTGCTGCGCGCGCTGCTCGACGTGATCGACGAATCGCGCGCGGAGGCCGAGCCCAGTCCGGAAGAAGCGGAAGCCTGGCAGCCGTAGCTTAGCGTTTCTTTTCCTCTCCCCAGTCTCCGTTCTTAACCCTCCCCCTTGTGGGGAGGGTCGGCCGGCCCGCGACGCGGGCCGGACGGGGTCGGGGTCGTCATTGAGACTCCGGCGGCGCCGCGACTTTATCGCTATCATTCCCCACCCCGATCTCCTTCGCTTGCGCTCAGTCGATCGACCCTCCCCACAAGGGGGCGGGTGAACTGATGCCTGCGGCTGATGCATTGCCCCACCGTTTAGGGAAGGGTAGGAACCACCGTCATGCCTCGCCTTCTCGCCCTCACCGATTTCCGCCGCATCGTCATCAAGGTCGGCTCGTCGCTGCTCGTCGATTCCGCCGCCGGCCGGCTGCGCGAGGATTGGCTGCGCGCGCTGTGCGAGGACATCGCCTGGCTGCATGGCGGCAGGCGCGACGTCCTGGCGGTCTCGTCCGGCGCGATCGCGCTCGGCCGCTCGGTGCTCAAGCTGCCCAAGGGCGCGCTGGCGCTGGAAGATTCGCAGGCCGCCGCCGCGGTCGGGCAGATCGCGCTCGCCCGCATCTGGGCGGAGATGCTGGGCACCCACGGCATCACCGCCGGGCAGATCCTGGTGACGCTCGGCGACACCGAAGAGCGGCGCCGCTATCTCAACGCACGCTCGACCATCGACCGGCTGCTGCAATGGAAGAGCGTGCCGGTGATCAACGAGAACGACACCGTCGCCACCACCGAAATCCGTTATGGCGACAACGACCGGCTCGCCGCGCGCGTCGCCACCATGATGAGCGCGGATCTGCTGGTGCTGCTCTCCGACATCGACGGGCTTTACGATGCGCCGCCGGGCGCGGGCACCAGCGCCAATCTGATTCCCGTCGTCGAGCGCATCACGCCGCAGATCGAAGCGATGGCCGGCGCCTCCGGCTCGGAATTGTCGCGCGGCGGCATGGTCACCAAGATCGAGGCCGGCAAGATCGCGACCAGTGCCGGCACGCACATGGTGATCGCATCGGGCAAGACGATGCATCCGCTGCGCGCGATCGCCGACGGCGGACGCTGCACCTGGTTTCTGACGCCGGCCAATCCGGTGACCGCGCGCAAGAAGTGGATCGCCGGCGCGCTCGAGCCGAAAGGCACCTTGCATATCGATGCCGGTGCGGTCGCAGCGCTGCGCCGCGGCGCCAGTCTTCTGCCGGCAGGCGTCAAGCGTCTCGACGGTGCGTTCCAGCGCGGCGATGCGGTGACGATCCGCGATCTCGAAGGCGCCGAAATCGGACGCGGCCTCATTGCCTATGACGCCGAGGACGCGGGCAAGATCGTCGGCCGTTCAAAGGCCGATATCATGCTCATTCTCGGCTTTTCCGGCCGCACCGAAATCATCCACCGCGACGATCTCGTTCTGTCCGGGCGCTGAAGCGTAACGGTCGCCGCATGTGCGGCGCACCAACGGCCGGAATGTGTCGCTGGTATCGTTTGCTACAGCCATACCGCAACGATGTTGCAAAACTGCCGCGAGTGTTGCGCATCGGCATGTTGATCAATTGTGGCGGGCTTAAATGATACCGTAGCGCTTTATCGCGCCGCGCGTAACCTCCGACCAGTGGTGTCGCGTATGAGGGTCGCTTTAAGTACCGGCCGTTACTGGTCGGAATGTGTCAGTTGCGTATGCGTTTCGACGGACGGTTCGCCGATCCGTTTTTGGGCAGGGACTCCCCTGAACCGTACCTGCCCGCGGTTTCGTCGAATGGCTGGGGGCGATTCTTCGTCCGGTACGCCGCCACTACGTCGATGATAACGAGACATTCCGGTGCCTCCCGGGATGTCTCGTTATTTTTTTTCCGAAGATGCCCTGCGACTGAAGGCCAATCCTCGCGCGCTAGCGCACCGGAAAATCGAAATAGCTGTTCGGGAACGGTTCGTTGCGCAAGCTGAAGTGCCACCATTCCTTGTCGTAAGGGATGAAGCCACGCACCCGCATCGCGTCGGCCAGAATTTTACGATTGGCGCGCGCCTCGGCACTCACCTTGCCGTTCTGTCCCGATTGCGGTGACAGGAAATCGAACGGCGTGCCCATGTCGAGAGCCGCACCGCCCGGCATCCTTACCAGCGTCAGATCGACAGTGGAGCCGCGCGAATGGCCGGAGCGCGAGGCGATATAGCCTTCGCGGAACAGATTGCCCTTGGCGACATGCGGATAATATTCGGCCTTGGTGCTGGTATCGGGATCGCGCGCCCAGCGCACGAAATGGCGCACGCCGCGTGCCGGCCGGTAGCAATCGAACACCTTCAACCCGAGCCCGCGAGGCCTGAGGTCGCGCTGCACCGCCGCCAGCGCCGTGGCCGCCTGCTGGGTCAGGACGCAGACCGGCGCCTCGTAGCCGTCGACGCGCGCACCGACGAAATTGTCGGTGCCGAAATAGCGCATGTCGACGACCAGCTCGGGGATGACCGTCGCGGCATCGACAAAGGCCGGCGGCCTGGCAGGCGGGCTTTGTTGTGCGTCCACAATTGTCCCCGACAGGAGCAGAGCTGGGAGCGCGAAGCGGAGCGATCTCCGAATCATCCTCGCGCCCCGGCCAGACTGCCGGTCCGCCGCCGATTCTTCAATTTTTACAATCGGATCCATCTCAAATCCTGATCGGCCCGGCGGCCCTGTCGGGCCCCTGACGCTCGCCCCGGCGAAGCGTTACATGATAGAAGCAAATTCAAGCATACACCCGACAGGGCACCATGACCGCGCCGCTCAAATCCGTCGATTCGACCGCCTCCGTTGCGAGCCTGATGCAGGACATCGGGCAGCGGGCCCGCAAGGCCGCCCGCGCGCTGGCGCTGGCGCCGCGCGAGCAGAAAGACGCGGCGCTTCACGCGATGGCGAAGGCCATTCGCGCCACCACGCCGGAGATCCTCACCGCCAACGAAGGCGACGTGGCCGAGGCCAAAGCCGCAGGCGTGACCGGCTCGTTCCTCGACCGGCTCACCCTCGATGCCAAGCGCGTCGACGCCATGGCCGAAGGACTGGAGGTGGTCGCGCAGCTCGACGATCCGGTCGGCGAGATCGTGTCGAGCTGGAAGCGCCCGAACGGCATGAGCATCGAACGGGTCCGCACCCCGATCGGCGTCATCGGCGTGATCTATGAAAGCCGCCCGAACGTCACCGCCGATGCCGGTGCGCTGTGCCTGAAGGCCGGCAATGCCGCGATCCTGCGCGGCGGCTCGGATTCGCATCGCTCGTCGCGTGCGATCCATGCCGCCATGGTGGCCGGCCTTCGCGCCGCCGGGCTGCCCGAAGATGCGATCCAGCTCGTCCCGGTGCGCGATCGCGCCGCCGTCGGCGAGATGCTGTCCGGCCTCGGCGGCAATATCGACGTGATCGTGCCGCGCGGCGGAAAAAGCCTGGTCGCACGCGTGCAGGAGGAAGCACGCGTTCCGGTCTTCGCGCATCTCGAAGGCATCTGCCACGTCTATATCGACAAGGCGGCGAAGCCCGCGATGGCGCAAGAGATCGCGCTCAATGCCAAGATGCGGCGCACCGGCGTGTGCGGCGCTGCCGAGACGTTGCTGATCGACAAGGCCGCGGGGCAAGAGGTTTACAAGCCGGCCATCGAAGCGCTGCTCGATGCCGGCTGCGAGATACGCGGCGACGATGCCGTGCGCGCGCTCGATCCGCGCGTGAAGCCCGCAGGCCCGGAGGATTTCGGCAAGGAATTCCTCGACGCGATCATCGCCGCGCGCTTCGTCGACGGCGTCGACGGCGCGATGGCGCATATCGGGCAATACGGCTCGCAGCATACCGACGCCATCGTCACGCAGGACGATAAAGCCGCCGAGCGTTTCCTCAACGAGGTCGATTCCGCCATCGTTCTGCACAATGCCTCGACGCAATTCGCCGATGGTGGCGAGTTCGGCTTTGGCGCCGAGATCGGCATCGCCACCGGCCGCATGCATGCGCGCGGTCCGGTCGGCGTCGAGCAGCTGACGTCGTTCAAGTATCGCGTGCGCGGCAGCGGGCAGACCCGGCCGTGATATCGCTCTGATGGCAATGAAGCCCGGCGATTCGCCCCCGCGCACCCTGGTCAAGAGCGTCACCAAGGCCCGCGTCACGCTGCCTCCGCACGCGCCCGGCATGCGCATCGGATTGTTCGGCGGTTCGTTCAATCCGCCGCATGAGGCGCATCGCGCCGCCAGCCTGCTGGCGATGAAGAAGCTGCAACTCGATCGCATGTGGTGGCTGGTGACGCCCGGCAATCCGCTGAAGGACACACGCACGCTGCCGTCACTCGAAGCGCGGATCGAACAGGCGGCGGCGCTCGCGGATCATCCCCGCATCGACGTGACCGGCTTCGAATCCGTCATCGGCGCGAAATATTCCTGCGATACGATTCGCTGGCTTCTGAACGAGGCTCCAGGAACCCATTTCGTCTGGGTCATGGGGGCCGACAATCTCAAGGACTTCCATCGCTGGAAGAACTGGCGCGATATCTTCCTGATGCTCCCCGTCGCGGTGGTGGATCGCGGCGGCCTGAGCCTCAAGGCCGCATCGGGACCCGCGGCGATCAGCTTCGCGCGAGCCCGGCTCCCCGAAAACAAGGCGTCCGCCCTGCCCGGCCTGCCGCCACCGGCCTGGGTTTACCTCCACGGCGTCAAATCCGACCTGTCCTCCACCGCCATCCGGGAGGCCAGAGAGCGTGGTGAGGAACGGAAGGATGGTTGAAAGTATTCACCCAACGTGCCTACATTTGCGGGTGTTGAGTCCCCATATCTGCCGGGCACAACGTCAGAAGGAAAGGATCCCCTGAGCACACAAGCCATCGCGCGGACTCGTGCCAAATCCAGTGCCGTACCGCGAACCGTCTCGGAGGCGCGTGATGCCTCTCAGACCTTGAAGATTGTCCTCGATCGCCTCGAAGAGATGAAGGCGGAGGACATTGTCAGCATCGACCTCACCGGCAAATCATCGATCGCAGACTTCATGGTGGTGGCCTCCGGCCGCTCGAATCGCCATGTCGGCTCGGTTGCGGACGATGTCGTTGAGCATCTCAAGAAGGCCGGGCTGAACAACATCCGGATCGAAGGGCAGCCGCATTGCGACTGGGTCCTGGTCGATGCGGGTGACGTGATCGTCCACGTTTTCCGTCCGGAAGTCCGCGACTTCTACGCCATCGAGAAGATGTGGGCGGGCGGCAAAGGTAATTCGCAAGACGCCGCTCCGCGTAAGTCGAGCTGACGGCGAATCGCACCGATGCGCGTGCTCGTGCTCGCGGTCGGCCGCATGAAGAAAGGCGCGGAGGCGGAGATCGCCGACCGCTATCTGAAGCGCGCTGTGCAAGCGGGCCGCGCGGTCGGCATTCGCAATATCGAGATCGTCGAAATCCGCGAAAGCCGGGCTCAGGACGCCGAGCGCCGCAAGCTCGAAGAATCCATCGCCATCGCCAATCTGATTGCGGATGACGCCGCGGTCGTGCTGCTGGACGAGCGCGGCGAAGGGATCGGCAGTGCAGCCTTCGCCGACCAGATCGGCCGCTGGCGCGACGGCGGCCAGGCGGTCGCGGCGTTTGTCATCGGTGGCGCCGACGGCTTGGCCGAAACGCTGCGGGACCGCGCCCGGCTCACATTAAATTTCGGACAGGCAACATGGCCGCATCAATTGGTCCGGATCATGCTTCTGGAACAGCTCTACCGGGCTGTTACAATTCTGTCCGGGCACCCATATCACCGCGAGTAGCGCAGAATCTTTAATGCGCCGGCATAAGATGGCCGCGATTGGGCGGCACAAAGAAGCTGAATGAACGGGTCGCTCACGAAAACGACGGCTTTCCGCCCGGTTGTGGCGGGAACGGTCATGTTTGCGGCCATGATTGCACTCCCCCCAGAGAGCGTGGCCCAGTCGAGCGCCACAAAGTCGGAGCTCCCGGGCAGTGCCGACAACGACATCCTGAAGGCGCGCGCACTGGAGCTGGCGGCTATACGAGCCGAGCAGCAGCGCGCTGCCGAAACCGAAGCCCGGCTGCGCCGCGAAATCGAAGCGCTGGGAACCGACCGCCGCAAGCTCAACACCGACCTGATCGGCACCGCCGCCCGCATGCGCGACGTCGAAGCCCGGCTGTCGGCGACCGAGGCGCGCGTCGCGCCGCTGGAAGCGCAGGAACAGGATCTCCGCCAGTCGCTCAGCGACCGCCGCGGAACAATCGCAGAAATTCTGGCCGCGCTTCAGCGCATGGGGCGGCGGCCACCACCGGCTTTGCTGGTCAGCCCGGAAGATGCGGCAAAATCCCTGCGCAGCGCCATTGTGCTTGGCGCCTTCGTACCGGAATTGCGCGACCGGGCCGAGCGGATCTCCACCGACCTCCTGGCCTTGCAGCGGCTGCGTGGCGACATCGCCAGCGAGCGCAGCAAGCTTTCCGACGACCTCAAGACGCTGGGCGAGGATCAGAAGCGCATGACGCTGCTGGTCGAGGAGCGCCAGAAACAGCAAGCGGAATCGGAAAAGGCTCTCGAACAGAGCCGCACCCAGGCAGCCACCCTCGCCCGGCAGGCCGAAAGCCTAAACGATTTGGTCGCGCGGTTGGAGCAAGGGCTCGACAGCGCCGCCCGCGCGGCCCGCAAGGCGCCGGAACCCGATCACAAGGGCGCGACCAGACCGTCTCTGGCGGCGCTCAATGATCCTGGCCGGATGTCTCCGGCGATCAATTTTGCCACCGCCCGGGCCATGCTGCCGATGCCGGTTAATGGCGTCAAAATTCGCGATTTCGGTGCCTCCGACGGGCTTGGCGGCACGGAACGCGGTATTTCGGTCGCGACGCGGCCGGGTGCCCAGGTAACCTCACCCTGCGACGGCTGGGTGGTCTATGCCGGCCCGTTCCGCTCCTATGGGCAACTCTTGATCCTGAATGCCGGCGGTGGGTATCATGTCGTTATCGCGGGAATGGATCGGATTTCCGTCGAAATCGGACAGTTTATTCTGACCGGCGAGCCGATCGCCGTAATGGGTAGCGGCACAACAAAAGTGGCGGTTGCCTCGTCCGTTGAAGCGCGCCAGATGGGGACCAGCCAGCCGGTGCTCTACGTAGAATTTCGCAAAGACGGGACACCCGTCGATTCAGGCCCGTGGTGGGTCAAGAAAGAAAGTGAGAAGGTCCGCGGATGATGCGCAAGACATTCCTCGTACTCGTCGGTGCGGCGACAGGCGCAGCGCTCACACTGGTCGCAGTCCAGCCGCGGCTTGTGTTTTCAGGCATGAGCGCCAGCGCTGCGGCATCGGCCGACACCTATCGCAACCTCAATCTGTTCGGCGACGTGTTCGAACGCGTGCGCGCCGATTATGTCGAGCGGCCTGACGACGCAAAGCTCGTCGAAACCGCGATCAACGGCATGCTGGCCGGGCTCGATCCGCATTCGAGCTACATGGACGGCAAGAGCTTCCGTGACATGCAGATCCAGACCCGCGGCGAATTCGGCGGGCTCGGCATCGAAGTCACGATGGAAGACGGTCTCGTGAAAGTGGTGGCGCCGATCGACGAGACGCCCGCCGCCAAGGCCGGCATCATGGCAAACGACATCATCACCCATCTCGACGAGGAAGCGGTGCAGGGCCTGACCCTGAACCAGGCCGTCGAAAAGATGCGTGGACCGGTCAACACCAAGATCAAGCTTCGGGTGATGCGCAAGGGCGCGGAGAAGCCGGTCGAGATCAGCATCACGCGCGACATCATCCGCGTGCGGTCGGTGCGCTCGCGCCAGGAAGGCGATGACGTGGCCTATATCCGCGTCACGCAGTTCAACGAGCAGACCACCGAAGGCGTGAAGAAGATGATCGCCGACCTGACCAGCCAGATTCCGGCGGACAAGCTGAAAGGCTTCGTCCTCGATCTGCGCAACAACCCGGGCGGTCTGCTCGATCAGGCAATCTCGGTGTCCGACATCTTCCTCGATCGCGGCGAAATCGTCTCGACCCGCGGCCGCAATGTCGAGGAAACCCAGCGCTTCAATGCGCGCTCGGGCGACCTGACCAAGGGCAAGCCGATCATCGTGCTGGTCAATGGCGGTTCGGCATCGGCGTCCGAAATCGTTGCCGGCGCGCTGCAGGACCACAAGCGGGCGACCGTGCTCGGCACCCGCTCCTTCGGCAAGGGATCGGTGCAGACCATCATCCCGCTCGGCGCCGGCAATGGCGCGCTGCGGCTGACCACGGCGCGCTACTACACGCCGTCCGGCAAGTCGATCCAGGCCAAGGGCATCACCCCGGATATCGAGGTGCTGCAGGATGTGCCGGATGACATGAAGGCACGGGCCGATTCCAAGGGCGAATCCTCGCTGCGCGGCCACCTGAAGGCCGATGGCGACGAGCAGACCGGCTCGCAGTCCTACATCCCGCCGGAAGCCAAGGACGACAAGGCGCTGAAAATGGCGGTCGATCTGCTGCGCGGCACCGTGACCAACTCGGCCTTCCCGCCGACCGGCAAGCGCGCCGAGGCGCCGAAGCCCTAAAATTACCGGAGCGCTTTCTCCGGACCCGACGGGGCGGCCTTTGGCCGCCCCGTTTTCGTTTGGCCGGACCGGCCGCATCATACTCCGTGCTAGACTTGCCGGATGATTCGCGAATCCCGGGCACAGCCGCCGTGGATGATCTGAACACACCGCTCGGCCAGACCCGATCTCCCAAGCCCCGGTTCCCGATCTCGAGACTGGCGGCGTATGGTCTCGCCACAACGCTCGGCGCCGCCCTGACGGGCTTCGTGCTGTGGGCTGCGGTCGTGCGCGATCCGCTGGGTGGCGAACCCAGCGCGCAGGTGTCCCTGCCACCGGTCGCAGTCGCCGAAGCGCCGCCCCCGCAACAGCCCGCGACGGTCGACACACCGAAAAAAGACGCAACGCCGCCCGGAACGCAGACCGTCAACATCATCGACGGTTCGACCGGCAAGAAGCAGGAGGTGGTGATCGGGGGCACCGCCGAAAGCAAGCGCAGCGTCGCCGATCCGCGACTGATCGAGTCGTCGCGCCATGGATCGATCCCCCGGATCGCGGCCGACGGCCTGCGGCCGTTCGAGGCTTATGCCAGCAAGCCGGTTGCCGGGAAGTCCAACCCGGACGGCCCGCAGATCGCGATCGTCGTCGGCGGGCTCGGCATCAGCGCGACCGCCACCGCGAACGCGTTGTCGAAACTTCCCAACGCCGTGAGCTTCGCCTTTACCCCCTATGGCACCGACCTCGACATGCTGGTCGCGCAGGCCCGCGAGAAGGGCCACGAAGTGCTGCTGCAGGTGCCGATGGAGCCGCACGATTATCCAGAGAACGATCCCGGTCCGCAGACGCTGTTGTCATCGCTGTCGGCCGAGCAGAATGTCGATCGTCTGCATTGGCTGTTCAGCCGCATGCAGGGCTATGTCGGCGTCAGTAATTTCATGGGCGCGCGTTTCACTGCGTCCGATCATGCGCTCGCGCCGGTGCTGCGTGAATTGTCCAAGCGCGGCCTGATCTATGTCGATGACGGCTCGTCGCCGCGCAGCCAGGCCGGTCAGATCGCCGGCGCCAACAAGCTGCCCTATGCCAAGGCCGAGGTGGTGATCGACGCGACCCCGAGCGCGGCCGAAATCGACAACGCACTGAGGCGGCTCGAAACGATGGCGCGCGGCGGCAGCGGCGTCGTGGTCGGGTATTCCTCGGCTCTGCCGGCCAGCATCGACCGGATCGCCAAATGGGCGAAAGCGGCGCAGGGCCGCGGTATCGTGCTGGTTCCGATCACCACGGCTGCGGTGCGGGCGCGCTCGAGTTGATCTCGCACGAGATCACCGCGCCAGCACCACTTCGCCAAGCAGCGACGAATGATCCCAAGGCACTTGGCGACCTTGCGTAACCTGGACGACATCGGCGCGCACACGCCGCATCAGCGCGCTGATTTCGAGACCGGGCGTCGCCAGATGCCTCAGCATCGCGGTCGTGAACGGGCTGTTGCGTCCATCGCCGTCCAGGGCAACGGCATCCGGCTGCGTCGCATAGCCGATCAGGGTGCCGAGCGCGCTGCGCACCTGTGCGAGACCCGAGCCGATCGAGGCCGACCGCGTTCCCATCGAGCGCGCTAACGAGCGCGATAGGGGATTGTCGCGGCAGGCATCGAGGAAGATCAGATTGACGCGCTGCTCGGCTTCCATCTGTCCAAGCACGACGCCAATATCGAGGGTTTCGAAGTCGAGATCGGCAGGACGTTCGAGCTTGCTGTCGACCGGAACGATGTAGTTCTTGCCGCCGACCTGGAGGCCATGTCCGGCATAGAAGAACAAGGCGAGGCTGGCGCGGTCGAGCTTGCGTCCGAATTCGCGAATCTTGTCTTCCATGCCGCGCTTGTCGAGATCGATCCCCTCGATGACCTCGAAGCCGAGCTTGCGCAAGGCGGTTGCGATATCAGCGGCATCGTTCGCCGGGTTGACTAGCGGGGTGGCGTGCCGATAGCGGCCGTTGCCAATCACGAGCGCAACTCGCGGACCTGCGGACACCGGCGCGAGCGCGGATGGCTGCGGTGCGGTGACCAGCGATTGCTGCGGCGCCGCCGCGCGTTTCTGTTCATATTGCCGGAGCAGTTCGTTGCCGTCCTTCAAGCCGCGGGAGATCGCCGCTTGCAGATCGGACGTGGCACGGTCGAAATCGCTCTTCGCTGCATGGGAAAGGGCGCGGCTGCGCAGATACAGCGCGTTCGACGGATCGATTCGCAGAGCTTCACTGATATCGACGATAGCGCGATCATGTTCGCCGGTAAAGGACCAGGCGAGCCCGCGCGAGTGATAAAACTGCGCGTAGTTCGGATTGAGACGTATCGCTTCGGTGAAGTCGGCGATCGCCCTGCGATATTCGCCGGTATCGATGTAAGCGAAACCGCGTCCGCCATAGGCGAAGGCATATTCCGGGTCGAGCCGGATCGCCGCGTCGAGATCGGCGATTGCCCGGCCGGTGTCTTTCTTCCGGCGGTGAGAGGCGGCGCGGAAAGCGTGCACTTGCGCAAGCGCTGTACCCTTCTGGGTTCCGGACGCGATGATCCGGGCGCAGGCAGCGATCGCGTCGTCCGGCGTGGGCGCTCCGCGATTCGCACAAAGCAGTTCGTCGTTTGCGATGGCTGGCGACGCCAGAGCTATTAGCCCCGCAGCAAACAAATATCGGCGCATCGGTGTCACAGCTTGCCCATCCGGTTGGTTATCCGTCGCAGTCTAGACGCCGGTGGTTCAAAAAGGCTATGGAGCCCGGTCTTGAAAATGATTGCGATGACCGGCACAAACCCGTCATGCCAGACAAATACGACGACCTACCTTATCGCGCCTGCGTCGGGATGATGGTGCTGAACCCCGCCGGTCTGGTCTTCATCGGCCGGCGCACCAACGGCCCTGAGCATGTCGACGCGATCCATTCCTGGCAGATGCCGCAAGGTGGCGTCGACGACGGCGAAGACCTGTACGCGGCCGCGCTGCGTGAGTTGCAGGAAGAGACCAGCATCCGTTCGGTGGTGAAACTTGGCGAGGTCGACGACTGGCTGACCTACGACATCCCGCGACAGATCGCCGGCCGCGCATGGAAGGGCCGCTATCGCGGCCAGAAGCAGAAATGGTTCGCCTTCCGCTTCACCGGCAACGAGAAGGAAATCAACATCCTCAATCCCGCCGGCGGCCATAAGCCGGAATTCGTCGAGTGGCGCTGGGAGCCGATGCACAATCTTCCCGGCCTTATCATCCCGTTCAAGCGTCCGGTCTACGAAGCCGTGGTGAAGTCGTTTTCGCGCTTTGCGACGTGAGCCTTTCGCAGCAGGCGTCACGGATCGAACCGGTAGAAATGCGGCGGGGCGTTTCGCCGCATCCGGACGCCGTGGCGCTGCCATTTCGCATTCCTAGCTCACTCCGGTCGAACCCGGAGGATGACCCCGACCATGCTGGACGCGAAACGCCTGCTCGATCAATTTCTCGGCGCCCCCATGCAGGGCGGCCTGCCGCAGGGTCAGAATCGCGGCGGCGTTCCGGCCCGGCAGCCGCAGCAGGGCGGTATCGGTGACATCGCCGGCGGTTTGGCCGGTAGCCTTGGCAACGTGCTCGGCGGCAGCATGGGCGGCATCGGCGGCGGTGCGGTCGCCGGCGGTCTTGCCGCCTTGCTGATGGGCTCGAAGTCCGGACGCAAGATGGCCGGCACAGCGCTGCAGCTCGGCGGCATGGCCGTGGTCGGTGCGATCGCCTACAAGGCCTATCGCGACTGGCAGGGCGGCAAGACGGTGACGCAGTCGACGATCCCCGCCGGACCTGCTTCGCTGCAGCAGCCGCCGGCCGATACGCCGTTCGCGCCGGGCAGCGAAGCCGAACAGCAATCGCTCAGCCGGCATCTGCTGCGTGCGATGATCGCCGCGGCCAAGGCCGACGGCCATATCGACGCGAAGGAGCAGGCTGCGATCTTCGCCGAGATGGACAAGCTGCCGCTCGATACCGATGACAAGGCCTTCGTGATGGATGAGTTGCGCAAGCCGCTCGATGTCGACGCGGTGGCCCGCGCCGCCCGCACGCCGGAGGAAGCGGCGAGCATCTACGCCGCCTCGCTGCTGGCGATCGACATCGACAATCCGTCGGAGCGCGCCTATCTCGGCCTGCTCGCGGCGCGGCTCAATCTCGACGATGCGCTGGTCAGGCACCTGCACGCGACCGTCGAGGCCGCTTCATTGCCGGCGAAAGTAAACGCGGCGTAAGCGGTCAATCCGCCTGCTCGGCAGCGGCCACGCCGGCGGCCCGAGTCGCAAACAAAAAAGCCGGGCATTGCCCGGCTTTTGCATCTCAATCAGCATCGCGCTCAGTGCAGGCCGGTACCCTGCAGGTGATAATCCAGCGCCTTGAAATGATCGAGCCGGGCGATCTCCTTGTCCAGCACTTCGCTCGCATCCATCTTCGCCACCTTTTCCTCGACGGCCTTGATGTGCGTCGCGAGCACGGCGCGATCGAAGTCCTCAACCGAGGCCGCCGTATCGGCCAGCACCGTGAGGCCGGCCGGCGACACTTCGGCAAAGCCGCCGAGGATCACGATCTTGATCTCTTCGCCGCCGCGCATGATGGTGAGGATGCCCGGACGCAACGCCGCCACCAATGGCGCGTGACCGGCCAGCACGCCGAAATAACCCTCCGAGCCCGGCACGTCGACCTGGTCGACTTCGCCCGACAGGAGAAGCTTTTCGGGAGAGACGAGATCGAATTGGAATGTGGCCATTGAATCTTACCGCGTTCTCAAACCGTCATCCTGAGGTGGCCGCTGGAAGCGGCCCTCGAAGGATGGCGGTTCGAGCCGTCGCCCTTCGAGGCTCGCTGCGCTCGCACCTCAGGGTGACGGCGCAGCGTTGATCGTGTCGGCTAAGCCGCTTCCGCCGCGAGCTTCTTGCCCTTTTCGACGGCCTCTTCGATGGTGCCGACCATGTAGAAGGCCGCTTCCGGCAGATAGTCGTACTTGCCTTCGACCAGGCCCTTGAAGCCCTTGATGGTGTCGGCGAGGTCGACCAGCTTGCCCGGCGCGCCGGTGAACACTTCCGCGACATGGAACGGCTGCGACAGGAAGCGCTCGATCTTGCGGGCGCGCGCCACCGTCACCTTGTCCTCTTCAGACAGTTCGTCCATGCCCAGGATGGCGATGATGTCCTGCAGCGCCTTGTAGCGCTGCAGCACCTGCTGCACCGAACGTGCGACGTTGTAATGCTCCTCGCCCACGACCAGCGGGGTCAGCATGCGCGAGGTCGAGTCGAGCGGGTCCACCGCCGGATAGATGCCCTTCGCGGCAATGTCGCGCGACAGCACGGTGGTGGCATCCAAGTGGGCGAACGAGGTGGCGGGCGCCGGATCGGTCAAGTCGTCCGCCGGCACGTAAATCGCCTGCACCGAGGTAATCGATCCCTTGGTGGTGGTGGTGATGCGCTCCTGCAGCGCGCCCATGTCGGTTGCGAGCGTCGGCTGATAGCCCACCGCCGAGGGAATACGGCCGAGCAGCGCCGACACTTCCGAGCCCGCCTGCGTGAAGCGGAAGATGTTGTCGACGAAGAAAAGCACGTCCTGGCCCTGGTCGCGGAAATATTCCGACAGGGTCAGCCCGGTGAGGCCGACGCGGGCGCGCGCTCCGGGCGGCTCGTTCATCTGGCCGAACACCAGCGCGCATTTGGAGCCTTCGCCGCCGCCCTTCTTGTTGACGCCGGACTCGATGAACTCGTGATAGAGGTCGTTGCCTTCGCGGGTCCGCTCGCCGACGCCGGCGAACACCGAGTAGCCACCGTGAGCCTTGGCGACGTTATTGATCAGCTCCTGGATCAGCACGGTCTTGCCCACGCCGGCGCCGCCGAACAGGCCGATCTTGCCGCCCTTGGCATACGGCGCGAGCAGGTCCACGACCTTGATGCCGGTGACGAGAATTTCCGCGTCGGTCGACTGGTCGGTATAGGCCGGCGCTTCCGCGTGAATCGGCCGCTTGTCGTCCGACTTGACCGGACCGGCTTCGTCGATCGGCTCGCCGATGACGTTGATGATGCGACCGAGCAGGCCGGGGCCGACCGGCACCGCGATCGGCAGGCCGGTATCGGTGACGTCCTGGCCGCGGACCAGACCCTCGGTCACGTCCATCGCGATGGTGCGAACCGTCGACTCGCCGAGATGCTGCGCGACTTCCAGCACCAGCCGGTTGCCGCCGTTGTTGGTCTCGAGCGCATTCAGGATCGCCGGCAGATGACCGTCGAACTGTACGTCGACGACCGCGCCGATCACCTGGGTGATTTTTCCGGACTGGTTTGCGCCTGCCTGTGGTGTGGCCATTTCGGTCTCCTTGAAGCTTCTATCAAACGGCGGTCAGCGTGACCGGCACGTTGTTGCGCGTGGCGCGCGAATACGGGCAAATGGTGTGGGCGTCTTCGATCAGTGCCTGCAGCTTGGCCTTGTCGGCACCCGGCAGCGCGACCTTGATCTCGGCCTTGAAGCCGAAGCTGATCTCATCCTTGTCCATCGACAGCGCGACGGTGACTCGCGCGTCCTGGCCGTCGAGGCCGTGCTTCTTGGCCAGCGCCAGGATTGCCTGTCCGAAGCAAGCCGACCAGCCGAGCGCGAAAAGCTGCTCGGGATTGTGGCCTTCGCCGTTGCCGCCGAATTCCTTCTGCAGGCCCATGGCGAGCCCGAGCCCGCCATTGTCGAGAATGGCGCGGCCGTTGCGGCCGCCCTTGGTCGTCGCGGAAACGGAATAAGCCATGACGGTCTCTCTACAGAGCCTCCGCGCCGGAGATGATCTCGATCAGTTCCTTGGTGATCATCGCCTGACGGGTGCGGTTATAGGTGATGGTCTGCTTGCGGATCATATCGCCGGCGTTACGGGTGGCGTTGTCCATCGCCGACATCTGCGAGCCGTAGAACGAGGCATTGTTCTCGAGCAGCGCGCGGAAAATCTGGGTCGCGACGTAGCGCGGCAGCAGCTCGGCCAGCAATTCTTCTTCGTCGGGCTCGTATTCATAGATCGCGGTGGCGCCGGCCGTTGCCGCGGGAGCCTCGAATTTCGGCGGCACGATCTGCTGCGCTGTCGGGATCTGCGAGATCACGGTCTTGAAGCGCGCATAGAACAGCGTCGCAACGTCGAACTCGCCGCGATTATACATCTCGATCACGGTGTTGGCGATGTCCGCACCGTTTGCGTAACCCAGCGTCCGCACGCCGCGCAGTTCGATTCGCTCGACGATGTTCTTCTCGTAATTGCGGCGAAGCTGCTCGTAACCTTTTTTGCCGACGGTGAGGATTTTCACCTCTTTGCCTTCGGCGAGCAGGCGATTGATGTGCTCGCGGGCCAGACGCACGATCGAAGAGTTGAAGGCGCCGGCCAGGCCGCGCTCACCGGTCGCAACGACCAGCAGATGAACCTTGTCGTTGCCGGTGCCGGCCAGCAGGCGCGGCGCGCTGTCGGAGCCGGCCATGCCGGCCGCGATATTCTGCAGCACCGCCTCCATCCGCTCGGCGAACGGACGGGCGGCCTCGGCGGCCGCCTGCGCACGGCGCAGCTTGGACGCCGCCACCATCTGCATGGCCTTGGTGATCTTCTGCGTCGCCTTGGTCGCGGCGATGCGCACGCGCATGTCTTTGAGGCTGGCCACGAACTACCCTCTTGCTCCGTGGGATTCCCTCGCCCCTTGCGGGGGAGGGTTAGGGAGGGGGGTAAACTGCAAGCTCTGAACTTGCGGCTTACCCCCCTCCCGGCTCGCTTCGCTCGCCGACCTCCCCCTCAAGGGGGGAGGTGAAGAAAGAAGCGACATGAAAATCATCACGCAAACGACTTGGCGTAACCGTCGACGATGCCCTTGAGCTGAGCCGCCGCGGCATCGTCGAGATCGTTGGTATCGCGGATCTTGTTGAGCAGATCGCTATGCTTGCCGCGCATCAGCGACAGCAGGCCGCTCTCGAATTCCTTGACCTTGTTGACCGGCAGCGCGTCGAGATAGCCGTTGACGCCGGCATAGATCACGACCACCTGCTCCTGCATCGTCAGCGGCGAGAATTGCGCCTGCTTGAGCAGTTCGGTCAGACGCGAACCCCGCGCCAGGAGACGCTGGGTGGTGGCGTCGAGGTCGGAGCCGAACTGAGCGAACGCAGCCATTTCGCGATACTGCGCCAGCTCGCCCTTGATCTTGCCGGCGACCTTCTTCATCGCCTTGGTCTGGGCGGCAGAGCCCACGCGCGACACCGAAAGACCCACGTTCACCGCAGGACGAATGCCCTGATAGAACAGGTCGGTCTCGAGGAAGATCTGGCCGTCGGTGATCGAGATCACGTTGGTCGGAATATAGGCCGACACGTCGTTGGCCTGGGTTTCGATCACCGGCAGCGCGGTGAGCGAGCCCGCGCCCATTTCGTCGTTCATCTTCGCCGCGCGCTCGAGCAGGCGCGAATGCAGATAGAACACGTCGCCCGGATAGGCTTCGCGGCCAGGCGGACGGCGCAGCAACAGCGACATCTGGCGATAGGCGACGGCCTGCTTCGACAGATCGTCATAAATGATCACGGCGTGCATGCCGTTGTCGCGGAAATACTCGCCCATGGTGCAGCCGGTGAACGGCGCCAGGAACTGCATCGGCGCCGGATCGGAGGCCGTGGCCGCAATCACGATGGAGTATTCCAGCGCGCCCTGCTCTTCCAGAACCTTCACGAATTGCGCGACGGTGGAACGCTTCTGGCCGACCGCCACATAGACGCAATACAGCTTGATCTTCTCGTCGGGCTGCGCGTTGAGCGGCTTCTGGTTGAGGATGGTGTCGAGCGCGATCGCGGTCTTGCCGGTCTGGCGGTCGCCGATGATCAGTTCGCGCTGGCCGCGGCCGA